>NZ_JAOTNX010000002.1:0-944218 GCF_036346475.1 Pseudomonas sp. AM8
AGCGTGTCAGTTGATGCATCTGTGGCTGACCCACTGCAATCGGGAGCAAGCCCCCTCCCACCGTTCTGAGCGCATTTCAAGTCAGGCCATATAGGGCACCGCAATCAGCAGGATTGCCGTGCCATGGCAGGCCGTCGCCGCCAACACGCCATGACGCATGCGCACCAGTGCGCAGGCCAGCCCTTCAATCAGGGTAAACAGCAACACCGGCCAGCCCAGTTGGGTCACGCTCAAGGCCAGGAAGGCATGGCAGGCGGCAAACGCCACGCCACTGATCAGCGCCGCTCGCAGCGGTGTCACCTGCTGTTCAAGGTAGCCCTGCAAAAACCCGCGAAACAACACTTCCTCCAGCGCATTGGCGCCATAGGCCAACACCACCATGCCCGGCAGCCACACCCAGTAGCCGGGGATCGCGTGCGGCTCTATTCCTTGATAGAGCCGCAACGGCACACCGATCAGGCAACCGACCGCAAGCCCCACCGCCAGGCCAAGGGCGCGGTGGCCCCGGGTCCATACCACCAGGCGCCACAACTCCGGCGCCACCCGGACCAACACTACGGCCAGCAGCACCGACAGGCCACCCAGCGCCGCCAATACAAAGGCATTCGCGGTGAAGGCGATTTGCACGTCGTCACTGAGCGCCCACATGCCCAGGGGCGTCATCACATCGCGCATCAGCACGAACGCCGCGAGCAAAATCAGGATGCGCATGGCCGGCAACGACTTGGGCGTCAACCCGAACCACAGGCCAAACAGCAGCAAGCCCGGCGCCAGGTGCAGGCCGTAGTTGAGCAGGACGACCAGACCTTGGCTGACCATCAGTCGTGCGCGACCGCGACCATGTCGATTTCCACCGCCGCCGACTTCGGCAGTTGCATCACCCCCACCGACGTGCGCGAATGCACCCCGGCACCGCCGAGGATCTCGTGCAACAGGTCCGAGGCGCCGTTGGCCACTTCACTCTGCTGATCGAAGTCCTCGGCGCTGCGTACATACACGGTGATGCGCGGGATGGCCTTGACCCGATCCAGCGAACCGAGCGCCTGCTTGAGCAGGCCCAGGCAGCGCAATGCACTGATGCTGGCGGCGATCTGTGCCTGGGCCAGGGTCAAGGTGTCACCGACCTTACCCGGCAGCATGACCGTGTCGCCGACACGCGGGATCTGCCCGCTGATGTACAGATGGTTACCGTCGCGCACCAGCGGCGTGTAGTTGCCGCCGACTTTGAATTCATCCAATTGATAGCCGAGACGTTTTTGCGCGGCTTGGTATTTTTCATCCGGTGTCATGCTCGGGAGTCCTCGTTGCGACGCTGCCACTCATCCACCACGTCGCCCATCGTCTTGGGTGTTGCGTTGCGAATCCACGCCATGAAAGGCCGGTCGAACGTGAACCCCGCGCCGCAGTGCTCACGCATGAAACGGCGTACGTTCTGGGTGTTTTTGTAGTGTGAAGTGACAGGCGTGCTGCGGGTGATAGGGGCGCTGTGCCAATCAAAGTCCATTTGCGTAACGCTCTGATGTTTCAGGAGCACGCAGCATAGCGCTAAATAGCCACTGTGAACGCCGGCCAACCGGCGCTGACAGTGGATTTTTTTCAGCGCCTATCAGGCGAAATCCGCCCCTCGCGTATTGACGAAAAACGCGTAGATCGAATGGCTGCCGGCCATGAACAGGCGGTTGCCTTCGCGGCCGCCAAAGCACAGGTTGGGGCAGCGTTCCGGCAGCGAGATATGCCCGATGGCCTTGCCCTGGGAATTGAACACGCGCACGCCGTCGAGCTTTTCCAGGTCGGCCTTGGGGTCGCCATTGCCGCCCCAGCCACACCAGAGATTGCCGCTCTCGTCGCACTTGATGCCGTCCAGCGCTGCGTATTCGAGGCCTTCGATATGCTTGCGCCGTTCGCCCAGGGTGCCGTCGTCCTTGACGTCAATCGCCCAGATCAGTCGGTTGGGCTTGGCGCGCCCTTCCACCACGTAGAGGGTCTTTTCATCCGGCGAAAAGCACAGGCCGTTGGGACCGTTGAGGTCGTCGATCACCCGCGTAACCTTGCCGCTGTCAGCGTCGATGCGATACACGCCATGGGGCTGGGTGGGGGTGATCTTGTGGCCTTCGTAGTTGTTGCCGGTCTGGAATGGCGGGTCGCTGAACCACACCGAACCATCGCGCTTGCACACGATGTCGTTGGGCGAGTTGAAGGGTTTGCCGTCAAAGCTGTCCGCCAGCACCGTGATGCTACCGTTATGTTCGGTGCGAGTGATGCGCCGCCCCTCGCCAGAAGTGGTCGAACCTTCGCACACCAGCAGGCGGCCCTGGCGATCGCGGCACATGCCGTTGGAGAAGTTGGCGTTTTCACGGTACACCGACAGGCTGTCGGTCACCTCATCCCAACGCACGATGCGGTTGTTGGGAATATCACTGAGCAGCAGGTAGCGGCCATCGCCGATCCACACCGGTCCTTCGGCCCAGCGCAGGCCGGTCGCCAGGCGCTCAACGCTGGCATTGAACAGGCGCAGCTCGAGGAAACTGTCGTCGAGCACCTTGATCAGGGGGTCTGGATAACGCTGGCTCAAGGGCTCAGCCGCGTCTGCCAGGCGAGGCAGGTTGCCCAGCACCGCCACCGACGCGGAAACCGCCAGGGATCGCTGGAGAAAGACCCGGCGGCTGTGTTCGGAGCGGGCAGGCGAAGGGGGAAAATCCATGGGTATCTCCGTTACTTTATTGTTAGACGGGAGACTAGTTTTAACCTGTGATGAGACATCGTACAAGATTGAAGACTTCAACCACCCTTTACAACGTAAGGCACTGCGCAAATATTCCAAATTTTACTTTCCAAAAGCCCTTCGACTATTGCAATGTTGTACGACAACATATTCAGTAACGTGTTGCCCGTACACCTCCCCAACAACAATAAGGAAACACCCATGCAAAACGTCAAAGTGCTGATCGGATTTCTGTGCCTGTTCAGCGGCTATGTGGCCGCCGCCCCTGCCGCCGACAAAGACGTCGCCCAAGCGGTCGACCACCTCACCCAGGCCATGCTGCATAAAGACCTCAAGCAGCTCCAGAGCCTGACCGCCGAGAACCTCACCTACGGCCACTCCAGCGGCAAGATCCAGAACAAGCAGGAATTCATCGCCGACATCGAGACCGGACGCAGCGGCTTCAAGACCCTGGAAATGCAGAAACAGACCATCACCCTGAGTGGCGATACCGCCCTGGTACGCAACCACTTCTCCGCCCTGGCGGTGAACAGCGGCAAGGAAGTGCCCACCGAAATCGAGAACTTCCAGATCTGGCAAAAACAGAAAGGCCACTGGCTGCTGATCGGGCGCCAGGCGTTTAAATTCTGATGGCTAGCGGTGGGCCATCGGGCTCACCACTGCACCACCTTGCGCACCTTCAGCAACGCCTCGCGCAGCGCCGGCATGTCCACCGAGCCCAAGGCCAGGCGCAACGCATGGGGCACGTGGGCCGAGACGGCGAAGGGCTCGGCGGTGGAGACGGAAATACCGTCGCGCTGCAAGGTCATGGCGACTTGATCGGCGCGGGCCTCTTCCGCCAGGGGCAGCCACAAGAAATACGATGACGGGTGGCTGGTGTAGGCCACCCCCTTGAGCACCTGCGCGGCCAAGGCTTGCCGCGCCCGCGCATCCTGGCGCTTGTGGGTTTCAAGTTGCGCCACGGTGCCATCCTCGAGCCAGGCCACCGCAATCGCACTCATCACCCCCGGCACGTTCCAGGTGGTGGCCATGATGGTGCGTTCCAGTGCTTTGACCCAACCCGACGGGGCAGCGATAAACCCCACGCGCAGGCCGGTCGCGACACTTTTCGACAGCCCGCCCACATAGACCGTGCGCTCCGGCGCCAATCTGGCCACGGGCAGCGGCGCGTCCTCGGCCAGGAACGCGTAGGCCGCGTCCTCGATGATCATCAGGTTGTGCTCACGGGCAATCGCCACCAACTGCTCGCGCTGCGCCAGGCTCAGCACCCAGCCCAACGGGTTATGCAAAGTCGGCATGCTGTACACGGCACGCACCGGGCGCTTGCGACACAGGCTGTGCAGGTAGTCCAGGTCCGGGCCGTCGGCGGTGACCGGGATGGCGACGATCTCCAGGTGCAGGGTCTCGGCCAGCACCTTGAACCCCGAATACGTCAAGGCGTCGACGGCGATCACATCACCGGGCTTGAGCAAGGTCATCATGGTCACGGCCAACCCGTGCTGGGCGCCACTGACCACCAGCACCTGTTCGGCCTCGACCGTCAGCCCTCGACTCAACAGGTGCCGCGCGACAGCGGCGCGCTCATGCAGGCGACCGGCGTGGGGCTGGTAACGCAGCAGCGCTTCAAGGTCGCCGGACAGCGCCAACTGTCGCAATGCGGTGCGCAGCAAGTCGGCCTGGCCCGGCAAGGACGGGTAGTTGAAACTCAGATCGAGCATGCCCGCCGCCACGCTCATCTGCCCGCTGCCCTGCCCCGGCGGCAGCGAGATTTCGCGCACAAAGGTGCCTCGGCCTGTCTCGCCACTGACCAGGCCCATGGCCTCCAGCTCGGCGTACACCCGGCTCGCGGTGACCAGCGCCAGGCCATGTTCGGCGGCCAGTTGGCGGTGGGTCGGCAGTCGCGTACCGGGGGGCATGCTGCCTGAGCGAATGGCCTCGGCGAAGCTGTCGACCAACGACTTGTAGCGGGCGCGGGGCATAGCGATGTATCCATGACAATTTTTTGATTGTCTTTATCTTCAACCCTAGGATGCCTGCCACGCAACTCATCCTTTTCGGACACCCCATATGGAACGTACAGCCCCCCTCAGCAACCTGGACACCCGCACCCAAGGCTGGATCAACGGTTTTATCGGCGTGGTGATCTTCAGCGGCTCGCTGCCGGCCACGCGCCTGGCGGTGATGGAATTCGACCCGGTGTTCCTGACCATGATCCGCGCCGCCATTGCCGCGCTGCTGGGGCTGGCCTTGCTGGGGCTGTTCAAGGAGCAACGCCCCGCGCGCCAGCAATGGATGCCCCTGGCAATCGTCGCCCTCGGCGTGGTGATCGGCTTTCCGTTACTCACCGCGCTGGCGCTGCAATACGTGACCTCCGCGCACTCCATCGTCTTCATCGGCCTGCTACCGCTGGCGACCGCCGTGTTTGCTGTACTGCGTGGCGGCGAGCGTCCACGCCCGGTGTTCTGGCTGTTTTCGATCCTCGGCAGTGCGCTGGTGATGGGGTACGCCTTCGCCCAGGGCTTGAGCGCCGCACCGGCGGGTGACGTACTGATGCTGCTGGCGGTGCTGGTGTGCGGCCTGGGGTATGCCGAAGGCGCCAAACTGTCGCGCAGCCTGGGCGGCTGGCAGGTGATCTGCTGGGCGCTGGTGGTGTCGTTGCCGGTGGTGGTGCCGTTGAGCCTGGTGCTGGCGCCGTCGAGCGTCAGCGGTATCAGCCTGCCGGCCTGGCTGAGCCTGGGCTATGTGTCGCTGTTCAGCATGCTGATCGGCTTTGTGTTCTGGTATCGCGGCCTGGCCCAGGGTGGCATTGCCGCCGTCGGACAGTTGCAACTGCTGCAACCGTTCTTCGGCCTGGCGCTGGCAGCGGGCTTGCTGCATGAACAGGTCAGCCTGGGCATGCTGCTGGTGACGGTCGCGGTGATCGGCTGCGTGGCCGGGGCCAAGCGGTTCGCGCGCTAACGCTGGGGCGCGACCATCTTGAACTTGATGTTGATGTCGTCGGACACCACGCTGTTGCCGGCCCATTCGCCTTCGCCGATCCTGAAGTCGCCGCGCTTGAGGATGAACTCACCGTCGAACACGCCGATGCCATCCAGCTCCTTGAGCACCACGTTGACCCCCACCGGGCGCGTGGTGCCCTTGATCGTCAGGTTGCCGCTGATGTTGAAGCGGTTATCCCCCAGGGCCTTTACAGCGGTGGACTCATAGACGCCCACCGGGTAGGTCGCGGTATCGAACCACGAGGCCCGTTGCAGCTCGTCGTTCGCATCGGGGCTGCCGGCATCGATACTCGCCAGCTGGATCTTGAGCAAGGCATGTCCGCTTTCGGGCTTTTGCGTGTCAAAGCTCAGCGTGCCTTCGAAGTCGCCGAAGGTGCCATACACCCGCTGCCCCAACTGCTTATAGGTAAAACTGATCTGGCTGGCGGTGCGATTGACGTCGGTGTACTCCGCCGCCTGGGCACAGCCGATAGCACCCAGGACCAGGACCAACGGGAGAATTCGACGCTTCATGCCACGCTCCGCAAAAAATGGATGTATTCCCATCAGGTGCCTGTCCTGCTAAACAGACTAGTCGCTCACAACAATAAGGACGCTGCATGCCCACCCCTTCTCTACAGGACATCACCGCGCCGGAAGGCATCTGCTACGGCTGCGGCGGCAGTAACCCCCATGGCTTGCATATCAAGAGCCGCTGGGATGCCGATGGTGTCCATCTCATCGCCGAACATCACCCCGAGGCAAAATACAGTGGCTGGCCCGACCTGGTCTACGGCGGCCTGATCGCCATGCTGGTGGACTGCCATTCCAACTGGACCGCCATGGCCTACCACTACCGTGACGAACAACGCGAACCCGGCAGCCTGCCGCGCATCGACTGCGTCACCGGCAACCTGGGGATCAAATTCATCAAGCCGACCCCCATGGGCGCTCCGCTCACCTTGCGTGCGCGGGTCGAAGGCGAAGTGGGCCGCAAAAGCCGCGTGGTCTGCGAGGTGTATGCCGGCGAGGTGCTCACGGCCATCGGCGATTCGCTGTTCGTGCGCGTCGACACCCGCGAACTGGCTGCGGCCGCCCATGGCCGTGACAGCTGATCCTGGTCTACATTGACTGGCACCGCTAATCGAGGACCGAACCGATGACTCGTCTCACCGCGAAAGACTTTGCCCCCGAACTGCTGGAACTCTACGACGGCTACGCCCACGGCAAGCTCAACCGCCGCGAATTTCTCGACCGCGCGGCGCTGTTCACCTTTGGCGGCCTCACCGCCTCGGCCCTGCTGGCGGCCCTGAGCCCCAACTATGCCCTGGCCGAACAGGTGAAATTCACCGACCCGGACATCGTTGCCGACTACATCACCTACCCCTCGCCCAAGGGCAACGGCACCGTGCGTGGCTACCTGGTGCGCCCGGCCAAGGCCACCGGCAAGCTGCCGGCCGTGGTGGTGGTCCACGAAAACCGTGGCCTCAACCCCTACATCGAAGACGTCGCCCGGCGCCTGGCCAAAGCCGGGTTTATCGCCCTCGCGCCGGACGGCCTGACCTCGGTGGGCGGCTATCCCGGCAACGATGAAAAAGGCGTGGCGCTGCAACAGACAGTCGACCCGACCAAGCTGATGAACGACTTCTTCGCCGCCATCGAATGGCTGATGCACCACGACAGCAGCACCGGCAAGGTCGGCATCACCGGCTTCTGCTATGGCGGCGGCGTGACCAATGCGGCGGCGGTGGCGTACCCGGAACTGGGCGCGGCGGTGTCGTTCTACGGGCGCCAGCCGGAAGCCAAGGACGTGCCGCATATCAAGGCGCCGATCATGCTGCATTACGGCGAGCTGGATACGCGGATCAACGAGGGGTGGCCGGCGTATGAAAAGGCCCTGAAGGCCGCCGGCACGACTTATGAAGCGTACATCTACAAGGGCGCCAACCATGGCTTCCATAACGATTCGACACCGCGTTATGACGAGGCGGCGGCGAATCTGGCGTGGGAAAGGACACTCGGTTGGTTCCGCAAATACCTGGCCTGAATGCAGTCAACATGTGGGAGGGGGCTTGCCCCGATTGCGGTGTATCAGCAACAATTGAGGTAACTGACCCGCCGCTATCGGGGGCAAGTCGAATCGTCGCACCGCCCCTCCCACATTGACCATCACCACCTTAATGTTTCTTTATGCTCCAAGAAAACTCAGACACTCCCACCCTCCCCCAGCAACCAGTCCTTGAACACCTGCATCGCCGAGGTCTCGGTCCGCGACTGCAAGCGCGTCAGCCAGTAGCTGCCAGTGGTGATGCCGACGTCGAATGGCTGGCGAATCACATCACTCTCCAGTTGCCGCGAGAACATCATCGCCGGCGCCAGCGCCACGCCGCTGCCTTGCAGCGCAGCCTCCATCATCGCCAGCGACGAGTCGAACACGATGCTGCGCGGTACCAGGGTGTCGGCGGGCAGCCCGGCGGCCTGAAGCCACAGGCTCCACTCATCCGCGCGGTAGGAGCGCAGCAGCGTGTGTTTCAACAGGTCGGCCGGCGTGTGCAACTGCGCGGCGAGTGACGGCACACACAGTACCGTCAGCGGCGCTTCCAGCAACTCCAGCGCATCCGTGCCGTGCCAGGCACCTGCACCGAAACGAATCGCGTAATCCAGGCCTTCGGCAGCCACGTCGACACGGTTGTTATGGGTGGACAGGCGCAGGTCGATGAACGGGTAGCGGCTCTGGAAGTCCGGCAGACGTGGCAGCAGCCAGCCGACGGCAAAGGTGCCGACCGCGCCCACGGTGAGTACCTCGCGGTAATGCCCGCCCTCGAACTGACCCAAGGTGTGGGCAATGCGGTCGAACGACTCGCGCACCACCGGCAGCAGGGTTTCGCCCTCGCGGGTGAGCATCAACCCGCGGGGCAGGCGCTTGAACAAGGTGACAGTGAGCTGCGCCTCCAGGCTCTTGACCTGATGGCTGACCGCCGCCTGGGTCACGCATAACTCAATGGCGGCGCGGGTAAAGCTCAAATGCCGGGCGGCCGCTTCGAAGGCGCGCAAGGCGTTCAACGGTAAGTGGGAGCGGAGCATATTGACCCCAATATTTCTAATGACTGCTGCGAGATATCATCGTTTGCCCAGGACCGGCGAACGGCCTACATTTGCCTCGCCCGCGCAGGCTCTTTATTCAATCGATCATTCTCATGGAAGCGTTATCATGCCCCAACATTTACTGTCTGGCGTGCGTAATTTCACCGCCCTCGCGGTGTTTATCGCCGCCGGCAACTGCCTGGCTGCCACCGACCTGCAGGCGGTGGTGGATGCCAATGTCAAACCGCTGATGCAGCAGCAGTCGATTAACGGCCTGGTGGTCGGCGTGGTGCGGGACGGCAAGGCGCAATACTTTAACTACGGAATCGCCGCCACCGATACCCGCCAGCCGGTCAGCGAAAACACCCTGTTCGAAGTGGGTTCAGTGAGCAAGACCTTCACCGCGACCCTGGCCGGTTACGCGGTAGCCAGCGGCAAACTCACGCTCTCCGACCCGGCCAGCCATTACCTGCCGGCACTGGGCGGCGGCAAGTTCGACCACATCAGCGTGCTCAACCTCGGCACCTACACCGCCGGCGGCTTGCCCCTGCAATTCCCCGCCAATGCGGATAACACCCAGCGCATGATCAGCTACTTCCAGCACTGGCAACCCGACTTCGCCCCTGGCACCCAGCGCCTGTATTCCAACCCGAGCCTGGGGTTGTTCGGCTACCTGGCGGCGCAGAGCCTCAAGCAGCCGTTCGATCAGGCGATGGAAAAGACCCTGTTGCCCGCACTCGGGCTCAAGCACACCTTCATCAAGGTGCCGCAGAGCCAGATGAGCCTGTACGCCCAAGGCTATGGCAAAGATGGCAAACCGGTACGCGTCGGCCCCGGCGCCCTGGACAGCGAGGCCTACGGCATCAAGACCAGCGCTGCGGACTTGCTGAAGTACGTTGACGCGAACATGCACCCGGCGACGCTGGATAAAACCCTGCAGCAGGCGATCAGCATGACTCACACGGGTTACTACAGCGTGGACGGCATGACCCAGGGCCTGGGCTGGGAAATGTACCCCTACCCCATCCCGCTCGATGGGTTGATGGCCGGCAACTCCACACCCATGGCAATGGAACCGCACGCGGTCAACTGGCTGACCCCGCCCCAGGCGCCCCACGCCGACACCCTGGTGAACAAGACCGGCTCCACCAATGGGTTTGGCGCCTACGTGGCGTACGTGCCGAGCAAGGGAGTGGGCGTGGTGATATTGGCGAACAAGAACTACCCGAATGCCGAACGGGTAAAGGTCGCCCATGCAATCTTGAGTGCGCTGGACCAATAGAGCCTGACGCAAAACCAATGTGGGAGGGGCAAGCCCCAATACCAGTCAGTTAAGACACTTTGCAGGAGCGAGGGGGACGCCTAGTTCTTGCTCGCGAAAAACGCCCAGGCAACGCGTTCATTCTCGATAAACGTGGTGGCCCTGAGTTCTTCGCGAGCAAGAACTAGGCGTCCCCCTCGCTCCTACAGTGAGTCACTTGCTGACCCGCGCTACATCCCCAACCAGTGCGGCAAGGCCAGCGAGATAAACGGCAAGTACGTGACCATGATCAGGAACACCAACAGGATCATCAGCCACGGCAACGCCGCACGAATGGTCTGCCCCAGCGTCAACCCGGTCACCGCCGAGGTCACGAACAGGTTCAGCCCCACCGGTGGGTGCACCAGGCCGATTTCCATATTGACCACCATCACGATGCCCAGGTGAATCGGGTCGATGCCCAGCTTCATGGCGATCGGGAAGAAGATCGGCGCCAGGATCAGCACGATGGCCGAAGGCTCCATGAAACTGCCGGCGATCAGCAGCACCACGTTGACCATGATCAAAAAGCCAATCGGCGTGAGGCCCTCGGACAGCACCCAGGCGGTGATTTCCTGGGGGATCTGCTCGGTGGTCAGCACATGGGCGAAGAGCATGGCATTGGCGATGATAAACATCAGCATGATCGCCAGGCGCCCGGACTCCAGCAGCACCTTGGGGCAGTCGCGCAGCTTCATGTCCTTGTAGACGAACAACGCCACAAAGGCCGAGTACACCGCCGCCACCGCCGCCGCTTCGGTGGGGGTGAACATGCCGCTGTAGATGCCGCCGAGGATGATCACCAGCAGCAACAGGCCCCAGAAGGCGCGGCGCGCACAGCCCAGCCATTCACCCAACGTCGCCCGTGGCTGGGCCGGCAGCTTCTTGATGCGCGCGACAATGTAGATCGCCACCATCAGCATCAGGCCCAGCAGCAAGCCCGGGATCACCCCGGCCATGAACAGCTTGCCCACCGAGGTTTCCGTCGCCGCCGAGTACACCACCATTACGATCGACGGCGGAATCAGGATGCCCAGGGTGCCGGCGTTGCAGATGATCCCCGCGCCGAATTCCTTCGGGTAACCGGAGCGCACCATGCCCGCCACCGCAATCGAACCCACCGCCGCCACCGTCGCCGGGGATGAGCCGGACAGCGCCGCAAACAGCATGCACGCCAGTACCGCCGCAATCGCCAGGCCGCCACGGATATGCCCGACACAGGCGTTGGCAAAGTCGATCAGCCGCTGCGCCACGCCGCCGGTGGTCATGAACGCACCAGAGAGCAGGAAGAACGGGATCGCCAGGAAGGTATAGGCGTCGGAGGTTTCGAACAGCTTGATCGCCAGGGAACTGACCGAGTCCGGGCTGAACATCAGGATCGACACCGCGCCCGACAAACCCAGCGCAATGGCAATCGGCACGCCGAGGAACATGAACACGAACAACAGCAGGAACAGACAGAGCACGGCCATCAGTGACGCTCCCCATGGCTGCCTGCCAATTTGCTGGCCTCACCGGCCTCGTCAGCCAGCCCCAACCCGACCTGACGGCGGGTAAAGATGCGGTAGAAGATCTCCAGGTAGCGGATAAACACCAGGGCAAAACCGATGGGCACGATGATCACAATGTCACCCACGTCGATACCGAACTGGTCGAGGTCTTCGGCGCCGATATGGGCGGTCATCACCGCGCTGACCCACTTGTAGCTGGCGACCATGAACAGCCCGGCATAGGCCAGGCAGCACAGGCAGGCGAGCATGCCCAGCACGCGCTGCACCGGACGCCGGGTCAGCTTGACCAGCGCGTCCACCCCCAGGTGGCCGGCGGTGCGCACCCCATAGGAAATGCCGAAGAAAATCAGCCAGCCGAACATGGCCTTGGTCAGCGCCACGCTCCAGGTCATGTCCTGGGCCCAGGTCATGGTGTGGTCGCCCAGCGCGCCGAAGAACGTGCTGCTCCACGCCCACTTGTCAGACAGGGCAAAGAACAGCGTGTAGATGTTGTTGAGCATGACGTAAACAAATGTCACCAGGGTCATGGCCGCCAGCAGGAAGGCAATAAAGCCTTCCTCCAGGTGCTCCCAGACGCGCCTTAGCGTTTGCATGGCAAAACCTCGCGAAAGCAAATGAGATGTCAGGGCGGAAACCGGCCTTACTGGTTGGCGGCATCCGCCGCCTTGATCAGGTCGGCCCCGATCTCGCCTTCGAACTTCTGCCACACCGGGCGCATCGCGTCGCGCCACAGCTGGCGTTGCTCGGGGGTCAGCTCGATGATTTCGCTGGTCCTGGCGTCGATGATCTTCTGCCTGGCCGACTGGTTCAGCGCTTCGGCCTGTTTGTTCACCTCGACGGTGACCTCGACCATGACCTGCTCCAGGGTGCCGCGGATGTCCGGCGGCAGGCCGTTCCAGAACGTGGCATTGGTGATGACCATGTAGTCGATCAGGCCATGGTTGGATTCGGTGAAGTACTTCTGCACTTCGTTGACCTTCTGGCTTTCATAGTTCGACCAGGTGTTCTCGGTGCCATTCACGGTGCCGGTCTGCAAGCCCTGGTACACCTCGGCAAAGCTCATCTTGCGCGGGTTGGCACGGATCGCCTTGAACTGCTCCTCCAGCACGCTGGAGGCCTGCACGCGGAACTTCAGGCCACGGGCGTCCTTGGGTTCATGCAGTGCCTTGTTGGCGGAGAGTTGCTTGAGGCCGTTGTGCCAATAGGCCAGGCCGAGGATGTTCTTGCTCTGCATCGAGGTCAGCAGTTGCTTGCCCTCGGCGGCCTGGAAGCGGTCGACGGCGGCCAGGTCGTTGAACAGGAACGGCAGGTCATAGATCTGCACTTGCCGGGTGTATTGCTCGAACTTGGCCAGGGACGGCGCCAGCATCTGCACGTCGCCCAGCAGCAGGGCTTCCATTTCCTTGCCGTCGCCGAACAGTGACGAGTTGGGGTACACCTCGACCTTGACCTTGCCGGGCAAGCGTTCTTCGGCGAGCTTCTTGAACAGCAACGCGCCCTGGCCCTTGGGGGTGTTTTCAGCGACCACGTGGGCGAACTTGATCACGATCGGGTCCGCCGCCTGGGCCAGGCCCGCGGCAAACAAGGTGGCGGCGCAGAACAGCGCCCGAGAAAGCTTGAGCATGGAAAATCACCTTCTTATTGTTGTGTTGTAGGGCAAGGTGCCTGATATGACGCGTGTAGTGAATTTCGAATTTTTGATACCTGCGTTCGGCCACGCCGAACACCAACCTCAAGAAAAATGCAGTTCCCCCTCCACATTTGATTCGGTTCCGTCAGCTATAACTGTGCGAGCAACCGCTGCGCCCGCAACAACACCGGCGCATCCACCATCTGCCCATCAATCTGGTAAGCCCCCGCCCCATGCGCCCCGGCGTCAACCACCCGCCGTGCCCAGGCCAGGTCGGCGGCGCTGGGCGCCAACGCTTCATGGATCACCGCCACCTGCCTGGGATGGATACACAACGCGCCGGCAAAGCCCATTTCATAGGCATGCCGGATCGAACGGCGCAGGCCTTCAGGATCGTCGATGGCCGGGTGCACGCCATCCAGTGGCGCCACCAGGCCAGCCGCGCGGGAATGCACGATCAGCGCCAGGCGTGCCTGGTCGAGGGCGAACTGCGCGGCCGGGGAGTTGCTGCTCAAGTTGAGGTCCAGCGCCAGGTCCAGGCCGCCGAATGACAGGCGTTCGACCTGCGGCGCCCCCGCGATGTCGGCCACCGCCAGCAAGCCCCGTGCGCTTTCTATAATCGGCCAGATCACTTTGCCCGCAGCGGCGACCACCGCCACCTGGGCCGCGCTTTCCACTTTCGGCAACAGCACACCTGCCACGTTGACGTGGGCTTTGCAGAACGCCACATCTTCAAAATGCTCGGCATGTTCCGGCGCGTTGATGCGCACCCACACCCGGGCCTGCGGGTGACTTTGCAGGAACGCCCCGAGGTTATCCCGCGCCTGGCGCTTGAGCGGCTCTTCCACCGCGTCTTCGAAATCCACGATCACGGCGTCGGCGCCACTGGCCAGCGCCTTGGAAAATCGCTCCGGTCGGCTGCCGGGAACAAACAGCGCAGAGCGCACAAGAGGGTTTGGCATAACGGACTTCCTTATTAGATAACGCCGCGCGCGCGCAGGCTGTCGATGGCATCGCCGGAGTAACCGAGCTGCTCGAGGATGCCCTGGCTGTGCTGCCCCAGCGCCGGCACGGCGTCCATGCGCGGGGTAAACGCCCCGTTGCGCGCCGGCGGCAGCAGCGACGGCAGCGGCCCGGCAGGGCTTGCGACTTCACGCCAACTGTCGCGGGCCTTGAGCTGCGGGTGGTCCCACACGCCTTGCATATCGTTGACGCGGGCGCTGGCGATCTGCGCGTCCTCCAGGCGCTGGATCACGGCCTCGGCGCCCAGTTGGGCAAAGCTGTCGACGATGATCTGGCGCAGCACCTCGCGGTTGGCCGAGCGCTTGAAGTTGGCGCTGAAGCGCTCATCCGTCGCCAGTCCAGGTGTGAGCAGCACCTTGTCGCAGAACGCTGCCCATTCGCGCTCATTCTGCAAACCGAGCATCACCGTGCCGCCGTCACCGGTGGGAAACGGCCCGTAGGGGTAGATGGTCGAGTGCGCCGCGCCGGCACGCGGGGGTGGAGGCGCACCGTCGAAGGCGTAGTACATCGGGTAGCCCATCCACTCCACCAGGCTTTCGAGCATGCTCACGTCGATGCGGCTGCCCTGCCCCGTCTTGCCGCGCAACAGCAGCGCGGAAAGGATGCCGCTGTAGGCGTACATGCCGGCGGAGATATCGGCGATGGAGCAACCGGCCTTGGCCATCTGCTCGTCACCCGGGCCACCGGTCACCGACAAAAAGCCGCCCTCGCTCTGGATCAGCAGGTCATAGGCTTTCTTTTTCTCGTAGGGCCCGCCTTCGCCATAGCCGGAAATGTCGCAGACGATCAGCCGTGGAAAGCGTGCATGCAGCGCCTCGAACGACAGGCCCATGCGCGCCGCCGCGCCCGGTGCAAGGTTCTGCACCAGCACATCGGCATCCGCCAGCAGGCTGTCGAGGATGGCGTCGGCGTCGTCCTGCTTGAGGTCCAGGGTGAGGCTTTCCTTGGAGCGGTTGGTCCACACGAAATGCGAGGCCAGGCCACGCACGCGCTCGTCGTAGCCACGGGCGAAATCACCGGCACCGGGGCGTTCGATCTTGATCACGCGGGCGCCGAGGTCGGCCAGTTGACGGGTGCAAAAGGGCGCGGCGATCGCGTGTTCCAGGCTGACAACGGTGATGCCGTCCAGCGGTCGTGGGTCAGTCATGACAGTTCCTCAGAGCCAGTGGGCCATGGACGCGGCGTTGCGCACATCCCAGACTTTGGCGATCAATGCGGCGGCCTGGGCCGGTGTGCGAGCGTTACTGAACCGGGCGAGGCGCTGGAATTTATCCGCCAGTTCTGCACGGCTCAGGGTGTTGCCCGGGTCGCCCTTGGGCTCGTCGATGGCGCCGTGCAGGGTGCGGCCGTCAACCGTGGTGACGGTGACGCGGCCGAGCCAGCGCTGCGGGTAGGCGCCATCGACCTCGGGGTCGAGGGTCATGCTGACCCTGTCGCGAAAGGCGGCGACGGCGGGATCGGTCAACGCCGATTCATGGAACTCGGTGAGCCCGGCCTTGCCATGCACGGCGATCAACCCCAGCACGGTGCCCATGGAGAACTTGGCCTGATGCACGCTGGTAGGCACGCTTACCCGCCCCAGTACATCGATGGCGCCTTGGTGCACACGGGTTTCCACACGGGCGATATCGACGGCCTCCAGGCCTTCGCGTTGCATCAACGCCAGCAACGCATCGGCGGCCGGATGGGTATGGCGGCACGACGCGTGGAACTTGAACGAGGTCTCCAGCAGCGCCCAACGGCTACCAAGGCCAGCCGATAACTTGCTCGGTTCGGCATCCGTGGACATACCCGCCGCCAGGCCCTGGTCGCCTTCGAGGATATTGCGCGCACCGGTCAGGCCATCCGCCGTCAGGTACGCGGCGAGCAAACCGTCCGCGGCCGCCTTGGCCGTGTGCAGTTGCTTGGAGTCGGCGGCATCGCGCAGGAATTCCCACAGCCCGGCGGCCTGGGTGCCGGCGCTGCCGAGCAGATGGATGAACTGGTCCTGATTGAAATCCAGCAACTTGCCCACCGCCACGGCCGCCGCCAGGGTGCCCACCGTGGCCGTGGTGTGGAAGATGCGGTAGTGGGAGCGCCCCATGAATTCGCCGATGCGGATCCCGGCCTCATAGCCGGCCACCGAGGCCAGCAACACGTCACGGCCGGATTTACCGAGGTCCTGGGCGGCGGCCAAGGCAGCGGGAAACACCACGGTGGCCGGGTGCAGCACCGAGCTGTTGTGCAGGTCATCCTGTTCCACCAGGTGGGACGAGGCGCCGTTGACCAGTGCGGCGAAATACGCGCTGCTGCCGGTGCCATTGACGATCACCTGCGCCGGGCCGCTGCTCGGGCCCATCTTCTGGGCATAGCGCTCGAACAACGGGATCGGGTGCGCGCCCTGGCTGGCCAACGCGGACGCCAGCCAATCCAGGAACAGGTCTTCGGTGCGCGCCAGCACGGGTTCGGGCAACTGCTCGTAGGCCAGGTCGGCCAGGAACCGACACAGGGCTTGGGTATGGCTCATGGGCAGGCCCTCAGAAGCTGCGTGGCAGCTCGAGCAGGTGCTCGGCCACGTAGGACAGGATCAGGTTGGTGGAGATCGGCGCCACCTGGTACAGGCGCGTCTCGCGGAATTTGCGCTCGACGTCGTACTCGCAGGCAAAGCCAAAGCCGCCGTGGGTCTGCAGGCAGGCATTGGCCGCTTCCCAGGACGCCTTGGCCGCCAGGTACTTGGCCATGTTCGCGCTGGCGCCGGCATTCACGCCGCTGTCGTATTCCGCACAGGCGCGCCAGCGCATCAGGTCGGCCGCCTCGACTTCGATATGGGCTTCGGCAATCGGAAACTGCACGCCCTGGTTCTGCCCGATGGGCCGGCCGAACACCACGCGGTCGCGGGCGTAGGCGCTGGCCTTGTCGATAAACCAGCGGCCATCGCCGATGCATTCGGCGGCGATCAGGGTGCGTTCGGCATTGAGGCCGTCGAGGATGTATTTGAAACCCTTGCCCTCTTCGCCGATCAAGCTATCGAGGGGCAGTTCAAGGTTGTCGAAGAACAACTCATTGGTCTCGTGGTTGACCATGTTCGCGATGGGCTGCACGGTCAGGCCGTTGCCGATGGCCTCACGCAGATCGACCAGGAAGATCGACATGCCTTCGGACTTTTTCTTCACCTGTGCCAACGGGGTGGTGCGCGCCAGGAGGATCATCAGGTCGGAATGCTGCACCCGCGAGATCCAGACCTTCTGGCCGTTGATCACGTATTTGTCGCCACGCTTGATCGCGGTGGTCTTGATCTTGGTGGTGTCGGTGCCGGTGGTGGGCTCGGTGACCGCCATGGATTGCAGGCGCAATTCGCCACTGGCGAGCTTGGGCAGGTAGAAGCGTTTTTGCGCCTCGCTGCCGTGACGCAACAGGGTGAACATGTTGTACATCTGCCCGTGCACGGTGCCGGAGTTACCGCCGCAGCGGTTCACCTCCTCGAGGATCACCGAGGCTTCGGCCAGGCCCAGGCCGGAGCCGCCGTACTCCTCGGGAATCATCGCCGACAGCCAGCCGGCGTCGGTCAGCGCCTTGACGAAGGCTTCGGGGAAGCCCTTTTCTTCGTCGATCCGGCGCCAGTAGGCCGCGTCGAATGCGGCGCACAAGGCGCGCACGCCGTCGCGGATGGCATTGAGTGCTTCGTTGTCATTCGGGTTCATCTCACGGCTCTCCGCCTGTTGTTCTTGGCTTATTCGAAATGCACTTCAGCGGTCTGCGCCAGGCCATCGGTATTCCCGGCCCACAACGCCGCCGCCCCGGTTTCACTGATGCGACCGCCCACTGCGAACGGCTGCGGCGCAATCAACGGGCGCACGCCGCGATAGGCAAAGCGCCGCACGGTGGCTTCGGGATGGGCGCGGCAAAACGCGCGCAGGCTCAAGGTCGCGATCAGCGGGCCATGCACCACCAGCCCGGCGTAGCCTTCGGTGCCGGTGACATAGGGGTAGTCGTAGTGAATGCGGTGACCGTTGAAGGTCACGGCGCTGTAGCGAAACAGCAGGGTCGGCGTGGGGTCGATGGTTTCCTGCCACTCGCCCTGGGCCAGGGCCTCGCCGCTGCCCGGCTTGGGCGGCGTCGGCTCGCGGTAGACGATGTCCTGTTCTTCGCGGATCGCCAGGCGACCTTCCTGGGCATAGTCATGGCGCACGGTGACAAACAACAGCGAGCCGCTGCGCCCGGTCTTTTCTTCGACCTGGGTGATGGTCGACACGCGGGTTGCCGCCTCGCCGGCCCGCAGCGGGTGCAGGAATTCGATACGCCCGCCGGCCCACATGCGATTACGGTTATCCGCCGGCGGCAGGAAGCCGCCACGGGCCGGGTGGCCGTCGCCGCCCAGGGCGCTTTCCGGCAGCGGGTCCTGGAAGAAGCACCACTGCCACAGCGGCGGCAGGACCGCGCCCTGCTCGGGGACGGCTTCGCCAAAGGTGGCGGCAATGCGTTTGAGCAGGTTATGGCTCAGGTGGTCGTGGGCGGTTTCGCTTCGGCCGATCCAGTCAGTAGCGCTCATCAGGTACAGGTCCTCGGGCAGTGAGTGTCTGCCCCGGATCATGCAAGCGCCGGCCCGTTCTGAGAATTTGCATTTCAATAAACCAGCGTTCGGCTATGCTGAACGCTCTTTCCCCGACATAACACCCGCGCGGCCCAGATCCGTAGATACCGTCTTATCCCGCACCGCGCAATCCCCGTAGCAGCTGTCGAGCCCCGGCGAGGCTGCGTCGGGCGCGCTGTCGATTCAGGACCGAGTCGCGGCCTACGCAGCCTCGCTTGCGCTCGGCAGCTGCTACGGGGATTTGGGCGGTGTTGGATAGGACGGTATCTACCGGGTTCATTCATACGGGAGTTTTGCATGCACTTCGACCTGGCCGACCTGCGCCTGTTTATCCATATCGCCGAATCCCCCAGCCTGACCCAGGGCGCCAGGCGCGCGTTCCTCTCGCCGGCCGCCGCGAGTGCGCGGATCAAGGCGCTGGAAGGCCAGCTCGACACGCGCCTGCTGTACCGTGACAGCCGTGGCGTAGAGATCACCCCTGCGGGCGAACGGCTGCTGCACCATGCGCGGTTGATCATGCGCCAGGTGGATTACCTCAAGAGTGAGTTCACCCAATACGGCGTGGATTCCGCCGGGCATATCCGCATCTTCGCCAACACCACGGCGGTCACCGAGTTCCTCCCGGAGGTGCTGGCCGGCTTCCTGTCCCAGCGCCCTGGCGTGACCGTCGACCTGCAGGAGCGCTTGTCCCGCGATATCGTGCGCGGCGTGCTGGATGGCACCAGCGACATGGGCATCATCGCCGGCCCCGTGGAGGCGGCGGGTTTGCAGGTGCTGCACTTCAGCACCGACAAACTGGTGCTGATGGTGCCCGTCGGCCACGCCTTGGCCGATCAAGCCTCGGTCACCCTGGAACAGACCCTGGCCTATCAGCATATCGGCCTGCATGAAGGCAGCACCTTGCTCAGCTTCCTGCGTGAACACGTCGAGCGGTTGGGCAAGCAGTTGTCGCTGCGTATCCAGGTGTCGAGTTTCGAGGCGATTTGCCGGATGGTCGAAGCGGGCGTGGGCATCGGCATCATCCCCGAGTCCGCCGCCGTACGGCACAGCCGCACCATGCAACTGGTGGCGGTGACGCTGGATGAGCCGTGGGCGATTCGCGAGCGCAGTATTCTGGTCAGGGAGCTTGAGGCACTGCCCGGCACCATACGGGCATTGATTGCCACGTTGATGCCGGAAACGGTCAATGCAGGGTGAGGTTGTGCTGGCTGGCGTGGTCGAGGTTGATGTGGCTCAAGCGGCCTTGATCATCGAATAACAGCCAGTCCGCCCCCAGGCGCCGCGCCTGGACTTGCGCTTGTGGCCAGTGCAGGCTGACGCAGAGCCGGTCGCTGGCGCGATGAATGAAATGCCAACGGGTCGCCTCTTCCTCCACGCCATAGCGAATCAGCAGCCAGTCCTCGAACAGGAATGGCCAGACCGTTTGATCCCACTCCTCCTCCCGCAGGTTGCCGGGCAAACGATAGCCCTTGCGCGCCCCACCCTGCTTCAGGACGAGGACCGGCGGCCCTTCGCTGTCGTACTTGATCAAGTATTGCGCCGCCTGACCGGTTGCGCTGGGTAGCCCGAAATCCGCTTCTATGACATCGATTCCAGGGTCGCGACTGATCAAGCGACGCTCCGGCAAACGATAATGCCAGAGCGCCAGGATCCCGCCCATTTCCAACAGCCACAGGTATTCGTTGTGCTGATCCGTCTCGAGGGCATGCACCCGTGCCGGTAGATCGCCCACGTGCCATAACGTTTCAAACCCACGATCGACGTCCACCACCCTCAGTTCCCGGTCACGGCCGACGGTCCAGGCAGTGCCGTCAAACACCTTGGCAAATACGTCCAGCGCCAAGACACCAAGGTCCGTGGCCGTGCGGCTTACCAGGTCCAGCTTGCTGATACGCCACAGCCGGTCTCGACGCGTCAGCGCCAAGGCCACTTGGCGGCTGTGGCCGATGACCATCTGCTGCGCCGGCACCGCAAAATGAAACAGCGTCTTGCCCTGCGCATCCACCACCAGCGCGCCGGCCTCGCCCAGCCCCAACAGGTAACGCTCATCGTGCAGGGGCACGGCATCCAGGATCGGCCGATTGCCCGCCGCCGGTGCGGACCACTCCAGCGTGCTGCCCACGCGGTCCAGCGACACAACGGCTGGACGTTTCAGCGCCTGGCCCGGCAAGTCCGCCTGAAGCAATTTATCCCGACTCATTTTGACCAGCGCCTGCAACTGATTGAAGTTCAGACGCCCGTGCCCACTGAACTGGTCGGCAAGAATCGCGTGCACGGTAGCGCCTGCCAGCCAGGCCAGGGCCGAGGATTGGGCTTTATGTTCCAGCAATGCCTCGGCCAGGGCGGCGCGCTCGCTGCCGCGCGCGGGGTCGTCACGCACGTCTTCGAGCCATTCGCCGTACGCCTCCAGGGTGTCCGGCAGCAGGATGGCGCGCTTGACCAACGCGCCAATGGCCAGGCGCCCACCGGCCGCTTCGGCATTGAGCAGCCATTGCGCGGCGCGTGGGCGTTCAGCCGGCAGGCTCCAGATCACATCGACCGCTTGCAGCCACAACCCCTTGGCGATCAACGCTTCGGCCCACTCCAGGCGCAGGCGGTCGGCGGTTTCCGGTGATTTGGCCTGGAGCATCAGCACCGCATCGCCGAAGGCATCGTCACGGCGCGCCACCAGCAAGGCGCGCTGCCAGTTCTCGGCCAGGCACAACAGGCGTACGATCACCCCAGGTGGCATATCCCAGGCCAGGGCGAGGTCGGCGGCTTGTTGATAGCGCGCGTGTTTTTCCAGGTAATCGAGGGCCTGCTGACGCTCCTTGAGCAACTCGGCGAGGATAAACACCGCTTCTTCAATGCGCCCGGCGCGGTCCAGGCGCTCATAGCTCTGGCGGTAGACCTGGCGCAGGTGCTCGGTCATCCCCTCTTCGAAGAACATCGAACGGCTTGCCCCGTTTTGCCGGTCCAGGGCCAGGTCCTGGCGGCGTTGGGGGGTTCCAAAGCTCTGCTCGTCACCGGACTGCTCACCATTCAAGGGAATGGCATGGCGCAAGGCTTCTTCGAAATTACCGTCCTCGAACATCTCGAGCATCCGCCGCACATAAGCAGCCTGACGCTTGCCATACAACGTGGACAAGCGCGAATGCAGGGTCAGGCGGGTCAGCCAGCGGCGCCACGCAGCGGGTTTGTGCCGGCGCGGTTCGCTGCGCGCAGCGATGCCAGGGGCGACCGGTGCTGTTGGCGTGCCGGAGACTGGCGTGCGCCCACGCCGCAGGGCTCGGTTCAGGCCCCATAAAAAGCCGGTCAAGAACAGCCCACCGACCAACGTCACGCCGACCACCGCAAAAACCTGGTCGCTGCTCAGCGTTGGCATGGGTGTCAAGGGCGCGTGCTGACCCTGGTTGGCCATCCACAGCACAGCAGTCACCAGCGCCAAGGTCGCGCCAAGCTTGAGTGCCGGGAACGAGGCTGGCTCGCGTGAGTCCCACTCGCCGTTGCCAGCCGCGGTCGCTTTGGCCGGCGGGCTCTTCGGCGCATGGCGCTGACGTTCGATCAGCGCCTGCATCACCCCTTCCCGCTCCGGGCTGACGGGTCCCAGTGCCCCGCCGAGAATCTCACGCACATCGGTGACCCGCAGCGGCGGCACCGGTTCCAGTACCGGTGCATGGCAGTCGAAGGTATCCAACAGTGTGCAGGCGCTGATATCCAGCCACTGCCCAGGCGCCAGCAACTGCGCATCGCGCAACTGCAAGGCCTGCACCTGGCTGCCACGCACCAGCCACAGGTCGGCAGCCGGCAAGGCCCGCAGCTCCTGCGGGTCGAGCAGCGCGGAGGACAAACCACGGCCCTGGCGCACCAGCGGCCAACCGACCAGGGTTTCGCACAACACCGATTCAGGCCGCGCGAACTGCAACACATCGCCGTCGGCAAAGCGGTAGGCACGGGCGCCGGGCTGCCAGTATTCGAGGATCAAGCCGGCGCGCTCGTGCAAATCCAAGCGGTCGCTGGAAAACCACAGCCCATCAATGTGTTGATGCCCCGTCAGCAGCGGGCGCCTGATCAGCATTGCGTCCTGTTCAAGCATGCTCACGCTCATGGGTTAACAACGCGACCTGGTTACACAGCACTTGCAGGCGCATGGCACGCTCGGGCACCGAATACACCAACAGTTCACGGGCGCTGGTGATAACGGCAACCAGGCCACTCATCGGGCAGAACGTTGCCCGCGCAATCGCTGCCGAGGTGGTGAACAGCACACGCTGCTGCCCTTCGATATACAAACCGACGGTGTGCTGGTTCGGGCCCAGCAGTACCAGCGCGTGCAGTTCCTGGGGGCCAACCTCATGGTGCAGGCCGATGGCCTTCCAGCCGGGGGCCAGGTCGATCTGGGCTTTTTTCGAGGGGAAGCTGTCGTGGGTGACCACGCGCCAACGTTGGCTGCCAAGATTATCGGCCAGCAGTGCACAGCCGCCAAAGTACTGCCGCCAATAGGCGGTGCCTGCAAACAGCACCTGGCTCACGCCATTGGCCGCACCCACCGCGTAACCACCGGACCTCAGCCCATCGCCCGTAGCCGCATACACGACGACTTGCCCGCCTTCACTGCGGGCGTAGGCCAGGGTCAAGGTGTCGACCTGGGCCAGGCCGATGACATTGTCGGTGATCTCGCAGCCCTCACGCGCCGGAGCGCGGAGCACCGCGCCTTGCCAGCAGGCGAGCCGGCCCTTGCTGTCCAGCAGGTAGAGCCGTTCGCTTTTCTGACTGCGCAACCACACCGAGGGCAGGAACGTCGCGGTGCCTGGAGGAAGGTGCAGTCGTTCGGCGGGTGGTTTGTCGATCGGGGCAATGCCCGGTATGTTCCAGAAGCTCAAGGTGTTGTCACTGCTGAGCACCGCGCCCAGGCTGCGGTAGTGAAAGCTCATACTCAGCGCGCGTTGGTGGCCTGACCACAGGCGCCGACGCACCTCGAGGGATTTTTTCTGGTTCCTCGACGGCAGCTTGATCACCAACATTCCGGTTTCATCCAGCATGCGCAGGGCGACATGGCTGCCGGAGCCTGAGATCACCGGCGGCAAGGTCAGGACCACGCGCGGCACCACACCAGTCTTGGTGGCGGGCGGTGCCTTGACCTCGTGATCGAACTGCCCTTTGAGCAATTGCACCGCGTGCTGCGCCTGCGGCATCGGCAGCAACACCCGTCGCGTCTGGCCTGCCTGCAACTCAAACGACAGGCTACGCCCATCCAGGCTGCGCTTGACCTGGACCCGGTGGCTGCAATGCCTGGCGTCGGCGACCGGCAAGCGTTGCCCGACCATCCAGCATTCACCCACAGGACGATCCTGCGCGGCCATCCAGTCGCGCCAGGCATACCAATGGCTGTCGCTCACCCCTTCATAGGTGCGGGCGTTAAGCAGACGCTTGATCTGTGCCGGCGAATCCAGTTCATGCAACACCGGCGGGCCTTGCAGCAGCCCCCAACGCAGCTCGGCGCCCGCCTCTTCGGCACGCCGCGCCAACAGCATCAGCAATGCGATATGCACCAGGCGTGCGGCCCCCAACTGCAAGGGACCGGCGTCGAACAGCACCACCATCAGGCGGTTGGCCTCACGGGCACGGTACTGGGGCGCGAGGAACATATGCTCGCCCCCCACCGCACGGCGGAGAAACTCATCGGGTACCTCCTCTGCCAGCAACCATTCACTGGAGAGCAGACGCTCATAGGGGCCACGGCGTTGCAGGTCGCCCAGGCCATCAGGCTCCGGCACACCGCCTTGTTGCCTGCCCCGCAGTGGGCCGAGCAGCGGGTTGAGACGGCCCAGCAGATCGGCGAACACTGGCAGGTGCTCGGGCGCAAACCATTCCAGCCACTGCCGCCAGGGTTGCAGGGCATCAGGCAGTTGCATCGGGCATCCCCCAGTGAGCAGCGATTCGCCGCAAATGATCGGGGCTGACGGGCAGCAAGCGATCCAGCGGCACCACGGCCTGCGGTTCACGCCACAGCAATAACGGCGAACGTTTGAAGCGTGCCGCCAGGGCCTGGCCCAGCACATCTACCGCAGCTGTCGGCTCCCAACTGGTGGGCAACCACAGCCCTGGCGCGACATCTCCCGGTGCGGCGTAGGCCACCCCGTCGACCCAGGGCAGGTCAACACCGGCGCCGGTAACCACCAGCACTTCACCGCTGGCCGTGGCTTGCAGTCGCGCAGCCTGTTCGTCCGGCAGCTGTAACAAGCGCGCGTGCAGAAGCCGAGCAGCGTCACCCCAGGCGACAGCGGCCTGCGGCTCGGTCGGTACCTGCCGTGGGCGCCAGGTCCAACGCTGCAACGCTGCACTCATGGCGTGGGCGTCAGCAGTCGCGCCAATTGCCCGCGTACCTGTCGCAACGGCTCAGGCAGGGTCTGGCTGTTGAAGTTGGCGTCAATCTCGCGCAGCAGGCCTTCCAGCGCCGGGCTCGCCGGTGGCTCGGTGCGTGCCAGGTAATCTTCGGCGGTTTCCAACAGGCGATTGAATCGTGACATCGGCTGCAAGGTGGCTTCCTCCACCGCACTGAACAAATGACGGTTACTGGAGGCGGCAAACAGGTCGCGCAGCACTTCACGACCGTGTTGCTGGCTTTCCTGGGTCGGCAGCACGTACAGCAGCGGCCACAGGTCGGCATCGCTGGCTTCCAGGCGCCCGCCCAGCAAGGCAGCCGCTGCGATCAGCCGTTGAGACTTGACGATACGCCGGTCCGATAACTGAATGCCGGCTTCACGCAGGCGGCGGATAGCCTGGGCCAGTAACGGACGTACGGGGTTGAGGTCAACGTTTTTCAGCGCATGGCCAAGGGTGTCCAACTGGGTCAAACCGAGCAACTGCTGCACCGGCCGCTGTTCCGACTGCCAGCCACCCGCGAGCATGGCCTCCAACTGGTTATCCGGCACCGACTCGACAAACAGGTGCAACAGGAAACGATCCCCGAACGCCGCCAGCGCTTCGTCGTCCGGCAGGCCGTTGGCAGCACCGACACACACGCGCAGCGGGCATTGGATCTGGGTGTGTCCACGGCGAAAGCGGCGCTCGTTAAGCACGCCCAGCAGGGTGTTGAGGATGGCGGTCGAACCGAGGAAGACCTCATCGAGAAAGACGATATCGGCTTCCGGCAGCATGCCGCTGACGTCGGTTTCGACGGTGCCTTCGCGCAGTTTCTTCAAGTCCACCGCACCAAACAATTCCGAGGGTTCGGTAAAGCGCCCCAGCAGGTATTCGAAATAACGCCCGCCCATGGACTGCGCCACACGCCGCACCACGGCACTCTTGGCGGTGCCAGGTGGCCCGATGACCAGGATGTGCTCCTGAGCCACGGCGGCCAATACAATCAGCTCGGCCAGTTGCTCACGCCCGACCAGGCCTTCGGTGGCCGCACGCACGGCATGGCGAATTTGCGCGGCAGCGCTGTGCAACTCAGCAATCATGGGTGTCTTCCCTGAAACCAAAGCAAGGAATCTTGCCTGAGGCTAAGGTATTAGCAAAGCGTTGTTACATAAACCCAAGAGGAGTCAGCCCCGATGCAGCTTGAGGGATCCTGCCACTGCGGCGCCGTGACGTTCAGCCTCACCAGCGCCCACCCGTACCCTTACCAGCGTTGCTATTGCTCGATCTGCCGCAAGACCCAGGGCGGCGGCGGTTATGCGATCAACCTGGCCGGGGATGCCAATAGCTTGCAAGTGCGCGGGCGCAAACAGATTTCGATCTACCACGCCCGGCTCAAACCCGAGGGCGCCAGCCGTGCCCATGCGAGTAGCGCCGAGCGGCATTTCTGTTCGCAGTGCGGCACTGCGCTATGGCTGTTCAGCCCGGAGTGGCCGGAGCTGATCCACCCGTTTGCCTCGGCCATCGACACGCCGTTGCCAGTACCGCCGGCGCATACGCACCTGATGCTGGGCTCAAAGGCGCCGTGGGTCGAGGTCAGCGTGCGCAAGGGCGACCTGCAGTTTGAGGAATACCCCGAAGAATCCATCGCGCAGTGGCATGAACGCCATGGGCTCAGCCGTTAACAGTCTTTGACAGTTTCCCGACAAAGCTCGCAAAGATTGTTGGACGGCCCTTCCCTAGCATTCGAGCATCCAAACAGCCATTCGGGTGCTCCTCATGTTTCGCAGATTGCGCGGTATTCCGCTGCTGGGTTGCCTGCTGGGCAGCCTCGGTTGCCATGGGCAACCGCCGGCACCACCGCCCATTCAGAAGGGTGACTACGGCGCGATCATCCGCTACCTGCAAGCCCGCATTCCCCGGGCGATCGCCCAAGAGCATATCGCCGGCCTGTCGATTGCCCTGGTCAATGGCCAGGAGCTGATCTGGGCCCAGGGCTTCGGCCTGGCCGACAAGGCCCGGGGCGTGCCGGTCACGCCCAACACCGCGTTCCGTGCCGGTGGCATTTCCAAGCTGCTCACCGCCACGGCCGCGCTGCAATGTGTGGAACAACAGCGGCTGGCGCTGGATGCGCCGATCCAGCAGACCTTGCGCGAGTTTTACGTGCGCTCGCGCTTTCATGACGACCAGGCCGCTGCCGACCGCGCTGTGACCCTGCGGCGTTTACTCAGCCACCAGTCCGGCCTGCCCAGTGAACACCTGCGTGACCTGCACAGCACCTACGCCATGGGGCAGATGCCGATGCGCGTGTCGGGGGTTTGGCTGAGCAGCCCGCCAGGCTCGCAGGTGGCGTATTCCAACCTCGGTTATGCCCTGGTGGGAGCGGCCATCGAGCGCAGCAGCGGCAAAAGCTTTGAAGCCCAGTTGCAAAACAGCCTGCTCAAGCCGCTGGAAATGAACCAGTCGAGTTTTGTCGGCACCGCCAGCCAGCAGGCGTTCCGCGCCCTGGGCTACACGGACGGCGTTGCCAGTACCGATGCCCCGGTGCGCGACATCGCCGCCAGCGGCCTGTGGGCCAGCCCGAAAGACCTCGCGCATTACGTGCACATGCTCTTCGCCCAAGGCGTCTACAAAGGCAACCGCGTGCTGGGCAGCGCTTCGATCGACGCGATGTTCGCCCAGCAGAACACCGGCAATGCGCTGGACTTCGATTGCCAGATGGGCCTGGGCTGGTTCCTCGCCCCATGCGGTGACGAACCCGTCGGCCCCGGTATACGCACCTACCAGCACAGCGGTGGCGGCGATGATTTTGCCGCGCAGTTGAGCCTGCTGCCCGACCAACAACTGGCCGTGATCATCATGGCCAATGACAGCAACGCCGAAGACCTGGTGGCCGGCCTGGCCACCGACACCCTGCGCCTGCTGCTCCAGGCGCAAACCGGCCACGCCGTCTGCGCCGACGACTGCCAGGCGCCCATCCACGGCCTGAAACTGCGCCACGTGCCGGCCGCCATCGACCGCAGGCGCCTGGCCGGCTTCTACGCCACCGCCTGGGGCGTGTTCCGGATCAAGGATGACGATCAGCGGCTGTCGGGCGAGTTGGCCGGCTACACCTTCGAATTATTGCGCGACGACGATGGCTGGTTGCGCGCGCAGAAGAAAGTGCTCGGCTTCTGGCTCAAGGACCTCGGCGAACTGGGCCGCGTGCAACTGGACGTGATCAGCGTGCAAGGCCGCCAGATGCTCACCGCCCGCAGCCACGGCCAGCGCGTGGCTATCGGTGAGCGCATCGAACCGCCGCCCTTGCCCTCGGCCTGGGCCGACACCATCGGGACCTATCAAGTGCTCAACACCCATGAGCCGGACGCCCCCCTGAGCGGCATCAGCGTGCGCCTGGAAGACGGCTTCCTGGTGATCCGCGGCCAACTGCACGACGAACCGCTGACCGACTACATCCTGCTGCCCATCGACAACGCCCATGCCGTCCTCGCCGGCAACGGCTATGGCCTGGGCGATACGGTGAGCCGCCAGATCAACGGTCTCAGCGCTTCGGGCTACGCCTTCAAACGCACCCGATCCCCTTATAAACCCTTGGCTTTCTAACCCCCCATATGGAACCCTTTATGCGCTCAACCCCCCTGTACCTGTCGCTCTCCTCACTGTGCCTGCTGGCCGCTGCCGACCGCGCAATTGCCGAAGACTGGCAATACAGCCTCAAGGCCGGCATGGCCAACGTGCCCCGCTACAGCGGCAGCGATGAGCGCATGACCGCGCCGGTGCTGGGCGGCAAAGTCGTCAGCCCTTGGGGGATATTCCTCGACACCGACAAAGGTCTGGGCTGGGGCTATGAAGGCAACGCCTTGAGCTTCAGCACCTATATCGGTGCCAGCCATTCACGCAAGGACAAGAATCATAGCCTGCACGCCGGCTCGAAGCGGCTCAAGGGCATGGGCGAGATCAAGGCCCGCCCGCAAGTGGGAGTGAGTGCCAGCTATAACCTGGGTGGCGTGATTGCCGGCGCGACCCTGGAACACGCGCTCAAGGAAGATGACCACAAGGACAGCGGCAAGGCGTTCACCCACCTGGAGCTGAGCCTGGGCACCACGCTCTACGACGGCCGCTACGGATCGGTCGATGCCAGCCTCAACAGTCACTTTGGTGACCGCAATTACCTGCAGACCTGGTACGGCGTGACCACCGGCCAGGCCGCGCAAAGTCGCTTCAAGGCCTACAAGGCCGGTGCGGGCAATATCAGCAATGGCATGAACCTGGTGTGGAGCCTGCCGATCAGCGAGCACACCCAGTTCTCGACCCTGCTGGATGTGCAATACCTGGCGGATGACGCGGGCAAGAGCCCGATTGTGGAGCGGCGCTTGCAGACCTCGGTGATGGGGGTGTTGGAATACACCTTTTGACCGGGTAAGCCCGTCAGAAAATGTGGGAAGGGGCTTGCTCCCTCCCACATTTGCCTCCCATTGTTCTCCGGATACTTATTCGGCATACGCCCACGTCATGCGAAACGACGCCCCGCCCCACTCCGAATCCATCACGTGCACGTGCCCGCCATGCCACTGCGACACCCGCTGCACCAGCGCCAGGCCGAGGCCGAAGCCGCCGGTGCGGCGGTCGCGACTGGCATCCAGGCGCATGAAGGGCTGGAAGATCCTGGCCCGGCCGTCCTCGGGCACGCCGGGGCCGTCGTCACACACACGCACTTCGTAGCCCTCGCCGAACTTCACCAGCGACACCTCGACCCGGCGCTCGGCATAACGGATGGCATTGCGCAGCAGGTTGATCACGGCGCGGGCCATGAAGCGCGGCTCGATCTGGATAAAGTCGACCTCGCAGGTACGCAACGTCAGCTGGATACCGGCCGCCTCCGCCTCCAGCGCGACGCTGCCGATCACGCTGTCGAGCCAGCTGTGGGCCTCGATGCGCTCGCGGGTGACCTGAGTGGCGCCGCGCTCCAGGCTGGCGTAGGTGAGCAGCTCGGACACCATCTCCTCCAGCTCGCCGAGGTCAGCGTACATATCGGCGATCAATTCGCCCCGCTGGCGCGGGTCGGCCTGTTGCTTGAGTTGGTCGAGTTCGAACGATAACCGTGCAATCGGTGTACGCAGTTCGTGGGACACCGCATTGGTGAGTTCGCGCTGGTTGGCGATCAGGCTTTCGATGCGCTCGGCCATCTGGTTGAAGTGCCCGGCCAGCGCACGCACGGTGGAGCTGCGCGGCAGCAGGATGCGCGAGCCGAGGTCGTTGTCGCCGAAGCGCTGCGCGGCCAGGCGGATATGTTCCAGGTCGCGCCAGTGCGGGCGCACCCAGAAATACAGGACGATGGCCAGGCACAGCCCGAGAAAACCGTAGGCCCACAGGTATAACCATTTGGGCTCTTCCGGCAGCTTGATTTCCAGCAGTTGCGCGCCACCGTCGATGGCCGTGAGAAACTCCATAAAGTCGCCGCGCACCACCAGCAAGCCCTGTTCCAGAAGCTTTTGTTCGCGCTCGGTGAGGGCCTGGGCATCCTTCTGCACCAGCTTCAGGCGCAGGCCGTAGTGGGACTGCAACTCGGCCAGCCGTGCGGCGCGCTGCTCCACGGGCAACGGCCGCAATTGCTCCACCAAGCCGTATGCCGGGCCACGCATGGCTTCGCGGTTGTAGGTTTCGTTGGCTTCGGGGAGCAGTTCGTCGAAGGTGTAGTTGACCAGCCAGATCGCCCCGGCCAGGCCGATCGCCAGAATCACATACAGGCGCAGAAACAGGCGCAGCATCTAGACCTCCCACGCAAACGGATTGAACAGATAGCCCTTGCCCCAGATGGTCTTGATGCACACCGGCTCACGGGGGTTGTCATTGAGCTTGCCGCGCAGCTTGCTGATGTATACGTCGACGCTGCGGTTAAGGCCGTCAAAGGCAATGCCGCGCATGCGGTTGAGGATGTCGTCGCGGGAAAGAATCTTGCCCGCGCTGCTGGCCAGCAACCACAGCAGCTCGAACTCCATGGTGGTGAGGTCGATCTGCTCGTCCCCCAGGCTGACCACCCGGCAACTGCGGTCAATCGCCAAGCGGCCGAACGCGAGGGCGCCGCGCACCGTCGGCTCGGGCGCCTGGCGACGTTGCAGGGCGCGCAGGCGTGCCAGCAGTACCGGCGGCTTGATCGGCTTGATCACATAGTCGTCGGCACCCGACTCCAGGCCGAGGATATGGTCCAGGTCGTCTTCCTTGGCAGTGAGGATCACAATGGGGGTGTCGGACACCGTGCGGATCTCGCGGCACACATGCAGGCCACTCTGGCCCGGCAGCATCAGGTCGAGCACGACAATCTTGGGTTTGAAGTCGAGGAACGCCGCCAGGGCTTCATCGCCGCGGTGCACCACGCGGACCTCAAAGCCATGCTGTGACAGAAAATGCGCGATCAGCCCTGCCAGCTTCTCGTCGTCCTCAACGAGCAGGACCTTGCCCAGACCCAGGTTTTCCATAAGTTCTCAGTGTGCAAAGACGGATTGAAGAGCGGGCATTATAGGTGGCAAGCTGGTCAACTAAAGCAACTGGCCAGTTGGTGCCGACGAAGCTTCATGCTTTTAAGAGTTTTTAACAAATAGCCTGCATTTTTTAACGCCATCCACAGGGAGTTGTATGCGCAAGGATTACCTGGCGTTCTTCGTTTCGCTGTTCCTGTCGCGGCTGGCGGACCAGATCCTGTTGTTTATCGTGCCACTGATCGTGTTCCAGACCACCCACAGCGTGTCCTGGGCCGGGCTGGCCTTCTTTGTCGAATCACTGCCGCGCTATCTCGCGTTTCCGGTGTGCGGGGCGTTGTGCGACAAGTATTCGCCGGTGCGCATCCTGCATATCAGCCAGGTTTACCGGGCACTGGCCTGTGTGATGGCGGTGGCGTTGTATGGGGTGTTCGACGGTATCTACTGGCTGGTGCTGCTGTCGGCGTTATGCGGGGTGCTGACGACCCAGGGCATCATGGCCCGCGAAGTGCTGATGCCGCATGTCTTCTCGCAGTACAGCTATGCCAAGACCCTCTCCTACTCGCAGATCGCCGACCAGAGCGGGCTGGTGCTGGGGCCGCTGGTGGCCGCGCTGATGCTGGAGGTGTGGGCCTGGCACTGGGTGGTGTTGGGGATTGCCGGGCTGTTTGTGCTGGCGGACCTGGCGATGCTGGCCTGGCAGCGCAAAACCACGGCAAGCCTGGAAACCCATCAGCAGCACCGGGATATCTGGCTGCAACCGCTGCGCATCGCGTTCGGGCATATCCGCAACCTGGCGGACCTGAAGCGGATCATTACCCTGGCGGTCGGTGTGAACCTGATCATCGGCGTGACGCTGGCCACCTCCGCGGCCATGGTCACCGGCCTCTACGCTGCCGACAAGGACACCTATGCCCTGCTGCAGGCGGCCGGCGCGGGGGTGACCATCGCGATTCTGTTTTACCTGGCGCGCGCCACGTTGCCCTTAAAAGTGCTGGGCGGGCTGTCTTACTCGATGATCGGCGCCGGGGCGTTGGTGATGGCGGTCAGTCCCAGCCTGTGGGCGTACACCCTGGGATTCCTGCTGGTCACCGGCTTCGACAAGATGTTCAACGTTTACCTGCGCAGTACTCGTCAGCGGGTCATTCCAGTGCAGGACTTCGGCAAGACCGTGGGCGTGATCACCTTGCTCAACAACCTGGCCCAGCCGCTGGCGGGCCTGGTGATTGCAGTGCTGGCGGCGCCCTTGGGCACGCAGACGGTGATCCTGCTACTGACCGGGATCAGCGCCTTGATCGGCGTGGCCGTGGCCTCAGGCTGGCACGCCACTGTGAAAGCGGAACTCGATGTCGGGTGATTCGATCAGTTCCTGCTCGGCCGCCCTCACCCGCTCGATCACCTGGGCGATGTCCTTGGCGTCGCCGTACTGGTAGGCCAGCTTCAGGTAACCCTGGAAGTGCCGCGCCTCGCTTTTCAGCAGGCCGAAGTAGAACTTGCCGAGTTCTTCGTCCAAATGCGGCACCAGGGCTTCGAAACGCTCGCAACTGCGCGCTTCGATAAAGGCGCCGACCACCAGGGTATCCACCAGCTTGACCGGTTCGTGGCTGCGCACCACCTTGCGCAAACCGGAGGCATAGCGCCCGGCGTGCAGTTGGCGCAACTCGACCTTGCGCTTCTTGATCAGGCGCATGACCTGCTCATGGTGCACCAGTTCTTCCCGGGCCAGCCGCGACATCATATTGATCAGGTCAACATGGGCGTGGTACTTGGCGATCAGGCTCAGGGCGGTGCTGGCCGCTTTGAATTCGCAGTTCTTGTGGTCGATCAACAGGGTGTCCTGATCGGCCAATGCGGCCTGCACCCAGGCATCGGGGGTTCGGCAACCGAGGAATTCGTGGATTTCGGGCAGGTTCATCGGGCTCACGGGCAAAGGATCACAAAAAGGCCGCCGATTATACCCACCGCGCCGCAGACCACCAGCCACCGGCCTTGATGTGCATCAACATGACGTCTGGCGGGCAGCAACTATAGTTGTTCCACGCCCACCCTTTTGGAGATCCGATCATGCAAGCCATTCGCAGCATCCTGGTGGTCATCGAGCCCGCGCATTCGGAAAGCCTGGCCCTCAAGCGCGCCAAGCTGATCGCCGGGGTTACCGGCGCGCACCTGCACTTGCTGGTCTGCGACAAGAAACACGAGCATTCGGCGCTGTTGAGCCTGCTCAAGGCCGGCTTGCAGGAGGACGGTTACAGCGTCAGCACCGAGCAAGCGTGGAATGAAAGCCTGCATGAGACCATTATCGACGTGCAGCAGGCCGAAGGTTGCGGGCTGGTGATCAAGCAGCACTTTCCCGACAGCCCGCTGAAAAAAGCGCTGCTGACGCCGGCGGACTGGAAGCTGTTGCGCTTGTGCCCGACGCCGGTGTTGCTGGTCAAGACGTCCACACCCTGGGCGGGCGGGGTGATTCTGGCGGCGATCGATGTGGGCAACAACGACGGGGAACACCGCGAGCTGCATCACGCGATCATCGACCATGGCTTCGACATCGCCAGCCTGGCCAAGGCGCAGTTGCATGTGATCAGCGCCCATCCGTCGCCGATGTTGTCGGCGGCGGACCCGACGTTCCAGCTCAAGGAAACCATCGAGGCGCGTTATCGCGAGCAGTGCAAGGCGTTCCAGGCGGAATTCGATGTGGATGACGCGCACCTGCATGTCGAGGAGGGCCCGGCGGATGTATTGATCCCCCACCTGGCCCACACATTGAAAGCGGCCGTGACCATCATCGGCACCGTGGGGCGCACCGGCATTTCCGGGGCGTTGATCGGTAATACGGCGGAGGTGATCCTGGATGCGGTGGACAGTGATGTACTGGTGCTCAAGCCGCAGACGTTGATGGATCACCTGGAGGAACTGGCGACCAAGGCCTGACGCCGATCCCCCTCCCACAGTTGGATGTGTGTTGTCAGTCAGCGAGCGCGTCTCTCAGGAACCCCGGGGCGATATAGCGCTGGTAATGGGCCTCGGACAGAATGAAGAACTCACGGTCGATGGCATCGCGCAGTTCCGGCAAGGCCCGGTCGCGAAACTCCGGCAACAGCACCATGCCGTACGCCTCCAGGTTATTGATCACCCGCGCGCCGCGGGCAATCAGCTGGTACGCCCAGCAGTACTCGGACTGGTGCGGCACAAAACGGATCTTGCGTTGCTCCAGTTGGCCGCGCAGGGTCTTGGGGTCGAAAATCTCGAGTTTGCCGGCCATCACCTGCACCAACAGTTGCTCCAGCCGCAGCCAGACCGCGCGTTTTTCTTCCTCGTTATAGCCATTCCACTGGATCACTTCGTGGTGGAAACGCTTGCAGCCACGGCACACGAGATCGCCGTAGACCGTGGAGCACAGGCCGACGCAGGGGGTCTTGATGGTTTGGTTGGACATGGGCAACAACACGCAAATCAGCGAAACAGTGCGCCATGTTAGCCCTTTGTCTAAGGTTGATCACCCAGCAAACTTGGTGATGCAACTTACCTTTAGAAATTTTTTGCCGTAGAATCATCCGGCCTTGTAAGGCGCCAATAATCCGCTGGAAGCTGTTTTCAAAGCGTCACGAGCACAGTCGTTCCTTCAGAACGGTGTTGGCGATGGTCATTACCCGGCAGGTAATGATCAGCGCCAACCCTCATCAGCTCCGTTCTGCAGGCGTAAAACTTTGAAAGCAGCTTCTGTAAGGAATGCCGGCAGCGCTGGCTTTGCGGCCCAAAAAGCCCCCGAGCGCATGCGTGCCGTTCATTTCTGGATGAGCGTCCCGTGGGACCACTGATGAGGGTAATAACTGTGCTTGAAGCCTACCGCAAACATATCGAAGAGCGTGCAGCACTGGGTATCGTTCCCCAGCCGCTTAATGCCGAACAAACCGCAGGCCTGGTTGAGCTGCTGAAGAATCCCCCGGCTGGCGAAGAAGAATTCCTCGTTGACCTGATCACCAACCGTATTCCACCGGGCGTTGACGAAGCTGCCTACGTCAAGGCCGGCTTCCTGTCTGCCCTGGCCAAGGGCGAAGCCACTTCCCCCCTGATCGACAAGAAACGCGCGGTTGAACTGCTCGGCACCATGCAGGGCGGCTACAACATCGTGACGTTGGTCGAGCTGCTGGACGACGCCGAGCTGGCGCCTGTCGCGGCTGCCCAACTCAAGCACACCCTGCTGATGTTCGATGCGTTCCACGACGTCGCCGAAAAAGCCCGCAACGGCAACGCGCACGCCAAAGCCGTGATCCAGTCCTGGGCTGACGGCGAGTGGTTCCGCAACCGTCCGACCCTGGCCGACAAGATCAGCCTGCGCGTGTTCAAGGTCACCGGCGAAACCAACACCGACGACCTGTCCCCTGCCCCGGACGCCTGGTCCCGCCCTGACATCCCGCTGCACGCCCTGGCCATGCTGAAAATGGCACGTGAAGGCATCGTGCCGGACGAGCAAGGCAAGACCGGCCCGATGAAGCAGATCGAAGAAATGCGCGGCCAAGGCTTCCCGATCGCCTACGTCGGTGACGTGGTCGGTACCGGCTCTTCGCGTAAATCCGCGACCAACTCGGTGCTGTGGTTCTTCGGCGACGACGTTCCCTACGTGCCGAACAAGCGCGCCGGCGGCTTCTGCTTCGGCAGCAAGATCGCTCCCATCTTCTACAACACCATGGAAGATGCCGGCGCACTGCCGATCGAATTCGACGTAACCAACATGAACATGGGCGACGTGATCGACCTGTACCCTCATGCTGGCAAAGTCTGCAAGCACGGCACCGACGAAGTCCTGACCACCTTCGAAATGAAGACCCCGGTCCTGCTCGACGAAGTTCGCGCCGGCGGCCGTATCCCGCTGATCATCGGCCGTGGCCTGACCGACAAGGCGCGCGCCGAGCTGGGCCTGGGCCCTACCGACCTGTTCAAGCTGCCTGAAGCACCGGTCGACACGGGCAAGGGTTTCACCCTGGCCCAGAAAATGGTCGGCAAGGCCTGCGGCCTGCCGGAAGGCAAAGGCGTTCGTCCTGGCACCTACTGCGAACCGAAGATGACCACCGTGGGTTCCCAGGACACCACCGGTCCGATGACCCGTGACGAACTGAAAGACCTGGCGTGCCTGGGCTTCTCGACCGACCTGGTGATGCAGTCGTTCTGCCACACCGCGGCGTATCCAAAGCCGATCGACGTGACCACCCACCACACCCTGCCTGACTTCATCATGACCCGTGGCGGTGTATCGCTGCGTCCAGGCGACGGCATCATCCACAGCTGGCTGAACCGCATGCTGCTGCCGGATACCGTCGGCACCGGTGGTGACTCCCACACCCGTTTCCCGATGGGCATCTCGTTCCCGGCCGGTTCCGGTCTGGTCGCGTTCGCCGCGGCCACCGGCGTCATGCCGCTGGACATGCCGGAATCGATCCTGGTGCGCTTCAAAGGCAAGATGAAACCTGGCATCACCCTGCGTGACCTGGTTCATGCCATTCCTTACTACGCGATCCAGGCTGGCCTGCTGACCGTAGAGAAGAAAGGCAAGAAAAACGCCTTCTCCGGCCGCATCCTGGAAATCGAAGGCCTGAACGACCTGACGCTGGAGCAGGCTTTCGAGCTCTCCGACGCCTCGGCCGAACGTTCGGCTGCCGGTTGCACCATCAAGCTGTCGAAAGAGTCCGTCACCGAGTACCTGAACTCCAACATCACCCTGCTGCGCTGGATGATCGGCGAAGGCTACGGCGATGCCCGCACCCTGGAACGTCGTGCCCAAGCGATGGAAGCCTGGGTCGCCAACCCGGAACTGATGGAAGCCGATGCCGACGCGGAATACGCTGAAATCATCGAGATCGACCTGGCCGAAATCAACGAGCCGATCCTCTGCGCACCGAACGACCCGGACGATGCCCGTCTGCTGTCCAGCGTTGCCGGCGAGAAGATCGACGAAGTGTTCATCGGTTCGTGCATGACCAACATCGGTCACTTCCGCGCTGCCGGTAAGTTGCTGGAGCAGGTCAAGGGTCAGTTGCCAACTCGCCTGTGGCTGTCGCCGCCGACCAAGATGGACGCTCACCAGTTGACCGAAGAAGGCTACTACGGCATCTACGGCAAGGCTGGCGCGCGCATGGAAATGCCGGGCTGCTCGCTGTGCATGGGTAACCAGGCACGTGTAGAGCCGAACTCGACCGTGGTATCGACGTCGACCCGTAACTTCCCGAACCGCCTGGGTGACGGCGCGAACGTCTACCTGGCTTCGGCTGAGCTGGCGGCAGTCGCCTCCACCCTGGGTCGCCTGCCGACCGTCGAAGAGTACATGGGCTACGCAGCGAAACTGGACACCATGGCCAGTGACGTCTACCGCTACCTGAACTTCGACCAGATCGCCGAGTTCCGCAAAATCGCAGCAAGCGCCAACATCCCGGTGATCCAGGCTTAACGGTGTGTTGATGTGAAGGACGCCGCGTATCGCAAGGTACGCGGCGTTTTTTATGCCTGGAATACAAACACATTCAGTTGATGCATCTGTCACTGACCCACCGCTATCGAGGGCAAGCCCCACGCGTTACGCTTTGCCCACTTCAAGCGCCAACTGCACCGCGCCATCGACGCTCAAGCCACTGAGCAGCACATGGGGCGCCAATGCTTCGGGCACCCCCTGCAACACCTCGCGGGCGTCATGCCGCACACGGGCCAACACCAGGCGCTTGCCCTCCCCGCGCACCTGGGCAAAAAACGCCGCCAGGGCTTCGATGCTGGTGCCGTCCAGGTCCGGGGATTCTTCCAGGCTCAACACCACCGCCTCGACCGGCGACTGGCGCATCAGGCGCAAGGCCGCGCCCAGGATGCGTTCGGCATTGGCAAAAAACAGCGCCTCGCTGGGCCGGACGATCAAGACCCCCGGCACGGCCAGGGCATCGGCATGGTGCTGGCGATCGACAAAGTCATGACTGTCACCCAAGCGCCCCAGCACCTGGATGTCGGCTGAGGACATCTGGCGCAGCATCAACATCACGCTGATCGCGACCGCCACCAGCAAACCATCCAGCACACCGAGCACCAGCACTGCCGTTACCGCACAGATCACCAGCACGCGATCGCGCCGCCACAGGAAATAACGCCCCAGCGGCTGCACGCTCAAGCCTCGTCCCAGGGCATAGATGACGACGGCGGCCAGCACCGGCTCCGGCGTGAGCGCGACATAGGGCAGCACCGTCAGCACAATCAGCAAGATCACCAGCGCCGCGACAATCCCCGCCAGGCGCGAATAGGCGCCGGCCGCCTCGTTGGCCGACGTCGCCGAATACCCGGCACCGGCCGGCATGCCGTGGAACAACCCGGAGACCAGGTTGGCCGCGCCCAGCGCCAGCAGGTCACGGTTGGATGACACCCGGTCACCATGCTTGAGCGCGAACGAACTGATAGAGCCGTAGGACTCCGCGTACAGGATCATCACCAGCGCAAACGCCAATTCCCCCAGGCGCAGCCAGTCGGCAAACGGCAGCACCGGCAAATGCCCCAGCTCCAGGCGCAGGTCGATCATGCCGATCTGCGCCACCCCATAGGCCTGCAGGTCCAGGTACTGCCCGGCAGCGATGCCGAGCACCACGACCACCAGGCCACCGGGCAGGCGCGGGAGGCGTGCGCACAGCCACAGCACCAGCAACGCCAGCGTCGCCACCAGTGCCGCAGGCCAGTTCCAGCGCGGCAGCTGCTCCAGCAACTGCGGCAGAAAACGGATCAGGTTGTTATCGGTGAGGTGCACACCCACCACACCGGCCAATTGCTTGAGGATGATGGTCAGCGCCAGGCCGAAGGCGAAGCCACGCAATACCGGTTTGGCGATAAACGAGGTGACGCCGCCGAGCTTGAACAGTCCGGCCAACAGGAAAAACACCCCGGTGAGCAACACCAGCCCGAAGGCCAGGGACAGCCTCAATGCCGGGTCGTCACCCGCCAGGCTCGCCGTGGCCGCCGCCAACACGGCTGCCGACGACGAGGTGGCCGAGACAATCGCAAAGCGGCTGCTGCCGAACAGGCCATAGCACACCAGCCCGGCAAACAAGGCGATCACCCCGGCCTGGGGCGGCAGCGCGGCAATACTGGAATAGGCCACGGCCTCCGGCAGCAGCAAACCGGCAATGGATAAGCCGGCCAGCAGGTCTTGGGTGCGGTTAGAGGTTACGGCAACGGGTGCATCGGTTTCAGTCTTCAATCGGCCCAACCCATCCTGGCAAAAAGCGTGGGTAAGCTTAGCCCTCATTGGTCGGCGACGGTTGCGCGGCGTCAGCTTTTGCGCAGGCAAAAAAAAAGCCGATTCGCGGTGTGCGCGAATCGGCTTGCGGGCGTGAGCCCCGGGGTCAGGACAGCAGCGAATAAATCAATGCGGTAATCGCCACCAGGCCCACCGCCGTGACAAACACGTTGGACGCCTGCCCACGGTACCTGGCCATGGCCGGCACCTTGCGGATCGCGTACATCGGCATCAGGAACAGGATCGACGCGATGATCGGCCCGCCCAGGGTCTCGATCATGCCGAGGATGCTCGGGTTCAGCGTGGCAACGATCCAGCACACCACCAGCATGAAGGCGGCGGTCATGCGGTCCAGGGTCTTGGCGGCCGGACGGCGACCGCTCTTGAGCACCAGGCCCTTGAGGCCTTCGCTGGCGCCGATGTAGTGGCCCAGGAACGACTTGGCAATCGCCACGAACGCGATCAACGGCGCGGCAAACGCGATGGTCGGGTTGTTGAAGTGGTTGGCCAGGTACGACAGGATCGACAGGTTCTGCGCTTTCGCCTCACCCAACTGCGCCGGCGACAGGGTCAGCACGCAACTGAACACGAAGAACAGCACCATCACCACCATCAACAGGTGCGCGCGGGACAGGATCTGCGAACTGCGCTCATCGGCGTGTTCGCCGTACTGGCGCTTCTGGTCGACCGCAAACGCCGAGATGATCGGCGAGTGGTTGAACGAGAACACCATCACCGGAATCGCCAGCCACAGGGTGTTGAGCAACGCCGACGGTGCCGGCACCACACTGGCGGTGCTGAGGATGCCACCGTTCCAATGGGGGATCAGGTACACCGCGAGGAACAGCAAGGCGACGATAAACGGGTACACCATCAGGCTCATGGCCTTGACGATCACCTGCTCACCGCAACGCACCACCGCCAGCAGCCCCAGGATCAGCACAAACGCCAGCAACGCCCGTGGCGGCGGCATGATGTGCAACTGGTGCTCCATGAAGCTGCTGACCGTGTTGGTCAGGGCCACGCTGTAGATCAGCAGGATCGGGAAGATCGCGAAGAAGTACAGCAGCGTGATCAACGCACCGGCCTTGATGCCGAAATGCTCTTCGACCACATCGGTGATGTCGGAGCCCGCACGACCGGAGAGTACGAAACGGGTCAGGCCACGGTGGGCAAAGAACGTCATCGGGAACGCCAGCACCGCCAGGATCACCAAGGGCCAGAAGCCGCCCAGGCCGGCGTTGATCGGCAGGAACAAGGTGCCGGCGCCAATGGCGGTGCCGAACAGGCCAAGCATCCAGGTGGTGTCCTGGCGGCTCCAGCTTGAGAGGGTTGCAGGTGTCGTTGCATAGCGTTCGTCGACGCTATTGGCCTGATCATTCATCCGGTCGGATCTCCGCATTTACACGGCCGGGACGAGTCAGAAAAACCTGACAGGCAGCGCCCCGACCATAGAAGGGGCCGGATTGTCCGGGATTCTCTTGAATAAGCAAAGACTTAGCTGAGGAACGGTTATGCGGTGCAGACGCTCAAGCGCGGCCCTGGGCAGTGGTTTCGAGGGGCTGCCGCGGGCTTCTCGAGTGGCTGCCAGGCGCCATTGACGAGCGCGATCGGGGATTCTAACCAATGGACTTCCCATACTTTTAGAGAAGTCGCCTACAGCAAGACCAGAAACACCTTATATCTAAATAAAAGTTTAACCACAACAACCTTGCAATTGTTACACAACCCTACATAGCCATTGAGCATTCGCCAAGAACCAACCTAACATCGCCCCGCTCCATTCGAAGAACAACATGCTTATTTAAAATAACAAGGATTCCAATATGCGAAGACTCACTGTTGTTTTTGCTGGTTTGTTGATCACGGGCCTACTCTGCTCGTCTGAAAGTTACGCCAATCAAACCGCGTCCGAACCTGACGCTCAAGCACTGGCTTCCTCGCCTCAATGGCTGACCACCAAGGTTTATATCGAAGGCGAGCCGGACACCGACGTCAAGGCCAGCTACCCCGGCGTGGTAGGCATATCGATGTGGGACCCGCAGCGCAATCGCTATGAGTTCTTCTACACCGATACCGGCCGCTCGAAACACGCCGATGGCGGCGGCGGTTACTTCCTGGTCACCGGCGATAAAAAGACCCATATCCTGGTCCCTGACGTTGGCCCGACCAGAACCATTGTTAGAAGACTCGAAAAACTCGACAGCAGCGAATTCACTTATTCCCGCGAAGTGCCGCGCGATATGGTCAGCACTAACCCGCCCGTTCGGATTTATGTGGTACACGCCCCCTACACCGGCCCCATGAAGACAGTCATGTCGAACTGATTAAACATTCATGTTTAATGATAAAACCGAATAACAAACAAGGCACCCGACAATGAATATGCGCAAACTGTTAATACCCGCACTGCTGGCCGCGACACTGTTACCCGGTGTAGCGACTGCGCAAACTTCAACAACCCTTCCTGCAAAAAACGCTGCTGCCACAGCGGACAACGCCGTCATGTTGACCGTATTTCTTAAACACGATCAATCACGCCCGTTGAGCGAACTGAAACAACAACTGGCCAAGCAGGAATTTCACAAGGTGTTCCCACCAGCAGGAGTGGAAGTAGTGAGCTGGAACATCACCATGGGTATCGGGCAGGTCGTTGTGCTGCGCCTGCCGGCGTCGCGCCTGGCGGAAGTCAACCTGGCGATCGAAAACACCGCATGGGGGGTCTACACCACGGAATTCTTCCCCACCTACAATTTCATGGCCATCGCTCAGGCCGAGCAGGAAAAGGCACGGCTTAGCCCCCCGCAGTGATCTCCCGCTAGCATCCGCGCCCCCTGTTCCAGCTGGGGCGCAACTTTTTCGGCACCTGATGCATTTGACAGCCTCGCCCCTGTCCCAGCATGATCGAGGCATGACCTTTTTCCAGCAGCTCCTCACCCGCACCACCACCACGACCGCTCCAGGCGGGTCGTGCGGTTGCCGTGGGTGCTCAAGCTAAACACCCCCCAGATTCAACCCAAGGCCCCGCCAGCAATGGACGGGGCCTTTTTATTGCTCCGTCGCCTGGCACTCACAAGGAGCAATACCATGGCTGATGCCCTGTTGATCATCGATATGCAAACCGGCTTGTACGATGGCCCCGACAAACCCTTTGAACGCGAGCGTGTGCTGGGCACCATCAACTCGTTGATCGGCCGCGCCCGTGAAGCCGGCGCGCCGATCCTGGTCGCCCGCCATACCGGCCCGGCGGGCTCGCCGATAGCTGCGGGCAGTCCGAATTGGCAACTGTGGCAAGGGCTGCTGGTAGACGAAACTCACGACCATCTGCTCGACAAAACCCGCCCCAGTTGCTTCCTGGGTACCGACCTGGCCCGACGACTGCGAGCCCTGGAGGTTAATCAACTGGTGATCGTCGGGATGAAAACCCAGTACTGCATCGACACCACCTGCCGCGTGGCGGTAGAGCTGGGCTTCTCGGTGATCGTGCCTGAAGACGCCCATACCTGCATGGACACCCCGGCGCTGAAGGCCGAGGCGATCATCGCGCATCACAATGCCACGCTGGCGGGGGCGTTTGGGCTGAGTATGAAAGCGGCTGACGTCAGGTTCTGACCGGTACAGACTGTAGGAGCAAGCATGCTCGCGCCTGCAGTCGTAGATTTTTTCTACCCGAGCAAAACGCGCCCTCCTGCAAATCCCGCATACTGATGCCCTCAAACCCTTCAGGAAGAGCCTTCCGATGACCACCACTGTTCTGGTTCTGGTTGAAACCATCAATGAATACCTGCAAATCATCGAGAGCAACGACTTTCATGTGATCCTGGCGCCCACACCCAGCGAGCGCGCCCAGGCGATCAAGACCCATGGCGGGCAGATCAAGGCCGTACTGACCCGGGGCCCGCTGGGCCTGTATGCCGAAGAAATCGCGGCCCTGCCAATGCTGGAGATCATCTGCGTGATCGGCGCCGGTTATGAGCATGTCGACCTGCAGGCCGCGAGCAATCGCGGCATCGTGGTCACCAATGGCGCCGGGGTGAATGCGCCGTCGGTGGCCGACCACGCCATGGCGCTGCTGTTGTCGCTGGTGCGCGGCATTCCCCAGACGGACGCAGCGGTACGCCGCAGCGAATGGCCCAAGGTCATGCGCCCGTCCCTGGGCGGCAAGCAATTGGGCATCCTCGGGCTCGGCGCGGTGGGCCTGGAAATCGCCAAGCGCGCGGCCCTCGGCTTTGGCATGGAAGTGAGCTATCACAACCGCCAGCCGCGCGATGATGTGGACTACACCTACTGCGCCACGGCCGTGGAGCTGGCGCGCAGCTCGGATTTCTTGGTCCTGGCCACGCCCGGCGGCGCCGGCACGCGCCACTTGATCGACCGCCACGCCCTGGACGCCCTCGGCCCGAACGGTTACCTGGTGAATATCGGCCGTGGCAGCGTGGTGGTCACCGCCGACCTGGTCACCGCCCTTGAACAACGCCGTATCGGGGGTGCGGCGCTGGACGTGTTCGACGATGAACCCAAGGTGCCGGATGCCCTCAAGCGCTTGAGCAATACCGTGCTCACGTCCCATGTGGCCGGCCTGTCTCCCGAGGCCGCCCACGACACCGTGCAGCGTGTGGCCGACAACCTGGTGGAGTACTTTGCCGGCCGGCCGGTGCTTACCCCGGTCGTCCTGCCCCCGCCCGTAAAATGACCAATCAGGCAGGCTGATCACCCTTCAACACGCTAACCTATTAAGCCGCCCCGACCTTGTCGCTGGGCGGTGGTGCGCATTAGATTAGGAAATAGTCCGACGCCTTTAGAATAAGCAGAAGGGATAAGCATGGCGCTTAACGACCAATCGACCCAGATTCGCCCAGGCGAAGAACTTGATGCCAACTTGATCGATCCCTACCTCAAGGCCCATATCCCAGGCCTGAGCGGCACGCCCACGATCAGCCAGTTCCCCGGTGGCGCATCCAACCTCACCTACCTGCTGGAATACCCCGGCCAGGAATTCGTGCTGCGTCGCCCACCCTTTGGCCACAAGGCCAAGTCCGCCCACGACATGGGCCGCGAATACCGCATTCTCAACCAGCTCAAGGATGGTTTCCCGTATTGCCCCAAGGCCTATGTGCACTGCACCGACGCGTCGGTGATCGGCGCCGAGTTCTATGTGATGGAACGGGTCAACGGCATCATCCTGCGTTCCGACCTGCCCGCCGAACTGGGCCTGGATGCCACCCGGACCGAGGCGTTGTGCAAAAGCTTTATCGACAAGTTCGTCGAACTGCACCAGGTCGACTACCGCGCCTGCGGCCTGGCCGACCTGGGCAAGCCTGAAGGTTATGTGGCACGCCAGATTGGTGGCTGGAGCGACCGCTACGAAAAGGCCCTGACCCCCGACGCCCCCAACTGGGAAAAGGTACGTGCCTGGCTCAACGACAAGATGCCCGCCGACCATCCCACCTCGAGCATCGTGCATAACGACTACCGCTTCGATAACGTGATCCTCGACCCGCACAACCCGATGCAGATCATCGGCGTGTTGGATTGGGAACTGACCACCCTCGGCGACCCGCTGATGGACCTGGGCAACACCCTCGCCTACTGGATCGAAGCCGACGACCCGGCGCCGGTGCAACTGATGCGCCGCCAGCCGAGCAATGCCCCCGGCATGCTCACCCGCCGCCAGTTCGTGGATTACTACGCTGAGCGCGCCGGGATCCAGATCGACAATTTCGACTTCTACTACACCTACGGCCTGTTCCGCCTGGCCGGCATCGTGCAGCAGATCTACTACCGTTTCTTCCACGGCCAGACCCAGGACAAACGCTTTGCGCAGTTCATCCACATGAACAAGCTGCTGGAGCAGATGAGCCTGAATGTCATCGGTAAATCAGCCCTCTAAGGAATCGCTAATGTCCAAGACCCACCTGTTCGACCTCGACGGCAAGATTGCCTTTGTGTCCGGCGCCAGCCGTGGCATCGGTGAAGCCATCGCCAAGCTGCTTGCCCAGCAAGGCGCCCACGTGATCGTCTCGAGCCGCAAGCTCGAAGGCTGCCAGCATGTGGCGGATGCAATCATCGCCGACGGCGGCAAGGCCACGGCGATTGCCTGCCATATCGGTGAAATGGAGCAGATTACCCAGGTGTTTGCCGGCATCCGCGAACAGTTCGGCCGCCTGGACATACTGGTCAACAATGCCGCGACCAACCCGCAGTTCTGCAACGTGCTGGACACCGACCTCGGCGCCTTCCAGAAGACCGTTGACGTGAACATTCGCGGCTACTTCTTCATGTCGGTGGAAGCCGGCAAGCTGATGCGCGAGAACGGTGGCGGCAGCATCATCAACGTGGCGTCGATCAACGGCATTTCGCCGGGCGTGTTCCAGGGCATCTACTCGGTGACCAAGGCCGCCGTGATCAACATGACCAAGGTGTTCGCCAAGGAATGCGCCGAATTCGGCATTCGTTGCAACGCCCTGTTGCCGGGCCTGACCGACACCAAGTTCGCCTCGGCGCTGGTGAAGAACGACGCGATCCTGAAAATGGCCCTGGCGCAGATCCCGCTCAAGCGCGTGGCCGACCCGAGCGAGATGGCCGGTGCGGTGCTGTACCTGGCCAGCGATGCGTCGAGCTACACCACCGGTGTGTCGCTGAATGTGGATGGCGGGTTCCTGTCCTGAGTACGCCTGGGTTTCTACAGATCGATTTACGCGTAACCTTGGCGCAGATCGATCTGTCTCAGGATGAAACATGGAACTCCACATCGTCATCAACGGGCGTAAGGACCTGGCGGCCCAGCTTTATCAGCAGTTGCGTGAAGCCATCGCCACCGGGCGTCTCTCGGCGGGCGCGCAACTGCCACCCAGCCGCCTGCTGGCCGAGCAATTAGGCGTATCGCGTAAGACCGTATCCGACACCTACGCCACCCTGACCTACGAAGGCCTGCTGGTGGGCAAGATTGGCCGTGGCACCTTCGTCAACGCGTGGGCACCACAGCCGAATCGCGTGCAGACCGCCACCGACCTGGCCTGCGCCGCCAACCTGGCGAAGTGGCAGTCACTGCCCTCGCCCATGCGCCATCCCACCCGCGACAGCACGTTGCGCTACGAATTTATCGGCGGCGCCACCAGCCGCAACCAGTTCCCCCAGGATGAATGGCGGCGCTGCACCCAGGATGCGCTGCGGCGCATCGCCCAGAACAGTGGGTTCTACAGCCAGCCCGAAGGGGTGCCGGCACTGCGCAGTGCCATCGCCGGGCATATCGCGTTTTCCCGTGGGGTCAAATGCCGCGACAGCGACATCGTGGTCACCAACGGTGCGCAGCAGGCGTTGGACCTGATCGCCCGCGTGGTGCTGGAACCGGGCAGCATCGTCGCCATGGAAGACCCCGGCTACAGCCCCGCGCGCCAGTTGTTCATGGCGATGGGGGCCTTGGTCATCGGGGTTCCCATCGATGAACAAGGCATTCAGGTCGACCGGATCCCCGATGGCGCCCGGCTGATCTACGTCACGCCCTCCCACCAGTTCCCCCTCGGCATGCCCATGAGCCTGCCACGTCGGGAGTCACTGCTGGCACGCGCCTTCGAGTTGGGTGCGATCATCATCGAGGACGACTACGACAGCGAGTTCCGCTACGAAGGCCGGCCCACCGACTCCCTGCAAAGCATGGACAGCCGTGGCGTGGTCACCTACGTCGGGACGTTCTCCAAGACCCTGTTGCCCGAACTGCGCCTGGGCTATGCGGTGCTGCCGCCGGCGATCTACGGCGCGGTGCTCAAGGCCAAGCAATTGACCGACCAGCACAGCTCCACATTGCCGCAATGGGCGCTGGCCAAATTCATCAGCGAAGGCTATTTGCTCAAGCATATTCGCCGCTGCCACAGCGTATACGCCGGGCGCCGCGAGCGCATTTTGCAGCGCCTGGCGGGCGACCTGTCGCCGTGGTTCGAAGCGGTGCCCACCGTCGCCGGGTTCCATATGGCGGCGTTGTGCAAAGTACCGGTGAATATCCCGTTGCTGATGGAATTGGCGCGCCAGGTGGAAGTCGGCCTGTACCCGCTGGACGTGTTCTTCCACGACACGCCGGTGCGTTCGGGCCTGATCATCGGGTTTGGGGCCATCGAGACCCTCGATATCGACCCGGCGCTGGACAAGGTGCGCGATATTCTCCAGCAGATTGGCTAAGGGTTTTTCCGCCGGATTGGTCATTGGTCGCTCGAAAATCCCGGCGTACGGTGGGCAGGTCTCGAACTTCTCGGAAACTTCGCCATGAAACGCCTGCTCGCCACCACCCTGATGCTCGCCTCGCTCAGCGCCTTTGCCCACCCGCCCGTGTACAACCAGGAATCGATCAAGGTCCTGCAAGAACACCCGCTGCCCCAGGTGCCCGGCAAGAAAACCCTCCTGCTCACCGTCGACTACGCCCCCGGCCAGGCCACCGTGCCCCACAGCCACACGGGCACAGCCGTGGCCTATGTGCTCGAAGGCGCGATTACCTCGCGGGTGAATGATGAGAAAGCCAGGACCTACACGGTCGGCGAATCGTTCTACGAGCCCGCGGGTTCGCGACACTTTGAATCCAGCAATGCCAGCCAGACCCAGCCGGCCAGGCTGCTGGTAGTGATGGTGCTGGATGACAAGGCCGAGGTGTTGACCCCTCTTCCACACTAATCAGTAGTATGGGTGAACCCCCCTCCCACCGTCAGCGGCTCACGGGCGCTTGAACTGGCGGCGCAGTTCTTCGATCTTTGGGCGGCACACGCACCCATCAAGGTGATCATTGACCATCCCCATCGCCTGCATCAGCGCATACATCGTGGTCGGCCCGACGAACGTCCAGCCGCGTTTCTTCAAGGCCTTGGACAGGCGCACCGAGGCCGGCGAGGTGGGATTGCCCGTCCAGTAAGCCAGGTCCACCACTGCCGGGCGCTCTTCAGGGCCGGGTTCGAACGCCCACAACCACTGCGCCAGCGAGCCGGTCTCATCCACCAGCTCGCACGCCCGGCGGGCGTTGTTGATGGTGGAAACGATCTTCGCCCGATTACGCACGATGCCCGGGTCCTGCATCAACCGCGCGATATCCGCCTCGCCGTACTGCGCCACCCGGCGAAAATCAAAACCGTCGAATGCCACCCTGAACGGCTCGCGCTTGCGCAGGATGGTGATCCAGGCCATGCCGGCCTGGAAGCCTTCCAGGCAGATCTTCTCGTACAGTTGAACATCATCCGCCACCGGTACGCCCCACTCGTGGTCGTGATAACGGAGGTATTCCGGCGCGGCCGTGCGCCAGGTGCAGCGGGTCAGCCCGGTGTCGTCAGTGGTCAGTCCTGGTTTGTCCATCCATCACCTCATGTGCCTGGCGGCGGATGATAAGCGAAAAAATTTGCGCCCCGCCAACCGCTCAAGCATCAACCTTCGCGACCAACTGGTCAGACCGGGACCTGCCAACCGCCGAATTTTTACTTGTGATTTCAAAAATACCTGGCCTAGACTGGCGAGGCACTGGACTTACCGGTATGACCACAACAATTAAGCCCTGGAACCACCAGGGCACCGAATAGAGATCCCTCCCATGCTCAGATGGTGCTCGCGTTCGATTTTCCTGCAAGTCGTGATTGGCCTGATGCTCGGCATTGTGTGCGGCCTGGCCCTTCCCGAATTCTCCTCGCAACTCAAACCCCTGGGTGACGGCTTTATCAAGCTGATCAAGATGCTGATCGGCCTGATCGTGTTCTGCGTAGTGGTCAGCGGTATTTCTGGTGCCGGCGACTTGAAGAAAGTCGGGCGCATCGGCCTCAAGTCGGTGATCTACTTTGAAGTGCTCACCACCATCGCCCTGGTGATCGGCCTGGTCATGGCCTTCAGCACCGGGATCGGCCAAGGTGCCAATATCCACCTGGAGCAGCTCTCCTCTGCCGGCCTGAATGAACTGGCCGACAAGGGCCAGCACATCAAAGGCACCAGCCAGTTCCTGATGGACCTGATCCCTAATTCGGTGATCGGCGCCTTTGCCGACAACAACGTGCTGCAAGTGCTGCTGTTCTCGGTACTGTTCGGCAGCGCGCTGAACCTGGTAGGCGAAGCAGCCTCGGGCATCACCCGGCTGATCAACGAACTCAGCCACGTGATTTTCCGCATCATGGGCATGATCGTGCGCCTGGCGCCCATCGGCGTGTTTGGCGCGATCGCCTTCACCACCAGCACCTACGGGCTGGACTCCCTGCAACACCTGGGCAGCCTGGTGGGCCTGTTCTACCTGACCTGCTTTGCGTTTGTCGCGCTGATCCTCGGCCTGGTGATGCGCCTGTCGGGCCTGCGCATGCTGCCGTTGCTCAAGTACCTGCGCGAAGAACTGTTGATCGTGATGGGTACCGCCTCCTCCGACGCGGTGCTGCCGCAGGTCATGCGCAAACTCGAACACCTGGGCATCGGCAGTTCCACCGTGGGCCTGGTGATTCCAACCGGGTACTCGTTCAACCTCGACGGCTTCTCGATCTACCTGACCCTGGCCATCGTGTTTATCGCCAACGCCACCGGCACGCCGCTGTCGATGACCGATCTGCTGACCATCCTGCTGGTGTCGCTGATCACCTCCAAGGGTGCCCACGGGATTCCCGGCTCGGCGCTGGTGATTCTGGCGGCAACGCTTACGGCGATCCCGGCGATTCCGGTGGTCGGCCTGGTGCTGGTGTTGGCGGTGGACTGGTTCATGGGCATCGGTCGCGCGTTGACCAACCTGATCGGCAACTGCGTCGCCACCGTGGCCATCGCGCGCTGGGAAAAAGACATCGATATCCAACGCGCCAACAAGGTGCTGGACGGCCAGCAAGGTTATGCCTTCCAGGCCAGGAAGCCGGTAGTGCCGGCTCACCAGGAATTTTAAAACGCTAAACGCTTTCCACTGTAGGAGCGAGCTTGCTCGCGAAGGTCGTCAACGATAACGCGGGCATTCTGGATGCACGCGGTGACTTGAAGTTTTTCGCGAGCAAGCTCGCTCCTACAGTGCAGGGATTATTCATTTTTAAGGAGCGCACGACGTGATCAGCACCTCAACCGTCGTCAATTCAGTCGTAGAAAAACTCCGCGCCGCCCTGGCTCGCGGTCAGTGGCGCCGGGGCGAAATGCTGCCCGGCCAGCGCGAACTGGCCGAACAGATGGGCATCAGCCGCCCCAGCCTGCGCGAAGCGGTCATCGTGCTGGAAACCCTCGGCTTGGTGCGCTCCATGCCCGGCAAAGGCGTGGTCGTGCTGGAAACCAGCGTCAGCGAACCACAATCGAGCGACGCCGTGGCCGACGCCAGCCTCGAAGACATCCTGCAACTGCGCTACACCCTCGAACCCTTTATCGTCGGCCTGGTGGCCCAGTCCATCAGCAGCAAGGAAGTCGGCCAATTGCGCCTGACCCTGATGGACATGCGCGAAGCCCTGGATGCCGGTGACGCCGAAGCCGGCATGAACGCTTACCTCGACTTTCATGAGGAACTGTTCGCGCTCACCTCCAACCCGATCTTCCAGAACGTGGTGCAGCAAACCAGCAATGCCCTCAAGCAAAGCACCCAGGTGCTGCGCAACTCACCCGAGCACCTGGCGGAACGCCTGCAGGAAAATGAGGCGGTGGTACGCGCCATCCGCAACAAGAACAGCGCCCTGGCCAGTGCCGAAATGCGCCGGCATATCCTCCAGGAAGGCCTGCGCATGGGCATTCGCCTGAATATCCCGGACGATCATCTGGGCAGCTGATTTATTGGAGACCGGCCATGACCGCCCACGCCCTGCAACACGCCCCCTACTTGCCCACCCTGCGCCTGGTGGCCGGCAAGAAGCCTTCGGTGGATGACATCTACCCACGGTTGTTCGACGCAATCCTCGAACAACGCATCGCCCCGGCCAGCCGCTTCACCGAAGAAAGCCTGGGCGAAACCTTCGGCGTGAGCCGCAGCGTGATCCGTCGGGTATTGGCCAAACTGTCCCATCAGCAAGTGATTATCCTGCGTCCGAACCAGCGCGCCCAAGTGGCGGCGCCGGATGCCCAGCAGACGCGGCAAATCCTCGAAGCGCGGCGCATGACCGAAATGACCGTGGTGCAATTGGCATGCGCCCAGGCCAGCTCCGGGCAAATCCGCCAATTACGCGAATTGATCGCCCGCGAGCGCGATTGCATTGAACGTGACCAGCGTGGGCCGGCGATACGCTTGTCGGGGGAGTTTCACCTGCAGTTGGCAGCCATAGCAGGAAATGCGCCGCTGGCGCAGTTCCTGAACAGCCTGGTGCCGCTGACGTCGTTGATCATTGCGCAATATGAGGCCAAAGCCTGCACGTATTGCGCGTGGCAGGAGCATGTGGCGATTGTCGACGCAGTTGAGCAACGCGACGTCAACCGTGCGATCAGCCTGATGACCCAGCATTTGGATCACCTGGAATCGAAACTGCTCAAGCTAACGCAATAGCTATGTAACGCCTGAGGGCCCAGGCAATCTCACACCCTGTTTGCGCACAATTTGAGTGCGTATTACAGGTACCAATCATGAAATCAGATTCAAAAATACGACCAGCACTGTTCAGCGTGCTTTCGCAACTGAACACGCAAAAAACAACAATGCCACTGGAAATGCAGACGGCTCTGAACGAGTTGAACGATGCTGCGCTTTACACGGGAGCGAAAATATTCCAGCTCAACAAACTTGAAGAAGCCGAGCGCTTTCTAAACATAGCCGCCGCGACCGGCAACGCTTGGTCTCAGTTCGCCCTGGCCACATGCGGTGCTTACCGCGACGGCATCTGGCATCACAAGAACGGTGAGGTCACTTCCCACGCAAGCGACGATACAAAGAAATGGCTCAGATTGGCTGCGGCTCAGAACTATATTCCTGCCTTGATACAACTGGGTGACGCCCAGTCCCTGGAAAAAGCCAAGGGCCTGCTGACCAACCCGGCGAGCCAAGAGAATCCCCAGGGCATGTATTACATGTACCTCATTACCAATGACACCCACTGGTTGGAGAAGTCCGCCGCCGTCGGCTGGAACCAAGCCCAATACAAACTCGCCCAGTTGTATCAACAAAAGCCTGAGATCTTTAGTAACGACACCCTACGCCACGCCCGAATCGAAGAACTCCTGCAAGCGTCCGCAGACGGTGGACTGCCTTTGGCGGTACACGCACGAGTCTTTTCTGATGAGTCGAATGCCAGCTTTGCCGAAAAACAATCACGTCTTGCTCAACTGGCGTGGATGGGACAGGTATACGGGATGCTCGAATACGGCTACGCACTCGCCAACTTTGCACGCGCGCAAAAAGACGCATCCCGCTATGCCCCTGGCGAGCGACAGGCGCCGCGCACGTACGGCCTAGCCAAGGACCTCGGCCTGGCCTACGCGATGTTGAAGTATGTACTCAAGAAAACAGCGGAGGTTGAAGAGGTTCCCATGCTTGCATCCGACCTCCACGCAATCGAAATGCAGATGACGCAAATGGATTGGGAAAAGGCCAACACGACCCTGACCCAACTTGCAGAAAAGGCTATTGAACCCTTCTCTCGCCTTGAGGAGTTGATCATTCCGGGCACTGCGAAATAATCGTCCAATAGCGGGCTGCCCGGGTTCACCGGGCCAAAAAAAATCCCTGAATCGTGAGATTCAGGGATTCTTCCAGTACCAGTCGTTGTTTTACAACACCGATTGACCACTCAACGCCAGGTCCAGCAACTCACGGTTGGCCACCGCGTACATGGCGTAGTCCGTGCCGACCGCAGCACGGATTTCCACCATCATTGCGACCCAACGATCAGCCATGTCCTTGTGCTGCTCAAGCCACAGGGCCACGCGGGCTTCCATGTCCTGTGGCGCGTCGGCCATTTGCAGGACGGAAATGGTGATCGCACGTTGCTGCCAGTCCACATCGTCGCGGAACGCTTCGCGGGCCTGGGCCTGCCAGTTGTTGGCCACGGGCAGATCGCTGATCTGCTGCAGATACCACGGCAGGTCCAGGGCGCTGCCGACAGCGAAGTAGGCCTTGGCCACTTCGGCGGCGTCATGCCCGGTCACATCAGCGGCTTCGATGATCGGCAGCAAGGTGTACAGGTGGGTCGTGCCTGCAACCATGCGCGCCAGCAACTCCGGCACGCCGGCTTCGGTGTAGGCCTGGTAGCGGGTCTGCCAGCCTTCGCGGGTCGGACCTTCCAGCAGTTCGTCGAGCTTGAGGCCCAACGCGGCCAGGTGCGGACCGAAGTGCGCGGTGTCACGGCCGGCGTCCTGCTCGTTGCGACGGCTGCGCAGGAACCAGCGCGTGGCGCGACGGCCCAGGCGCATCAACTCATCCATCAACTGCAATTGCACGTCAGCGGAGACCTGGTGGTCCAGGGCTTCGATCTGGCGGAACCAGTGCGGGAGGTGGAAGATGTCGCGCACGATCACGTAGGCACCGGCCACGTTCGCCGGGCTCATGCCGGTCGACTCCTTGAGTCGCTGCACAAAGGTGATGCCCATGTGGTTGACCAGGTCGTTGGCGATCTGGGTGCTGACGATCTCGCGCTTCAGACGGTGGCGACGCATGGCTTCGCCGAACTTGGCCACCAGGCTCGGTGGGAACGCGGTCTCCATGTCGCGGGTCAGGTAGTCGTCATCCGGTACCAGCGACTTGAGCAGCGCTTCCTTGAGGTCGATCTTGCTGTAGGAAATCAGCACCGACAGTTCCGGACGGGTCAGGCCCTTGCCGGTGGAAGCGCGCTCGGTGAGCTGCTCCTCGGTCGGCAGGTACTCGATGGCGCGGTCCAGCTTGCCACGGCCTTCCAGGTCGCTCATCAGGCGCTTGTACTCGGCGGCACGCTCGTAGGCACGGCGCGCAGCCAGGGACAGGGCCTGGGTCTGCTTGTAGTTGTTGCCCAACACCAGGCTGCCGACTTCGTCGGTCATGCTCGCCAGCAACTGGTTGCGTTGCTTGTCGGTCATGTCGCCGGCCTGCACCACTTCGTTGAGCAGGATCTTGATGTTCACTTCGTGGTCGGAGCAGTCCACGCCACCGGCGTTGTCGATGAAGTCGGTGTTGGAGCCGCCACCATTGAGACCGAATTCCACACGGCCCAGCTGGGTCATGCCGAGGTTACCGCCCTCGCCCACCACCTTGCAGCGCAGCTCGTTGCCGTTGACGCGCAGCGCGTCGTTGGCCTTGTCGCCTACATCGGCATGGCTTTCGGTGCTGGCCTTGACGTAGGTACCGATACCGCCGTTCCACAACAGGTCCACCGGCGCCTTGAGCAAGGCGTTCAGCAGTTCGGTCGGGGTCAGCTTGTCGGCCGAAATGTCAAAGCGTTCCTTCATCTGTGGCGAGATGGCAATGCTCTTCGCGCTGCGCGAGAAGATACCGCCGCCTTCGGACATGATGCTGGTGTCGTAGTCGGTCCAGGCCGAACGCGGCAGCTCGAACATGCGCTGGCGCTCGACGAAGCTGGTGGCCGGGTTCGGGTTCGGGTCGATAAAGATATGCAGGTGGTTGAAGGCCGCGACCAGTTGCAGCTTGTCGGACATCAACAGGCCGTTACCGAACACGTCGCCGGCCATATCGCCGACGCCCACCACGGTGATGCTGTCTTCCTGCACGTTGATGCCGCGCTCACGGAAGTGACGCTGCACACCGACCCAAGCCCCCTTGGCAGTGATGCCCATTTTCTTGTGGTCGTAACCGGCGGAACCACCGGAGGCAAAGGCATCGCCCAGCCAGAAGCCGTAGTCGATGGCGATGCCGTTGGCGATGTCGGAGAAGGTCGCGGTGCCCTTGTCCGCTGCCACCACCAGGTACGGGTCATCGTCGTCATGGCGCACGACGTTGGCCGGCGGCACCAGGGCGCCATCCTTCAGGTTGTCGGTGATGTCCAACAGGCCGGAAATGAAGATGCGGTAGCAGGCGATGCCCTCGGCCGCGATCTCGTCACGGCTGCCGCCCAATGGCAGGCGACGCGGCAGGAAGCCGCCCTTGGCGCCCACCGGCACGATCACCGAGTTCTTCACTTGCTGGGCTTTGACCAGGCCGAGCACTTCGGTACGGAAGTCTTCTTCACGGTCGGACCAGCGCAGGCCGCCACGGGCCACATTGCCAAAGCGTAGGTGCACGCCTTCGACACGCGGCGAGTAGACGAAGATTTCAAACTTCGGCACCGGCTTGGGCAGCTCGGGGATGGCACGCGGGTCGAACTTGAAGCTGAAGTACGACTTGTTCTGGCCGTTGGCGTCGGTCTGGTAGAAGTTGGTGCGCAGGGTGGCCTTGATCAGGTCCAGGTAGCGCCGCAGGATGCGGTCTTCGTTGAGCACCTGGACGTCGTCCAGGGCCGTGAGGATCGCTTGTTCCAGGCGTTGCTGCTTGTCTTCCAGGTCATCGGCGGTGAGCTTGCGCGCCAGATAGAAGCGGGTCTTGAACAACCGGGTCAACTCGCGGGCGATGTCGGTGTGGTTGTTCAGGGTGCTGGCGATGTAGCCGAGGTCGAAGCCCAGGCGGATCTGCTTCAGGTAACGGGCGTAGGCACGCAACAGCGCGACGTCGCGCCATGGCAGGCCGGCGGTGAGTACCAGGCGGTTGAACGCATCGTTCTCGGCATCGCCATGCACGATGTGCACGAACGCGTCCTGCAGGGTGTCGTTGAGCTGCTGGATGTCCAGGTTCACGCCTTCGGCGGCGATGAACGCAAAATCGTGGATCCAGAACTCGCGGCCGTTGGCATGGCGCAGGCGGTACGGGAACTCACCCAGCACGCGCAGGCCGAGGTTTTCCAGGATCGGCAAGACGTCGGACAGCGCCAGCGGGGTATCGGCGTGATACAGCTTGCAATGCAGCTCGCGCTGGCCGGAGACCTGGCCCAGCGGCTGATAGAAGCTCATCACCAGCGGGTTGGCTTCGGTGAGGCTGAGCAGGTGCTGCATGTCGACCACGGCCGAGTGCGCAGCGAAACGCTCGCGGTAGCCGGCCGGGAAGCCTTTCGGGAAGTCCGCCAGCACGTTGGTGCCGTGGGCTTCGCCGAAGCTTTCCACAACGAGGCTGGAGTAGTCGTCCTGCCAGCTGCGGCAGGCCTGCACCACTTCTTTTTCCAGTTGCAGCGGGTCGATGTCCAGGCGGTTCTTCGGGTCGACCCGCAGAATCAGCTGCACGCGCGCCAGCACGGATTCGGAGAAGAAGGTCCAGAATTCGCAGTCCGAGGCTTTCAGGCGATCCATCAGCACTTGCTGGATCTTCTGGCGCACTTCGGTGGAATAGATGTCGCGCGGCACGTAGGCCAGGCAGTAGCAGAAACGACCGTACGGGTCTTTACGCAGGAACACACGGATCTTGTTGCGTTCCTGGATCTGCACGATCGACATCACGGTGCTGAACAGCTCGTCGACCGGGGTCTGGAACAGGTCGTCACGGGGCAGCACTTCAACGACTTGAGCAAGCTCCTTGCCCAGGTGCGCCTTGGCCTGGAAGCCCGAGCGACGCTCGATTTCCGCGACCTTGCGGCGGATATACGGGATGACGCGCACGCTTTCGCCATACACCGACGAGGTGTAGAGGCCCATGAAGCGGCATTCCTTGATCACCTTGCCGTCGGCATCGATCTGGCGGATCGACACGTAGTCCGGGTAAGCCGGGCGGTGCACACGGCTTGGGTGCGCGGCCTTGGCGAACGACAGCACGGTCGGCTCGCGCAGGTACGACACGGCGTAGTCTTCGATGCGCAGGTCGTCGGCGGTCAGGCCGGCGCGCAGCAGCTTGGTCAGACCGAGGAACGAGCTGGCGTCATATTCGATATGACCGCCGTCCGCCTCGTCACGTACCACGAACTCTTCATAGCCGAGGAAGGTGAAGTGGTTGCCCACCAGCCATTCCAGGAAGTTCTTGATCTCGGCTTTCTCTTCGCCGTCGATGCCGAACGGGCTGGCGTCGATACCGTCGAGCAGCTCCTGGACCTTGGCCTTCATCGGTTCGAAATCGGCCACGGCCACGCGCACTTCGCCCAGTACCTGCTCAAGCTCTTTGCTCAGCACGTTCAGTTCGGCGGCGTTGGCGCAGCGGTCGATTTCCAGGTACATCAGCGACTCTTGCTCGATGCCTTCGCCCTGGGTGCCCTTGGGCAGGATTTCCAGCAACTCGCCCTTGCTGCCACGGCGCACGCTGAGCACGGTGGTCTGCAGGGTATGGATGCTGTAGCCACGGCGGTTCAGCTCGGTGCGTACCGAGTCCACCAGGAATGGCAGGTCATGGTGCAGCACTTCGACCGCAGTGTGGGTCGATTGCCAGCCATGACGTTCGTAATCGGGGTTGTAGACCCGCACTTGCGGTTGGGTGTGATCAAAGCGCTCAAGCAGGCGCCAGGCAGACAGGGTGCAACCGGCCAGGTCGGAAAGGCGACGCTGGGTCAGTTCATCCAGGGAAATGATGCCGAAGAATTGCTCAGCGAACAGCGCCACTTGTGGCAGTGCCTGTTCACTGATGTGCTGCGCCAGTGCCGCTTGCAGTTGATGCTGGAAGTCGGCCTTGCTGGCTGCGGTGAAGAACGCCATCTGTGGTACTCCGCTTGGGCTTGTTATTGATGGAAGCGTCGCGTGTTATCCCCTGGTGGGGAGACCGTCAGCTCTGTTCGCAGGTAACGAGTTAAGCACCATAAACGAATCAGGGTGACAGGTGGGTGAAGCTGGACAAGACAATGAGGTCACATACAACTTCCATAAGATGCGCACCTTGCCGGGTGACGGTACGACGGGCAGGTCAGGCGCCTGGCACGTGCACATCCGTTGCGCAGCTTAACGAGTGTGGGAAGCCGGGTGCTTGCGATGCTGCGACATATTCGGTCATCGGTACGCAGGCGTGGGGTTGCGACTTGGGCAACCCGGAATTCCCGGTAGAAAAACCGGCTATTTTCCCGGCCCCGAGTACCGAAAATGACCGGTATTGCCCGTCAGGTCATGCGCTGGGTCTGACACAGGAAGCAGCACAAAATTCGCCGCAATGGCACAATTGCCTACGCAACGCCCTACCCCAGACAGGATTCCCCATGCTGCAACTGAAAACCGACGCCCTGATGGCCACCCCGTGCGACGACGAAGAAGACAACATGGCCATGCTCTGCTGCCACGGCAGGAACGGCGAGATGTTCATGCTCACCCGCTACCCCGACGAAGACGAAGTGGAACTGACCTGGGACTATGAGCCGTCGACCCTGGATGGGCTGAAAGTCACCCTCAGCGACACGACATTGCGGGTAGAGCTGGCAGCGGGCGATGCCGATGCACTGGGCGGCAAGGACCAATTGGAGATAACCCACGCCACCGCCGCAGCGGAGATGGCAGAAGTGGAACAAACCCTGCAAAACATCCTCAAGGGCACCGGCACCTACATCCGCGCCTGAATCGCACTGGCGCAGCCTTCACCGATGCCCTTGACCGTTGGTCGGTACTGTTATTTCTAACAGTACCCGGCCCCGTGTTTCCGGCCTTAGCTGAGCAAAGCAACGGTGACTGCACGGGTGCCTCGATGAAATCCCTCAGCAAGTTTCTGGCCATTGGCCTTTTGGCTACGGTTTCATCAGCGCTGGCGGCATCCGCAGCCAACACTGACTATTCACACTTGATTCTGCTGATCAAAGACGACGGATCCAGGTCGCGAAATCTTCAGGACCTCGTCGACCCCTCCAGCACCTTCCAGCACCGCGTGCCCAACATCAAGCCGCTGGTAACGCCGAGCAAGGCCCGCACGCTGGCGGATGCAGAAGCCCTGCGCCGCCATCGGCTGGACCGCTACTACATCGTCGACACGCGCCACTTGAGCCACAGGCAGGCTGACGCACTGCGCCAGCAACTCCAGCAAGACCCGGCCATAGAAGACGTCGACTTTGAACCCGTGGTGGAGGGCATGCACGACGACAAGGCCGAACCCATCGCAGGCAGTGCGAGCGGCAGCATACCGGACCATACCGGACGCCAGCACTACCTGCTCGGCCGACAAGCCGTGCCGCCCTACAACATCGGCGGTGTAAACGCGGTGAAGGCCTGGACCGTACCCGGTGGCAAGGGCTACAACATGCGGGTGATCTCTTCGGAGATCGATCATTGGGCCTACAACCACGTGGACCTGCCCAAACCTTTTCTGGAAGTCGATGCAGGGGCTCTTACTGGCTACCACGACACGGCCAGCGTCGGCACCATCGGCTCCAGGGACAACGGCTTCGGCACCACCGGCATCGTGCCCCATGCACAACTGGGCTATTCGCAATATGGCCCCAGCCGATTGCTGCAAACCGCCGAACAACTGAGCCCCGGCGATGTGTTGCAACTGGGCGTGCATATGAATTACACGCCCTTTCCAGCAGTCGGCTGCACCCAGAACTGCTACATGCCCCTGGAATACAACAGCATGGTACGCGACATCATCACCTACCTGACGATGGAAAAAGGTGTGCATGTCGTACTGGCTGCGGCAAACGGCAATATCAACCTGGACCACCCCTACTTCAACGGCTACTTTGATCGCAACAGATTCGATTCCGGCAGCATCTACGCGGGCGCCGTGTACCCCACGAGCGGTTTGAGAGCCTATTACTCCCAATACGGCAGACGCGTCGACCTGTTCAGTTGGGGCGGCTCCGTCACCACGACGACCTGGACCACCGCCAACCCCACCAGCGCCTATACCCACACCTACAGCGGCACCTCCTCCGCCAACCCGATCATTGCCGGGGTGATGGCATCGCTGCAAGGTGTGGCGCGGGCCAATGGCCTGGGCAATCTCGCCCCCAAGGAACTGCGCAGAATCCTCGTGGAGACCGGCTATCCACAAGCCAACGGCAACCGTACCGAGATTGGCGTGCAACCGGACCTGGAGGCCGCCATCCGCAAACTGCTTGCCGACGGCGCCGGCCAACCGCCCACGGGCCGGCTGGCCATCCCCGAGCAAGCCAAATCGGGAGAGACGTTCAACGGCCATGTCTATGCGCAATCGCCCACGCAAAAACCGCTGACCTATCGCTGGAATGCCGACGGGTTTACCCCTCCGGACGGGGATGGACCGACCTTGGCATTGACCGCCCCGCCCGTAACCGCCGATACCCTGACCTCGATTTCCGTGGCGGTGTCCGACGGCACCCACACCCTCAACCTGAGGGAAAACATGACCATCAAGGCCCCTGACGCGCCTCCGGTCGGCGACTGCGCCGCCCCCTGGATTGCGAGCAAGGTATATGCCTCCGCTGGCGAAAAAGTCTCCTACAGCGGTTACAACTACCAAGTGGCGCACTGGACGCAAAACGCTCGCCCCGATCTGAACTTTGTTGAAACCGGCGCCGCCAAACCCTGGCGGCGCCTGGGCACCTGCGGCAACGGGCTGCCGGTCGCCAGGATCACTGGCCCTTCCAGTGTTGAGGCCGGCAAGGCGGTGCTGCTATCGGGGGCCTCCTCCACGGGCCAAGGCTTGCGCTTCGCCTGGGCGGCCACTGGCTTCAACCCGGACTTTTCGGCGCAAGCATCCAGCAGCTTTATTGCTCCGAATACGGCGGGAACACGCGTCATCACCCTGACCGTCACCGATGAACGCGATCGCCGTGCGACGGCCAGCCACAGCCTCACGGTGACCACCGGCACCCCCGCCAACCGCCCACCCGTCGGCAGCCTGCAGGGCAGCGAAACGGTCGATTCGGGCAAGGCCGTGAGCTTCATCGCCAACACCAGCGACCCTGACGGCGACGCGATGAGCTACACGTGGACGCGCCCGACCGGCTTCACCGGCACCATCGGCAATACCCGCAGCGTCACCCTCACCGCCCCTGCGGTCACCGGCGATACCCGCGTCATCGTCAGTGTCGTGGTCAGTGACGGGCGCGGCGGTACGCTGCGACTGGAAAAACCGATCACCGTCAAGGCCCCGCCACCTTCGGGCAGTTGCCGCGACATTCCGGCGTGGTCGCCCACCAAGGTGTATTCAACCTACGCAGAGGCGGTGTCGTACAACGGCATGGCCTACAAACAGAACTTCTACAGCCTCGACAAACGCCCGGATCTCAACTCTGCCGTGCATAGCCAGCCTTGGCATCCCGGGGTGCCCTGCCGTTGAAGCAGAGGCGGTGAGCGGACACGCCTGCTCGCCGTCCTTTGTGCCTCTCACACAATTTTCCTACAAGTTTTGCTAAAAATACCCCGCGTGCCGTTAGTCGCCACCCCCTGCCATGCATTAAAGTAGGCGCCCCAGGCTGTCGTTTGTTACATGACGCACAGGCTCATCTCTCCAGGAACCGTCATCGATGGAACATCGTGAAGCGCTGCTCGCGCTGCGAACCTTTCTTTCTACGCAGATTCTCGGCCAGGAAAAACTCATCGATCGCCTGCTGATCGCCCTGCTCGCCGACGGCCATATGCTGGTGGAAGGCGCGCCGGGCCTGGCCAAGACCAAGGCGATCAAAGAGCTGGCCGAAGGCATCGAAGCGCAGTTCCATCGTATCCAGTTCACCCCCGACCTGTTGCCCGCCGACATCACCGGCACCGAGATCTATCGCCCGGAAACCGGCAGTTTCGTGTTCCAGCAAGGGCCGATCTTCCACAACCTGGTGCTGGCGGACGAGATCAACCGCGCCCCGGCCAAGGTGCAATCGGCGCTGTTGGAGGCCATGGCCGAGCGCCAGGTCAGCGTCGGGCGCAGTACCTACGACCTGTCCCCGCTGTTTCTGGTGATGGCCACGCAAAACCCCATCGAGCAGGAAGGCACCTACCCGCTGCCCGAGGCCCAGCTCGACCGTTTCCTGATGCACGTCAAGATCGGCTTCCCCGACGCGGCCGTCGAACGGCGCATCCTGCAACAGGCCCGTGGCGAAGCCCTCAACGGCGAAACCAAGCCCGAGCGCCGCGTCAGCCAGCAGGCGATCTTTGCCGCGCGCAAGGAAATCCTCGGCCTGTACATGGCCGATGCGGTGGAGGAATACCTGGTGCAACTGGTCATGGCCACGCGCACCCCGGCCAAGTTCGACCCGGAAATGGCCGAATGGATCGCCTACGGCGCCAGCCCCCGTGGCTCCATCGCCCTGGATCGCTGCGCGCGCGCCCATGCCTGGCTGGCCGGTCGCGACTTTGTCAGCCCGGAAGACATCCAGGCGGTGCTGTTCGACGTGCTGCGCCATCGCATCATCCTGTCGTTCGAAGCCGAAGCGGCCGGGATTGACCAGGACCGTGTGGTGCAACGCATTCTCGACGTCGTTGCCGTCGCTTGAAGTCGATGAACGCAAGCGATGGGGTGCGCGTCACGCTCAGCGAGCTGATCGAGATGCGCCACCGTGTGCGCGAAGTGCAGCTGTTTTCCACGCCAAGCCAGCGCAGCCCGCTGATCGGCCTGCACCACTCCAAGCTGCGCGGGCGCGGTGTGGACTTCGACCAGGTGCGCGTGTACCAGGCCGGCGACGACGTGCGCACCATCGACTGGCGCGTCACCGCGCGCACCCAGGAGCCGCACACCAAGCTGTTCCACGAAGAACGCGAACGGCCGATTTTCATCATGGTGGAGCAAAGTTGCCGGCTGTTTTTCGGCTCGGGGCAGATGTTCAAGTCGGTGCTCGCCGCTCAAGCCGCCAGCCTGATCGGCTGGGCCGCGTTGGGGCATAACGACCGCGTCGGCGGGCTGGTGTTTGGCGACAACGAGCACTACGAAATCAAGCCGCGCCGCAGCAAGCAAAGCCTGCTGCAATTGCTCAACCGCCTGGTGCGCGTCAACCAGAGCCTGGACACCGAAAGCCGCCCGGAGGCCGACGCCCTGGGCATGGCCCTGCGCCGTGGCCGCGAAGTGCTGCGTCCCGGCAGCCTGGTAATCGTGATCTGCGACGAACGTGCCCTCACCGAGGGCGCCGAGCAGCAATTGAGCCTGCTGTCACGCCATTGCGACTTGCTGCTGTTGCCGATCTCCGACCCGCTGGACCACGCCCTCCCCGCCGCCGGGCTGCTGCGTTTTGCGCAACGCGGGGCGCAATTGGAACTGGATACGCTGAACTTCGATTTGCGCCAGGCCTACAAGGCCCAGGCCGAAGCGCGCATCGCCCGTTGGGAACTGCTCGCGCAGAAACTGCGGATCCTGCTGATGCCCCTGAGCACCCAGAGCGAAATGGTCGAACAACTGCGCGAATACCTCAACCCGCAACGCCCGGTTAAAAAGCAATGAGCAGCCTCGACCAACTGCAACCGCTGATCGCCCCGCCGCCCATCGGCTTCTGGCCGCCCGCGCCGGGCTGGTGGCTGTTGCTGCTGGTCATCCCGCTGCTGGGTTGGGGGTTGTGGTCGCTGCGCCGCTTCTTGCCGACTCGACGCCCCCTGGCCCGTGCCGAACAGCCGCTGGACCCGCTGCGCATCGCCGCCCTGGCGGAATTGGCGCTGATGCCCAAACCCTACGATGGCGCGCCCGCCGGTGCCTGGCTGCAACAGCTCAATGGCCTGCTCAAGCGCCTGTGCCGCAACGACTATCCCTATAGCCAGAGCCATACCCTCAACGGCCGCAAATGGCTGGCATTCCTCGACAACCGTTGCCCGGCCGCCGGCCTCACGCGCTGGATGGTGCTGGTGGAGGGTGCCTACAAACCCGAATGCAAACTCGACGACAAGGCCATCGCCGGCCTGACCCAAGCGGTCGACACCTGGATTCGCAAACATGTTTGAGTTCGCCTGGCCGTGGATCTTCGTCCTGTTGCCCTTGCCCTGGGTGATGCGGTTCATCCTGCCGGCGGCCGACAGCGGCGAGCCCGCCCTTAAAGTCAGCTACCTCGGCGATCTCGAAAGCCTGGCCCGCCGCCGTGCGCGGGCGAACCTGCCGGGCTGGCGTCAACAGGCGCCCTTCGTGGTGCTGTGGCTGCTGCTGCTGAGCGCAGCTGCGCGCCCGGAATGGCTGGGCGAGCCACTGCCGATTGCCGCCAGCGGCCGCGATTTGCTGGTGGCGGTGGACGTGTCCGGCTCCATGGACTTTCCCGACATGCACTGGCAGGACGAAGACATCAGCCGCCTGAACCTGGTCAAGCACCTGCTCGGCGACTTCCTTGAAGGCCGCGAAGGCGACCGCGTGGGCCTGATCCTGTTCGGCAGCCAGGCCTACCTCCAGGCACCGCTGACCTTTGACCGCCGCACCGTGCGCACCTGGCTGGATGAGGCGCGCATCGGCATCGCCGGCAAGAACACCGCCATTGGCGATGCCATAGGCCTGGCGCTGAAACGCCTGCGTCAGCGGCCTGCGCAAAGCCGCGTGCTGATCCTGGTCACCGATGGCGCCAACAACGCCGGGCAGATCGCGCCCCTGATCGCTGCGCGCCTGGCGGCCGAAGAAGGGGTGAAGATCTACCCCATCGGCATCGGCGCCGACCCTGAGCAAACCGGTTCCCTGGGCATCCTTGGCGTCAACCCGAGCCTGGACCTCGACGAGCCGGCACTCAGGGCGATTGCCGAGGCCACCGGCGGCCAATACTTCCGTGCCCGCGATGGCCAGGAGCTGGAAGCGATCAAGCAGACACTGGACAAGCTCGAGCCCGTCGAACAGCAACCGACCCAGGCACGCCCGGCGCAGGCGCTGTACAGCGGACCGCTGGCCCTGGCGCTGATCCTGAGCATGTTGCTGGTGATCCACGAACGCTGGCCAAACAACGCCCTGCAACGCGGGTTCAACAAACTGTCGAGCAAGGGAATCTTCCTGCAACAGCATCCGGAATGGCGCCAGCGCCTTAAACGCCTGCGTCTACGGAGGCGTCGATGATCGCCCTGTGGCCACATTGGTTCCGTCCCTGGTGGCTGTTGCTGCTGCCGCTGCTCGGCTGGTTGCTGTGGCAACTGTGGCATAGGCAAAAGCGCGCCGGGCGCTGGCAGATGATCCTGCCGCCGGCCTTTCACGCCGTACTGCTCAGCGGTGGCAGCGGGCGCGAAAGCAAATCGCCGTGGGTGTTGCTGGGCCTCGCCTGGCTGTTGGCGGTGCTGGCGTTGCTGGGTCCCAGCTGGCAACGGGTTGAACAAACCAGCCAGAAACCCTCCGACCCGTTGGTGGTGCTGCTCGAACTGACCCCGGAAATGCTCGCCACCGACAGCCCGCCCAACCGCCTCGAACAGGCACGGCGCAAGCTCTATGACTTGTTGCAGGCGCGCAGCGATGCGCAAACCGCCATCGTCGTGTATGCCGGCAGCGCCCACACCCTGGTGCCGCTGTCGGACGACCTGGCCACCAGCCGCAACCTGCTCGACGCCCTGCGCCCCTCGATCATGCCGGAGTCCGGCCACCGCGCCGACCTGGCGGTGGAGAAAGCCCTGGACCTGCTCAAGCATGGCGGCCTGGGCCAGGGTCGCCTGCTGCTGGTCGGCTCATCGCTGTCCAAACAGGAACGCCAGGGCATTCGCCTGCTGCTGCAGGGCAACCAGGCGCCGAGCCTGTCGATCCTGGGCATCGGCAGCCGTGAAGGTACGCCGGTGACCCAGGAAAGCGGCGAATTCCTCAAGGACGAACAAGGCGCGATCCTGGTACCGCGCCTCGACAGCCCGACACTCAAGGCCTTCGCCAACGAAATGGGCGGCCGCTACCGGGCCGCACGCCTGGACGATAAAGACCTGCGCCAGCTCGGCGTGCTGGACCCGCCCCAAGCCCTGCGCAACGACGGCCAGTTACTGCACCTCGACACCTGGGCCGACCAGGGATACTGGCTGCTGCTGCCGCTGTTGCTGCTGGCCGCCTGCGCCGGGCGGCGCGGCTGGTTGTTCTTTTTACCGCTTCTGCTGTTGGGCGCGCCACAACCCAGCTATGCCTTTGAATTCCAGGATTTGTGGCTGCGGCCGGACCAGCAAGGCCAATACCTGCTCAAGCAGAAACGCCCCGCCGAGGCCGCAGAGCACTTCCAGGATCCGCAGTGGCAAGGCGTCGCCCTGTACGCGGCCGGCAACTATGCCGAGGCCATCAAGCGGTTTGCCGAAGGCAATGACGCCTATTCCCACTACAATCGCGGCAACGCCCTGGCCAGGTCCGGTGAACTCGAAGCGGCCATCGACGCCTACGAACAAGCCCTGGAAGCCCAGCCCGACCTGCAACCGGCACTGAAAAACAAGGCCCTGGTAGAAGCCCTGATCCAGGAACAGACAGAACCCGAGCCGCAAACGCAGGCAAAAAACGAGGATGACGAAACCACCCAACCCGGCCAAACTGCGCAACCGGGCGCCACTGGGCAAAATGCCACAGGTGGCGAGCAGTCGTCCCAGGGCCAGGGCGAAGCCGGCACCGGCGATACCCAGGCCGGCACCCCGCCGCCAGCCGCTGGCAACGACGTGCCGGGCAGCGAGTTGGGCGATGAGCACACCACCACCCCGCCGCTGCTTGCTGCCGACGCCAACCTCGACGGTGAACACCGCCAGGCCCTGGAACAATGGCTGCAGGAGATCCCGGACAATCCCGGCGAACTGCTGCGACGCAAATTCTGGTACGAACAGCAACAGCATCAGGACAAGACTCGATGAGCCGCCGCACCACCCTTCTGCTTCTGCTCGCGTTGTCGGCAGGCCACGCCCAGGCGGCCAGCCTGGTCGCCAGCGTCGACCGCAACCGTCTCAATTCCGGGGAAACGGTGGAACTGACGGTGGAATCCAGCGATGTCACCCAGTTCGGCAAGCCCGACCTGTCGCCCCTGGATGCGCAATTCGAAGTCAGTGGCACGCGCCAGCTCAACCAACTCACGACGTTGGGTGGCGATAACCATGCGACCACCCGCTGGATCATTACCCTGCTGCCCAAGCAGAACGGCACGGTGGTGATTCCGCCGCTGCAAGTGGGTGAGTACACGACCCAGCCGATCAGCCTGCAAGTGCTGGAAACCACCAGCCAGGACACCAACGCCGAGCTGGCCCCGGTGTTTGTCGAAGCCAACCTCGACCAGACCAGCGTGTACGTCCAGGCCCAGGCACTGTTGACCGTGCGCGTGTACCACTCGGTGTCGCTGTATGACGACAGCAGCTTGACGCCGTTGCAGATCCCCGATGCCCGTGTCGAACAGTTGGGCGAGTCGCGCACCTATGAAAAGGTCATCAACAGCATCCGCCATGGCGTGATCGAAACCCGCTACGCGATCTACCCGCAGCACAGCGGCACCCTGGAGATTCCCGCGCAGACATTCAGCGCCACGCTGGTGGAGTCGCGTCCGCCCCAGGAAAACACACTGCAGGGCACCAAGCCCGGCAAGCTGATCCACGTGAGTTCGGCGGCACTGCCACTGGCGGTCAAGCCCAAGCCTGCGCTGTACCCCGTCGATGCCCCCTGGCTGCCGGCTCGCAGCCTCACGCTCACCGAGAGCTGGAACCCGGAACCTGAGCATGTACAAGTCGGCGACTCCCTGACCCGCAGCCTGACCGTCAAGGCCGAGGGCCTGTCCAGCGCCCAACTGCCCGCTCTGCCCAGCACCGACATCAACGGCCTGCGTCGCTACCCGGACCAGCCGGTGCTCGGCAACCAGAGCAGTGACCGTGGCCTGATCGGCAGTCGCGAAGACCGTGAGGCCCTGGTGCCCAACCGTGTCGGCGCCCTGGAACTGCCTGCCGTCGAGGTGGTGTGGTGGAACACCCACGAGGACCATCTGGAACGCACCAGCCTGCCCGCCCGCACCCTGCAAGTCGCCAATAACCCCAGCCTGGCGGTGGACACGCCGGCCATCCCGACCATCATCACCGCACCGGACGACAGCCGCCTGTGGCTGTGGCAACTCAGCACCCTGCTCCTGGCCTGCACCACCTTGCTGGGCTTCGGCCTGTGGTGGCGGGCCCGTCGGCAACCGGCGGTACTGCGCGCCGCGCAAACCGGCCCGAGCCCGCGCACCCTGCTCGACGACCTCAAGCGTGCCACCCAGGCCAACGACCCCCAGGCCACTCGCCAGGCACTGGATGCATGGGCGCGGCAACAGCCGGAAACCCTGGCGGACATGGCGGCGCGGTTCGTGCCGTTGTCGGATGCATTGGATGGGCTCAACGGCGCGCTCTACAGCGAGAGCGGTCAATACTGGCTGGGCGAAGAGCTGTGGCGCGCGGTCAAAGCCATCCCGATGACCGAGCGCGAGCAGGACCCGGCGACGGACACCACCAGCTTGCCGCCGCTGTATCCCAAATAACCCCCGCTACACTCCTGACACTCCACAAAATCAAATCAACGCTGAACTACGGCTGTTGTGGGAGATTTTTCAGGGTCTGAAAAGTTGTGTAGATACCTATGGCCATCGGAGGCAAGCCTCCTCCCACATTGGATCGGCGTCGTCTGGAGCAGCGGGTTCGCAATACAGGTAAACTCCCCTCCTTTTCATCTTCTCCACGGAGTTCGCCTTGCGTCTGTTCCACACCTCCGACTGGCACCTGGGCCAAAACCTCCACGGCCAGGAACGCGACTTCGAACACGCCTGCTTCCTCGAGTGGCTGCTGCGCCAGATCGCGGCCCAGCAACCCGATGTGCTGTTGATCGCCGGCGATATCTTCGACACCGTCAACCCGCCGCTCAAGGCCCAGGAGCGTCTGTACGATTTCATCATCAGCGCCCACGAACAAAACCCCAAGCTGACCATTGTGATGATCGCCGGCAACCACGATTCCGGCTCGCGCATCGAACTGCCCGCGCCGTTGATGCGGCGCCTGCGCACCCATGCCCTCGGCCGCGTGCTGTGGCTGGATGACGGGCAGTTGGATGCCGAACGCCTGCTGATTCCCCTGCCGGATGCCAAGGGCAAGGTCGCCGCGTGGTGCCTGGCGCTGCCGTTCCTGCGCCCGGCGGAAGTCACCGGTGCCCACCTGGGTGACGACTACCTGCACGGTATCGGCCAGGTCCATGAGTGGCTGATCGCGGCGGCCAACGCCAAACGCAAGAAAGGCCAGGCGTTGATTGCCATCAGCCATGCGCACATGGCCGGCGGTTCGGTATCGGAAGATTCCGAGCGCAGCCTGATCATCGGCAATGCCGAGGCGCTGCCGGCCAAACTGTTCGACAAAAGTGTCGGCTATGTTGCCCTCGGGCATTTGCACAAGCCGCAAAAGGTCAATGGCGAGGAGCGCATCCGCTACAGCGGCTCACCGATTCCACTGTCGTTTTCCGAAATCGGCTACAAGCACCAGATTCTCGATGTGACGTTCCAAGGCCAATGCCTGGTGAGTGTCGAACCGCTGCTGATTCCCCGCTCGGTCGACCTGCAACGCCTGGAAGCCGCGCCCCTGGCCGACATCCTCAAGGCCTTGGCAGAGCTGCCCGACATCGACCTGCTCGCCGAAACCCAGCGCCACCCCTGGCTGGAAGTGCGCGTACGCCTCGACGAACCGCAACCGGACCTGCGCCAGCAAATCGAAACCGCCCTGCAAGGCAAGGCCGTGCGCCTGGTGCGCATCGCCGCCGAATACGCCGGCCAAGGCCGCCGCGACGACAGCAACGAAGACGCACTGATCGAACTCGACCAGCTCACGCCCCAGGAATTGTTCAGCCGTGCCTGGCAGGACAGCTACGGCAGTGAAGTGGATGAACAGACCTTGAAGGATTTCGCCGTGCTGCTCCAGGAAGTGCAACAGGCAGGTGAACAGCCATGAAGATTCTTGCCATCCGTCTGAAAAACCTCGCCTCCCTGGCCGGGCCGTTTGAGATCGACTTTACTGCCGAGCCCCTGGCCAGTGCCGGGCTGTTCGCGATTACCGGGCCGACCGGCGCCGGTAAAAGCACCCTGCTCGATGCCCTGTGCCTGGCGCTGTTTGGCGCCGTGCCACGCCTGGGCGATACCGGCCAGGCCAAGATGCCGGATGCCGACAGTGATATTTCCATCGGCGATCCACGCACCCTGATCCGGCGTGGCACCGGTGGCGGCTACGCCGAAGTGGACTTTGTCGGTGTCAGCGGCCGTCGCTACCGGGCGCGCTGGGAAGCCAATCGCGCCCGCGACAAGGCCAGCGGCAAATTGCAGAACAGTCGGCAGAGCCTGATCGACCTGGACAGCGACCAACTGCTGGCCAGCCAGAAGACCGAATACAAAACCCAGCTGGAACTGGCCCTGGGCCTGAACTTCGAGCAGTTCACCCGCGCGGTGTTGCTGGCGCAAAGCGAGTTCAGCGCCTTCCTCAAGGCCAACGACAATGAGCGCAGCGAACTGCTGGAAAAGCTCACCGACACCGCGCTGTACACCCAGCTCGGCCGCCGCGCATTCGACAAGGCCAAGGAGGCCAAGGATACGCACAAACACCTGCAGGACCAGGCCACCGGCGTAGTGCCCCTGGCCCCTGAAACGCGCGCCGAACTGGACCAGCAATTCGACGCGGCCCAGCAGCAGCTCAAGACCCAGCAGGCGCAGCTCAAGCAGTTGGAGTTGCAGCACACCTGGCTCAAGGAACTGCGCGAATGGCAGGACCGCCAGCGCAGTGCCACCGAGCAGCTCCAGCGCGCACAGGCCGATTGGGACAGCCAGGATGCACAGCGCCAAGACCTGAGCCGCCTGGACCAATTGGCGCCGCAGCGGCATCAGTTTGCGCGCCAGGCCGAACTCGACACCTTGCTCACACCGCTGGCTACGCAGATTCAGGCGCACATCGAGCAACAGGCCGAATTGCATACCCGCCAGGCGCAGGCCCAACAGCAGCAGGCATCCGCCCAGGCGGCACTGGCCGAAGCGCTCAAGGCCCAGGGCGATGCGGTGCCGTTGCTGCGCCAGGCCTTTGAAGCACAAAACACCCTTGCCCACCTGACCAGAGACCTGGCCAAGCGCAACGAGGAAAAACAGCAACACGAAGCCGCCTGTGCCGAAGGCCAGACGCTGCTCAAGGGTTTGCAGGACAGACACGCCCACGTTGCCGAGCGCTTGCAACGCCTGGCCGCCGAACTTGAACGCAGCAGCGCCCTCGCCCCGCTCAGCGATGCCTGGAACGCCTACCGCGATCGCTTGCAACAGTTGATGCTGATCGGAAATCGCCTGAAAAAAGGCCAGGCCGAACTGCCACAACTTGAACAGCGTGCTACCAGCGCCGCAGAAAAATTTGCCCAGCAACGCGAAGCCCTCGACCTGCTGTATCAAGAAGCCGGCGCCGAACCCCATGCCGTGGCCGAACAGGTGCAACTGCTGGCCAGTCTGTTGCAGGACAATCGCAAGCAGCAGCGCGCCTTCGAAGACCTGTCACGCCTGTGGGACAGCCAGCAGCAACTGGAGCAGCAAGCCGTTGCCCTCACGCAAAAGCTCGCCGACGCCGCCCAGCAACGCGACCAACTGAACCAGACCGGCCTGCAAACCAAGGCCGAGCTGGCGGTGGCTGAACAGACCCTGACGGTGACCAAGCAACTCTTGGAGCGCCAGCGCCTGGCGCGCAGTGCCAGCGTCGAGGAATTGCGCGAACAATTGCAGGACGGCCAGCCCTGCCCGGTGTGCGGGAGCCATGAACACCCGTACCACCAGCCCGAAGCCCTGCTGCACAGCCTCGGGCGCCACGACCACAACGAAGAGGCCACGGCGCAGAAAGCGGTCGATACCCTCAAGGAAAAACTCACCGAACTGCGCGGTGAAGTCGGCGGCCTGATCGCCCAGCAAAAAGAATTCCTGCAACAACAGGAACACCTGGTCACCCAACAGCAGGCGCTCCAGCCCAGCCTGGACGCGCACCCGCTGGCGGCCTCGCTGTTCAACCAGGAACAAAGCAAACGCAGCCATTGGTTGGCCCAGCAACTCAGCCAACTGACCCAAAGCATCACCCAGGACGAACAGCGCCAGGCCGCCCTGCTCAACCTGCAGCAAAACGCCGGGCGCTTGCAGCAACAACTGCAGGCCGCCCAGGACGCGAGCCAGCAGGCGCGCCAATTGCTGGTGGACCAGCAGCGCGAGCTGTCCAACGACCGCGAGCGCCTCGACGAAGAACTCAACGCCTTCGCCAGCCTGCTCCCCGCCGACACCCTGGAAGGCCTGCGCAGCGACCCGGCCGTGACCTTTATGCAGTTGGACCAGCAGGTCAGCCAACGCCTTGAACAACTGGGCCATCAGAAGGATGAGCTGGCCGAGCAGCAGGAGCGCCAGCAGGCCATCGAGAAAGAGCACACGCACCAGCAGCATCGCCAACAGCAACTCGAGGCACTGAACCAGCAATTTAGCGAGCTGGCCGCGCAGCAGCAGGCCGCCCAGGAAAAACTCACTGCCCTGCTGGGCGAACACCCCAGCGCCGAACACTGGCAACAGCAACTGGAACACGCCGTGGTGCAGGCACGCCAGAGCGAGACGGACGCCAACCAGCGGTTGCAGGACATCCGCAACCAACTGATCCAACTGGCCGCCGACCTCAAGGCCCAGCAGGAGCGCGAGCAAGCTTTCGAAGCCGAACAGCAAAGCCTCGATGCCCGCACCACCGAATGGCGCGCCCTGCACCCCGAGCTGGATGACGAGGGCCTGGCGCGTCTATTGGCGTTCGATGACACACACATCGCCACGCTGCGCGAGCATCTGCACAGCAGCGAAAAAGCCGTCGAGCAAGCCAAGGTATTGCTGCAGGAACGCGAACAACGCCTCGCCGAACACCAGGCCCTGCACAACGGCAACCTGGACGCCGACCAACTCGACGGCGCCCTGGTTGCGCTCAATCAACACTTGGCCGACGGCGAAAAACACTGCGCCGAACTGCGCGCGCGCCAGTCCGAAGACCAGCGTCGCCAGGACGCCAACAGTGCCCTGGCCGAACAGATCGCCAAGGCCTATGACGAGTGGCAACGCTGGGCACGCCTGAACGCACTGATCGGCTCGGCCACCGGCGATACCTTCCGCAAGATTGCCCAGGCCTACAACCTCGACCTGCTGGTGCACCACGCCAACGTGCAACTGCGCCAACTGGTGCGCCGCTACCGTCTCAAGCGCGGCGGCAGCATGTTGGGCCTGCTGGTGATGGACACGGAAATGGGCGATGAACTGCGCTCGGTGCATTCGTTGTCCGGCGGCGAGACGTTCCTGGTGTCCCTGGCCTTGGCCCTGGGCCTGGCGTCGATGGCGTCCAGCACCTTGAAGATCGAATCGCTGTTTATCGACGAAGGCTTTGGCAGCCTCGACCCCGAGTCCCTGCAATTGGCCATGGACGCCCTCGACGGCTTGCAGGCCCAGGGGCGCAAGGTGGCGGTGATCTCCCACGTGCAGGAAATGCACGAGCGCATTCCGGTGCAGATCCAGGTCAAGCGCCAGGGCAATGGCTTGAGCACCCTGGAGGTCAAGTGAGCGAGGCGCTGCTGTATTCGTTCCGGCGCTGCCCCTATGCGATGCGCGCACGCCTGGCGCTGCGCTACTCGGGGGTGGCGGTGCGGATTGTCGAGGTGAGCCTCAAGGCCAAGCCGGCGGAGATGCTGGCACTGTCGCCCAAGGGCACGGTGCCGGTGCTGGTGGTGGATGGCGTGGTGATCGACGAGAGCCTGGCGATCATGCAATGGGCCTTGGCCCGGCATGATCCGGATAACTGGTTATTGCAGGGCGATCCAGCGGTACTTGAGCTGATCGCCGAGAACGATTCAACCTTTAAACATCACTTGAATCGATACAAGTACCCCGAGCGCTATCCCGAGCAGCCGGTGGAACACTATCGAGCCGAAGGCGAGGTGTTCTTGCAGAAGCTCGAGGGGTTGCTGGCCCAGCGCGCCTATCTGCTGGCCGACCACCCTGGCCTGGCGGACATGGCGCTTGCGCCGTTTATACGGCAGTTTGCCCACGTGGACCGCGAATGGTTTGCCGGTACGCCGTACAAAGCGTTGCAACGCTGGTTGGAAGAATTCCTGCAATCGCCACTGTTTATCGGCGTGATGGCGAAGGCTTAGCCTTCGATCAGACTCAACAACCGCTCGCGAGCGATCTCCGGTTCGCCGTCCGTCAACTGCGCGGATGACAGGATCGGGGTGGAATAAAGGGCGAGGATAAGTGCGGCGAGTCGAAGTGCCATGCTGTCGATTCCATGAAAGAGCGCGTCAATATTTAAGCGTCAATTTAAACATATGGCAATGCGCCATTACCTCATTTTTTTCTTCGACAGCTGCACAAACGCCAAACCACTCGAACGCGCGTTTACGTTCCAGTGGTTTGGCGTCTGCTTGTGTACAGGGTCAATCAGCGCTCATTGCTGGGTCTTGTGATCCAGGGCGGCGTAGAAGTTGGCGCTTTGTTGCAGGTATTTCTGGGTGTAGGCGCTGGTGCTGGATTTTTTGCCGGTGACTTCCACGCTGGCGGCGGCAGGCAGGGCCACGGTGGCGGAAACGGCGGAGGCGGCGATGACGGAGAAGAGATTCAAGTTCATGTCGGTAACCCTTGTGTTCGTTCGGTTGGGTGGCCGGGGAAGGCCTTGGAACCCAACTTACGCCCGAGGGTTGAACCTTAGAAATGCTTTGAAACAGTAGCCGCTATTAATACAATTAATACTAAGGGTAAGACCCCGCATGGCGGGGCCTGTGGCTTATTGACGCACCAGGAACTTGAGGTCGCTGGGGGCATCAATCGGCAGTTTCTGCACGGTTTTACCCAGCAGGCCGGTCTTGGGGTCGCGTTCGACCACCACGATTTCATTGCTTTTCTGGTTGGCGATCAGCAGGAACTTGCCGCTCGGATCGAGGCTGAACTCTCGCGGGTGATCGCCTTCCACCGAGCGCTGCTGCACCTGCTTGAGGTGCGCAGTGGCCGGGTCGATGCTGAACACCAGGATCTGATTGGCCGTGCCACGATTGCTCACGTAGAGGAACTTGCCATCGCTTGACGCGTGCAGCGCCGCGCCGGCTTTGTCCGACACCGGCTGCCCCGGCGCATAGTCCAGCAACTGGGTCTGTGTGAGCGTACCGTCGTGGTAATCGAACACCGCGACCTGGGCGCTCATCTCGGTGGTCAGCCAGGCATGCTTGCCATCTGCGCTGAACAGCAAGTGACGCGGGCCGCTGCCTGGAGGCAATTGCACCGAGGCCGGGTTGGCCGGGGTCAACGGCAGTTCGTGGTTGGCCTTGGGGTCATAACGGTAGGCAAACACCTTGTCGGCCCCCAAGTCCTGCACAAACACGTACTTGCCATCCGGCGACGACACCACCGAGTGCACATGGTTGGACGCCTGGCGCTCGGGGTTCACGCGGCTGGCGGGGTGCCCGCTCAACTGCACGGGCGCAGACAGCTTGCCGGTGGCGTCCACCGGCAGGATCGCCAGGCTGCCGCCCGGATCTTGCAGCACCGAATAGTTGGCGACGAACAGGTAGCGCCCATCAGCGGCGACGCTGGAGTGGGTGGGCTCGTTGCCCAGGCTCTGGACCTGGTTGATCAAGGTCAACTGGTGGCTCTGCGGGTCAATGCTGTAACTGCTCACACGCCCCACTGCGTCTTTCTGCCCTGGGCCGTTTTCGTTGACCACAAACAGGTGTTTCTGATCCTTCGAGACCGTCAGCCACGATGGGTTGGCTGCCTTGGCCGCCAGTACCGGCGCGCCCTGGAATTGGCCGGTGCGGCTGTCGAACTGCACGCGGTAAATGCCTTCGCTGGTACCGGCGGTGTAGCTGCCGACCAACAGCTCGTAGGTGTCAGCCGGTGCGGCGTGTACCGACATCGCACCGACACTGCCGGCCATCAGCAGCGGCCAGAATTTACGCATCATCATCGGCTGGGTCCTCATCGTTATTGTTGCCGGTGAACGCGCTCATGCAGATCAGGCGGTGCTCGCCCGACTCACCGGTCAGGGTCCAACTTTGCAAGGGCTCGTCGAAGGTGGCGGCCTGCACCTGCGCCGTGCTGAAGCTCCAGCGTTTTTCGGCACGGCCGTCCATGGCGGTGATCAGCAGCTTTTCATCAGCGAGCTGGAAGTCGAAGGCGTGCAGCCCGTCGATTTCAAGCATATCGCTGGCTTCAAGGACGGTTTTCAGGTTGTCGGCAGTCATCAGGATCATTCATCAGTTCATAAAGACGCTGATGATAGGCCAATCTCGCGCGCGTTTCCCCTCTTGCGGTAATCGACTACCACCTTTCCCCGCCAACCAGTCGCCATGCTTGGGCCGATACGACACTTCTTCAGCCACGGAATGGAATCTGCTATGCCAACTACGCCCCCCCCGCTGCCGCCCACACCCCCGACCTTTACCCAACACAGCGACGCCCCGGCCCAGGCGGTCAGCCGTCAGTTCGCCTCGCGCCCGAGCCTGAGAGCGGTGTTCGGGCAAATGCTGCAAAAAGCGATCAAAGAGCAATACCCGCCGCTGGACCTTGACGTGCAGCTTACCCGGCTAGCGGTCCCTAACCTGGTCGGGGGCTGGGACCTTAAGCGCTTGCTGGATGTGGCGCTCGATTACGTGGGCAGCGGTACGCTGTTAGACACGGACACGGTCATCGACGGGCGCCGCTGCTTCCTGACCAACCGAGCGCCCCATCCCCTGAGCTATGAGGCCGAAGCGATCAGAGAGCCGGATTTGCAACTGATCAAGGCGAAAATCCTCGACCTGACACCCACCCTGATGACGGTATTCCAGGACGCTCTGACAGATTACTGGAACCAGCCGGGCGACACCGGCCCTATCCGCTGGCAATGGCTGGGCGACCTGTTGGCCACAGGCTTGAGCAGCACCGCCAGCCTGTTACCGGCCGAGTACCAGCAACAACAAGCGGCGCTGCACCACCTGACCGCTTACCCGGACCAAAGAACGCGCCCGACGCCGGTGCAAGGCGGGGTGCATGCCTATTGCCTGGAAACGAGCATCGTCCAGGGCAGCCACACCGCCAACATCATGGAACCCGAATTGCTGGTGGTGCAGGCACAAAACGTCATGCTGTACCGCAGCAACGGCACATTGGAGTTCCATGATTCCCTTGAAGCCTTCACCCAGGCGCGGGGGCGGGACCTGTCGCGCCAGGTGCTGGCCGACAGCGTGACCATCAAACGTTATGAGCCCGATGGCAATAGCTTCGACACCCTCGCGGCCTTGCTGCTTAACCAACAACTGGAAGCGCTCGGCACCGTCGTGCTGCCGGCCAGCGACGGCCTGAACGCCTTGGAACAGCGCATTGCCGACACCACAGACCCCACGCCCTGGTTCATCCAGGCCCCGGCGCCGAGCCCGACCTTTGAGCACACCCTCCAGGCGAACCTTCCCGTGTGGCTGCAAACAGCGACACCCGGTGATCGTTTTGCCTACCGCCAACAGCTGGCTGAATTGGCACGCGTACACCGGCAAACGGCGGGGGCTTCGTTTCTGGATGGCGTCGAGAACCTGCATGACTTCACGCGCAATACCTTGCTCGAACAGATCCACGCCGATCATCCCGAGGTCACGACGATTGATCCGGACGACCTTGAATTGACCTTCCATGTACCCGTCGGCGACCTGGGCAGCGGCTACCTCACGCCCGTGTCCATGAGCCTGACGCAATTGGCGATCAAGAACCTGGCGGCCGCGCCTCAGGGAAGCCTGACCCTGCGCTCCAAATCCGGCGCGACGATACCGGCTTGGATGAACGCCGACTACCTGCTGGGAGAAAAAGGCCTGTTCACCAGCACCCAGGGGCTGATCGCTCGCACCAATATCGGCGAACGCTACCCCACCACCCTCAGGGCCCTGTTGTTGGGCAACGACAGTGAAGCCCAACGCCGTGAAGCGTTGTTCGACCAAGCATTGCGCGTGCGCCTGCCACTGCAGGCCCTGGAGCACAAGATACGGGGCGAGCATGGCATGACCTGGCAAGGCTACCGTTATGTGCAGGCGTTGATGCAGCGCAGCGCCGCGGACCGGGTGGTCGACGACCTGAGCATTGTGATTCACGCCCTGGCCTTCCACCGCATACCGCATTCCAAGCCGGATGTGGTCAACAACATGTTCATTATCGAGGCGTCGGACCGTCAGGTCGGTCCGCATATCCTCTACCGGCCGCTGTATCCGGACTCGCTACGCCAGTTTGCGAGCCGTGACGCGCTGTTGGGCGCCATTGCTGAGCCTGGCCCCCTGCAAGACAGTGTGCTCAGTTGGCTACCCGACCACGCCCGGCCGATCTACAGCAACAATGGCTTTGTCAGCCCGCATATCATCCGTTTTGGCCAGGGCGACGACACCGTGCAATGGCCGGCACCGGCACCCGCGCAGTTGGCGGACGATAGCAACGGGGATGCAGTGCTGGGGTCTCTCGCCCAGTCGTTGGCCGCTGGTAACCTGACCCAATACCTGTACGGCAGCAACGCGCGGGCGCTGGTCGACCTGGCCGACCGTGACGCCGTGTCCAACGCCGAAAGCCGCTGGGCGATTTTGCTGGAGGGTGGCTGGCTGCTGTTCAACGCACTATTGCTGCCGTTGCTGCGCGGCCCCGCCATGGTCGCGGGCTGGATGGTACAACTGGCCGTCAGCCTGCAACATGACCTGGAGGCCTTGCACGGCGATGACCCGGTCGCACGCGAACTGGCCTGGGTCGATGTCCTGCTCAATATCGGCCTGTTACTGATACACAGGGCGTCGGCGCAACATCCATCAATCGAGCCCGCTTTCACCCCAGCCAAACCGCCCGTGTCCAAGGCCTTGAGTACCTTGCTGCGACGACCTCCCACGCCGTCTGCACACGTTGCGCCAAAGATTGAACAAGGCCCGGTTGGCCTGCCGTCCGAGCCGCCTGCGAGTGATCGCACCGAGGTGGACTTCATCCACTCCACCGCGCGTGACGGTTCCCGACGCCGTCTGTTCAACGCGTTGATCGAGCACCACGTAGCCTGGCCGGTGCCCGCTCCCTCTCCGGTCGAGTTGGGTGCCTTCAAAGGGTTGTACCGCATTGGTCAGCAGTGGCATGCCTCGGTAGCCGGCCTGCTGTTCCAGGTCAGCATCGTTCCCGACGCAGGCGAAGTGTTCATCGTCAATCCACAAAAAAGCCTGCACCCAGGCTTTAAGCTCAGCTCCGACGGGCAAGGACGCTGGGCCTTGGACCTGGGTCTCAAACTGCGTGGAGGGGGGCCGAAAAACCGACTCAAGGCCAAGTTGGCGCAAATTGAACAGCAACGTGCAGAGGCGTGGCTGAAGGTCACTCGCCTGGAAAGCCAGATCCTTGAACAAATTGACCAAACCGCCCATTTGTTCGACACCGTGACGGCAACCAAGAAACAATTTGAAGTGCGCGACCGCGAGTTGGCCCATGCAATGCAACGCTTGCGCCTGTCCCCTAATGACCCGTCAGCCGTCAGCGCCCACGCCGTTGAGGCGCGTAACAGGACCCGGGCTCGCTTGCACTTTCTCGTGGCCTATGAAAAGTACGCCCCGGTCACCGAGCAGTTACAGCAAAATCGCCGCGCGATAATCGACGCCTACGCGCAGGTCAAGGCGGCCGATGGCAAGTTCGATTATGAGTCCAGTTGCCTGGAACAGTACCAAACCCTGCTGGCGGCGCAGGAGGTGGATGTCAGCTTCCTGGCGTCACTGCACACCGCCACGTTTGTGTCTGATCGGGGCGAGCTGATGAACGACCTGTTGCGGATGGAGCGCGACGAGCCGGCCAATCAGCGGTTGCTCGATATGACTGAAATGCACTTTGCCACCTCCGAGCGCCATGCCGAGTCCCTGATTGCTATCGACATGACGTTGGAAGAGATGGCGAACCGCCTCAAGACCGGGCCGGCAGAGCGCCTGAAGTTCCTCAATGCCATGCCCCATCGGCGCTTCTACAACCGCCTCTGTGCCATTGTCGAGCCGCTCGACCTGCTGGCGGCGTTGAGCATTGATGAGCTGAGGGAGCCAGCCACCGCCCAGGAAGAATACTTTATGGCGCGGCTGGAGACCTTGCACTTCCCTCAGGTCTCCGTAGAGCACTCGTACATCGACCTGTTGACCACCCAAGGCTTCACCTCTGCCGAGCGCAAAGAGGTGTTGGTGAATGTGATCGAGCATTACAGCCGGCGCCTCCAGGCCTACCGCATGCTGATGGAACTGGACTCGACACTGCTGCGTCCGCGCTATATGCCGCTGTTGATCGAGCGCCTGGAAACCCTGCGCGCCGCAGCCGAGACAGACTTGGCGGATGTACTTCGCGAGGATGAATTCCTGCCTGCCCAGTTCGTGCGTTTCAAACCAGCGCAACTGCCATCCCCGACCAAGCGCGTGTTCCGGTCGCGGGACAAAGGAACACTGGTGGGCAACCTGCTGCCCCCCGACGCCGAGATGCCCTTTCCAACCATTGTGGTCAAAAACCCGCTGACCGACGAAATCAGCGCGCGGTTCATGGAGCATCCCCATGAAGGCTGGGTGGAAATCGTCGACGCACCGCCGCAGCGCCCGGCACCCGTGCCACGCCAGCGAGCCCTGGCGACCCTGCGTACGGAAGCTCAGCGGCTGATCGATCAAATCACCGCCCTGGAAAAATCCATCGAGTTTCAGAAACGCAAACTGGCCGACCCGCAGCGCCGTGACGACGTCAACCCACAAGACTGGAATGACATGTTCGGCCACCAAGCCAGGAAAATCGAGGCGATTGCCGATGAAATCCAGGCCCATCACCTGGATAAGCCTGATGTCCCCCAGGCCCTGGAGCGCCTGCGCATGCGTGCAACGGACCTGCGCCGTCAGGGTGAGCAACACTGCATAGAAGGCTACAAGGCCCAGCGTCCGCGCCAGGAAAATATTGATTACCTGCGTCGCCATGCCGCCGTGGATATCGGCCTGGTGCATGGCCCGCAGCGCACTGGCGCGAATGACTATGTCTCGGAGTTTGCCATTCGCGAAAAGAACCGCGTCGACGTGCTGTGGTACGCGCATTTTCACTACAGCAGCGCCGACAGCCCGCGCGGCGACTACACCGCCGCCCACCTCAAACGCCCGGAACACCGGTTCACCACCTTCAAGGACCTGATCGCCAAGGCAGGCCCGGACAGCCACGTGATCGTCAATGACCTCTACAGCCCCATCAACCGGCCGCTGGACCAACAACTGTTCCTCGTCCTGATACCTGAATAAACCCCGCGTCGGGCTGACCGCCCATAAAAAGGATTTTTATGTCGATGCACGCAACACCCACTACTCATGCGCTGACCGCCCAGGCCGTCAGTGCCCAATTTGCCAGTCGCCCCTCCCTGGAGGCGGTGATCCAACCCTTACTCGGCGCAGCCATTGCCGAAACATACCCCGACTTGATCATCGACCTGTCGCGCACACGCCTGGCAACCCCCACCGGGAAAGGTGGCTGGACCCTGGCCCCCTTGATGACGGTTATCCAGCGCTACCTGGCCGAAGGTGGACCACTGGACTTCAACGAAGTCGACCATCTGCCCTACTACCTGTCGGATGTCCCGCCCAAGCGCCTCAAGCTACCCGGCACCGAGACGCCTGGGCCGGACATGAAAGTCATTGAGGCGCTGATCAAGACGCTGCCGCCCACCCTGCCCATTGCCCTGCAAGACGCATTGGCCGAGTACTGGAATGCCCCGTCAGACACAACAGTCAGCCGCTGGCGCTGGCTCAGCGACATGCTCAGGAGCACCTTGCGCGCCAGCACCCTGCGCCAGCCGGAACTGGACGAGGCCGCCTGGCAAACCCTGGACCAACTCATCACCACCCCGGACCGTGCACAACGCCTGGCCAAACACGGCAACCACAGCGTGCTCGCCTACGGGCTTGAGACCACGCTGAGCAGCAATGGCCAGGCCGATCGCCAACTGACCGAACACATGGTGCTGACCCGCGCCATCAACGGCGTGGCGCCAGCCCTTTTGTGTGCGCCAAACGGGCAAGTCGAATCCTTTGCCTCAATGGACGCGCTCTTGCAGGCCTGGGGCGAGCGCCTGGCGGCGCACTACCAGGCCAGCACGATTACCTGTAATCGTTACGAACCCGAAGGCTCCATCTTCGACCACCAGGCGTCGATGATTCTGAACCAGCAACTGACGCGCCTGGGCGCCCTGCAACTGCCACTCGGCCAAGACCTGCAGACGCTGCACACGCTGTACCTGGAAATCACCGACCCAGGGCTGTGCTTTCTCGACGCCCTGCAAGCCCCTGCGCAAACACTCGCCAGCGTGCGTGCGCAGCTACCGCAGAATCTGCGTGGCGCCAGCCCCGCCGACCGTGCCCGCTACCGCCATTACACCTTGGCCCTGGCGAGCCTGAAACAACGCGCACAGGACCCGGCCCTTGCCACCGACATTGAAGACATCCAACGTTTTACCGTTGCGGCCCTACAACGCGAAATGGGCCGTGAAACAGCCGTCGGCAACGGTCCAGACCAGATCCCGACACAGGGGCTTAACCCGGATGATGTGCAGCTGACGTTCGTGGTTGCCGCCGGTTACCCGGGTGGTGCCGGGATTGTCGAGCACGTGCGCATGAGCCTCACGGAGCTGGCCATCAGAAACCTGAGTGGTCGTCCCAGCGGCGAGTTCACCCTCGCCCATCGCCAGGGCACCCCCTTACCAGCGTGGCTGACACCGGCCTACGTCATCGCCCTGGTTGAGCGAGTGGATATCGGCCAGCATTACCCCCATTACCTCAAGGACCAGTTGCTCAGCGATACGGCCAAGGCCCGCGCCCAGGAAACGCTGTTCGCTGAACACCTGTCGGTACAACTGCCGCTATTGGCGCTGGAGTTGAGCCTCAAGCGCGAAGCCGGTGTGACGCCCGTGGGCGCACGCATGGTCGAGTGCCTGATGCAGGCCACCAGCAGCGAGCAGCAACTCGACGGCCGTGCAGTGGTGATTCGTCATCTGGCGCTGCTGCACAGCCCCGCCGCCCAACCGGACGTGGTGAGCAACATGTACATCATTGAGTTCCAGGACGTCAGCAGCGGCCCGCACCTGCTGTTTCGCCCGCTCTATGCCCAACCGTTGCACGAGTACGCCAGCCACGCCGACCTGCTGGCCGCGATCGCCGCACCTGGCGACATGCAAGCCAGCATCCTGACCTGGCTGCCCGACAACACCAGGCCGATCTACGACAACGGAGGTTTTCACGAACCCCATTACCTGCGGTTCGGCCAGGGCGATGAGTTCGCCCCCAGGGAAACGCCGCCGCCGGCGACCCTGGCACTCGATGGTATCAACGAAGAATTGCAGCAGTGCCTGGTCACGGGCAGCCTGATGCAGTACCTGTTCAGCGATAACGCCCGCGCCTTGGTACAACAGGCTGACCGAGCCTCCGTGTCCAACAGTGAAAGTCGCTGGCAGACCTTGCGCGAAGGCAGCGGTTTGCTGTTCTTCAGTGTTATACAACCCGTGCTGCGCGGCCCGGCAATGCTGATGGGGTGGTTGCTGGCCATCACGACCAGCCTGACGCAAGACATCCAGGCGCTCGGCAGCCAGAACCCCAAGGTCCGTGAACAGGGCAGCATCGACCTGTTGCTGAACGTCGCGCTGTTGCTGCTGGACTTCCCGGCAACGCCCATCACACGGCGCCCGCTGCCGTTGGCGGTCACACCGCCCGCCTCCGCCACCACGCTGCCACGGCGCAGCGCCGAACAATGGCCGGTGCCTGCGCCGGCCCAGATTCGCCAAGGCACCGTCGCCCTGCCCGGCGAGCTGCCGCAGGGCAACCACACCGCCCTGGATTTCAGCTTTGCCCAGGCCCACCAGCGCCTCACCCACAGCCAGCGCATGCGCTTGCAAACCTTCAGGGTTACACCACCTGCCACGTTGCCGCAGCCGGTGCTCAACGGTCCGCGCAAGGGGCTGTACTTGATCGGCACCACCTGGCATGCACGGGTTGACGGTGAGCTGTTTCAAGTCAGCCTGGGGCACGACGCCAGCGTGGTGATTGTGGATCCCGCCGACCCTGATCGCAGCGGCCCTTACCTAAGGACGCAGACGCCCGGCACGTGGACGATCGATACCCGCCTGCGCCTGCGCGGTGGCATGCCCCTGGGCCGCATTGCCGCCGAACGCCAACGTAAAGCGATGCGTATCAGCCAATTGCAAACCGAGTATGAGCAATTTCTCAAAGGCCAGGCGTCGCTGCAGAGCTCCGCCGATGAAGCTCAAGCGGCCATGGACAAAGCCGACAAGGACCCGACGATCGGAGAAACCCAACGGGCCCGGATCCGAAAACAATTTGACAGCGCGCTGCACAGCCAGACAGCGGAATTTCAGAAGATCCTGGACAGCGCCAAGGAACGGGGTGAACTGGGCATCGCATTACCGCTTACACCGCTCGAGCGCATCCTGGAAAATACCGTCAAAAATACGCGCAAGCATGTGGTCGTGGCAGAAAATGACCGGCAAGCCCTCTATCGCGCCAATCAACGCTTTACCCGCGAAGGCCCGGCGTTGTACCTGGCGGTGCTTGGTGAGCCGGCGAGCTACCGGCAGTTTCTCCAGCGGCTGCTGGAGATCAATGAACGCAGCATTCATTGGCTGGAGCTCAAGGACCGCTCCCTGGAACAGCTGTTTGAGCTGAGCCCTGCCGGCGCCGAGAGTGCGACTGGATTGACGGCCGACCGGTCGAACGAAATCAGCGCCCTGGCAGTCAAGGACCTGCACATTCGCTGCTTGAAGCGTTTGATTGTCAAAGACGTTGAACATCCTCTGTTCAATGCCTTGAACACCATCGTCGATCCCTTGCAGGAGCATGTACGCACCCACAGCGAACTCAACAGCCTTGAACTGCCGGGCAGTGACCGCCTGAATGTACTGGAGAGCCTGGTGGAACACTATGGCAGTGCCCTCGACGCCTTGCAGGGCCTTGGCATCCTCGATGCCGAAGTCCTCGACCACACCTACAGCAGCAAACTGTTCACGCTGGTCGAGGCGCTCTACCAGGACGCCAGCCAGCGCCTGGCCAGCGAAATCAAACCGGCGGCACAAACGCCCAAGCGCTTGCCAAAACGCCCGATGAGCAGCCACGGCGCTGCGCCTAAGCGCGTGATCAAGACCCGCCGCAAAGGCACATTCATCGGTGAACTCAAGCCCATCGGCAACGTGGATATCGTCGAAGTTCGCGCCGAGGGCAGCGACCAGTTGCTGGGGATGTATTCACAAAGCGGTGATGAATGGGTTGAATTCGTCCAGGCGCCGGCCCCACAACCGCCGGCGCCGACCCGTAGCCTGAGCGTAGTAAAGGGCCAGGCACGCAAACTCCTGGCCATGCTTCAGGACCACTTGAACCGGGGGGAGGCCTATCGAAAAATCTCCAGGCACCCGCAGGAAGTGCAGGAAATTTTGCAGTATGAAGCCGTGCGCTATGACACCTTGGCCACAGAGCTGCACCGTGCCATCGAAGCCCAACCCGAGGCTAGCAGGAGCGCCGCCGACCAAGCGCTGGTGGTGCAACTGCGCGAGGCCTACTCGCGGTTGAACAGCCAAGGCCAGGCGTTACGTTTGCAACTGTGCCTGCAACTGCCGCCCACCCATGCCAACCTCGAATACCTCATCGACCAGCAACAGGCGAACGTTGCGTTGCTGGGCAAACGTATTCAGTTGGGTGGCCCACGCCGTGACTTCATCCAGGAGTACGCGATCAACGACGCGAAAGGCTTTACGCTGTGGTACGCGCACTTTCACTACCCCGGTGCGAATACGCCCAAGGCCGATTACACGGCCGCCCATTTGAAAACCCGTGAGCAACGCCGCGAGAGCTATTACAGCCTGCTGGCCAAGGCGCAAAGTCCCCAGGCCATCGTCAATGTGCATCGAGGCTTGATCGGCAAACAGCTGGCTGAACGCTGGTTCCTGTCCTTCGAGTCGTGAGACCGGCAATAGCCTGTGGCGGCGGCACTTACGCGTTCGCCACAGGCTGCAGGCTCAGTGGGCGAACAGCGAATTACCCTTCTGCCCCGCCAGCTTCTCAGGCTTGATCAGGAACCGCGCCAGCGCCGGCAACAGCCATAGCGCACCGAACATGTTCCACAACAGCATGAAGGTCAGCATCAGGCCCATGTCGGCCTGGAACTTGATGGCCGAAAAAATCCAGGTGCACACACCGATGGCCAGGCACAGGCCGGTAAACAGCACCGCTTTGCCGGTGGACTTGAGCGTCTGGTAATAGGCTTCCTGCAACGGCAACCCCGCACGCAGGAAGCTCTCCAGGCGACTGTAGATGTAGATGCCGTAGTCCACGCCGATCCCCACGCCCAACGCCACCACCGGCAAGGTCGCGACCTTGACGCCGATACCCATGAACGCCATCAGCGCGTTACCCAGCACCGAGGTCAGCACCAGCGGCAGCACGATGCACAGGGTCGCGGCCCAGGAGCGGAAAGTGATCATGCACATGGTCGCCACACACAGGTACACCAGGATCAGGATGGTCAGCTCGGACTCCTTGATCACCTCGTTGGTGGCCGCTTCGATCCCGGCATTACCGGCGGCGAGGATGAATTCCAGGCCGTCCTTGTTGTTCTCCTTGGCGAAGTCCTGCACCGCATGCACGGCGCGGTCGAGGGTTTCGGCCTTGTGGTCGTTGAGGAACACCAGCACCGGTGCCAGGGAGCAATTGTTGTTATACAGGCCGTCAGCGCGAGCGATGGAGTTGTTCAGCACATCCGGGTTGCGCGACAGGGTTTCCCATTTCAGGTTGCCCTCGTTCATGCCCTTGATCATCTGCTTGGACACGGTCACCAACGAGATCGCCGACTGCACCCCCTCGGTGTTCTGCATCTTCCACATCAACTGGTCGATGGGCGCCATGGCTTCATAGCGCGAGCAGCCTTCGGCCTTGGTCTTGACCATCACCACCAGCACGTCGGAGCTGGTGGAGTAGTTGCTGATGATGAAGTTGTTGTCCTTGTTGTAGCGCGAATCCGGGCGCAGCTCCGGCGCGCCCTGGTCGAGGTCGCCGATCTTCAGGTTCTGGCTGTACCAGAGGCCGCCGCCAAAGGCGACCAGCGCGAGCAGGACCGAGACCGGCGCGACTTTGGGGCTGGCGAATTTCGACAGCAGGCGCCAGAACGGATGTTCGCGGTGCGCGTCTTTCTTGCTCCGGGCGATGGCACGCTTGCTGATACCCGCATAGGAAATCGCCACCGGCAGCAGGATCAGGTTGGTGAACACGATCACCGCCACGCCGATGGACGCGCCGATGGCCAGTTCGCGGATCACGCCGATATCGATGATCAGCAGCGTGATAAAGCCCACGGCATCCGCCAGGATCGCGATCATCCCCGGCAGGAACAGTTGCCGGAAGGTGCGCCGCGCGGCCGTCAAGGCGTTGTCCGCCTCGCTGGATTGCAGGGCGATACCGTTGATCTTCTGCACACCGTGGGAAATCCCGATGGCGAAGATCAGGAACGGCACCAGCATCGAGTACGGGTCCAGCCCGAAGCCGAAGAAGTGCATCAGGCCGAGTTGCCAGACCACCGCCACCAGTGTGGTGCTCAACACGGCGATGGTGCTGCGCAGGCAGTTGGTGAACCACAGCAATAGAACCAGGGTGATGACGAAGGCAACGCCGAAGAACAGCACCACCATCACCAGGCCGTCGATCAGGTCGCCGACCTTCTTGGCGAAGCCGACGATGTGGATCTTGACGTTGGGGTTCTGGGCTTCGAACTTGTCGCGGATCTTGTCTTCGAGTTCATGGGAGAACTTGCGGTAATCCAGGGCCAGCAGCTTGCCCTGGTCCTGCGGGTCCGGGTAGGACTCCAGCAGCGGGATGTCGACGATACTCGACTTGAAATCGTTGGCCACCAGCCGTCCGACCTGGCCGGACTTAAGCACGTTGTTGCGCAGTTGATCGAGGCTTTGCGTCGAGCCGTTGTAGCTCTGCGGGATCACTTCACCGCCGGCGAAGCCTTCTTCGGTGACTTCGGTCCAGCGTACGCTGGGGCTCCACAGCGACTTGAGGCCCGAACGATCGACGCCGGAGATGTAGAACACCTCGTCGTTGATCTGGCGCAGGGTCTCCATGTATTCCTTGGTGAAGATGTCACCGTCCTTGGCCTCCACCGAGATACGCACCGTGTTGCCCAGGTTGGCCAGGTCGTTGCGGTGTTCCATCATCTTTTCGATGAAGGGGTGCTTGAGGGGGATCATCTTTTCAAAGCTGGTGGACGGGCGAATCAACGTCGCCTGCCAGAACAGGAAAATGCTCACCAGCAGGCAGATCACGATGACTGCCGGGCGGTTATTGAAGATCAGGCGCTCAAGAAAGGTCGCTTTATCGTTGTGATGACTGCTCATGCGTTCCCCGCCTTCTTATTGTTTTGTCGGTTCGGCGCCAGTGGGTGTGGCGACGCGAACACCACCCTGCCCGACCAGAATCAAGTTGCCGTTGCCTGCCGCCGTGACGGCCGACAATGAAATACGGTCGGGGCGATTGAACACGCTGAAGGTCTGGCCGTCGTCATGGCTGACCACCACGCTGCCGCCGTTGCCGACCACCACCAGCGAACCGTCTTCGAGCAAGGTGGCCCCCGACAGGCCGAACTCCAGGGCGCCGCGTGCGGCATTGAGCTCGACTTGTTCCCAGGTGCTGCCGAAATCCGTGGAGCGGTAAAGATTGCCGCGCAAGCCGTAGGCCAGCAGGGTTTGGGGTTGTGCGGTGCTGATCACGCCAAACAGCGAGCCCTCGTAGGGGCCTTCGAGTTTTTCCCAGGTCTGACCGTCGTCGCTGGAGCGGAACATGCTGCCCTGCTCGCCGACGATAAACAGGCCGGCGTCCTTGATCCGGGCGATGGCGTTGAGGTGAAACTGGTCTTCATTGTCGAGGCGGTCGCTGACGTCTTCCCAGGTCTTGCCGCCGTCGGTGGTTTCGATCAGCGCCCCATAGGCGCCCACGGCCAGGCCGTGGTGGGCATCGTTGAACCACACATCGAGCAACGGCGCTTCACGCTTGAGGTCTTGATACTGCTGGGTCCAGGTGGCACCGCCGTCGGTGCTGGCGAGGATTTGCGCATCATGGCCGACCGCCCAGCCCTGCTTGTCATCGACGAAATACACCGCCGTGAGCAGTTGCCGGGTGGGGACCTTGGCTTGGGTCCAGGTGCTGCCCTGGTCATCGGAATAGAGGATGTGCCCACGATCACCGACAGCCACCAGGCGCTTGCCGGCATGGACGACATCGATCATCAGGCCTTTGGCGGCCTTGGGGGATTCAATCGCAAAAGAGGTATCGCTGGCGGCCTGGACGACGGTCGGCAACGCGACAGTCCCAAACAGCGAGAGCGCTGCGGCCAGCAACGCAACCCTGCGTGCGGCGCGTGGGCGGCAAACAACCCAACCCATGACAGGCTCACTCATAGACCTTTCTCCCATTTATTATTGTTAGGTCGTCTCGCCTTCCCGGGCCCTGAAACCTGCAATCTAGAGCGCCTGAAGGAAGCAGGGGCCATCCTATCGGGCTTTCGAATCGTCTGACAATCGGTGCTACGTTATCTTTTGTTAACTGACGGCGTTTGGCCATGCCTGAATAGGAGGGTATTAGCCAGGCTGATTAATGAATTTTTATTCCATCTATTGAAATATGGGAATTTTTATTCCATTAATAGCCTTCCTGAAAACAATAATCCAAAGGACCACGGCTATGCGTGAACTCGGAATCGGCTTGATCGGCACAGGCTTCATGGGCCGCGCCCATGCACTGGCCTTCAACAATGCCCGGGCGGTATTTGAACTGCCGGTACACCTCAAGCTGGCCGCCCTGGCCGATGCCGACACCGAACGCGCCCAGCGCTGTGCCACGGCCTGGGGCTTTGCCCAGGCCCACGGGGACTGGCAGGCGCTGATCGACGACCCCGCCGTGGATGTGGTGGCCATCACCACGCCGAACCACCTGCACTTTCCCATGGCGATGGCGGCCATTGCAGCGGGCAAGGCGGTGTACTGCGAAAAACCCCTGGCGGTCAGCCTGGAGCAGGCCGATGCCATGCGCCAGGCCGCCCGCGAAGCCGGGGTGGTGACGCGGGTCGGCTACAACTACCAGCACAACCCGATGATCGGCCTGGCGCGGCAATTGATTGCCGAGGGTGACCTCGGCGACATCATCAGCTTCCAGGGCGAGTTCAGCGAAGACTTCATGGCCGACCCGGCGTCACCGTGGTCGTGGCGCTGTGAAGTGGAGCATGCCGGTGGCGCCCTGGCGGACCTGGGCAGCCACTTGCTGTCGATGGCGCGTTACCTGGTGGGCGATGTGACCGCCGTGTGTGCCGACACCCAGACCGTCCACGCCCAACGCCCGGCCGTCAAAGGCAGCGCCGAGCAGAAAGCCATCGCCGTGGATGACCAGGTGCACGCCCTGCTGCGCTTCGCCAACGGCGCGCGCGGCACGGTGAGCAGCAGTTGGCTCAAGCACGGTTACAAGAACCACCTGAGTTTCGAGATCAGCGGCACCAAGGGCACCTTGGCGTTCGATCAGGAGCGCTTGAATGAACTGCGCCTGTGCCGTGTCGGCCAGGACGGTTTCCAGCGTTTGCTGGCCGGCCCTGCCCTGCCCGGCTACGCAGCGTTCAGCCCGGCGGCGGGGCATCAGTTGGGCTACAACGAGCTGAAGACCCTGGAGGTGCAGGAGTTGATCATGGCGCTGGCCGGCCAGGGCGCGGATGGCACCGACTTTGACGCAGCGTGGGAGGTGGAACGGCTGGCGACGGCGATTCGTGTGGCTGCCCGTGAAGAGCGCTGGGTCAACCTAAACTCGCTCTGAAGCGCAATGCAAAACCCTTGTGGGAGGGGCAAGCCCCTTCCACCTTCAGGTCACCTGCACACATCTCGATCAGCGGAAGTGAAGCCTGTCGAGCATTTCAGGACGCCTGAGGAGTTCCTTCGCCAGCCAGGCCTGGCGACCGTAGTAGGGATGCCTGGTAACGGTCCAGTTGGCAACTTCATGCAGTTTTTCGAGGCTGAAGTGGATGGGCCACTGCGGGTCCTTGAACAGATCGACATCACGCATCAGCTCTCGGGCCAACTCTTTGTCATTCTGGTTTTTAAACATCGTGATGTTGAGGTTGTTTCGATCGATCAGGCTATCCAGCCCGCCGGTGATATGGTGACGGTCCATATCATCGACCAGGTCTCCACGCCTCATCAGTTCCCGTGCCAGGCGGATATTCTGGTCTTTGTCATAATCGCCGGTCAGCGGTTTGCCGGCCATATCCTTCAGGCCGTCCTTGGTGATGATCCCGTGGGGTGCCTTGAAGTCATCGAACCTGTCGAGCAGCATGCGTGATAGGTCCGCATTGCTCTTGCTACCAAAACCGTAGCAGGGCTTGCAGGGGAACGGGTCGGGCCTTGGAGGGCGCTGGGCGCCAAAGCAGTGGCGGACGAACTGCTTGAAATTGCTCATAACCCCCAGGGGCCAATAACCTGCTTTGATCTGCTGTGCACGGTCACGCGCCTCGAAGCCGGCGGTATCCGCGTTCGCGTAAAACGCCGGCGACCGCGGGGTGTCACCCGACTGAAAGCTGATTGAGGCGCTCTTTTGCGGAGTGGCGGACGAATTCGCCGTTGGTTTTGGGGAAGAGCTATTACCCTGATCCACCTCCGAGTCCAGGCGTGAGGAAGTAACAGGTTTATCAAGAGCAGGCGCCAACATCGTTTGATGTCTCCAGTCCGGTTTGGCCAAAAAGTGTCCACCTGCCTGTCCAGCGTCGCACCAGGACGCAGATACACAGCGACAACGCTGGGTTGCAAGTAGTCCTTATGTGGCAGCGTGTCCGAATCAGTTCCTGCTTTTCTAGCGCAAGGCTCGACGCAGCACTTTGCCCACTGTCGTTTTAGGCAACTCGGTACTGCGAAACTCCACATACCTGGGCACCTTGTAGCCCGTCAGGTATTCGCGGCAATGGGCGAGGAGCTGTTCCTGGGTCAGGTTCGGGTCCTTGCGCACCACGATGATCTTGACCTTTTCCCCCGTTACGCCGTCTTCCACGCCGATGGCCGCCACTTCGCCGACGCCCGGGTGCAGCGCCACCACGTCTTCGATTTCATTGGGGTACACGTTGAAGCCCGAGACCAGGATCATGTCTTTCTTGCGGTCCACCAGGCGGATATAGCCGCGTTCATCCATCACGCCGATGTCACCGGTCGACAACCATCCCTCGGCGTCGAGCACTTCGGCGGTGGCGTCCGGACGCTTCCAATAGCCCTGCATCACCTGTGGGCCGCGCACCTGCAGTTCGCCTTGCTCGCCGATATCGGCCAGCTCGCCGTCTTCACGCATAAACCGTACCCAGGTCGACGGCAGCGGGACGCCGATGCTGCCGGTGAATTCCATTTCGCGCATGCGCGCAATGTCGATCGGGCTGATGCTCACCACCGGCGAGCATTCGGTGAGGCCGTAGCCTTCGATGATCGGCAGCCCGGTGACGTCCTTCCAGCGCTTGGCCACCGCCGTGTGCGTGGCCATGCCGCCGGCGATCACCATGCGCAGGTCGGAGAAGTCCCGGGCGCAGAAATCCTTATTCTCCAGCAAGCCGTTGAACAGCGTATTGACCCCGGCAATGCCATTGAAGCGCTCCTTGCGCAGGATCATCTGCACCCGCTTCACATCCCGCGGGTTGGCGATGAGGATGTTGCGCCCGCCCAGGCACATGAACATCAGGCAGTTCACCGTCAGGGAAAAGATGTGGTACAGCGGCAGCAGGGTGACGTTGGTTTCCTGCTTGTCCTGGTCCAGTTGGTCGCCGACCCAGGCCTTGGCCTGCAACAGGTTGGCGATGATATTGCGATGGCTGAGCATCACGCCCTTGGCATCCCCGGTGGTGCCGCCGGTGTATTGCAGGAAGGCCAGGTCGTCGAGGTGCATGTCCACCGGGAAGTGGTTGAGCGCGCGGCCCTGCTTCAGCACCTGGTTGAAACGCACCGAGCCCCTCAGGTTGAACGCCGGCACCTGCTTTTGCACGCGACGCAGGATGAAGTTCATCGCCGCGCCCTTGAAGCTGCCAAGCAGATCACCGATGGCGGCCACCACCACGCGCTTGATGCTGCTGCCGGCGATGACTTTTTCCAGGGTGTGGGCGAAGTTTTCGAAGATCACCACGGTTTCGGCGCCGCTGTCCTTGAGCAAGTGCTTGAGCTCATGGGCGGTGTACAACGGGTTGACGTTGACCACCACCGCGCCGGCCAGGATCGTGCCCAGCAGGCAGATCGGGTACTGCAAGCAGTTGGGCATCATCAGCGCCACGCGGTCGCCCTTCTGTACGCCCTGGCCCTGCAGCCAGGCGGCGAACGCAATGCCTTGCACCTGCCAGTCGGCGTAGGTCATTTCGGTGCCGATGCTGACGTAGGCGACCCGCTCGCGAAATTTCTCCAGGTGCTCCAGGAACACCTCGCGCAACGACGGGTAGTCCTCGATACCGGCATCGATGTCCGCCGGGACGCCGGGCAGGTAAGCGTTCAACCAGACCCGTTCGGTGTGTTCCAGGCTGATAGCGTTCATGGCAGTCTCCTTATTGTTGTTTTTGATGGGGCTACTTTTCGACGATAGCGGTAATGCCCAGCCCGCCCGCCGCGCAGATGGAAATCAGGCCGCGACCGCCGCCCCGCTCGTGAATGGCCTTGGCCAGCGCCGCCAATTGCCGGCCACCGGTGGCGGCAAACGGGTGGCCGCAGCCTAGAGAGCCGCCGTTGACGTTCATTTTGGCGCGGTCGATGGCCCCCAGCGGCGCCTCCAGGCCGAGCCGTTCGCGGCAGTAGTCGGCGTCTTCCCAGGCCTTGAGCGTGCACAGCACCTGGGCGGCAAACGCTTCGTGGATCTCGAAGAAATCGAAGTCGGCGAAACTCAGTCCTTCGCGCTTGAGCATGCGCGGTACGGCGTAGGCCGGCGCCATCAGCAGGCCTTCGCTGCCGTCGACAAAATTCACCGCCGCCGTCTCGCCCGTGCGCAGGTAGGCCAACACCGGCCAGCCATGGGCCGCCGCCCAATCTTCGCTGGCCAGCAGCACCACCGAGGCGCCATCCGTCAGTGGCGTGGAGTTGCCCGCCGTGAGGGTACCGTGCTGGCGGTCGTAGGCCGGGGACAGGCCGGCGAGTTTCTCCAGGCTGGCGTCGGCGCGCAGGTTGTTGTCCCGCGCCAGGCCGCGATGGGGGCTGATCAGGTCGTCGAAGAAACCGCGCTGATACGCGGCATCCAGGCGCTGGTGGCTGGTGAGGGCCAGCTCGTCCTGGGCCAGGCGCTTGATCTGCCAGCGCTGGGCCATTGCTTCGCAATGTTCGCCCATGGACAAGCCGGTACGCGGCTCGCCATTACGCGGCAACAGCGGCTTGAACAACATCGACGGACGCACCTTCAGCAGTGCCTTCACCTTGTCGCCCATGCCCTTGGCGCGGTTGGCCGCGAGCAAAGTGTGGCGCAGGGATTCATTGATGCCGATGGGCGCGTCGGAGGTGGTGTCGGCGCCACCGGCGATGCCCACGTCGATCTGGCCGAGGGCGATCTTATTCGCCACCAGCAAGGCCGCTTCCAGGCCGGTGCCGCAGGCTTGCTGCACATCGTAGGCCGGGGTCTGCGGGGACAAGGTGGTCGACAGCAGCGATTCACGCGCCAGGTTGAAATCCCGTGAATGCTTGATCACCGCGCCGGCGGCAAACTCGCCCAGGCGCTGGTCGTGCAGGTTGTAACGGTCGACCAGGCCTTGCAGCGCCGCCACCAGCAGGTCCTGGTTGCTGTCGTGGGCGTACACCGTGTTGGAACGGGCAAACGGGATGCGGTTGCCGCCGATGATCGCCACGCGGCGGGTCGGGGCCGGGTTGAAGCTGTAGTCACTCATGTAGGGCTCTCATTCCAGACAAATAGCCCGCGCATATGCGGTTTGTCGCCGGTGAAATTGCGCACTTCGAATTCGCGCCGCGGGCCGCTCACGGGGTGTTGCCACAGGGCGACCTGGCCGGGCAGGAAGATCGGCAGCTTGAAGTCGCAATGGGCTTCGGCCTGATCCAGGCCACCGGGGGGTTGTTGAGCGGCCAATGCGCGGCCAAGGGTCCACATGCCATGGGCGATGGCGCGGCGAAAGCCAAAGAGCCTGGCGCCGATCAGTGAGGTGTGGATCGGGTTGAAGTCCCCCGAGACCTTGGCGAAGCGCCGCCCCAGATCGGCGGGCAACACCCAGCGCTGGGTGCGCAACAGGCCCTCCTCCTGCAACGCCAGCGCGTCTTCCCACGGCTCGCCGACGGGATTTTTCACCTCGCGGCGCAGGTACAGGCTGTCGCTTTCCCACACCAGGCTGCCGCTGCTGTAGGCACGGGTGGCGATGCTCAGCGCCTGGCCCTTGGCGTGGGCCACCCAACGTTCGCAAAAGACTTCCAGGCGCAGCGCCTGGCCTTCCTGCAGGCGCTGGTGCTGCCGGATGCGGTTGGCCAGGTGCACCATGCCACTGGCCGGGTACGGAAAACTCGGACGGGTCAGCAGCATCAGGTGCAGGGGGAACGCCAGCACATGGGGGTACGACAGCGGCACGCCTTGTTCGCGGCGAAAGCCACAGGCACGGCCGTAAGCCGCAATGCCCGCAGCGGACAATTCCACCGCCGAGCGCACCAGGCGCTCCCTGGGCAACAGCGGTGCGCCGTCGAGTTTGGGTTTGCGCAGGCCACGTACGCCGTCCAGCAACAGGCGCGTGCGTGATGGCGGTGGGTCGATGATCTGCGTCACGTAGTCCATGGACTCAGGCTCCCAGCAGGCTTTGGCCGCACACGCGCACGACCTGCCCATTGACCCCGCCCGACGCCGGGTGCGCCAGCCAGGCAATGGTTTCGGCCACATCGATCGGCTGACCGCCCTGGGACATCGAGTTCATGCGCCGCCCCGCTTCGCGAATCATCAGCGGAATTTTTGCGGTCATCTGGGTCTCGATAAACCCCGGCGCCACCGCGTTCACCGTGACCTGTTGCGCCGCCGCACGCGGGGCCAGGCCTTGCACCAGGCCGATCACGCCGGCCTTGGAGGTGGCGTAGTTGCTTTGCCCGAGGTTGCCGGCAATGCCGGAGATCGACGACACGCACACGATACGCCCCCCCGGATTCAGGCCCTGGCTATCCAACAAGGCACTGCTCAGGTGCAACGGTGCTTCGAGGTTGACCGCCAGCACGCTGCGCCAGGCCGCCTCCGTCATCTTGGCGATGGTCTTGTCGCGGGTGATCCCGGCGTTGTGCACCACCACATCGAAGGCACCGTATTGGCTGACATGGGCATGCAAATGGGCAGCGGCGTCCGCTGCCGTGATGTCCAAAGGCAGCGCCGAACCGTCCACACTCGCGGCCGCCTGTTGCAGCGAGTCCCGGGCCTGGGGCACGTCCACGCAGACCACATGGGCGCCCTCGCGGGCCAGGACCTGGGCGATGGCCAGGCCAATGCCTCGGGAAGCACCGGTGACCAGCGCGCGTCGGCCGGCGAAGGGTTTGTCCCAATTGACGGCGACCTGCCCATCCACCGGTTTTTCCAGGCGCACCACCTGCCCCGACACATAGGCCGAACGCCGCGACAGGAAGAAACGCAGGCTGCTGTCCAGTGCGTCTTCCGCTCCCGGAGCCACGTACAACAACTGCACGGTGATCGCCCGGCGCAACTCCTTGGCCAATGAACGCACCAAGCCTTCGAGCGCACGCTGGGCGATGGCCTGGGGCAACTCGGTGCAGTGTTCCGGCGCGGTGCCCAGCACCACAACGCGGCCATGTTGGCCCAGGCGTTTGGCGTTGGCGTGGAAGAACTCATAGAGCTCGCCCAGTTGTTGCAAGCCGGTTATGCCGCTGGCATCGAACACTGCGCCCTGCACCTTGACCGTGGACGGCGCCTTGAGCGTCGCCGGGGTGGCGGTGACCGTGTCGGTGGCGCTGAACACCTGTTGCACCTGCGCAGCCAGGCGCCCTGCCCCGGCGACAATCACCGGGTTGGCCAGGCCTGGCTGGCCGCTGCGGTGACGCTGCAACGGCACGGGCTGGGGCAAGCCCACCACCTGGGCCAGACGACGGCCCCAGGGGGAATTGACGAACGATAGGTAGCTGTCACTCATAGATAGATCCACTCACCACACAAACTTGCCGTGTAAACCCGATCCATGTCGGAGGGGGCAAGCCCTAATGCCAGTCATGTAGGAGCGAGCTTGCTCGCGAAGAAACTCAGGGCCACCACGTTTCTCCAGAATGAACGCGTTGCTTAGACGTTCTTCGCGAGCAAGCTCGCTCCTACATGACTGGCATTGGACCCATCCCTCTCCCACATTGACCGCGTTTGTCCTAGTTGACCGAGGCGTTTTCGCTTTGGCTGCTGCGCCGCTTGGCGACCGGTTCCAACGCCTGCCTGCGCTGCTGCAACGCCTCCAGCAAACCGAAGTCCTGGGGGAAGTCATCCACCTGGATAGCGTGGTCGGCGTATTCCACATAGCGCGCCAGCAAGGCGTCTTCGTCGTCGCTGATCAGGTCCAGCGCCCGCGCCTTGACGCGCCAGGCGGTGAAGGCCGTGGCGGCAATCGGCATCGGTTCGAGCAGGCCTTGCCTGATGGCCGGCTTGAGCCGGGCGTCGATCAGCTCGACTTGCGGCAGCAGGCGGAAGCCCAACTCGCCGTAGGCCAGCTTGTCGATTTCCGGACGCGGAATGTAGGAATTGGCCAGCAGGCGGTCGCGTGTTTCGCCGGGGATCTGCACCACATCGGCCACCTGGGCCAGCAGCTGATCCGAAGGTTTGCGCAACGGAATACCGAACGGGAACGTCAAGCCACGCAGCACCGCCGCCGCCGCTGTGGAGGGGTAGTTGTCCAGCACTTCGGCAAGGGCTTCATGGGCACGCAGCAATGCGTCCTGTGCTGCCCAATGCACCAGCGGCAGGTCTGCCTGGGGCCGGCCGTCGTCCTCGAAGCGCTTGAGCACGCAGGACAGGATGTACAGCTGCGACAGAATATCGCCCAAACGCCCGGTGATACTTTCCTTGCGCTTGAGGGCACCGCCCAGCACGCCCATGGAAATATCCGAGATCAGCGCCAGTACCACCGACAGGCGATTGGCCTGGCGATAGTAGGACGCCAGCGCCGGGTCGGTCTTGGCCGGTACGGAAATCAGGCGCCCGCCGGTCAGGGCATGCACCGCCGCACGTACGGTGTTGGCCAATACAAAGCTCACATGGCCGAACATCGCGCTATCAAAGTCTTCCAGCGCCTGGCGCCGGTCCGGGTTGCGCGCCGCTTCCATTTCGCGGAACACATAGGGATGGCAACGAATCAGGCCCTGGCCAAAGATGATCAGGCAGCGCGTCATGATGTTCGCGCCTTCCACCGTAATGGCGATGGGGCTTTGCTGATAGGCACGGGCCAGGAAGTTATTGGGGCCCATGCAGATGCCCTTGCCGGCGACGATGTCCATGCCGTCGTTGACGATCATCCGCGCGCGTTCGGTGACGTGGTACTTGGCGATGGCCGAGATCACCGAGGGTTTCTCACCGGCATCCAATGAAGCCACCGAGACCTTGCGCACCGCATCGCAGGCATACAGGTGCCCGGCCATGCGCGCCAGCGGCGCCTGCACCCCTTCGAACTTGCCGATGGGCAAGCCGAACTGTTTGCGCATCGCCGCGTAGGCCGTGGTACCACGCACCGCGACCTTGCCCAGGCCGACGTTGGCCGACGGCAGGGAAATGGCGCGGCCGGCGGCCAGGCACTCCATCAACATGCGCCAGCCGTTGCCGACCTGTTCGCGGCCGCCGATCACCCACTCCAGCGGGATGAACACATCCTTGCCGGTGGTCGGGCCGTTCTGGAATACGGCATTGAGCGGCCAGTGCCGGCGACCACTGTTTACGCCGGGATGGGAGGTGGGGATCAGGGCACAGGTGATGCCGAGAGAGCCTTTCGGCCCCAGCAATCCGTCCGGATCTTCCGCGCGAAACGCCAGACCGAGCACCGTGGCGATCGGTCCCAGGGTGATATAGCGCTTGTCCCAGGTCACACGGAAACCCAGTACTTCCTGGCCTTCATGGGTGCCTTTACAGACGATGCCCAGATCGGGAATCGCCCCGGCATCGGAGCCGGCATACGGGCTGGTCAGGGCAAAGCACGGGATGTCTTCGCCCCGGGCCAAACGCGGCAGGTAGTAATTGCGCTGGGCGTCGGTGCCGTAATGCAGCAGCAGTTCGGCCGGGCCCAGGGAGTTGGGCACCATCACCGAAATCGCCGCCGCCGAGCAGCGCGTCGACAGCTTCATCACCACTTGGGAATGGGCGTAGTGGGAGAAGCCTTTGCCGCCGTACTGCTTGGGAATGATCATGCCAAGGAAGCCGGCGTCCTTGGTGTACTGCCAGCCTTCGGGGGACATGTCCTGCCAGACCTGGGTGGTTTCCCAGTCGTTGGCGATATCGCACAAAGTTTCCACTTCATTGTCGAGGAAGGCTTGCTCCTCGGCGCTCAGGCTCGCCGGGGCCGCTTGCAGCAGGCGCTGCCAGTCGGGCTTGCCGCTGAACAGCTCGGCGTCCCACCACACCGTGCCGGACTCGATGGCGGCGCGTTCGGTGTCGGACATCGCCGGCATGATCGTGCGAAACAGATTGAGGGCCTTGCCGGTCAACAGCGCGCGGCGCAGCGGTTTAAGGCTCATCAACAACGCCGGCAATACCACCAGCACGGCCGCGACGGTGGCGCCGAAAGCCGCCACTCCATTGAACAGGTAGCCCGCTGTCAGCCAGATCAGGCCAGCGCCCAACCACAGGATGGCGGCAGCTTGTCGATACGCCAGGGCAATCGCGGCTGCGACACCCACCAATAACCAGATAACCATGGGGATACCTCTACTCGATTCAGGGCGTGGTTTACGTGCGAAAGGTCGGATCGACCTGCGGCGTAAAGCCACACTACAAACTTGGAAAGACAAATTCAAATTTTGTTTTGAAATTTTTATTTAATACCTGGACGAAAAAATAGCGGCTGAATGAATCAGCCTGGAATGCCAATACTCAAGGAACTGTTGACGTGGAATGAGGGTGAAGGCATCAAGATGCGCTTGGTGCCTTTTCCATCACCCTCTATGAAATATCAGAACGCGTAGGTGGCCGACACGCTCACCACATCGCCCGACGACTCCGCCTTGCCATTCAGGCTTGCGCCACCCAGGCGATCGACGTTTTGAGTCTTGAGCTTGACCTCTTGCACGAACTGGTGGGAATAGGCCAAGTCAAGACTGAGGCCCTTGATTGCTTTCACATCGTAACCAGCCCCCAACGACAGGAATGTACGGTCGCCATCCGGGATTCGCGGGTCGCGGGTCGAATTGCGTGTAGGTGTCTGGTCAAGGGCTACACCTGCACGCAAGGTCAACTCATCGGTCAAGCGGTAGTCACCGCCGAGGGAGTACATCCAGGTGTTCTTGTAGTTGTAGGGAATGGACACAATGGTGGTGCCACCGGACTCGAGCGTCAGGTCTTTGAAAGAGGACCACTCAGTCCAGGTCACACTGGCCCCCATCGTGAAGCGATCGTTGAACTGGTGTACCCAGTCCAGGCCGGCCGTGGCAGGAATGTCCAGTTGGACACTGGCATGGGCGCCGTCCGGTGCCAGCTCTAACCCTGGATAAGCGGTATTCACCAACGTACCGCTACCGCCAAACGGACTTGGCTGGGTCATCAGGTTGTAGGAAAACTGATCGGCGTAAATATTATATTTGCCGGTCATCTTGTTCTTGATCTTGGCGTGGTAATTCAAGCCAAGGGTGTCTCGCTCCGTGGGTTTCCAAACAATGCCGGTAAACCAGCCCGCTGAAATGTTGTCGACCTTCACACGCATCAAGGCACTGCCGACATCAGACGGAAAATTGATCCCGCCCAGCACGGAATCGGACACCGCGGCGGCAGACAACAAGTCCACGTTTTGACTGACGAAGCCCTTGCTGTGTTGCACGATCACGCCACCGCCGATAGAAAATTGATCATTCACCTTAAAGGACAGGGATCCGGTCAATCCTACGGTTTCAATTTTGGTGTCCACTGCAAAGTCGCGCAGTTTCGAGTCCTGATCCCAAGTGGAGCGCATACCCTGCGGCACTACCTGGCTCAGGCCGAAAGCGAACCGATCCCCCAGGGGCATGACCATGAAACCGGTTGGCAACCAGGCAGTGAACCCGCCTTGGCCGCCGTCGTTGTTATTCACCGTGGTCGATGCGACGTCGGGAAAACCATTGGCGTCCAAGGGCGTATTGGAAATCGGGTTGCCTGCATAATCAGAGGCGTCACCTTTGTACTTGATCTTGATGCGGGCGTAGTCGACGGTAAATTGCGCCACGTTGTGTTCGACAAACGCCATGGCCGCCGGGTTGTTGTACGCGGAACTGGGATCGTTCTTGAACAACGAGCCACCGGCAAATGCCCGGCCCCAACCGGGTGCGCCGTAGGTCGGTGTTGAAAAACCGCCGGCCTGTGCAGGCGCGTTCACCATCGCCCCGCCTATCAGTGCCAGCCCCAGCAAAACCTGCACGTGTTGTTTCTTATTATTCATGCGGCACTCCTTATTGTTATTTCTCTGAGCCGGCCCCACCGGTTCGTTTTGCTTCCGGCAGTTCACAAACTGGCGCCCGATCGAGGCGCCAGTCTTTCAACAGGTGATCAGCCCGGTGTGTCAGTTACCCATCAAGGCACGATGGTAAATGTCGGGCTTGGGGTAACGCTCAGGCTCACCACGGTGCAGCTGCCGCTCAGGGTCTGGTTGGAGGCGGTCAGTACACCACCGCTGTAGCCCACGGTGATGGTGGACGGACCGCAATTGGACGCCGGATACAGAACCGACGCGGCGATGGTGTAACCAACGTTGCTGACCGAGCCCGCAGCGGCACCGGTGGCGGTCAAGGTCCATGGCAGACCGGTGATTTTCGGCAGCGCACAAAGACCACCGCCGGTCACCGCCACACCGGTGATTTTTGCCACACCGCTGGCATCGACGTTCCCGGTAAAAGTTGCGCCGCAGTTAACAGTGGCCTGGAACGACGATGGCGACTTCACCGAAATGGTGCCTGGCGCAGTGAAGCTCGAGTTCACCGGGGTGATGCTATAGGCATTGGCCATCGACGCAGCACCCATGCAAACAGCCAAAGCAGACAACGATACGAGGGTTTTCAAGCTTTTCATTGTTTTTCCTCACATGTTATGGCGAGTCATTTCGCCAGGGGGTAATGGCCATGAACGAGAGGTCACGGTGAAACTGCAGAACTTCCCTTTCCAGCCAAATTTCAATTCAATTACCGCAGCACGTTACTCAACAACTTTGAAGTTCGGCGGCATCTTGATCGACACCGTCTTGATCTTGCAGTCTTCGCCAATCGGTACATTGGCGGCTTCCAACTTGCCGGTGGCGTTATCCCAGGTGCCATCGGCGGTGGAAGGCCCGCACTTGCCGCCCAGGCCGAAAGCGTGAACATCGACACTGATCTTCGACATGGAACCGCTCCTGGTATCTTTGGCGACCAGGATCCACGGCAAGTTGATGGCTTCGACGCGACTGCACTTGAGGCCGCCGTCGAATTCGACTTTGTCGACATTGACCGAGGAACCGTCCGCAGCGACCTTGCCGGCCACCTTGATGGTGCAATCGGCGCTGATCAGCGCGCCTTTGGAGAAGCTGATCGGGCCCTGGGCGGTAAAGGCGCTGCCCGCCGGTTCGATACGCGCGGCCTGGGCCTGGTGATAAGCGATCAGGCCCAGCACGGCCAATACGATATGGGTGGTGAACTTGGCAGGTGTTTGCATGGTGTACGTCCTTCCCTTTAATTATTGTTGTTCGGGTCAAAGCACTTTCTCGGGGCGATAAAATCCTGCGCGGCAATCAGGCCCCGAGCACACGACAAAACTAAGTGTTACTTCAGATCAAAACGGCTTGGCACTGCCGCTGTACTTCTCCAGGTACTTCAAACGCTGTGAAGGTTGAAGATTGGTGAGGGTGATATCCCCGGCATAATGATTAAGGACTCGATGATCCATGCGCCGCCGCCACAAGTACGGTACATACGCCCAGACAATCATGCTCGCGTAACCATAAGGCAGTTGCGGCGACTCATCGAAGTGGCGCAACGACTGATAACTGCGCGTCGGGTTGGCGTGGTGATCGGAGTGCCGCTGCAGTTGGAACAGAAAGATATTGGTGACAATCCGATTACTGTTCCAGGAGTGCCGAGGCGAACACCGTTCATAACGACCGTTGGGAAACTTCTGGCGTTTAAGGCCGTAGTGCTCCACATAGTTCACCACTTCCAGCAACGAGAAGCCGTAGATGCCCTGGATAACCAGGAACGGAATCACCGCAGCCCCCAGCCAGGCAATCATCGCGCCCCACAACACCACGCTGTACATCCAGGCACTGAGCACAGCGTTTTTCCAATGCCAGGCCGGCAGGCCGAGTTTGCGCAGGCGCTCGCGCTCCAGGTTCCAGGCCGAGTGTGCGCTGAACCACACCGAGCGCGGCAGGAAGGCCCAGAAACTTTCACCCAGCCGCGAGCTGGCCGGGTCTTCCGGCGTGGCGACGCGCACGTGATGGCCACGGTTGTGCTCGGTGTAGAAGTGCCCGTAGAAGGTCGGCGCCAGGGTGACCTTGGCGAGGAACACTTCCAGGGCATTGGGCTTGTGCCCCAGTTCATGGGCCGTGTTGATCGCGATGCCGGTGGCGGCTCCGGTCGACATGGCCATGCCCAGGTAAGTAAACCAGCTTGGTTGGCCATGCAGTTGCGCACGCTCAGTGATGTAACCGGCGGCGTGGGCCAGCCAGCTGGAAGGCTCAAGGTTGGCGGTGGCGTGCAGCAGGCCGCCGCGGATGATCCAGTCGATGCCGCCGGCGGCCAGCCATCCGGTAATCACCACCGACGCGATGACGAACAGCACGCCGGTGTAGACGATCCAACGGTAATAACTTTGGGATTCAAGGTGGTTGACGGCGGATTCGGGCGGGTTGCTGATGTCTTCGCCGAGCAGCCCGTCGATCAGGGGGATCAGGCCAAAGATCACCAGTACACCGACCCACCACAGTTGCTGGATGCCAGTGGCAATGGCGAGTGCGCCGGACAACAGAGGAGTGGCCAATGGCATGATGCCCAACCACCACAGGTGGCGCTTGCCGTCGGTCCAAATGCTTGGCGCTGCCAGAGTCTGGTTCATGGCAGCCTCCTTGGCAGGCAGGCGGTAAACAGGTTCAGGGAGCGCTGGATGCTCCGGGAAATCAACCATGCGATAAAAGACGTTTTTTTCATTTTTATTCGCTCTTAGGCATTTCAAAAATCATTTCAAAATAAATATTGAAATATTTTTTTAAATAAATAGCGCGGAATCGTTAGGTCGTCAACTACTTTTTCGAGGCCTTTTTTACGTGACTGGACAGTCTGTTTTTCAGCTGTTTGGTCAGGTCTCTAGGGCAGGCATTTGCGACGTTCGACCCGGCGATGAGGGCCACGATTATTTGTTCGCCAAGGCAAAGGGCGGATGCAGGACCGTGGCCGTTTCCACCGGGCGCACGCGCTTGGCCACGTGCAGCACGGCCTCGACCACCCGCGCCGTGGCGGTGATCGGCAGCATGTGGCCGCGCCCTTCCACCACTTGCAGCTTGAGGCCGGGCACTTTATCGGCGAGGGCCTGGCCATGCCGGCGGAAGTCCAGCACCTTGTCCTGCGCGCCATAGATCAGGCCGATGGGCAGGGCCAGTTGGGGGTAGCGCTTGACCATCCCGGGCAGGCAGTCGTTGACCAGCGCAATCTCGCTGGAGGCGGCGTAAAAGTTGTCGGGGCGCATACCCAGCAAGCCGCCGCCCCGGGTGGCGAAATCCTCGGGAGCGGCGTCCGGCGCAAACACGCCCTTGACCACCGAACGTCGAGTCAACAGGCCCATGGGCACGGTGAGGGTATTGGCCACAAAACGTCGCAACCACGCCGGTCGCACCGCGAGCGACCAGAACACCAGCGGCAACCTGGGTTGGGGATGGGTCAACGGTGCCACCAGCACCAGGCCCGATACAGCCTCAGGATGATCGAGGGCCAAGGCCAGGGAAATCGCGCCGCCGAGGGAATGCCCGAGCACCAAGGGTTTGTCCAGGCCAAGCTGGTTGATGAAGACCGCGACTTGCCGCGCCTGGGCCGGCAAGTCCGCAGCGGTACCTTTATGCCGCGTGGAATACCCCGACCCGGGACGGTCGAGGGTGATCACCCGAAAGTGCTCACGCAACTGGCGGGACAAGGCATAGGTCAGGTTGCGACTGCTGCCCATCAGCCCGTGAATCATCACCAGGGGCGGGCCCTCGCCCTCTTCCACATAATGAAAGCGCTCGCCATTCACCTCCACGAAGCGCCCGTTGATCGGAACAGCGGCTTCGATGCGCCGTGTCATCCAGGCGCTGAAACCCCATAGCACCGCACTTGCCCCCACCAGCACACCTGCAGCAGTCACCCATTGCACAGCCATAGCTCGTCCTCGGCTTCCCTGTGACCGGCGACCTGACCGGAATTGATCAAGGCCTCGGCCAACGTCCACACCCTGGACCTGAACGGCGTGCGTACCACGCTCGTCCGTCGGACAAGTCGCACATAAGGCACAAGGTCCTAGCGTAGGCGCTATTTTCAGGTAGATTATTTAAAATCTTTTTTAAAATAATTAATTCAATTTTTCTTTGCAATGGTGTTCTATCTAAAAGACACAACAAAAACAGGAGCACATCCGATGCCCATGAAGGACCGCCTATGAATGCCCACAGTGATTCCATCGACATCGCCATCATCGGTTCGGGTTTTGCCGGCCTGTGCATGGCCATCAAACTCAAGGAAGCGGGGCTCACCGACTTCTTTATCGCCGAGCAGGCCGACACCCTCGGCGGCACCTGGCGGGACAATCACTACCCCGGTTGCGCCTGCGATGTGCAGTCCCACGTGTATTCGTTTTCCTTTGCACCCAACCCGGACTGGACTCGGCAGTTCGCGCCGCAAGCGGAAATCCGCGCCTACCTGGAAGACTGCGCGGTGCGCTTCGGATTGGCGCCCTACCTGCGTTTCGGCATGGGCCTAAAGCGCGCGGTGTTCGATGAACAGCTACAACGCTGGCAGTTGAGTTTCAGCGATGGCCGCCACGTCAGTGCGCGGGTGCTGGTGTCGGGCATGGGCGCCCTGGCACGCCCGGCGCTGCCGGAGATTCCGGGGCTGAAAACCTTCAAGGGCAAGCGCTTCCACTCCCAGCAGTGGGATCACGCATACGCCTTGAAGGGCAAGCGCGTGGCGGTGATCGGCACAGGGGCCAGTGCCATCCAGTTCGTGCCGCAGATTGCGCCGCAGGTGGCGCACCTGGATCTGTTCCAGCGCACTCCACCGTGGATCATGCCCAAGCCCGACCGCGGGATTTCAGCGTTCGAACGCTGGCTGTTCAAGCACCTGCCTGTTACCCAGCGCCTGGTGCGTGGCGCCTTCTACTGGGCACTGGAAGGCCGTGTGCTGGGCTTTGCGTTGCATCCACGGCTGATGAAAATGGTGCAGAAAGTCGCCCTGCGCCACCTTCGCAAACAAGTGGCGCGCCCTTCCCTGCGCAAGACCCTGACGCCGGACTACACCATCGGCTGCAAGCGTGTGCTGATCTCCAATGACTACTACCCGGCGCTGTCGCGCAGCAATGTCGAGGTGGTGACCGACAAAATCCTGCGCATCGAAGCCGACGGTGTGATCACCGCCGACGGTATCAAGCACCCGGCCGACTGCCTGATTTTCGGCACCGGCTTCCAGGCCACTGACCCGCTGCCCCGGGACTGCATCATCGGTCGCGACGGTGTGGACCTGATGGACACCTGGCGCGACGGTGCACACGCCTATAAGGGCACCACGGTGCCGGGCTATCCCAACCTGTTTCTGATCATCGGGCCCAACACCGGCCTGGGCCATAACTCGATGATCCTGATGATCGAGGCGCAGGTGACCTACATCCTCGACGCGCTCAGGCAGATGCAGCGCCATCGCATCGCCACGGTGGACGTCAAACCGATGGTGGAACAGGCCTACAACCGTCAATTGCAAGACCAACTCAAGCGCACCATCTGGAACACCGGCGGTTGCCAGAGCTGGTACCTGGACCCACGTACCGGCAAGAACACCACCCTGTGGCCCGCTTCGACATGGCGCTTCAAGCGGGTCACCCGGCAGTTCGCACTCAAGGACTATGCGGTCGACCTGTTGCCCCTCACTGCGCCGCCCCGTCCGGCCACCGCGCCCCACTCCACGGCAGAAGGCAGCCTCTCATGAAGTCATTCAACGGCCGCGTGGCGGCGATTACCGGCGCGGCATCCGGCATGGGTCGCGCATTGACCCTGGCACTCGCGCGCGAAGGTTGCCACCTGGCACTGGCGGACAAAAACGCCCAAGGCCTGGAGCAGACCCTGGCACTGATCAAGACCTCAACCCTGGCGCCGGTGACGATTACCACCCAGGTCCTGGATGTGGCCGACCGCCAGGCCATGGAGGCTTGGGCGGCGCGCTGCGTGGCCGAGCATGGCCAGGTCAACCTGGTGTTCAACAACGCCGGCGTGGCCCTGTCGAGTACGGTCGAAGGCGTGGACTACGCCGACCTGGAGTGGATCGTCGGCATCAACTTCTGGGGCGTGGTCCACGGCACCAAGGCGTTCCTGCCGCACCTCAAGGCCAGCGGCGACGGCCATGTGATCAACACGTCCAGCGTGTTCGGCCTGTTTGCCCAGCCCGGCATGAGCGGTTACAACGCGAGCAAATTCGCCGTGCGCGGCTTTACCGAAGCCCTGCGCCAGGAGCTGGACCTGCAACGCTGCGGCGTCTCGGCCACCTGCGTGCACCCCGGCGGCATCCGCACCGATATCTGTCGCAGCAGCCGCATCGACGCGAACATGACCGGCTTCCTGATCCACAGCGAACAGCAGGCCCGCGCCGACTTCGAAAAACTCTTCATCACCGATGCCGACCAGGCCGCCAAGGTGATCCTGCAAGGCGTCCGCAAAAACAAGCGTCGCGTGCTGATAGGCCGCGACGCGTATTTCCTCGACCTGCTCGCCCGTTGCCTGCCGGCGGCCTATCAAGCGCTGGTGGTGCTGGCCAGCAAGCGCATGGCCCCCAAGCAACGCAGGCCAGTGTTTGAAACCAACGACGAGCCCCGTCTCTGAACAGGAGCACGAATCATGTTGCCGATCCGCCGCGACCTCCATTTTGCCCTGCCCGCCGAACGCATCACCGACTGGCACGAACAGGGCCCGTTCATCACGCATTTCTTCAATGCCTTGTCGCTGCTGTTCCCCCAGGGCGAACTGTTTTTCATGGACAGCGTGCGTCACTACCGCCAACGCGTCGACGATCCGGCGCTAAAGAAACAGATCCAGGGATTTATCGGCCAGGAGGCCATGCACAGCCGCGAACATGTGGCCTATAACGACCTGATGCAAGCAGCCGGGCTTCCGGCGCACACCCTGGACCGTCGGCTTAAATTCATTCTCGATCTGCAGAAGAAACACTTCGCACCGTCGTTCAACCTGGCGATCACCATTGCCCTTGAGCACTACACGGCGATGCTCGCGGAAATCCTCCTGAGTGACCCGTCGCGCTTTGGCGATTCGCTCAAGGGCTACCAGCAGATGTGGTATTGGCACGCCCTGGAAGAGACCGAACACAAGGCCGTGGCCTTTGATGTGTGGAACACGGTGATCAAACCCGGGCCCAAGCGTTACCTGCTGCGCACCGGAACCATGCTGACAACTACGGTGTTTTTCTGGCTGGTGGTGCTGGATTTTCATGTGCGGCTGTTGATTGCCGACCGCAAGGCGGGTGGGCACCTCAAAGGCTTCTGGCGCATGTTGAAATTTCTTTATGGCCCCAAGGGCGTCTTCCCACGCATGCTGCGGCCGTGGTTGCACTACTTCAAACCCGGCTTTCACCCCTGGGATCACGACAACCGTGCACGCCTGGCGGGTATCGATCGCTTGGTCGAGGAGATCGAACAAACCCAACGCGGCTACTAGACCTGCGCCATGGCCGCACGCTGGCGCACAAAGCTTTCCAACTGGTCCCCCGGCAGTGCCTTGCTGAAATACCAGCCCTGGATAATCAGCTCGGCGCCGGTGTTCAAGAAGGCCAACTGCTCGGCGGTCTCAACGCCCTCCACCACCACGCCCAGGTTCAGCGCTTCGCAGAAACGCAGCATGCCGGTCAGGACCTGGGCGCCCTTGGGATCGTGCTGCGCCACCACAAAACTGCGATCGATCTTGATGAAGTCCACCGGGAACTGGTGCAGGTAACTCAAGGCCGAAAACCCGGTGCCGAAATCATCGATATAGACCTTGGCGCCGATGCCCTGCAGTTTCTGGATGTTCTGGCGCGTGGCAGGGATATCGCTGACCAGCGCGTCTTCGGTGATCTCCACCGATACCTGGCCATGGGCCTGGGCGAGGATCTCCACCAGGCGCTCGCCGTGGGCGGCGTCGGTCAGGGTGGCGCTGGAAATATTGATGGTCATCGGCAGGGTAAAGCCGAGTTTCTGCCATTTCTGGTATTGGCGAATCGCCTGGGATGCCACCCACATATCCACGTCCGGCATCAACCGCGCCTGGGCCAGCCATTGCAGGAACTCCCACGGTGAATGCACCGTACCCTGGGCATCGCGGGCGCGCATCAGCGCTTCGCAGCCAGTACACAGCCCGGTGCGGGTCGAGACCTGGGGCTGGTATTCAAGATAGAACTCATAATCGCTGATCTGCTGGATGCGATTCAGTTCATTGGCCTGGCGCGCCAGGGCCTTGTGGGAAGCCAGGACCGGGTCCAGTTCGCGCAGCCGGCCTTTTTCTTCCAGGCCGCGGAAGGTCATGTCCAGGGACTTGAGGTACACCGTGCCACCTTCGGCAGCCTGGCGATGAATCGCGCGCACATAGGGTGCATACACCAGCGTGCCCAGGCCCAGGAGCGTCACTTGCAGCGCGACTGCCGCCAGGTCGCCATGAGTACTCAGGTAGGCATTGAGCAACACCGGTGCGGTAAACGGGACGCTGGCCACCGCCGGGGATACCCAGCCCAGTTGCACCACGGTAAGCGCCACCGTTGCGTTCAGCGCAGGCACCAGTAGAAACGGAATGAACAGACGCGGGTTGAGGATGATCGGCAGGCCGAACAGCAGGACTTCACTGACGTTGAACAGCGAGAGCGGCAAACTCGCCACGGCCACCAGGCGCATGGACTGGCTCTTGGAAAACAGCAGGATTGCGATCAACAAACACAACGCACCGCCCGAACCACCGATAAAGGCAAAGCTGCCCAACAGGCCGCCGTTCAGCACATATCTGATTGGCTCGCCCGCTGCCAACGCGGCGCCGTTGAGCGCCACGGCCTGGTCCAGCACATCAAACAGCGGTTGCATGGCATAGACGCCGTGAACCCCGAAAAACCACAACAGCGAGTTCATCAGGGTGACAAACAAACCGCTGCCGTAGGGCGATTCCAGCGCATCGAGCACCTGGGGGCCCTGCAACTGCGCCACATAGGGTATCTGCAACAACAAGGACAGCGCTGCCACCAGCGCCAGGGCGGTAATGGCCCCTGGCACCACCATATTGATCGTGCCTCGCAGGTTGTGCCCCACCAGGTCTTCGTTGACCAGGCGCGTCCAGCGAAAACGGTGCAGCCAGGCCAAGGCCGGTACATTCAGCAGCGGCGAGGCAATAGCAATAAACAGCAGGAAGGTGGCCGATGCCCGGGGATATTCCCGCAGGATAAACGTCGCCAAGACCACATGGGCCAGGCACAGGAACGCCACCGGCAATTGCGGCAGGCGGTGCTGGATCGCCAGCATGTAGCCAATGGAGGCGGCCACCAGCCACGGGATCACCGAACTGATCTGATTGTGCAACCCCGCCAGGAAGCTCACCACCTGCGGGCTGCCGCCCAACACCCGAGCGCATTCGGACAGGATCAGAAAGGCCGCCGACACCAGCAGGCACGGCAAGATCCACAGCAGCCCTTCGCGGATCGCTCGCAACGAATCGGCACTGGCCAAAGCGGCCAGGCGCTGGGTAAAGAAAAGTTTGAACAGCGTTTGCGCCATGACCCATCCCTCTGCCCATCGCCCGCTGCCCTTGGAAAGCAGGGTCGGAAGCACCGGGGCTAACGCTACACGTCCTGGCACCGGGAGCGAAAGTCCTTTGCCATGGGTATCGGTGAATTTCCAGCAATGAGTGACAGTCAAAGCCGGGCATCTCCAATAATTTAATTTTCTGATCTGGACCGGTCCTGGAATCTGCTTCAATACCCGTTATCCGTGTTGCTTATGCACACACGGCTTGCCTCGCGCCAGAAACCGAGGCCTGGTCCCACCTGATTTGGAGCACGCCCTTGTCACCTCCCGGCGATAACCACCAGCTCGCGCTGGATCGATTCCTGAACGAACATCCCGATGTGGCTGCCGAACTGAACACCCTGAACCCACTGGCCGCTCAGGCCAAGGGTGAAACCCTGGCACAGTACCGCGCCGAACGGCTGCATGAAGCCTTCGAGGCAGAAGCAGAACGCCAGGGTTTGTTTGCCTGGGAGCTGACCCTCAGGCTGACCAGCCAGTCCCCTGCTGACTTCGAGGCGCGGCGCCTGGAAGTCCACAAGGAAGTTGCCCAGATGGCCGGCTTGAGTTGGACCGAATACTGCCAACTGCATGATTTGGCTGATTGACACGCCCACTACACAAACCAGTAGCGCCGTCGTCTATTCATCGCTTCGCACAACTCCTCGACGGCAATGGTTCGGCACTCAGGGTCCAGGGCCAGCGCAGAACGCAATGCCGGCCAACACCGCCGAGGCAATTGCCGAGGCCTGGACAATGGCTGATCCGACTGATGCTCGCCGGGGCGCCGTCCCTGGGCGAGCTCATAGATTACGCAGGCGGCGCCATACAAGTCGGCCCGGGCGGAGATGTTTCCCCCGGCCACCAGTTCCGGCGCCGCATACCCGGGCGTCCAAGCCTTAAAGCGACTGCGACTCAAGGTGGGCAGCCCCGCGGCCTGCTCCGCCTCGGCATGGCCCAGGCCGAAATCGAACAGCCGCACTCCCTGCTCGCCCAGCATGATATTGGCCGGTTTCACATCGCCATGCAGAACGCCCTGCCTGTGGGCATAAGCCAGTGCATCCAACAGTTGCAGGGCGATGGGTTGCAACTCCCGCCACGGCAATCCATACGGGCACTCCGAGAGGATGCGGTCAAGGGTCCTGCCCTGCAGCAATTCCATGGTGAAGAACGCAACCTGACGCGGAGTATCGACCTCGAAAGCGTACGTTCTGACCACGTGATCGTGCCGCAGGCTCCGGGTCAGGGCAAACTCGCTGTACAGCAATACATGGCCGTCGGAAGATTCGGCAAGCGTATCGCCCAACAACTTGAGAGCCACCCACGCGTTGGGCTCGCCGAACGCCTCGTGCAGCATATCCCGGGCTCGGTAGACCACTCCCATGCCACCGCTGCCCAATAGCCGATCCAGCTGATAGCGCCCCGCAAGCAGTTTCGGCGGGCCGGCGACCTCGCTCATGGCTGGACTACCACGGCCGTCAGGTCATCCTGGGCCGCCCCCCGTAGCACGTCGGAAAACAACCGATCCACTACCTGGCGGGGCGGCCCCACACTCAGGGCGCTGCCCAACTCGCCATGGCTGAGCCCCTGATACAAACCATCGCTGCACAATAAAAACACATCCCCAGGTTGGGTAATGAACTCCAGCACCGCCAGGCTCAATGGCTGCCGACCACCAATGGCACGGGTCAGCGCCCTGGCATCCGGATGCGCCAGGGCCTGTTCCAGGCTCAACTGCTGCTTGTCCATCAGTTGCTGCCACAGGGAATGGTCCCGCGACAGTTGGTACAAACGTCGTCCCCGCCAAAGATAGCAACGGCTGTCCCCGACCCAGATGCAGGCTGCGCGATTACCCTCCAGCAGCAACGCAACCACGGTGCTGCCCATGATGCCGTGGGCAGCTTGTTCCGTCGTGGCTTGCCCCATTTGACGGTCGAGCCATCGCAAGCAGCGTCGTATGGCATCGATCCGTTCGTCAAAGCTGCCTTGGTCGGGCAACGAAGCCAGGCTGCTGATGACCCAGTGGCTGGCCAAATCCCCAGCCAGATGCCCACCCATTCCGTCCGCTACCGCCCAACAACCGCGCCGGGGGCAGTCGAGGAACGCATCCTCATTGCGCGCGCGTGTCTTGCCTCGCGCCGTTCGCCCGGCGCTGCACCCATCGGCATGCACATGCCTCACAGTTGCTCCGGCAAACGGAAGGTGCGCCAGTTCGCCATCTGAAAAGGACCAGGGTTGCGATGGCTGTTGAGCAGGAAGGTGGCACGCGTGCCAGCGAGCTCAGCCTTGAGCAGCCGAGAACCCCGGCCACTCCCAGGCTCACTTTGCATCAGCTCGAAAAACCGGAACAACGACCAGGGACCAGCGTTTTTTTCCATACCCAGCGGCCGCTCCGCCCCCCGCTCCAGCACCAGGCTGCTACGGCCATCGTCCGCCTCGCCTGGCCACTGGAAAGCCATGGGCACGATCGGGCCATGGCGGTATTCAAGGTGTTGATCACCAATGCTCAGGATCGCTCGGCTAACCGCCTGGTCCAGGCTATAGGGGGCCAGCGTGAAGCGAACCGCCCACTCCCCCTGGTCCTCAGTAAAAAACCCCTGGCGAATCACCTGGGCCTTCGTCAGCTGGTCCAGCAATGAGCGCGACAGCGCCAGGCTACGGCCATCCAGGCCGCGTAGACGATAGCGACCGGACTCGGCACTGACAAAGGCCCGCAGGTAGCTTTCATAAAAGCGCGCCATGCCACCCCGCGGCTTGAAAAAGTCCTGGAAATCGCCAAGGGCAACATCACTCTCGGACCGTGGGTTGAATGGGTACCGACGCTGGATCGCCTTGGCGTAAAAGCCATAGACCTCACTTTGGTAACGCTGATTTATATACACATAGGCATCATCGAGCAGCAGCCGCCAACTGTCATCGGCAATGCCTTCAAACCACCCCTTGACCGGCAACGGCAGGCGCCCGGCAGCATCCCGCAGATTCCCCAGCAATGGCTGCTGCCCTTCCATTCGTTGCCTGGCCATCATGAATGCCGCCTGCCCTGGGGTAGCTTCGCGGTTAAGGGCCGCCAGTTGCAGATGCCATTCATCGAGCAGCCGCAACGCCTGCGTCAGTTCAGCTCCAGGGTTCTGATCCGCGTCCAGCAATTGGTGCAGGTGCTCGAACCGACGCTGCAGTGCACGCCGGGCAGAATCAGGCTTTGCCTGCCCATGCAACGGGCTGGACAACACGCTGGAAGCGCTGGTCTCGAGCTCGCCGGCGGGCGGGCTCAAGGCCTCAAGGGGGTCGTTGGTCGACAGCAGGCGTGTGTTTTCCCGAACCTGTCGCAACAGCTGCACCAACGGCGACTGCGCTGACGCCAGGCTGGCAAGCCCGTCAGCATGCTGGCTCAGGCTGTCACTTTCCTGCAGGCGCACCTGGCCGATGGCTTGGCTCCAGGTGTCGGCGTACTCACTGAAATAACGCTGCTCGAGCTCCAGCATCAATTGGCGCAAATCCAGGCTGCTGAGGTCTGCGTCCTCCCCAAGTACCCAGTTGTCCTGAGCAATGGCATTCACCAGCCGAGAGCCCTGCCTTTCGAAATACTGCACATACCGCCGGGTATAGAAGCCGGGGATGGGCTGCTCGATCGCTGCGAACCCCCTCCCCTCGGCCAGGCGCAAGGGCTCAAGGTCACGCGCCTGGTCACGCAGCGCCCGATAGACCACGCCCGCCAACGATTCGCCGCGCAATTCCTGGCGGGCCTCGGCGACCAGCTCAACGTTCAAGGGCATCGCAAAGGGGCGCTCAAGCAGCCGTGCAAAATGTGCATTCAATCGTTTCTGCACCGAAGCATCACCGGCATAGCGCACAGCCCAATGAACGGCCACGCGTTGCGCCAGCCAAACCTTATCGCGCCGCTCGCGAAGACTGAGCATCAGGTAAGCCCGCAGGATGTCCAAAAGCCCCTCGCGGTCGCCAAGGCTGGCCCGTACCTGTTCTTCAAGCATCGTAGATACCAGCGGCAACAACTGCTGGTGCAGCAAGTCTTCATAGGCACTGACCAACAGTGGCCGACTCGCCTCCCCTTGATACAAGCCGCCCCGCTCCACCGCACGGGCATCCGCCAACGCTGGAAACACTTGGGTCGCAGCCAGGCGGTCGTCCAGCACACGCAGGAGCACCAGGGTATCGTCCAGACCGGGTGACGCGGGCGGCTGTGGCTTGAGCAGTTGCGCCAGTTGCACCAGCCGCTGGTGATTGATCGAATAACTGTGTGCCCACAGCCACCCCGCCGCGACAATGACCACGGAGGCGGCCAACGCCAGCAACCCTTGGTGTCGACGGATACGCTGTCGTTCCGGAGTCTGCAGCCCGGCGAGATTGGCCTCGGCAAAAATCACCCGGTTGAACAGGCCCTGGACGAAGTAGGAACGCCTGTCGGCAGTCTGCGCACTCGTCAGGTAAAAGCCACGCAATCCGTTAATACGCTGAAAGCGATGAGAGGAGAACGCAGACTCCACAAACAGGCACAAACGTTCACCGATTTGCGCAGCCTGCCGAGGAAAATCGAGCATCAGCCCGCGACGTTCGATATCGCGTTCCTGATGCAAACGCGCAATCAGCTCTGCTCCAAGGCGTTGCAGAAACGCCTCAAACGCTTCGCGAACCTGGGTGATCGCGGTACCGGCCGGACCTGTTGCCACGGGTTCTCCGAGCAGGGCTTCGGCGCCGTCGCCCTGGGACGCATCAAAGAATTCGACAAAGCCCGGCAACCGGTCAGCCTGGGTCAATACCAGATAGATCGGCACATCCACATGCAGCATCTGCTGTACGTCCTGCAACCGGGTGTGCACGTGGCGCGCATACAGGTCCAGGTCGCGATCATTGCTGCCAAGCAGCGTCTCCACCGCCAGCGTCACCACCACGCCATTGAGCGGGCGAACCCTGCGCCGCAATCTGAGCTGGCCCAGAAACGTCGCCCAGCCGGCCCCATCCACGGCACTGTCGGGTTGGGCCAGGTAGCGCCCTGCACTCTCGACAAGGACAGCTTCGTCGGCGAGATACCAATCAAAATACTGGGTTGCGCCCGGTGCCATCGCTTCCTCCCGATCCAGTGGGAACTGCGATCCGCAGGCGGCCAGCAGACAGGTTCTGCCGCTGCCCTGCTGGCCGAGCAACAGATACCACGGCAAGTCGTTGCGCCAGCGCTCATTGCGCTCGCCATAACGACGGGAGGTTTTCAGTGTGTGCAACGCCTCCTTGAAACGGCCCCGCACCTGCCTCCGCTCTTCGTCAATCAACCCCTTGCGTTGGTGGCGCTCCTGGTGCTCGCGCCGATTCAATCGTGCGGTACGGCGTGAGTCGACCATGACCATCGCTAACCCCCACAGCAGGAATAACCCGCTTATGGTCAACAGACGAGCTGGGGCGCCCTGCCAGAAACGGTGGTCGTCCACCGCCAGCAATGGCCCGAAAAACCACACCAGCAACGCGCTGGCGAACACCACAAACAGGCTCCAGACCCAAGTCTTGCGCAGCGCCGTGCCCACGCCCTTGAAGAATGCGTTCATTCATTGCTCCCAGCGTTACAACGGCGACCGTGTCTGATCCGACGCCAAAGATTGAAAAGGTTGCAGCACCGCCATGCGTTCATTGCCCAATGCCCAGGCAAAGCCCAGGTACATGGCCAGCAAACAGGCGAGCGTGAAGACGACGACCCCGGCAGGGGAAAAGATGCGCAGCCCGGCACCCGGTGCCTGTGCTGCGGCAGCGGGTACAGGCATCGGCGGGCGCTCACCGCGCACATGCCGGATCTGTCGATACAAGCCATCTCGTACCGCTTCCAACTGCGGCCCGCCCCGCTCCATGACGCGGTATTTACCTTCAAACCCCAGTGACAGGCACAGGTACATCAACTCCAGCATTGCCAGGTGCTTGACGGGGTCGCGGGATAAGCGCTCCAGCAGTTGGAAGAATTTTTCGCCACCGAAGGTTTCGTTGTGAAAGCGGCTCAACAGGCTGGATTTCGACCAGTCACTGCGACTGCCCCACGGGGTAGTGACCACGGCTTCGTCAATAACGCTGCACAGCACATAGCGCGCCGACATGACCTGCCTGTCCTCTGCACCCTGGTGCAAGGCATACGCTTCAAACGCCGTGATCCCCGACGACAACCGATCATTGAGGGCCTGCAAGCTTTCCCGGCCGGAACTGCGCTTGAGTCGAACGACCTGCGACAGGAGTTCCCAGGCGGCGGCCACCAGGACGTTGGGCCCGATCTTGAAACTCTGTGCCCCTTGCAGGCTGGCGGTGTAGATCATCCGGTCTTCCAACCGTTCGAAGCGCGGTGGCGATGGGAAGTCCGTCACCGGCGTCCCTGCGGGCGCGCGACCATCGAGGTCAAGCAGGATAGTTTTTTCGTCCTGCGGGTATTCGCTGTCCATTGTCATGGCATTCAGTTCCTGATGGCCCAGAAATTGAGTTTGAGTTCGGCAAACTCGCCACTGGCGTGGAAGGCAAAACCGCCCGATTGCTCCAGCTGCGTAATATCACGAGCACTGAGTTCGAGCATGAAATAGGTCTTGCCGGCATGGAACGGGATCTGTCGGGGCGCCACCGGCAATGGCTTGACCTTGATGCCGGCCAGATGCAGATTGACCAGCTCGCGGATGCGCTCCACGGAGCCGATTTTCAAGTGCGCCGGAAGACGGTGGCGCAGCTCCTCCGAATCGCACTGGGCAGTTGCCGCCAGAATGAATGTTGCGCTACCCAGCAGTTTGAGATCACTCACCGGACAGACCAGCACACCATACTGTCGCGGCTCCAATGGGAGCTCAGTGGCGTGTTGTTCCAGCACCAACGACAGCACGGTGCGAATGCCTTCCATCAACCCACGAAAACTCGCCCCCTGCTCACCATGCTGGTAACGAGTCTCCAGTTGCGCGCGTTTGTTGTCGGTGGCGAACGTCGACAACTCGCCGAGGATCGACAACAACTGCCTGTACAACACCTCCGGACGTACCTGGCTCTGACTCAGGAAGTGACGCAACACCAGCTCGGTTCGATTGATCAGCTGCAGCATCAGGAAATCGCCGACCTGGGCCCCCTCCGATCCACCACCTCCCCGGATCCTCGCGGCAATCGCATCGCCTCGGGTGCCTAGCAGACTCAGCACTTCCTTGATACATGACGCGACATAGCCTGAGCCCTGCACATGGATAAACGCCGGTACGAAATCCGCGTCCAGCCGCACGCCGCCCTCGCGAGTCGAATCCAGCACCCGGGCAACCTGGAGTTTCACCTGCAACGTGTCACTGGTTTGCTCCCCTAACAGCAATCGCAGGTCCGGGCGTGCACAGTTGATCCGGCAAAGGGAATCAAAGCCAGCATTCGAATCAGTGATCTCCGCTTCGCAGCTTACGTAGCGCGCCAGCACATCACTGTGCTCCTGCTGGCGCACTTCAACCTGATTGCCGATGGCCAACGGCAACGCCAGGTAAATGGCTTGCCCACTGGTGTGGGCAGGAACCTGCAACACCAGTGGCTCCATTACGCTGCTCAGCTCGAACAAGCTGCCATCGGGAAATACACCGCTGGCCTGGTTGACGACTACCTTACCCAGGTTGAGGTACTGCACGTCGACGTCAAGGGTCAGGAATCCCCAACCATCAATGCCCAGCAAACGGGTACGGTTGAGTTGCTGGTGGTAGTAACGGTCGTTGTGCTGCAAGTGTTGGGGGCGCAGCAGCATGCCCTCCTGCCACACGACTTTATGAACCTGCATGTCTATCCTCCGACCTCCGGGCTTGAGGGGTAACGACGCGAACCCCGGACTCGTCGAGCATCAGCTCGACACGCGTCAGGCGCTGCCGGGCGACGGGCAGCACAAGCCGCCATTGCACATGGGGCAGGTCCCGGTAGGCAGCCACCACCCCGACATAACGACTCTGTGGTTCGACACTGAGCTTCAGCGCCAACCGCTCACCGGGGCGCAGCTCCAACTCCTCGCTGTTGACCCAGTCCTTGGGCAGCGCCTGCTCCGCGCGGCTATAGAGGGTGAAGAAATCAGCGTTTTCGAAAGCCACCGGGTGCCGCAGCTCCAGCAGGCGCACCACGATGGGAGACGGGCGACCGTGAAGATCGCGGTTGACGCCTTCGCTGGCGCTCAACGCCAGGTCCAGCTTGGTCAGGGTTGAATACGGTGAGACGCTGGCACACCCGGTCAGCAAGCCGAGTACAAACAGCATTGACAGAACGGCAGCTCGATACATGACAGTCATCCCGGATAAGCCGCATGCAGCGTGGCGACCAGGCGCACCTGCTCCGCGTAGGCTTTGGAAAATTCGTTACGCAACAGCTGCTCGCCCAAGGGTTGCTCGTCGATAAGGTGTCGGTAATGGCGCTGGTAGGCCCGCCAGTGGGCTCCATCGGTAGAGAACCTGGCCGGCATGTCCTGGCGCTCGAAGCACAGCAATAGATGGCTTGGTGCAAATGCCTCCACAGCGCCACGTATTGCAGCACGGCAAGCCACGACCAAGGCCAGCTGGTGGATTTGCATTTCCCGGAATGCCTGGGCGACCGCTACCTCTGCAGGCAGCGGGCCCGGCTCAGCGAGGCCCAACAGTGAGGCCAGGGCAGACGGGGTATCGGTGCAATCCTTCAAAGGGTTGTGACTCTTAATGGCAGGCACGGTCCAACCGAGGTTCAACTCGCCGTTCAGCTCATCGCGAGTACGCAGACTCTGCTGCAGCCCTTCGATGGTTTGCCTGAACAGGCCAGCCACCTTGATCGCCAGGGCTTCACATGCCTGGGTATCGAGCGTATCCAGGGGCACGCCCATCGCGTCCGCGAACTGCGACCAGAATGGGGCACGACTGGCTGCAGTCACCTGGGCGGGTTGAGTCGAGGCCTCTTCCGTTACTGGCTCGGCCCATCTCGGCACGATCAAGTGATCCCGTTCCAGGGGGCAGTGGGACAGTGCGCAGGCCGCCCTCGCAGCCGAGAGTTTCAGCGCCTCCGGATCCCCGGGTGAGCTGCCATGCACCTGCTCGGTATCGAGTGCGTGCAAGGGGTCAAGCACCAAAAACGCGTCATCCGGAATCGTATCGTTGCCGAAAAACATCTGCCGGCCATTTTGTCTCCCGGGCGCCACAAGTCGTGCACGGATATCCACTGGCCCCAGTTGGTAGACATCACCCTCGCTGATCAGTCGTGCCTGCCCCTTGCACAAACGCTCCGCGCTGCCCGACACGCCAATGCCATTGCTGCTGATGTCGGTAAAAAAATACTGGTCATCCCGGTAACTGACCAGGCCATGATGACTGGAGAGCAAGCGACTGGCGTCGGGGATGACCCAGTCACAGCCGATCCCGCGGCCGATCACGCCGCCGACGCCGTCGAATGTCTTACAGGATGCAGGCTCACCGCTTCCGGTATTGCACACCTCTAACACTAGTTGCATGACAAGGCTCCGCTGTTCAATCGCTGCGACGTGTCGCCTGGGGGTCACCCAGCGGACGGTAGTCAGCGTCATCAAAAACGTAATTGGCGTTGCAGCCGCTCAACAAGCACAGGACAAGCCCCCAGGCTTTCCAAGTACGAAGTGGCATCAGGTATCTCCAATGAAAGTAAGGCCGGCGGCGAAGAGTGGAAGCCATACGTGCACCATTCAGCATCCCCCTCGGACATCGCCGCCAGGGATGTTCAAGCGTGTAAGTCGGTAAAGCAGGGTGCGGCGTGCGAGCCCCAACTCACGTGCCGTACGGGTCCGGTTGCCACGGTTCTTGTGCAGGCAGTCGATCAGGAATACCCGTTCAACCCGCTCCAGGCGCTGGCGCAACGTCGCGCCGACGGCTGCAGGGGTCGACCCGGGCGCCAGGGACAGGTGTTCAGGCAGCACCACTGCGTCGTCACACAGCAGTACCGCGCGCTCCACCAGACATTTGAGTTCACGGACATTCCCGGGAAAAGCGTGGCACGACAGTTGATCCAAGGCCGCAGCAGACCACTCCACCGGCGAGAGCCCCAGCGCAGCGCAGGCCGATTGCGAGAACTGTCGCGCCAACAGCAGCACATCTGCGTCGCGTTCGCGCAAGGCCGGCAATTCGATCGGGAACTGCGCCAGTCGGTAGTACAGGTCCTCGCGAAAACTACCCTCCGCCACCATTGCAGCCAGATCACGATGGGTCGCTGCGATAATTCGCACATCGACCTTATGGGCCGCATCGGCTCCCAACGGGCGAACCTCGCCTTCCTGCAACACCCGCAGCAGCTTGGCCTGGAGTGACAGCGGCATATCGCCGATTTCGTCGAGGAGCAACGTGCCGCCATCGGCGGCGTCAAATAGCCCCGCATGGTTACGTTCGGCGCCTGTAAAGGCGCCCCTGCGATAACCGAATAGCTCACTCTCCAGCAGACCCTCGGGAAAGGCCGCACAGTTCTGCACCACAAAGGCTTTGCTACGGCGCGCCCCGGCAGCATGGATGGCCCGTGCCACCACCTCCTTGCCGGTTCCGGTCTCCCCGCGCAGCAGCACCGTGCAGGGCGCATTCAGCACCTTGCCGATCAGCCGGTAGGTTTCTTCCATGGCTGCGCTGTTGCCGATCAGCCCATACTTCATACGCGCCGAGGGTAGACAAGGCCTGGCCTGGGAGCCGTTGTGCGGCGGACGCACACGTCGCAACAGCGCCAGTTGACTCAAGGCGAAGCTTGCCAGTTGGCTTAACGATGGTCCGTAGTCCAGGAGCAATTTCGGCCGCTGGCTGGCGCACAGCAATAGACCGGCAACGGCCTTGTGGCGACCGAACAGCGGCAGGCATATCAACGAGTGCCAGGGCGTAGCTGTCGCGGGTAGAAAACCGCTTTCGTACACACTGTCGTCCAGGTTCTCCACGCTCAGGATGCTGGGATGGCCGAGCACGTGACGCAACAGTTGCTGATGCTGAAAGTCGGCGCCGCAAGCACCCTCGCCGAGGGGCAATGCGCCAGGCAAATACTGGGCAATCAAGTCCAGCCGACCCGTGACCTCGTCCCGCCAATATAACTGGCCGAGTTCGCATTCACTCAGTTGCGCAGCCGCGGCAACACACAGGCCTGGCAGCGTTGTCTCGTCACCCTCGATGCCCATTCGGGTGAACCAGGCCAACAACGTCTCGGCGTATGCCAGGGGCTGGGGTAAAGGGGCAAGCACATCGTTCATCATTGGCTGAACTCACAGATCGGCAGCCCGTCACCATCCAGGCAGGCGTGGGCCCGCGACAGCGGCTCACCCGTCGCCACCGCCCCAAGCAGTCGATCGACCATCTGCGGCAACAGGTGGATCTCGATCCATTGGTCGATGTACCGCGCTCCGCTGTCGCTATGGACGCACCGCTCAGCCATATGCGTGACCAGTTCGGTCGTATAGCTCAAGGCCAGCTTGCGTGACTGCAACCTTCGCCCAAGACGGTCAAGCTTGAGTCTTGCCAGGTCATGCAACACAGCGCCCATCAACGGGTAATAGGGCACGACTCGCATCCGGGCGAGCAGTGCCGGTTTGAAATAGTCGCGCAGCAGAGGGTGAATTGCGTCCTGCAGCACCTGGGTGCCAGGTCGTCGGCCGCCTGCACATAAGTCGATAATGCAATCGCTGCCCAGGTTGGAAGTCATCAGGATCAGCGTATTGCGAAAATCGATTTCCCGGCCTTCGCCATCATTGACCAGCCCCTTGTCGAAGATCTGATAGAACAGGTTCAACACCTCCGGGTCGGCCTTTTCGACTTCGTCGAGCAGCACCACCGAATAGGGGCGCCGGCGCACGGCTTCCGTCAGCACCCCGCCCTCTCCATAGCCGACATAACCGGGAGGTGCGCCAATCAGCCGAGACAGGGCGTGTTTTTCCTGAAACTCCGACATGTTGAGGGTGGTGACAAAACGTTCGCCGCCATACAGCAAATCACCCAGGGCCAGCGCCGTTTCGGTCTTGCCCACACCACTTGGGCCCACCAACAGAAACACACCGACCGGCGCATCGGCCTTGTTCAGTCCGGCAGCCACCGCGCGCAGGTTGCGGTCAAGCGCCTGTATGGCAGGTTCCTGGCCGAGAATGCGCGACCGCAGCGCATCGGCAACCCCCAGCACCGATGCACTGTGCTCAAGGGACAGTTGTTCAACCGGAATGCCGGTCCAGGCGCTGATGACCTGTGCCACCAGGCGCGGGCATACGCGCACCGGCTCCTCCAGTGCGCGCTGTGCAAGCCAGCGCTGCTGCCGATGTTGACGTTCGCTCTCGACAGCCGCCAAGCGCAGGCCCAGCGCTTGCGCAGACTGCTCATCAACTGGCAGCCCCGCATCCCTGTCTCGATTCAGTGCCTCGCGCTGGCGCGAGCCTTCAGCCTGTTCGGTACACAGGCGTTCCAATGCCTCGGGCACCGTCAACTGGTTGATGCGCGCACGTGCGCAGGCGGTGTCCAGCACATCCACGGCCTTATCGGGCAACTGACGCCCTGCCAGGTAGCGGGCGCTCATCTGCGCCGCCGCGACGACGGCATCGTCACGTATATGCACGCCATGGCTGGATTCGTAGGCCGGGACCAGCCCGCGCAGGATCGAAGTCGCCTGTTCAACGCTGGGCTCGCCAACCAGCACAGGCTGGAAACGCCGCGCCAAGGCCGGGTCTTTTTCAAAGTATTTCTTGTATTCGCCCCAAGTCGTAGCCGCGACGGTCCGCAACTCACCGCGGGCCAGGGCCGGCTTGAGCAGGTTGGCGGCATCGCCGGCCCCCGCCCCCACCAGGGTATGCGCTTCATCGATAAACAGAATCACCGGTGTCGGCGCGGCATTCACCTCGTCAATCACGCCGTTGAGACGCCGCTCGAACTCGCCCTTGATGCTGGCACCGGCTTGCAGCAGTGCCATGTCCAGGGTCAGCACACGCACACCCTTGAGTGGCTCCGGCACCTGCGTGCTGGCGATGCGCAGGGCAAGGCCTTCGACAACCGCGGTCTTGCCCACCCCGGCCTCGCCGACAAGGATCGGATTGTTCTTGCGCCGCCGCATAAGGATGTCGATCAGTTGGCGGATCTCACCCTCGCGACACAGCACCGGGTCGATACGCCCTTCCTGGGCCTGGCGTGTCAGATCATGGGTAAAGCGCGCCAGCAGTGACTCGCCGCCTGCTGCCGGGCAGATGTCAGGCCCCTGGTCCAGCACAAACCCGTGTATACGCTGTGCATCCAAACGGCTCAACAACGCGTGATAGCCGGTGCCTGCGTGCTGCAGCGGGTGGCGCAACAACGCCAGTAACAGTGCACCGTGGTCCACGACGCTCTGGCGCAACTCCAGATGGGCAACCATCAACGCCTGTTGTAACCACTGCACGAGGGCCGGGGCGAACACCGGATTACGCGTGGCACTTGCCTGCCCCTTGGGCTGCAGCGTTGCTTGCAGCGTCTGCGCCTCGATCCCGGCGTCGGCCAAGGCTCGTATCAAAAGCCCCCTGGGACGTTCCAGCTGGGTCAGTAGCAGGTCTTCCACCAGGACCTCCCTGCCACCTCGCGTCACGCAACGTTCGGCCGAGCGCTCCAGGTCCTGACGGACTGCGGGCGTCAATGTCAGGATCAGCTGTTGCAGGTCTACATTCATCATGATCATTGTTCCCTAGTGAGCATTGCTGGCCACGATGACCGCACCATCGGCGCACTCGTGTGCCAGCCAAGTGGTCCACCCCAGCCTGCAGACATTGTGTTCACCCACGTGCAACGGCCTGATCGCCTCCTTGGCCAGCACCAGCCGCAGGTCATGCTCCAGCGGGTCTCGTGCAGCCAGTCGCACCAACGAACACAGCAGTGGATACTCCGACCCCGTCGGCAAGAAACCATGGAAGCGCTGCCAATCCAGATCCTGTATATGCACCCGGAACTTACCGTTGCAGTCGGTGATCCGGCTTCCCAGTACCTGGTCGAAGCCCAACAGGCTGTTGGCACAGCCAAGCTGGTTCAACTGCGGGGGAGCAATGGCAACCGTGCGTTCCACCCATTGCTCTATAAACACGCGCTCATGCTCGAAGTAGTAGCGCAGCACTGTCTCGATCACCGCCGCCGAGTGCGCCCGCAGGCCAAGCAACCCCAGGTAGGGCAACAGTCGCTTGCAGTCCAACTGCGCAGCGGTACGGATGCGCTGGCCCCTCAACCCGATCAACGCAAACATCTGCTCGGAAAAAGCATCACGCGCCTGCGCCTGGAAACACGCCTGGTAGCGGTATTTGCGCCAGATCGGCAGCATCAGCCGTTGCAGACGATGGTGAAACAGGTCCAGGAAGTCTCGGGTCGCGTGGCCGCCCGCTCCATCGGCACACGCCTGCTCACCGTAAAAGGCCGGCAAGGGTGAACCTGCGCCACAGAGGCCCAGGACATTGAGGCGAAGACGCGCACGCAATTGATCGTGTTCAACAAAAAACTCCAACCGGTCAATATCGTGACCGGGAAAACCAAGACCCGGGTTGGCCTGAAACTCCAGCCGCTCATAGAGTGCGTTGTCATCCAGTAGCGGATGGGCATCGCGCAGGCGCTTGATCACCTGCGAAATCGCCTGGAACAGCGAATATTCACGGATGGCACGGCACAGTTGCTTCAAAGCAGGGGCTGCTGCCCCATTTGAGGTGGCCATAGGTACACATCTCCTTGTGTGCTGATGACACGCAGCTCGTGGTAGGCATTAAGGCTGGCATAAAGCGCGAAGAACTCGTTGAGCACCGAGGCGAACAAAAACGCTTCGCCCGCCCCCAGAAAACCTTGGGAATCAATGCTCAGGTCGACCCGCAACCCTCGACGCGGCATGCCCCGGTGCAAGCGGTCGACGGCCGTATGGCTGATGGATCGCAAGGCCCCCAGCCTTCTCTGGCTGACCTTTTTCGCTTGCAGATCGTGGTAACGCGGCACGTCATAGGTTTCGAGGACCACCTTCAAGACATTGATGTCGCTCAGTGACAAATAGTTGAGCGACATGTTGCTGATAAGTCGCCAGAGAAAGTCCTGGTCCAGGGGCGGTGCAAAACTCGCAGTCGGCGCGCAGATATTGCGAAATGACAAGCCCTCCGGTGTCTGCTCACAGGGCTGATTGATCTCCCCTGCCTGCAATTGCCGAGGCAGGTTGTGATTGGTGCATGTCAGTTCGATCGACAGCGTTTCCTGGGTATGCCCCCGCCCGTTTCCGAACCCCAGCCAGGTATCGAGCCCGGCATGATGCGCCGAAGCACGCTGACGAATGCTGTAGCTGGTGGGCGCTGCCGATGCATCGATAACGCCGTCGTGCTCAAAGGATTCAAATGGTACGTACGCCTGATACCCCAGCCCGCCAGGGCGCCAGCCCGTGACCTTGTCGACGGAAAATACACAGGCGTTTGCGCGCGCATATTCCCCAGGAATCAACAGGTATTCGTCCTGCTTGCCATCCAGGCGAATCGGCACCGCATCATGTTTGAACAGGTTGACGATGGGCGTGCAGTACAGCCTCACGTTGTCCAGCGTGGGGCATCCGGTTGCCTGGCACCGGGTGCGTAACTTGAAGCACAGCCTGACGCTGCAGATTTGCTTGAGTACGTCCTGGGGCAACCGCTGCAACGCATCCAGGCCACGCACATCGACGAACAGGTACTTTTCAGGAAAGGCGAAATACTCCTGCAGATGGCGGTATCCACGAAAGGTATTCTGCGGGTAAGGCATCAGCGCATGCTCCTCCGCGAACCCCACCGGACTGACCTGATCGCCACCCAATTGCAACAGCAGGGGCTGGCCATCAGCCCCGCTGACCGCAAGCCCATCACCGCCCAATGGCAGCAACTCGATACCCTCAACCTCGCGCAACAGGCTCAGGTACAACGCTTGACTGATGTAGCGGTCTCCCGACAAATGCAGGCGCAATTGATCGAACGCACATTCGCTGAAATTGCCTTCGCCGCCCATGTCCAGGCGCAGGCTCAGCAACGCCTGCTCTCCCTGGACGCAGTACTCCAGCGCGCTCAGTTGCAGCGGCAAGATGCAGGTGGCGTAGCAGGTTCGAAAACGACAGCGTTCACCATTGACCGCAGCGCTTTCGACCGGTGTATCCCGTGCGACCATCACACCGGGCCCCGCATGTTTCAACGGATCGAACTGCAGGATACTGAACGCCGGTATGGGCCGCATGTAGTTGGGCCACAGCAGATGCATCAAGGAATGAGTCAGCTCAGGCAACTCGTCATCCAGCTTCTGGCGCAGGCGACCGGTGAGGAAAGCAAAGCCTTCCAGCAGTCTTTCCACATCCGGATCCTGACCGGCCTCCCCTAAAAAGGGCGCGAGAGCAGGATTGCGCTCGGAAAAGCGCCGCCCGAGCTGTCGCAACGCACTGAGTTCGCTCTGGTAATAGTGGTTAAAGGACATCAGGCAAGACCTCAACCTGTCCAGCATCCTGCAGGCGCGCGGTGAACACCACGGGCTGCGTCACACCGTCGACGCAGAGCGTGGCGTCAATGGCAAACGCCAGCGCCAGAGGATCGTCACCACAAGGCAACGCCCTCACGTGCGTATCCTTCAAGCGGGGCTCATAGGCCCGGATAAACCGCTCGATCAACAAGCGCGACTGGCTCAATGACTCATGCAGACTCTGGCTCGTGTCATTGAGATCCGGCATACCGTAATCCTCCAGTGTCTGCACACTGCCAGCGCGGATGCTGAGCATCTTTCCCAGATGAGCTGCGACGGACGTCACTGCACATGATGATTTCGCGGCCGGACTTTCAAGTCGCTCGAAGAGGCTTTGGTTACGGGTCATCCCTTGGCCCCTGCTCATTCTTTGTCGAGCTTGCCAACCAGGGACAGGGTGAAATCCGCCCCCATGTATTTGAAGTGCGGTCGCACACTCAGGTTGACGCGGTACCAGCCAGGCTCGCCCTCGACATCACTGACAACGATACGTGCCGCCCGCAATGGCCGCCGCCCACGCACTTCGGCACTGGGGTTTTCCTGGTCTGCCACGTACTGGCGAATCCACTTGTTGAGCTCCAGCTCCAGGTCAGTACGCTCCTTCCACGAGCCCAGTTGCTCCCGTTGCAGAACCTTGAGGTAATGGGCCAGGCGGTTGACCACCATCATGTAGGGCAACTGAGTGCCCAGGCGGTAATTCAGCTCGGCCTCCTTGCCCTCGGCACTGATGCCGAAACGCTTGGGCTGTTGCACCGAGCTGGCGGAGAAAAACGCGGCATTGTCACTGCCCTTGCGCATCGTCAAGGCAATGAAACCCTCTTGCGCCAGTTCGTATTCGCGACGGTCGGATACCAGCACTTCAGTGGGAATCTTGGTTTCGATTTCACCCATGCTGTGGAAGTGATGCAAGGGCAAGTCCTCCACTGCGCCGCCGCTTTGCGGACCGATAATGTTCGGGCACCAACGAAACCGCGCAAAACTGTCGGTCAATCGTGTGGCAAAGGCGTAGGCGGTATTACCCCAAAGGTAGTTCTCGTGGCTGTTCACCACGGTTTCCCGGTAGGCGAAGGTCTTGACCGGACATTCAAGGGGATCGTAAGGCGTGCGCAGCAGGAATCGCGGCACCGTCAGCCCGATATAACGGGCATCTTCGCTCTGGCGAAAGCTATGCCATTTGGCGAACTGCGGACCTTCGAAATGATCCCTGAGATCCTTCAAGTCAGGTAGATCGGTGAAGCTTTCCAAGCCGAAAAAAGTCGGCCCGGCGGCCGCGATAAACGGTGCATGGGCCATGCAGGCGACCTTGGAAGCGTATTGCATCAGCTTCACATCGGGGGCGCTGGGGGAAAGAAAGAAGTCAGCGATGATTGCGCCCACAGGTTGACCGCCGAACTGACCGTACTCCGCACTGTAGACGTGCTTATAGAGCCCGGACTGGGTCACCTCGGGTGAGTCTTCGAAGTCATCCAACAGGTCTTGCCGAGAGACATTCAGCAGTTCGATCTTGATGTTTTCTCTAAAGTTGGTGCGCTCGACCAACAACTGCAGGCCTTTCCATGAGGATTCCAGGGCCTGGAAGCGCGGGTGGTGCAGAATCTCATCCATTTGCCGACCGAGCTTCTCGTCAATCTCCGCAATCATCCGGTCAACCAGGTGTTTCTTGACCGGTTCCCCGCTGTTCTGCGGCTTGATCAGCTCTTCGATAAATGCCGAGACGCCACGCCTGGCTATGCCGTAGGCCTCATCATCCGCACTCAACAGAGTCTGGGCGATGATGTTGTCGAGAATGCTGTGCTCGTCAGTGATGAGTACGGGTATCGAGGTGTGTTGAGTCGTCATGGCGCCAGTGTCCTTTTACTGAAAAATGTCAGGCGGTCCGGCCGCTCAGGCCCAGCTCCGCCAATACTCGGGCACGGGATTCGTCGTCGGCCAGGGCCTGTTCGATGGCTTTGCGAAAGCTCGGCGTATTTCCCAGTGGTCCCTTGAGCGCCATCAGCGCCTCACGCAGGGCCATCAGCTTGTGCAACTCGGGGATCTGCTCCACCAGGTTCGCCGGGTTGAAATCCCTCATCGAATTGATTCGTAACTGGATGGCCAGGTCTTCGACCTCGGCGCCGTCCTGGAGGCGATTGGGGACATTCAGCGTCAGGCTCAGCGCCTGTTTGGCCAACACCTCATCGAGGGTGTTCTGGTTGAGGGTGATGGGCTTGCGATCTTCAAGCTTGCGCAGGTCCTCACGCTGGGTGAAGTCCCCCAGCACGAGGAGTTTCAACGGAAGCTCGACTTCTTCCCGCGCACCGCCGATGGCGGGTTTGAAGGTGATATTGATGCGTTCCTTGGGTGCTACCGAACATTCTTTGGCCATGGTAAATCTCCTTTTCAAGCGGCTCGTAAGCCTATTCAAGTACCGCTTCCAGATCGAAGAGGCACAGCCTGCGGTGGGTGTCTTCCTTGCGCTCGCGCACGGCATGGTTTTGTGGCAGCAGGTCGCAGCAGCGGTGCAAGAGGCGTGTCACTTGAAACGCCAGCTCCGGCTCCCAGCGCTCCAGGCCCGAGCGCTGCAGCTCGAGGTCCAGTTGTTCGAGCTGGATCTTCGCCAGTTCATGTTTGCCAGCGTGTGCACACAAGCGCGCCAGGGCCAACCGCCAATAAAAGCGGGCGCGATCGCTGCGAGCGGCATGCAGACCTTGATTGAGCTCATGTACCGCGGCTTTGAGCCCATCCTTGCGCAGCCGCGGTAGCACATCCTGCAAGGCGATCTCCCAGGGCTCGGCATCGCCCCCCACGCGGGGCGCCTCAGGGGTTTGCAGGTGATGGGAAACATGCAATGCGATCCAGCCGCGAGTGGCGTCGTCGGCAAAAGGAGCGCCCCCTTGAAAGCGAAACGCCGGCAAGTCCGGCAATCGTTGCAACAGCAGGGCGAAACTCACTTCCAACTCGCTCACGGCCAGTTCCGCCTGCTGGGCTTCCAGGCATTGCCAGAGCATGTACAGCCCGTCGAACCAGAACATCGCACCTGAGAGGCCGGCCTCAAGTTCAGGCAGCAGCTCGGCGTGATGGCCTTGGGCAAAACGTTGCTGGTAGTACTTGAGTCTGTCGGGGGCAGGCCCGCACAACGCGGTGACTCGCTCACCGTTGGCATCCGGATAGCGGACGATGGACAGCCAGGCCAGCGTTCGACTCAGGTGCAAGGCCCGTAGGTCGGCGGCGTCCTGGCGTAACCACCAGGCACACAACGGACGAGCTTGTTCCTGCAAGGCAAACAGCAAGTCATGCGCATCTTTTTCGTTGTTTACCGTCGGTTTGGCCGTTGAGGATGGCGTAGCAGCGGGTTGCACTTGCGCAACGGCGGCGTTCAACCCGGCGATAGGGGGATGGCCTTGCACAGCAAGCGCCAACCACTGCTCCAATTGTTTGCGAATCGGCAGCAACAGCGGCGCGTCGCCTCCCAAATGTGCAGTCCAGAGTTCATCAAGGCGCGTGAGGTGTTCAAGCATAGATTGGAACAAGGGTTGCGGGCCTTGAACCGAAAGGTCTTGGACAAGCAGTGTCTCAAGGCGCAGGACCAGCCAGCCGAACGCTGCGCTGCGGGTGCGCAGCTTTCCAGGGTATACCGCCGACCAATGGTGCTCACACAGATGGCGCAGCAACCCGAGGCCAGCCAGCAGTCCGGCAAAGGACTCGCGGTGGTAAAGCGCCCAGGTCAGCCAGACGGCCACGCGCAGATCCTTGGACTGCTCACGCAACAGGCATTCGCTGATTTCCAGGAGCTTTTGCCAGTCCGGCTGGCCGGCGCCATGCATGGACTGCAACTTTGCCAGTTCGGACTCCAGGGTTTCATATTCATTTGAATAGCGCATATCACTGCCGGCAAAGTTCGCTGGCAAACAGGGCTGCCGGGCAACCTCGAGGTAATAAGCGCAGAGTTTTTCTGAATGGACCATTTAGGAGCGCACTCGACTATCCAAGGCACGAGCGACAAACTAAGTGCATTTAACTTTCACACTAGATTGCCATCAACCTTCGCTTGAATCGCCGCGAAGTTCGTAAACCTTAGCCACGACAATAACATCCAGCAAGCAACAGACTCACACTTAAGACATTTCCTACACCACCCGTAAACCAAGGCATATGCAGGCTTTTGCGCAGCTACAGAGATATATTTCACCTAACCCCAGCGGAAAACCAACTACTGAGCGACGTTTCAACATGAGCAACTAAATGCGCACTTATGCGCAAACATTTTCCGCAAAACAGCAAAAAAAACCATAACACCCGTTTAAATCCAACGCCTATATCCACAGCATGCCAAGTCCGTATTGGTTCCCACACTTTCCGGCACGCTTCTTGTAATAGCCACATTCCCAACCGGTACGATTAACCGTTGGAACTACCTCATCAATCAGACAAGGAAACCCGTCATGCCAACACCCGCGTATCTTTCCGTCACTGGCTCCAAGCAAGGCTTGATTACGGCAGGCACATTTACCAAGGACTCGGTGGGCAATATTTACCAGGAAGGCCATGAAGACCAGATTCTGGTCCAGGCCTTCTCCCATCAGGTGATTGTTCCACGCGACCCGCAGTCCGGCCAGCCGACGGGCCAGAGGGTCCATAAGCCGCTGATGATCAGCAAGGTCTTCGATAAGTCATCGCCATTGCTGTTCAGCGCCTTGACCAGCGGTGAAGACGTCACCTGCCGACTCGAGTGGTTCCGTACGTCGCCAGCCGGCACCCAAGAGCACTACTTCACGATTGAACTGGAGAGGGCGAAGATCGTGGACATACAGTCACGCATGCCCCACTGCCAGGATCCGGACAATGCCCATTTCACTCACCTGGAGGACGTGCACTTCACCTATGGCAAGATCGTGTGGACCCACGAAGTGTCCGGCACATCCGGGTCCGATGACTGGCGCAGCCCGGTAGCGGGTTAGGTCGGACCTGAGCAGGAACAGGTGCCAGGGACGGCACCGTTTCTGCCAGGCAACTACACCATCGCCAAGGGATGCTTGCGCTTGGGTGCGCCGAACACCCGATCGATGGCATCCAGGTCGTGCTCATCGAGCACCATCTTGGCGGCGGCCGCATTGAGCCGTACATGCTCCGGGGTGACCGCCTTGGGGATGGCGATCACACCGTCCTGGCGCAGCACCCAGGCCAGGGCAACCTGGGCGGGCGTGACCTCGTGGCGGCGGGCGATCTGCTTGAGGGTCTGACTGGACAGCAACGCCCCACCCTGGGCAATCGGGCAGTACGCCATCAGCGGCAAATGGTGTTGTTGCCACCAGGGCAACAGGTCGAATTCGATCCCGCGTTCTTCGATGTTGTACAGCACCTGGTTAGTCGCGCAGGCCGGGGATGCGAGTTCCTGCAGGTCGGCCACATCGAAATTCGAGACGCCCCAGCGGCCGATCTTGCCAGCCTCACGCAGGCGCTCGAACGCTTCGACGGTTTCTTCAAGGGGGTACTGGCCACGCCAATGCAGCAGATACAGATCAATGTAGTCCGTGCCCAGGCGCCGGAGGCTGGCTTCACACGCACGGGGCACGCCCTTTTGGCTGGCGTTGTGCGGGTAGACCTTGCTCACCAGGAACACCTGGTCGCGCCTGCCGCTGATGGCTTCGCCGACGACTTCCTCGGCGCCACCCTCGCCATACATCTCGGCGGTGTCGATGAGGGTCATGCCCTCGTCGATCCCCAGTTGCAATGCCGCGACTTCGGCGCGACGCCGGTCCGGGTCTTCGCCCATGCGCCAGGTTCCCTGGCCGATGACAGGGACGGGAACGCCCGCCAGATCAATGGTGCGCATGACAACCTCCTGATGAGTTCGCGAATTAACAGTGTGGCATTGACCGGACAAAAGGGTTCAATCGAAGTATGGTTGCCCTTTGCCAAGTCGCCAGGAAGGACCTGCAATGCTGTTTGTCGTGATGCTCGGGGGCAAGCACCCACGAGCAAGAATTGAAGTGCACGATGTGGTGTTCGCCGTAGCAGACACCCTGGAAGACACCTACCCGCAACTGCGCGAGAGCTGGTTTGGCAGCCCAAAGGGCGTGCATATAGATTCGTGGATGGCGGTGGACGGCGTCGACGGCTGGAAAGTCGAACTCAGCCACCTGGCCCCCGCTGCCGACGCCCATCACCTGTACTTCATCAACCTTGGCGGTTATGAAGCCAACAGCTTTGGCGAAGCCCACCACTACCTGCTGGTGGTCGCCCGCAACAAACGGGAGGCGACCAGCAAGGGCAAGCAACAAATGCTGCGCCACTGGTCCCAGGCCCACACCGACGGCGTGATGGATATCGACGACTGCCTGCCCATCGACCTGGTGGACGGCCGCTACCTGCACCTGGTGCAAGGCGCCCATCGGCCGATCATTCAGCAGAATGACTATATCGTCTTGAATTGATGGGGGCTTATTCGACCTGACATCAGATGACTCCGGCAACGTCAGACGTAACACTGCTTTTGCTGTGGCTGTGGCTTTTGCTCTTGATCTCAGGCGCCCCGTCAAACACGCTGGCCGAACGCAGGCTTGAATCCGTGGGTAACCCGGCAGGACGCCGGGTTAGCCGTCCTGGGCCAGGGATGGCCCATGACGGCGGCCCACGGATTCAAGCCTGCGTTCGGGCACACCGAGCCTAGGCGAGGTGCCGAGTGTTGGGGCGAGGACCTTTGCTTTTGGGTCCCTCCAAAAGTGAGCCGCTGTAAGAGCGGAACCATAGGTGGCCGTTACCGCAGCAACGGATATGTACTCGATCTGATCCAACATCCTGGTCGGCTGTCAGGCCGCCATCGGGAGCAAGTCGAATCGTCGCACCGCCCCTCCCACATGTGATCTCTATACATCAGGTAGATACCAGCCTGCTCTGGATCTCACTCCATCACGCCAATACCCAAGCTCAGCGCCCCAACCTGACTGCCAGCGGAACTTTGCCAGGAAATAACCGCCTGAATCCGGTACGCTCACCGTTTTTACTCAAGGAGTTAATCCCCATGGCCAAAGCCACCGCCCGTCACATCCTCGTTGCCACCGAAGACAAGTGCAACGAACTCAAGGCCCAAATCGAAGGCGGCGCCGATTTCGCAGAAATCGCCAAAGCCAACTCCAGCTGCCCATCCAGCCGCCAGGGCGGTGACTTGGGTTCGTTCGGTCCAGGCCAGATGGTCAAGGAATTCGACACCGTCGTCTTCAGCGCCCCGGTCAACACCGTGCAAGGCCCGGTAAAAACCCAGTTCGGCTACCACCTGCTGGAAGTCACCAGCCGCCAGGACTGATCCCGTCCGCGCTGCTGCTTGAAACAACGGCCCGCCTCTTGGTGGGCCGTTGTGCATGTGACGACTGGCGACGCTGATGCCGTTAGCGTACAAATCCTTATTCTTCTCCACCCGGCGTTCAAGGCTGACAATGCGATTGGCTTTTTCCAGACTGTTCAGTACCTCCTTGGCCCTGCTGCTGGCCAGCAGCGCCGTGATCGCGGCGCCCCAACCGTCCATGACCGTGTACGGCGAACCGGCCAAGTATCCAGCCGGTTTCAGCCATTTCGACTACGCCAACCCCAACGCCCCCAAGGGCGGCAGCCTGCGGCGCTCGGCGCTGGAGATCGGGCGTTTCGACCATGTGCTGCCGTATATCGACAAAGGCATCGGCGTCTCCCAGGTCGACGGCTGGTTGTATGCGCCCCTGGCCCTGCGTTCCCTGGACGAGCCCTACACGGTGTATGGCCTGGTGGCCGAGAAGATGGAACGCGCGGAGGACGGCCTGTCCCTGCGTTTCTTCCTCAACCCCAAGGCGCGCTTTGCCGATGGCAAGCCGATCACCGCCGAAGACGTGCGCTACAGCTTCAACCTGCTGATGACCCAAGGCAGCCTGCGCTTTCGCACGCTGTTCGCCGACGTCAAGCACGTCGAAGTCGAAGGCCAGCGCCAGGTACGTTTTGATTTCTCCAGCAATGAAAACCGCACCCTGCCCCTGGATATCGCCACCCTGCCGGTGTTTCCCGAGCACTGGTGGAAAACTCGCGACTTCGCCAACGGCGGTGGCTACGAAGCCCCCCTGGGCAGCGGCCCGTACAAGGTCGGCAAGATTGACTCGGGCAGCACTATCACCTTTACCCGCGACCCCGACTGGTGGGGCAAGGACCTGCCCGTCAGCCGCGGCCTGTACAACTTCGATCACCTGAGCCTGGAGTACTTCGGTGACACCGAAGTGGCCCGCCAGGTACTGCGCGGTGGCGCCTACGACTTCAACCGTGAGTTTTCCGCCACCGGCTATTCCATCGGCTACAACGGCCCGGCCCTGGACGATGGCCGCCTGCAACGTGCGCACCTGGCCAAGGACATGCCGCAACCGGCCCAGGGTTATGTGTTCAACGTGCAAAAACCGATGTTCAAGGACCGTCGCGTGCGCCAGGCCCTGGCGATGCTGTGGGACTTCGAATGGGCCAACCGGCAGATGATGCGCAACCTGTACATCCGCCAGCAAAGCTACTTCTCCAACAGCCCGTTGGCCGCCACCCAGCTGCCCACCCCGGAAGAACTGGCGATTCTCGAACCCTTGCGCGGGCAGATTCCCGACGAGGTATTCACCCAGGTGTTCAAGGCCCCGGTCACCGATGGCAGCGGCATGATCCGCGACAAACAGTTGCAAGCCCTGGCCCTGCTGGAAGAAGCCGGCTGGAAGCCAGACGGCGACAAACTGGTCAATGCCGAGGGCGAGCCGCTGGAGTTCACCTTCCTCAATGCCCAGAACGGCCTGGAACGCCTGTTGTTGCCGTACAAACGCAACCTCGCACAGATCGGCATTACCTTGAACATCCGCCGCATCGACTCTTCGCAATACGTCAACCGCCTGATGGCCCGCGACTACGACATGATCGTCACCGGCTTCCCGGTGACCACCTCGCCCGGCATGGAGCTGTACAACTACTTCGGCTCGACCGCCGCATTCGATCCGGGCGCCAACAACTACATGGTGCTCAAGGACCCGGCCGTCGACAGCCTGATCAAGGGCCTGGTCAAGGCCGACACCCAGGCGCAGATGCTCACCTATGCCCATGCCCTGGATCGGGTGCTGCAATGGAATTACCTGTGGATCCCCAATTACTACCCGCCCGGCACCTCCGCTGCGTGGTGGAACCGCTTCGGCCGTCCGGCCATCGAGGCCAGGAATGATGAGGCCCTGGAAACCTGGTGGGAAATCAGCCCTACCCCGCTGACCAATGAACAAATGAATGCCGAGTTGAAAAAACGCGCGGGAGCTCGCTGATGTTTGCCTATATCGTGCGGCGCCTGCTGCTGATCATCCCGACGCTGGTGATCATCCTGCTGGTCAACTTCGTGATCGTCCAGGCCGCCCCCGGCGGGCCGGTGGAACAAGCCATCGCCCACTTGCAGGGCATCGGCGGCGGCGCGGTCGGCGGCTCATCCGGCGACGCTGTCAGCAGCGGCTCCCGTGCCAGCCGCGGGCTGGACCCGAAACTGATCAAGGACATCGAAAAACAATACGGCTTCGACAAGCCCGCGCCGGAACGCCTGTGGCTGATGCTCAAGAGCTACGCCCAGCTGGATTTCGGCAACAGCTTCTTTCGCGGCGCCACCGTGACCGACCTGATCCTGGAAAAAATGCCGGTGACCATTTCCCTCGGCCTGTGGGCCACGCTGATCACTTACCTGGTGTCGATCCCCCTGGGCATTCGCAAGGCGGTGCGCCATGGCAGCAGCTTTGATGTGTGGAGCAGCACCGCCATTGTGATTGGCTACGCGATGCCGGCGTTTCTGTTCGCGATGTTCCTGATCGTGATGTTCGCCGGAGGCACGTCATTGAACTGGTTCCCGGTGCGCGGGCTGGTCTCGGAAAACTTCGCCGAACTGAGCACCGTGGGCAAGATCGCCGACTACTTCTGGCACCTGGTGCTGCCGGTCAGCGCGCTGGTAATCGGCGGTTTCGCCACCCTGACCATCCTGACCAAAAACTCGTTCCTCAATGAAATCACGCGCCAGTACGTAGTGACCGCCCGCGCCAAGGGCCTGAGCGAACGCCGGGTGCTGTACGGCCATGTGTTTCGCAACGCCATGCTGCTGGTGATCTCGGGGATTCCCCAGGCGTTCATCAGTGTGTTCTTTGCCGGTTCGCTGTTGATCGAGGTGATCTTTTCCCTCGATGGCCTCGGCCGCATGAGCTACGAAGCGGCCGTGTCCCGGGACTACCCGGTGGTGTTTGGCTCGCTGTTTATCTTCACCTTGTTTGGCCTGCTGATAAAACTGATCGGCGACCTCTGCTACACCCTGGTGGACCCGCGTATCGACTTCGCCGCGAGGAACGCCTGATGCTTAACCTGTCTCCCGTGGCCCGTCGGCGTTTCGAACGCTTCAAGAAAAACCGGCGCGGCTGGTGGTCGCTGTGGTTGTTTATCGGCCTGTTTATCCTGACCCTGGGCGGCGAGTTGATCGCCAATGACAAACCCTTGGTGCTCAGTTACAAGAACGAGCTGTATTTCCCCGTCTTCAAGCGCTACACCGAGCAGCAGTTCGGCGGGCAACTGCCGTTCCAGGCCGATTACCGCAGTGACTACGTGCAAAAGCTGATCAAGCAGGACGGCGGCTGGATGCTGTTCCCGCCGATCCCGTTCAGCGACGACACGCCCAACTACGAACTGACCCGCCCGGCCCCCAGCCCGCCCTCGACGGTGAACTGGCTGGGTACCGATGACCAGTCGCGGGATGTGCTGGCGCGGGTGATCTTCGGCGCGCGGGTGTCGATCCTGTTTGCCCTGGCACTCACCGCGATCAGCGCCACCATCGGCATCGCCGCCGGGGCCTTGCAGGGCTATTACGGCGGCTGGGTGGATCTGCTCGGCCAACGCATCCTTGAAGTGTGGTCCGGGCTGCCGGTGCTGTACCTGCTGATCATCCTGTCGGGGTTTGTCGAGCCGAACTTCTGGTGGTTGCTGGGGATCATGGCGCTGTTTTCCTGGCTGGCCCTGGTGGATGTGGTGCGCGCCGAGTTCCTGCGCGGGCGCAACCTGGAGTACGTCAAGGCCGCACGGGCCCTGGGCCTGGGCGACGGCAAGATCATTCGCCGGCACATCCTGCCCAACGCCATGACCGCCACCTTGAGCTACCTGCCGTTTATCCTCACCGGGGCGATTTCCACCCTGAGCGCCCTGGATTTCCTCGGTTTCGGCATGCCTGCGGGCAGTGCGTCACTGGGCGAGTTGATTGCCCAGGGCAAGCAGAACCTGCAAGCGCCGTGGCTGGGCCTGACGGCGTTTTTCACCTTGGCGCTGATCCTGTCGCTGCTGGTCTTTATCGGCGAGGCATTGCGTGATGCCTTCGACCCACGCTCATGAGTGACTGCGTATGAACCTGATCGAAATCCGCGACCTCAGCGTCGCCTTCAGCGGCCAGACCGTGGTACGCAACCTGAGCCTGGATGTACGCCCCGGCGAGTGCCTGGCGCTGGTGGGTGAGTCCGGCTCCGGCAAGTCGGTGACCGCCCATTCGATTCTGCAACTGCTGCCCGAAGCCGGTACTGAAACCCGTGGCTCCGTGAAATATCGCGGCCAGGAACTGGTCGGCGCCTCGGCGTCGACCTTGCAGAAACTGCGCGGCAACCGCATTGCGATGATCTTCCAGGAGCCGATGACCTCCCTCAACCCGCTGCACAGCATCGAAAAACAGATCGGCGAAACCTTGCTGCTGCACAAGGGCCTGGGCGGCAAGGCGGCGCAGGCGCGCATCCTCGAGTTGCTGCAGTTGGTGGGCATCCAGAAACCCCAGGAACGCCTCAAGGCCTATCCGCACCAACTCTCCGGGGGCCAACGCCAACGGGTGATGATCGCCATGGCCCTGGCCTGTGAGCCGGAACTGCTGATCGCCGACGAGCCCACCACCGCCCTTGACGTGACCGTGCAGCGCAAGATCCTGCTGCTGCTCAAGTCCCTGCAACACCGCCTGGGCATGTCGCTGCTGCTGATCAGCCATGACCTCAACCTGGTGCGCAGCATCGCCCAGCGGGTGTGCGTGATGCACGCCGGCGAGATTGTCGAGCAGGCTGACTGCGAGACCTTGTTCACGGCACCACAACATCCCTACAGCCGCCTGTTGCTGGACGCCGAGCCGTCCGGCGATGTGCTGTGCAGCGAGCCACGGGAGACCGTGCTGGACGTGCACGACCTGAGCGTGCAATTCCCCCTGGGCGGCGGTCTGTTCCGGCGCAAGACCTACCTGCGCGCGGTGGATGGCATCAGCCTCAGCGTGCAGCGCGGCAAGACCCTGGGGATTGTCGGCGAGTCCGGTTCGGGCAAGTCCACCCTTGGCCAGGCGATCCTGCGCCTGCTGGATTCCACCGGCAGCATCCGCTTCCAGGGCAAGGCCCTCGACCCGCTCAACCACAAGCAGATGCGCCCGTGGCGCAAGCAGATGCAAGTGGTCTTCCAAGACCCCTACGGCAGCCTCAGCCCGCGCATGTCGGTGCAGCAGATCATCAGCGAAGGCCTGGAGGTGCATGCGCCGTGCAGCCTGGCCGACCGCGATGCGCAAGTGATCCAGGTGCTCAAGGACGTGGGCCTCGACCCCGCCAGCCGCCATCGCTTCCCCCATGAATTCTCCGGCGGCCAGCGCCAACGCATCGCCATCGCCCGCGCGCTGGTGCTCAAGCCGGCGCTGATGCTGCTGGATGAACCGACCTCGGCACTGGACCGTACGGTGCAGAAGCAGGTCGTAGCGTTGCTGCGTGAATTGCAGGAAAAGTACGGCCTGACCTACCTGTTTATCAGCCATGACCTCGCCGTGGTACGCGCCATGGCCCATGACATGATCGTGATCAAGGACGGCAAGGTGGTCGAGCGCGGGCCGAGCCATGACGTTTTCGAAGCGCCGCAGCACCCGTATACCAAAGAACTCCTGGCGGCGGCCGGCGGGCTGTCGTCATGAGTACCAGCCTGACGGACTACCAACAGGTTCGCGGCCTGGCGATCCAGTCGCTGTTCGAGATCATCGAGCAGTCCAGCGAAGGCACGGTGATTGTCGACCGCGACGCCAATATCGTCTGGATGAATGAGCGCTACGCCAAGCGCTTCGGCCTCAAGAGTGCCGATGAAGCCATCGGCCAGCCGTGCGAGCGGGTGATTTCCAACAGCCTGTTGCGCCAGGTGGTGCGCACCGACCGGCCGATTCTGCTGGACATCCAGGACACCCCCAAAGGCCCTTTGGTGGTGATGCGCCTGCCGATCCACAACGACGCCGGTGCAGTGATCGGTGCGATTGGCTTTGCCTTGTTCGATGAGCTGCGCAACCTGTCGCCGCTGATCGAACGCTACCTGAGCATGCAGCAGGAACTGGCCTCCACCCGCTCGTTGCTGCGCTCACGCCAGAGCAAGTACAACTTCGCGCACTTTATCGGCACCAGCGCCGCCAGCCTGGAAGTCAAACGCCGTGCACGACGCAGCGCAAGCGCCGAATCGCCGGTGCTGCTGCTGGGCGAGACCGGTACCGGCAAGGAATTGCTCGCCCAGGCGATCCACGGTGCCTCACCGCGTGCGCACAAGGCGTTTGTCAGCATCAACAGTGCGGCGATTCCCCATGACCTGCTGGAAGCCGAGTTCTTCGGCACCGCGCCGGGCGCCTTTACCGGTGCCGATCGCAAGGGCCGTCCAGGCAAGTTCCAGATTGCCCAGGGCGGCACGCTGTTCCTCGATGAAATCGGCGATATGCCGCTGCCGCTGCAAAGCAAGCTGCTGCGGGTGTTGCAGGAAAAGGAATTCGAACCGGTGGGTTCCAACGAAATGCTGCACAGCGATGTACGGGTGATCGCGGCCACCTCCATGGACCTGGAAGCGGCGATCAAGCGCGGTGAGTTCCGTGCGGACCTGTATTACCGCCTGAACGTATTGCCGATCCAGGTGCCGCAGCTGCGTGAACGGCTGGAGGACATTCCGGCGCTGAGCGAAGCGATCCTCGAGGAACTGCGCAGCCAGCATGAACTGGACCGCGAGGCCCTGGCGCTGTTGGCGCAGCATGCGTGGCCGGGGAACATCCGCGAACTGCGCAACGTGCTGGAGCGCGCGGCGTTGCTGAGCGATGACCTGGTGCTGAACGCTAGGGACATTCGCGCGGCGATTGGCACGTTCAGCCCGGTGACGCGCGGCGCAGTGGACACGGTTGAGGGTGAGACGTTTGCGGCGGCGCGGGAGCGGTTTGATCGGCAGGTGATTGCGGCGGCACTCCAGGCGTGTGACGGGAATGTGGTGGAGGCGGCCAGGCGATTGGGGCTGGGGCGGTCGACGTTGTACAAGAAGATGGTGGCACTTGGAATCGCCTGATCTCCAAACAGAGACAAAATTCTCCATAGAAAGACACTCCCTGTGGGAGGGGGCTTGCTTCCGATAGAATCAGGCCAGTCAACACATTTACTGGCTGATGCACCGCTATCGGGGCAAGCCCCCTCCCACATTTTGTCTTCATTTGTCTCAAAATCGAGACAGCAGTCAAAAACACTCGAAAGAATTTAAAAAATATCCATATATTTCAATAGCTTGAAAATATGGCACACATCTCGCTATAGCCCTCCCCACTGCTTCACCCACAACAATAACAATCCGATGGAGACACACCATGAGTGTGATCATTGCCCTGGCAGCGCTCGCGTTGCTGATGCTGGCTGCCTACCGTGGCTATAGCGTTATCCTGTTTGCCCCCATCGCCGCCCTCGGCGCCGTGCTACTCACCGACCCGTCCGCCGTCGCCCCTGCCTTTACCGGGGTGTTCATGGAGAAAATGGTCGGCTTTATCAAACTGTATTTCCCGGTATTCCTGCTCGGTGCGGTGTTCGGCAAGCTGATCGAGCTGTCGGGTTTCTCGCGCTCTATCGTGGCGGCGGCGATCCGTTTGCTCGGCACGCGCCAGGCGATGCTGGTGATCGTGCTGGTCTGCGCCCTGCTCACCTATGGTGGCGTGTCGCTGTTTGTGGTGGTGTTTGCGGTGTACCCGTTTGCGGCGGAGATGTTCCGCCAAAGCAATATCCCCAAGCGCCTGATCCCGGCGACCATCGCCCTCGGTGCGTTTTCGTTCACCATGGACGCCCTGCCCGGCACGCCGCAGATCCAGAACATCATCCCCAGCACCTTCTTCAACACCACCGCCTGGGCAGCGCCGTGGCTGGGGCTGATCGGCACGATTTTCGTGTTCTGCGCCGGCATGCTCTACCTGGCGCGCCAGCGCAACAGGGCCCAGCGCGCCGGTGAAGGCTACGGCACCGAGCTGCGCAACGAGCCGGAAACCGCCGAGAACCTCACGCTGCCCAACCCGTGGATCGCACTGTCGCCGCTGATCCTGGTGGGCGTGATGAACCTGCTGTTCACCCATTGGATCCCACAATGGTATGGCAAGACCCACAGCCTCAGCCTGCCGGGCATGAGCGCACCGGTGACCACCGAAATCGCCAAGCTCACGGCGATCTGGGCGGTGCAGGCGGCGTTGCTGGTGGGCATCATCATGGTGCTGGTATTCGGCTGGTCGGCGATCAAAAGTAAGCTCGCCGACGGCAGCAAGAGCGCGGTCAGCGGCGCATTGCTGGCGGCGATGAACACCGCTTCCGAATATGGTTTCGGCGCGGTGATCGCTTCGCTGCCGGGCTTCCTGGTGCTGGCGGACTGGCTCAAGGGCATCCCCAACCCGCTGGTCAACGAAGCGATTACCGTGACCCTGCTGGCCGGTATCACCGGATCCGCGTCCGGTGGCATGAGCATCGCCCTGGCGGCCATGTCCGAGAGCTTTATTGCGGCGGCCCATGCGGCCAATATTCCCCTTGAAGTGCTGCACCGGGTCGCGGCCATGGCCAGCGGCGGCATGGACACCCTGCCCCACAACGGCGCGGTGATCACCCTGCTGGCGGTGACCGGCCTGACCCACCGCGAAGCCTACAAGGACATTTTCGGCATCACGATCATCAAGACCCTCGCGGTGTTCGTGGTGATCGGTACTTTCTACGCCACCGGCATTGTGTGAGGTTTTCATGACGAGATTGAACGGCAAGACCGCCCTGGTCACCGGTTCCACCAGCGGCATCGGCCTGGGTATCGCCCTGAGCCTGGCCAAGGCCGGTGCCAACCTGATCCTCAACGGCTTCGGCGACGCCAGCGCGGTGGTCGCCCAGGTGCAGGCGTTTGGCGGCAAGGTCGGCCACCACCCGGCGGACGTCAGCGACCCGGCGCAGATCGCCGACATGCTGGCCTACGCCGAGCGTGAGTTCGGCGGTGTCGACATCCTGGTCAACAACGCTGGCATCCAGCATGTGGCGGCGGTGGAGGACTTCCCGGTGGAACGCTGGGACGCGATCATCGCGATCAACCTGTCCTCGGTGTTCCACAGCACGCGCTTGAGCCTGCCGGGCATGAAGGCCAAGGGCTGGGGGCGTATCGTCAACATCGCCTCGGTGCACGGCCAGGTCGGCTCGGTGGGCAAGGCCGCTTATGTGGCAGCCAAGCACGGCGTGATCGGCTTGACCAAGGTGGTGGGCCTGGAGACCGCCACCAGCAACGTGACCTGCAACGCGATCTGCCCCGGCTGGGTGCTGACGCCGCTGGTGCAGAAGCAGATTGATGATCGCGTGGCCAACGGCGTCGATCCGCAGCAGGCGCAACATGATCTGCTGGCGGAGAAACAGCCGTCCCTGGAGTTCGTGACGCCGTCGCAGCTGGGAGAGCTGGTGCTGTTCTTGTGCAGCGAGGCCGGTGCCCAGGTGCGGGGGGCGGCGTGGAACATTGATGGCGGCTGGCTGGCCCAATAAGGCCAGACACATTAGAACGCTATAGTTTGGAAAACCTGCATAAGAACAAGAGACCGTGCTGATGTCCGAAATCCTCTGGCAACCTTCCCCCGAACGCATCCGCACCACGCGAATGGACCAGTTCCGGCGCTTTATCAATGATCGCCACGGCGTGCAGCTCAGCGACTATCCGGCCCTGCACCAGTGGAGCATCGACCAGCGCCCGGACTTCTGGCAGGCGATCGTCACGTTCTTCGATGTGCAGTTTCGCAGCCCGCCCAGTGCAGTGCTGATCGAAGACGTCGAGATGCCCAGCGCCCAGTGGTTTCCCGGCGCGACCCTGAATTTTGCCGAACACCTGTTGCGCCGCCGCGACGATCACCCGGCGGTGGTCGCGATCAGCGAAGACGGCCAGCGCGAACAACTGACCTACGCCGAACTGGCCGCCCACGTCGCCGGCCTGCAGGACAGCCTGCGGGCGGCCGGTGTCGGCCGCGGTGACCGGGTCGCCGCGTGCATGCCCAATACCTGGCAAACCCTGGTCGGCATGCTGGCCACCACCAGCCTCGGCGCGATCTGGTCGTGCTCCTCGCCAGACTTCGGCACCCAAGGCGTCATCGACCGCTTCGGCCAGATCGAGCCCAAGGTGCTGATCACCTGCGCCGGCTACCGCTACGCCGGTAAAACCATCGACCAAAGCGTCAAGCTCAATGAAATCCTCGAACGCCTGCCGTCCCTGGAACAATTGATCATCGTCCCGTATGCACGGCCCCAGGCCTGCGTCGAGGACTATCAGACCCAGGCCCGCGTCGCCCTGTGGAACGACTTCTACCAACCCGGCGGCGCGCCTGAATTCGTCGCGGTGCCGTTCGACCATCCGCTGTATATCCTCTATTCCAGCGGCACCACCGGCGTGCCCAAATGCATCATCCATGGCACCGGCGGCGTGCTGCTCACCCACCTCAAGGAACACGGCCTGCACGCGGATATCTACCGCGAGGACTGCCTGTTCTACTACACCACCTGCGGCTGGATGATGTGGAACTGGCTGGTTTCGGTGCTGGCGATCGGGGCCACGGCGGTGCTGTATGACGGCTCGCCGTTTCACCCCGGCCCGGAACGCTTGATCGACCTGATCGACGCGGAAAAGATCAGCGTGTTCGGCACCAGCCCCAAGTTCCTCGCCACCCTGGAAAAGGCCAGGCTGCAACCGCGCCTGAGCCACGACCTGGGCAGCCTCAAGGGCCTGATTTCGACCGGCTCGCCCTTGTCGCCCCAGAGCTACGACTACGTGTACCGCGAGATCAAGGCCGAGTTGTGCCTGTCCTCGATGTCCGGCGGCACCGATATCGTCTCCTGCTTTGTGATCGGCAATCCGGTGTTGCCGGTGCGGCGCGGGGAAATGCAATGCAAGAGCCTGGCGATGGCCATCGAGGTGTGGGACGACCAGGGCCGGCCGGTGGTCGGGGGAAAAGGCGAGCTGGTGTGCACCCGGCACTTCCCGGCGATGCCCATCGGCTTGTGGAACGACCCGCACCAGAAGAAGCTGCGCGCCTCGTATTTCAGTCAGTTCCCCGGCATATGGGCCCAGGGCGACTACGCCGAGCAACGCGCCAACGGCAGCCTGCTGATTCACGGCCGCTCCGACGCGGTGCTCAACCCGGGCGGCGTGCGCATCGGCACTGCGGAGATTTATCGACAGGTGGAAAAAGTCCCGCAGGTGCTGGAAAGCCTGGCCATCGGCCAACGCTGGCAGGACGATGTGCGGGTCGTGCTGTTTGTGCGCCTGGATGACGGGATCGAACTGGATGAGGACCTGGAGCAGCAGATCCGCCAGGTGATCCGCGCCAACACCACGCCGCGCCATGTGCCGGCGAAGATCCTCGCCGTCAGCGATATCCCGCGCACCATCAGCGGCAAGATCGTCGAACTGGCGGTGCGTAACGTGGTGCACGGCGAGCCGGTGAAGAATACCGACGCACTGGCCAACCCGCAGGCCCTGGAGCAATTTCGCGACCGCCCCGAACTGGCGGAAAGATGAAAGGTTTCAGCCCTGCCGCACTCATTTGAAGACAAACCCTCAATGCATGCTATTTTTCGAGGGTAGTCACCCATCGGTGTCCCACGGGATAATGGGTGTTGTCATTTTTCAAAGCGTTACGCTCAGGGCTTTTTATGAAGGGAACAACCACCGGCAGCGAAGCCGCTGCATTGATTGCGCGGCTGGACTGGGCGCACAGCCCCCTCGGTGAGGCCAATGATTGGCCGCAAAGCCTGCGCACAGCCGTGGACATCGTCATCCACTCACCGATGCCGATGCTCCTGCTGTGGGGCAGCGAACTCACCCAACTCTACAACGACGGCTTCGCCCTGCTGGCGGGCAATAAACACCCGGAGGCCATGGGCCAGCCGGCGCATCAGACCTGGCCGGAACTCGAAAGCTTCACTGCGCCGATCTACGACGCTGTGCTGAGCGGCCAGGTGCGCACCTTCAGCGAGCAGCGTTTTGTCCTGCAACGTAACAATCGCGACACCGAAATCTGGCTGGACCTGACCTACAGCCCGATCCGCGATGAAAGCGCCAATGTGGCCGGCATCCTGGTCACGGCCATCGAAACCAACGAACGGCGCAAGGCCCAGCACAACACCGAACAACGCCTGCAACTGGCACTGGCCGCCACCGATGCGGTGGGCACCTGGGACTGGGACATTGGCGAAGACCGCTTTATCGCCGACGCGCACTTCGCCTACCTGCACGGGGTTGATCCAAGCGACGCCAGCCGGTTGCCGATCAGCGACTACCTGCAAGGCGTACATCCCGAAGATCGCGGCATGGTGGCGCGCAGCATCAAGCACTGCATCACCTACGGCACTGAATACGCCGAGGAATATCGCCTGCAACAAGCCGACGGCCAGGTGCGCTGGGTGTTCGCCCGGGGGCGTTGCTACAAGGATCATCAAGGCCGCCCCGCGCGCTTCCTCGGCGCGGCACTGGACCTCACCGAGCGCAAAAACACCGAGCAGGCCCTGCGCCAGAGCCAGACCGAACTGCAGTTGATCATCAACGCCATGCCGGTGCTGATCGGCTACGTCGACCACGAGCAGCGCTTTCGCCTGAACAACAGTGCCTACCTCGACTGGTACGGCATGACGCCCCAGGAGCTGTACGGCAAGACCATCCGCGAGGTGCTCGGCGACGATGTGTACGCCGGGCGCGAGGACAAGATCACCGCTGCGCTCAGGGGCAAGGCCTGCAGTTTCATGACCGTCACCCCCCATCGCGATGGCCGCCCGCGCCATGCGTTGATGAAATACCTGCCGCGCTTCAGCAATGACGGCTCGGTGAACGGTTTCTACATCTTTGTCATCGATGAAACCGAACGCAAACTCACCGAAGAAGCCCTGCGCCACCTCAACGAAAACCTCGAGGAGCGCGTGGCCCAGCGCACCCAGGCGCTGGCCGAAGCCAACGAACGCCTGCAAAACGAGATGTTCGAGCGCGAGCGCGCCGAAGATGCCCTGCGCCATGCGCAGAAGATGGAAGCGGTGGGCCAGCTCACCGGCGGTATCGCCCACGATTTCAATAATATGCTCACCGGCATCATCGGCAGCCTGGACCTGATGCAGCGCTACATCGCCGCCGGGCGCAGCGACGAGATCGGGCGCTTTACCGACGCCGCCGTGTCCTCGGCCCATCGCGCGGCCGCCCTCACCCACCGCCTGCTGGCGTTTTCGCGGCGCCAGTCGCTGGACCTTCGCCCGCTGGATCCGAACCAGTTGGTAGCGTCCCTGGAGGAGTTGTTCCAGCGCACCAAGGGCGCGCATATCACGCTCAAGGTGCAACTGGGCCGCGACATCTGGCCGGTCAACACCGACGCCAGCCAACTGGAAAACGCCCTGCTCAACCTGGTGATCAACGCACGCGACGCCATGCCCGATGGCGGCGAACTGCTGATCGAAACCGCCAACAGTTACCTGGACGGCACCGACATCACCACCCTCGAACCGGTCAGGGCCGGCGACTACGTGATGCTCGGCGTGTGTGACAACGGCAGCGGCATGGCGCCGAAGATTCTCGCCAAGGCGTTCGACCCGTTCTTCACCACCAAGCCCATCGGCCAGGGCACTGGCCTGGGGCTGTCGATGATCTATGGGTTTGCCCAGCAGTCCGGTGGCCACGTGACCATCCAGAGCGAACCGGGCCAGGGCACCTGCGTGCGCCTGTATCTGCCGCGCCTGCACGGCACCTCCCTGGAAAGCAGCCAGCCCGCCCATCTGGGCGAAGTCCCGCTGGCCCTTGCCGGCGAAGCGGTGGTGGTGGTCGAGGATGACCCGGCGGTGCGCATGCTGGTGGTCAATGTGCTCGACGAATTGGGCTATACCGCACACCAGGCGGCGGATGCCCGTGCAGCGCTGCCGTTGCTGGAGTCGGACTTGCGCGTGGACCTACTGGTGACCGACGTCGGCCTGCCCGGCATGAACGGCCGCCAACTGGCGGAGATCGCCCGCCAGCATCGGCCGGGGCTCAAGGTGCTGTTCATGACCGGCTACGCGGAGAAAGCCGCCGAGCGCCAGGGCTTCCTGGAGGACGGCATGGACATGGTCGCCAAGCCGTTTTCCATCGACCTGCTGGCGACCAAAATCCGCAGCATGATCAGCGTCGATGATTCAGTTCAGGCATAATCGCGCGCCGTCGCACACCTGGTAGAGACCGATGAAAGCCCAAGCCCGCCATATCCTGGTGAAAACCAGCGAAGAAGCCGAACAACTCAAGCAGCGCATTGCCAAGGGCGAAGCCTTTGATGTGCTGGCCAAGAAGTACTCCACGTGCCCCTCCGGCAAGCGCGGCGGCGACTTGGGTGAAGTGCGGCCGGGGCAGATGGTCGGGGTGATCGATGCGGTGATCTTCAAGAAACCGGTGAAGGTGGTGCACGGGCCGATCAAGAGCAAGTTCGGGTATCACCTGGTGCAGGTGTTTTACCGGGATTGAGGCTTTGGCTTAAGACCGCTATCGGGGGCAAGCCCCCTCCCACAGGGGGTTTGCTCCCGATCCGCCGCAGGCGGCCATTCACCTACTCCCTGGGGATCAGCGCCCCCGGCACCTGGATGACCCGGCTCGCCAATCGATGCCCGGCCAACGCCGCCTCCTGGGGCGAACCACCCTTGAGCCGACTGGCCAGGTACGCCGCACTGAACGAATCCCCCGCCGCCGTGGTGTCCACCACCTTCTCCACCTTCAGCGCCGGCACGGCAAGGCGCTCACCGTCGCAACGGATCAAACACGCATCGGCACCGCGCTTGAGCACCACTTCCGCAATCGCCGGGTACGCCGCGAATACCTGTTCGCTGTCGGCATAACCAAACAACGCGCGTTCGTCATCCTCGGTCAGCAAGGCAATATCCACCTCGGCCAGTACGCTGCGATAAGCCTCGCGGGCAACGTCCACCGTGGCCCAGAGTCGCGGCCGGTAGTTGTTGTCGAACACCACTGCACCGCCACGTCGGCGGGTTTCGATCAGGACTTCGAGCAGGCGCTGGCGCCCGACTTCACCCAGCACCGCCAGGGTAATGCCGCTGAAATACACCACGTTGTAGTCCGGCAATGCCGCCAGGATCGGTTCGGCCGCCGGCGTGGTAAAGCAGTCGCGCACGGCCGCTTCGTTGCGCCAGTAGAGGAATTTGCGCTCGCCGTTGGCATCGGTCTGGATGCAGTACAAGCCGGGCAAACGTCCGGGCAGGCGCTGGACCCGCTCCAGCCCCAGGCCTTCTTCGGCCCAGTGCGCACACATGGCGTCGCTGAAGCTGTCATCGCCCAAGGCGGTGACATAGTCCACCGTGCCGATATCCCCCAGCTCACGGCGCAGGTACACCGCCGCATTCAGGGTATCGCCGCCGAAGCTCTGTTGCAGGCTGCCATCGGCGCGGTGTTGCAATTCGATCATGCATTCGCCGATCAGGGCGATGCTGGGATGGGTGGTGGTCATGGCTTTACACTCAGAAACGGGTTTCCAGGGACTCGATCACCCGCAACTGCTCATCCACCAGGCAGCCGACCTGCCACTTGTCGAAGGTCAGGCAAGGGTGCGAGGTGCCGAAGGAAATGATGTCGCCGATGCGCAGCTCGACACCTGCCGCGACGGTCATGAAGGCGTGCTGGTCCATCACGGCGGTGACGGTGCAGGCGCTCACATCATCGCCTTCCGCCGGCAGGATCCCGGCGCGATAGCGTTTGAGCGGCACCGGCAAACCGGCGTCGTAGGCCACGTCGCGCTTGCCCAGGGCGATCACCGCAAACCCCGGCTCAGGCAACGATTGCACATGGGCCCAGACTTCCAGGGCCGGGCGCAGGCCTTCCTGGAGGTCGCCGCGGCGGTCGAGCACGCAGCACTGCGCCTCTTTGTAGATGCCATGGTCGTGGGCCACATAGCTGCCGGGGCGCAGCACGCTGAGGAAACGACCAGCTGCGTTTTGGGTTTCGAAGGACTCGGCGATCAGGTCGTACCAGGCCGACCCCGACGCCGTGATAATAGGCTTGGGCAGGTCGAAGGCCCCGTTGTCTTGCAGGTCCACGGCCAGGCGCACCAGGCTCGCGGCGAAGTCGCGGATGCCATTGATGGCGTGCTCGCCGTGGATCACCCCTTCGTAGCCTTCGATACCGGTGAGGGCCAGGGCCGGCTGGGCCTTGATCGCCTTGGCCAGGTCGCGCACTTCCTGCTCGCTGCGGCAACCGCAACGGCCGCCGACCACGCCGTATTCGATCATCACGTTGAGGCGCAGGCCACGGGCGGCGAAGAACAGGCCCAGGTCGGCGACGTTGTCCGGGTGGTCGACCATGCAGTGGAAGTCAAAATCCTTGTCGGCCAGCAGGTCGGCGATCAACGCCATGTTCGGTGCGCCCACCAACTGGTTGGCCATCAGCACCCGGCGCACGCCACCGGCATAGGCGGCGCGGGTCTGCACCGCGTTGGCCAGGGTGATGCCCCAGGCGCCCGCGGCAAGCTGGCGCTGGAACAATGCCGGCATCATGCTGGTCTTGCCGTGGGGCGCCAGTTCCGCGCCGCTGTTGCTGACGAAATCCTGCATCCAGCGAATGTTGTGTTCCAGGGCGTCGCGGTGCAGCACCAGGGCGGGCAGGCTGACGTCACGGACCAGGTGGGCACCGACGGCGGCGGCGCCCTTTTCAACGGCATTGATGGCAGACATGAAGTACTCCTATTCGTTGATGCGACGGGCCAGGTTGTTGGCGCTGTCGATCAACACCCGGCGGTAGTCGTTGTAGTTTTTGCTCGCATCGGCCCGAGGGGCGACGATGCACAGCGTCGCAATGCTGATGCCCTGCGCGTCCCGGACCGGGGCGGCAAAGCAGTGGGTAAAGGTGTCGGCCACGCTGTCGAAGGAAAAGAACCCATCGAGGGTGGCCTGGCGGATTTGCGCGAGAAAGGTCTCCAGCGGCAGGCGCTGGCCGTCCGGCAGGATAAAGTCGTCGTGGTCGATCAGGTCGATGATCTGCTGGTCGCTCAAGTGCCCCAGCAACAGGCGCCCGGAGGCGGTCCATGGGATCGGCGCGTCTTCACCGATGTCCGAGGAAATGCGGAAATGCCGCTCGCCTTCGCGCATCAGCGCCACCGTGTATTTGCGCCCGTTGAGCAGGCACATCTGCGCGGTTTCGTGGGTTTGGCTGACGATCTCCTGCAAGGCGTGGTCGGCCTCGCGGGTCAGGTCGAAATGGCGTAGATGCGCCTGGCCGAGGAAGTACAACTGACGGCCGAGGTAGACGTGACCGTCCTTGCCCACGGTTTCGAGGATGCGCCGCTCCAACAAGGAGGCGACCAATTCGTAGACCGTGGATTTGGGGCTGCCGATGCCGCTGGCAATATCATTCGGGCGCAGGGGCTGGCCGATTTCCTTGAGAAAATCGAGGATATCGAATGCACGGTCCAGGCCTTTGGCGCGGCGTTTGATGGTGTCTTCGGTCATGGCAATTTCGGTCCGGTCGAAATGGTAGGGCTGGCGCAGGTCCACTGTGGGAGGGGGCTTGCCCTAATGCCAGTCAGTTAAGCGTACATCGCCTCCTGTAGGAGCGAGCTTGCTCGCGAAAAACGGCAACGATAACGCGTGCTTCCTGAATGAACGCGGCGCCTGTGAGTTTTTCGCGAGCAAGCTCGCTCCTACAAAAAGCCTTAACTGACTGGCATTAGGGCTTGCCCCCGATGGCGGCGTGTCAATCAACACATCTGTTACTGATACACCGCTATCGGGTTCAAGCCCCCTCCCACATTTGATCTCTGGTGGGCTTAAGAGTGAGGGCAATTTAGCCCTTTTTCTTGTAGGCCACGCAATCAATCTCGACCTTGCAGTCCACCATCATGTTGGCCTGCACACAGGCCCGCGCCGGGGCGTGTTCCGGGGTGAAGTATTCGCCGAAGACCTTGTTGAAACTCCAGAAGTCCCGCGGATCTTCCAGCCACACGCCGACCCGCACCACGTCTTTCAACTCGTAGCCGGCTTCTTCGAGGATTGCCACCACATTGCGCAGGGTCTGCCGGGTTTGCTCGATGATCCCGCCGGTGATGATTTCGCCGTCCACCGCAGGCACTTGGCCCGAGACGTACAACCAACCGTCCGCTTCCACCGCGCGGGCGAAGGGACGCGGCTGGCCACCGCCGGCCGTACTGCCGGCTCCGTAACGAGTGATGCTCATAAAACGATGCTCCTGATTAAAAACGAATGTTCTTGAGAAATTCCGCCAGGCGCGGCGATTGCGGCCGTTCGAAGATGTCCTTCGACGAGCCCTGCTCTTCAATCCGGCCCTGGTTCATGAAGACGATCTTGTCCGAGACTTCATAGGCAAAGCGCATTTCGTGGGTGACCAGCAACATGGTCATGCCCTCTTCCGCCAGGCCCTTGATCACACTGAGCACCTCGCCCACCAATTCCGGGTCGAGGGCCGAAGTGACTTCGTCGAACAGCATCAGGCTCGGGTTCATGGCAATGGCACGGGCTATCGCCACACGCTGTTGCTGGCCGCCGGACAGCTGGCCGGGGAAGTGATCGCGGCGCTGCAGAAGTCCTACACGGTCCAACCATTTTTCCGCGAGTGCCACCGCCTCGTCCTTAGGCATTTTCTTAACTTTCAACAGGCCGAGGGTGACGTTCTGCAACGCGCTCAGATGGGGAAACAGGTTGAACTGCTGGAACGCCATGCCGGTCATCGCCCGGTGCTGGGCGATCACCCGTTCAGGGTGACGCACACGCTTGCCGCCGATGTCGCTGTAGCCGATGGACTCGCCATCGAGGGTGATCTGCCCGCCCTGGAATTCTTCCAGCAGGTTGACGCAACGCAGCAAGGTGGTCTTGCCCGAGCCGCTGGAGCCGATCAACGTCACCACGTTGCCGCGCTCCATGGACAGGTCGACGCCCTTGAGCACTTCGACCTCGCCGTATTGTTTACGCAGGCCGCGGATGTCCAGCAGCGGCTCGGTTGTTTGAGGTTGGTTCATGGCAAGGCCACCCGCTTTTCAATGTAGCGCCCGAATAACTCGATGGCGTAGTTGATGACAAAGAACAGAAACCCGGCGAACAGGTAGAACTCCAGGGTCATGAAGGTACGCGCGATCACTTGTTGGGTACTCAGCAGCAATTCGGCCACGCCGATCACCGAGAGCAAGGTCGAGGCCTTGACGATTTCCGTCGAGGAATTGACCCAGGTCGGCAGGATCTGCCGCAGCGCCTGGGGCAGCAGCACGTAGGCCAGGGACTGCTGGAACGTCAGGCCAATCGCCTTGCCTGCTTCCAGCTGCCCACGGGGAATGGCTTGCAGTGCACCGCGCACGATTTCCGACACGTGGGAGCCGCAGAACAGCGTGAGCCCGACGGCGCCGGCCTGGAACGCGGTGATTTTCCAGCCAAGCGCCGGCAGCATGTAGAAACACGCCAACACCAGCACAAACACCGGCGTGCCACGGATCAGGTCGACATACAGGCGAAACGGTGCGCGCATCCAGAATTTGCCGTAGGTCAGGATCAACCCGGCGACGATACCGATCAGCGTGCCAAAGATAATCGCCAGCGCCGACACCGCGACACTGGCCTGAAACCCCGCCCAGAGCGTATCCCGGGCGATCCACAACTCATGCAGCCAGCTGGGGGACTCGTACATGGACACCCTCCTTAACGACGGATCGCCAGACGCTGTTCCAGGTAACGGAGCAGCATGGCAATGAGGTAACAGGCCGCCACGTAGAGCGCGGTCGTGACCAGCCAGGTTTCAATCACCCGGTAGCTTTCGACGTTGATCTTGCGGGCGTAATAGGTCAGCTCGGGCACTGCGATGGCGGCGGCCAGGGAAGTGTCCTTGAACAGCGAAATGAAGTTGTTCGACAGCGCGGGCAGTACGTTGCGCAGCATCACTGGCACGGTGATATAGGCGCGGATCCGCCATTCGCCGAGGCCGATGGCCAGTCCGGCTTCACGCAAGCCCTTGGGAATATTCAACAGCCCGGCGCGGAACACTTCGGTCAGGTAGGCACCGGCGTACAGCGACAGGGTGATGATGAACGAGGGGATCTTGTCCAGGCGGATACCCAGGCTAGGCAAGGCGAAGTAGATCAACAGGATCAGCACCAGGATCGGCGTATTGCGGATCACCGTCACATACACCGAGGCCAGGATTCGCAACGCACGATGTCTGGACAGCATGGCAAACGCCATCAACAGGCCGATCACGCAGCCGATGGCGATCGACAGCAATGCCAGTTGCAGGCCCAGGCCGAGCCCCGCCAGCAAGGTGTCGAAATCGCGCCACACGGCGGCAAAGTTCAACTGATAGTTCATGGTCAGCAGTACCTGATGGGGGCGCCGTTGGCGGCGCCCCGGTTTTCACGAATCACTTGAACTCGACGGGGAAGCCGATGGCAGGTTCCGGCAGGTCCACACCGAACCACTGCTTGAACGACGCCTTGTAGGTGGGGAATTCCACACCGGTCATGGCTTCATGCAGCGCGGTGTTGACGAAGTTCAGCCAGTCCTGGTCGCCACGCTTGACCGCACACGCGTAGGTCTGCGGACTCCAGGCATAGGCCGGGCTGCGGTAGCGGCCAGGGTTCTGCACCATCAGGTACTTGACCGAGGACTGGTCGGTGGCGGCAGCATCGGCGCGACCGGAGTTCACCGCCTGGTACATCAGGTCGACGCTGTCGTACTGGTCGACCTTGGCCTTGGGCAGCGCCTGGTGCACCAGTTCTTCGGCATACACGTTCTGCAGCACCGCCACGGTGACGCCATCGCCCGCCGCCTGCAGGTCTTCGATTTCCTTGTACTTGCTGTTGTTCGGCAGCAGCAGGCCCACGCCTTCGCGGTAGTACGGCAGCGTGAACGCCACTTGCTGGGCACGGCTGGCGGTGACGGTGATGAACTGGCAGCTCATGTCGACCTTGTCGGTCAGCAGGTTGGGAATGCGTGCGTCGGACGACTGCACCACAAACTCGACCTTGCTCGGGTCGTTGAACAAGCCCTTGGCCACAATACGGCCGATGTCGATATCAAACCCCTGCAACTTGCCATCCGCTCCCTGGAAGTGCCACGGCGCATTGGTACTGCCTGTACCCACGATCAGGTGCCCACGCTTGAGCACATCATCGAGCTTGCTGTCCGCCGCCTGCACGATGCCTGCGAGGGAAGCCGATGCGGCGAAGAGAAAAACACACGCTTTAAACACGGAAGGTCGGTGATGCATGACAAGCACTCCAGGAGTTGTGTATTCCGCTATACCGGAACATAGTATGTAACAACGGAATAGACAGCAGAAAGTGTGCCACACGCCCTCAAAGAAAAACATGCCTGCAATAAAGGCTTTTTAAATCAGATAGATAAATATTTCGGGGAGACAAGGCGCTACGCCAGCATCTGCAATCACTTTGCTACCCAGGGCCCCATATGGCGGTGACAGGTCCCTTTGGACGCACTGCGACAGCGTTACCGCGCACCGTTGCAGTGCGCGCGCAGCGTGGAAAAATCCCCACGCTGGACTAGCCTTGGCACATCCCTGCCGACAAGGACCCTGCCCTGATGAAGTCATGCCTTACCCTGGTGATGCTCACCTTGCTGGCAGCCGGCAACGCGTCGGCCAGCAACGACCGCCGCGACTGCAAGGAAGAACTGCGCAGGCTCAAGGAAGCCTTCGACACCAACTACACCAGCCAGAACCACCACGACTACCGCCGGGCCAAGGCCTCCCGGGACAATGAGGAATACCGCAAGTGCGCAAACCAGGCGCGCAAGGCCCGGGAACGGGTGGAGCGTGAGGCAGACCTGTGAAGGTTGACAGTAGACGGTGACGGTCCCCGGGCCTAGCGTTGGTAAAAAACCTGCACGGTCCAAAGGGAGATCATCATGGGGATTGCCACTGCAACCATTGCCACTACCGACGACTACCGGCGCGTGCTGAGCAGTTCGCGCCCGGTGTTCATGCTGTTCATCTCAGCTCACTGCCCAGCCTGCGGGGTAGCCGGGCCGCTGTTCGAGCAGATTGCCGCCCAGTACCGATCAGTAGTGAGCCTGGTGCTCGATTGCGCGAAAACGCCGAGGCACCCGCAGGTTACAGGCACCCCGACGCTGCTGGTCTTCCAGAACGGCACCTTGATGGAAACATTCAAGGGTTTCGGACCCGAGGAGCAGCAAGCGCAGTTTGTGGAGGACACCTTCAGGCGTTATGCACGCCGCAAGGCTGCAATAACACCTGCGTCACCCGCCGCTCCTCTACCGCCGCCACCGTCAGGCGCCAGCCCTCATGCTCCAGGCTATCGCCCACCACAGGCAGGCGGTCGAGCAGGCTCATCACCAGGCCGGCCAGGGTCTGGTAGTCCTCGGTCGCGACGGCCTTGAAGCCGGTACGCTGACGAATCTGGGTGAGGTTGAGGGCGCCATTGGCACGGAAGCCCGCGCCCTCCTCGACAATATCCGGCCCTTCGATCTCACTGGCGTCCGGCAACTCACCGGCAATGGATTCAAGAATGTCGGTCATGCTCAATACGCCCATGAAGTCACCGAATTCGTTGATCACGAAGGCGATATGGGTGGATTCCTGGCGCATCTGTTCCAGGGCGTTGAGGATCGAAAAGCTCTCCAGCAGGTTGATCGCCCGGCGTGCGAGGTGCTCCAGGTTCGGCTCGTTGCCGGCCAGGTACTCCTTGAGCAATTCCTTCTTATGCACAAAGCCCAACGGTTCATCCACCGCGCCATTGCGGATCAACGGCAGGCGCGAATAGGACGAATGCATCAGCTTCAGGCGAATCGTGTCGGGGTCGTCCGCCAGGTCGATAAAGTCGACGTTGGCCCGCGGCGTCATCAAGCTGCGAATCGGCCTCTCGGCCAGTTGCAGCACACCGCTGATCATCACCCGCTCGCGTCGGTCGAACAGCGGCCCCTGGGCGGCATCCGTCTCGCCCAACAGGTCAGCCACCTCTTCCCCCACCTCCTCCACCGCCAGGCTGCGACCGCCGAGCAAGCGCATCACCGCATGGGCCGTGCGCTCACGCACCGGCAACACGCCCTGGGCCGACTTCTTGCGACGCGCGCGGGCAATCTGGTTGAACACCTCGATCAGGATCGAGAAACCAATCGCCGCGTACAGGTAGCCCTTGGGAATATGGAAACCCAGGCCTTCAGCGGTCAGGGCAAAACCGATCATCATCAGGAAGCCCAGGCACAGCATGATCACCGTCGGGTGGGCGTTGACGAAGCGTGTAAGCGGCTTGCTCGCGACGATCATCAGGCCGATGGAAATGATCACGGCGATCATCATCACCGCCAGCTCATCCACCATGCCCACGGCCGTGATCACCGCATCCAGGGAGAACACCGCGTCGAGCACCACGATCTGCGCCACAATCGGCCAGAACATCGCGTATGCCACGTTGCCGGTGCGCTGGGCCACATGGCCTTCCAGGCGTTCATGCAGTTCCATGGTGGCCTTGAACAACAGGAACACACCGCCGAACAGCATGATCAGGTCACGGCCGGAGAAGCTCTTGTCGAACACCTCGAACAGCGGCTGGGTCAGGGTTACCAACCAGGAAATACTCGCCAGCAAGCCCAGGCGCATCAGCAACGCCAGGGACAAACCGATCAAGCGCGCTCGGTCGCGCTGCTCCGGCGGCAGCTTATCCGCCAGGATCGCAATAAACACCAGGTTGTCGATGCCCAGCACCAGTTCCAGCACAATCAAGGTCAACAGGCCGAGCCAGGCCGTTGGATCCGCTAACCATTCCATTTATACAAGTCTCTCTACAGGTTTCAGAATGCCGGGCACGGCAAGGCGCGGTCAGTGGACCGGGACACGGCTGGCAGTCGGGATACGGGGTGTTTCAGCGGGAACAGCGGCGGCGGATGTCTTGGGGAAAGACGACTGGGAGGCTCCGAGAGGATGTTCATGCAGGTCCTGAAATAACAAAAGGACTTGAATCCTACAGGCGAAATACAAATTTCCTGCAACGCAAAACTATTACAAAACCTGTCTTCGAACCCCACACAAAATCATGTGGGAAGGGGCTTGCCCCCGATGAGCATGAGTATTTTCAGATCCTGCCCAATCTCTGTGGTGAGCGGGCTTGCCCCGCGCCGGGCTGCGAAGCAGCCCCAGTAAAGAAGAACGCGGTGTATCAGGCGCTCTGTAGAGGCTGGTTTTGGGGCTGCTTCGCAGCCCGGCGCGGGACAAGCCCGCTCACCACAACAGCCCTGTCTGCCGGGCGTCCGGCGTTGAGCCAACGATACCCATGTCCCGATGAGGGTGTGTCAGGTTTTACGGGTTGCGTCGTCCAGCGCCAGGATGGTGTGGGCATTAGTGACGGTGGTTGCGAGGGTATTGATCACCCCCGAACGCAACGCCCCCAGCGTTGCCGCCGCCTTGGTGTTCTCGCTGGCAATCGCCACCACGTCCGGGATGCGAAACAACTCCTGCACCGTCAACCCGATCACTCGCCCCTGGATCGCGTTGACCGCCGGCTGGCCGTGGATGTCGATGAAGTCATAGCCCATCATGTCGCCCACGGTACCGGACAGGCGAGCCTGGGCGATTTCCTGGGGCGAGAACCAGCCCATGCGCACCATATTGCTGTTTTCGCTCATGTCGCCGATGCCGATCAGCGCCATATCAGCCCGCCGCGCACGGTCGAGGGTCGAGCGCACCGTGTCGTTGTTGATCAACACCCCGCGCAACTCCGGGTTGGCCACCAGGGCCGGGGCGTACAGGCTTTCACTCTCGCCGCCAAAGCGCAGGGCCAGGCGCCGGCAGATGTGATCGGGGTTCATGTATTCGCCGGCCTTGAGCGAACCGCCAATGGCGCAGACAAATGTGCAGTTGCGCGTCACCGGCAGGAACACGTTATCGGCCACGGCGCCGACGTTGCGGCCCATGCCCACGGCGACGATCATGCCGTCACTCAAGGTCTTGTTCAGGTAGTTGGCCACCAGGCTGGCGACCGCCGAGCGCTGGGTATCGGGGTCGCTGTGGTCCACCGCGATCAACGCGCGATCCAGCTTGAAGCGCGCCACCAAGGCCTGTTCCAGCTCGTTGTTCATCGCCGGATGCTGCAAGACGCGCACCTCGACAATGCCCTCATCCCGCGCGCGCTTGAGCAATCGGCTGACTTTGGCCCGGGACAGGTCGAAGCGCTTGGCGATGGCTTCCTGAGTGACGTTCTCGAGGTAATAGAGCATCGCCACTTCGGTCATCTGATCAATATCGCTGGCCATGCGCTGGGTACTGTCACTCATGGGGACGGGCTTCCGTTTCGGCGTCAAAGGCGCATTCTCCCGACTCTTGCCCTGCTACGTCCACTATTGATGCCCATCGCGCTCGATCGCATTGATGCGCTCGACCTTGGCCCCGGAACGTGCCGCCTCGAACTCCGACTCCAGGAACGACTTGACGATGCTTTTCGCCAGTTCGGCGCCGATCACCCGCGCGCCGATAGAGAGGATCTGCGCATCGTTGCTCTTGCGCGCCCGCTCTGCCGAGTACGTGTCATGGGCCTGGGCCGCGCGAATCCCGAGCACCTTGTTGGCCGAGATCGCCATGCCGATCCCCGTGCCGCACACCAGCACGCCCAGGCGCTGCTGCCCGGCGTTGATGGCGGTGGCCACGGCCAGGGCGATGTCCGGGTACAACACCGGCGCGGTGGAATGGGTGCCGAAGTCGGTCACCGGATAGCCCAGCGCCTCGATATGGCGCTTTAACAGCTCCTTGAGCTCAAAACCCGCTTCATCGCATCCGATAGCCACCGGGAAAGGTGTGTTCATGGTGTCTGGCTCCGCTGCCGTGAGGGTGCTTACGACTGATCAATTGATCACTCAATGAAATTTCTCTCATTCATTTCGCAGGCGTTACCCCTCTTCTGTCAAGCGGGATTTAACTGACCTGTCAGTCAAAGCGCTCTAAAAAAGGGTAATTGGCGAAAAAGATCAGAATCGCAGCATTTACATGAAAGAGATTGACTGATCAGAATTTCATTTGATACACATATGATCACAGCGAAACATGACTGTGCGACCTAATAAGAATTCACAGCACGAGGACACGCCGATGGCCACGCCATTACTGCTCCAGGCTGAACACGTCGCCAAGGCTTACGCCGGGATCCCTGCCCTGCGTGACGGGCGCCTCTCTCTGCGGGCCGGCAGCGTCCACGCCCTGTGCGGCGGCAATGGCGCAGGCAAGTCGACTTTCCTGAGCATCCTGATGGGCATCACCCCGCGTGATGCCGGCAGCATTCTGCTCAACGGCACCGCCGTACAGTTCAATCGCCCCAGCGAAGCCCTCGCGGCGGGGATCGCGATGATCACCCAGGAACTGGAACCGATCCCCTACATGACCGTCGCCGAAAACATCTGGCTGGGCCGCGAACCGCGCCGCGCCGGCTGCATCGTCGACAACAAGGCCTTGAACCGCCGCACCCGCGAGCTGCTGGAAAGCCTTGAATTCGATGTCGACGCCAGCAGCCCCATGCACCGCCTGAGCGTGGCGCAGATCCAGCTGGTGGAAATCGCCAAGGCGTTCAGCCATGACTGCCAGGTGATGATCATGGACGAGCCAACGTCGGCCATTGGCGAGCGCGAAGCCGAAACCCTGTTCAAGGCGATTCGCCGCCTCACCGCGCGGGGCGCCGGCATCGTCTATGTATCGCACCGCTTGAGCGAACTGGCGCAGATCGCCGATGACTACAGCATCTTCCGCGACGGCGCCTTTGTGGAAAGCGGACGCATGGCCGATATCGACCGCGACCACCTGGTGCGCGGCATCGTTGGCCAGGAACTGACCCGCATCGACCACAAGGTCGGCCGCGAATGCGCCGCCGACACCTGCCTGCAAGTCGACAACCTCAGCCGCGCCGGTGAGTTCCACGACATCAGCCTGCAACTGCGCCAGGGTGAAATCCTCGGCATCTACGGCCTGATGGGCTCGGGGCGCAGTGAATTCCTCAACTGCATCTATGGCCTGACCGTGGCGGACTCCGGCAGCGTCACCCTGCAAGGCAAGCCCATGCCCGTGGGCCTGCCCAAGGCGACCATCAATGCCGGCATGTCGCTGGTCACCGAAGACCGCAAGGACAGCGGCCTGGTGCTTACCGGCAGCATTCTTTCCAACATTGCGCTGTCGGCCTACAAGCGCCTGTCGAGTTGGTCGCTGATCAATGCGCACAAGGAAACCCAACTGGCCCAGGACATGGTCAAGCGCCTGCAGATCAAAACCACCTCACTGGAACTGCCGGTGGCGTCCATGAGCGGCGGCAACCAACAGAAAGTGGTGCTCGCCAAATGCCTGTCGACCGAACCGGTGTGCCTGCTGTGCGATGAGCCGACACGGGGTATCGATGAGGGCGCCAAGCAGGAGATCTACCACCTGCTGGATCAATTCGTGCGCGCCGGTGGCGCCGCCATCGTGGTGTCGTCGGAAGCCCCGGAACTGTTGCACCTGAGTGACCGCATCGCCGTCTTCAAGGGCGGCCGCCTGGTGACCATCAGCACCGACACCGCCCTTTCCCAGGAAGCCCTGTTGAGTCTTGCCTCATGAATGCCAAAACCATTGCCGCCCCCATCACCACAGCGCCACGCAACCGCCTGCGCCTGTCCCTAGACCGTTTCGGCCTGCCGCTGGTGTTTATCCTGCTGTGCGTGGTGATGGCGTTTTCCAGCGAGTACTTCATGACCTGGCGCAACTGGATGGACATCCTGCGCCAGACCTCCATCAACGGCATCCTCGCGGTGGGCATGACCTACGTGATCCTGACCAAGGGCATCGACCTTTCCGTCGGCTCGATCCTGGCCTTTGCCGGATTGTGCAGCGCCATGGTCGCGACCCAGGGCTACGGGCTGCTGGCGGCAGTGAGTGCGGGGATGTTTGCCGGGGCGATGCTCGGCGTGGTCAACGGCTTTATGGTCGCCAACCTGTCGATCCCGCCGTTTGTGGCCACCCTCGGCATGCTCAGCATTGCCCGCGGCATGACCTTCATCCTCAACGACGGCAGCCCGATCACCGACCTGCCCGACGCCTACCTGGCCCTGGGCATCGGCAAGATCGGCCCGATTGGCGTGCCGATCATCATCTTCGCCGTGGTCGCGCTGATCTTCTGGATGGTGCTGCGCTACACCACCTACGGCCGCTATGTGTACGCGGTGGGCGGCAATGAAAAGAGCGCGCGCACCTCCGGGATCGGCGTGCGCAAGGTGATGTTTTCGGTGTACGTGGTGTCCGGCCTGCTCGCCGGGTTGGCGGGCGTGGTGTTGTCGGCACGCACCACCTCCGCCCTGCCCCAGGCCGGGGTGTCCTATGAGTTGGACGCGATAGCCGCCGTGGTCATCGGCGGCACCAGCCTGTCGGGCGGCACCGGCAGCATTGTCGGCACGCTGTTCGGCGCGTTGTTGATCGGCGTGATCAACAACGGCCTGAACCTGCTCGGCGTGTCCTCCTATTACCAGCAGGTCGCCAAGGGCCTGATCATCGTGTTTGCAGTACTGATCGACGTGTGGCGCAAGAAAAAACGCTAGAGAACGACCACTACAACAATAACCGGAGTTCCCCCATGAAACTTGGTACCACCCTGGCCGCCGCGGCGGCTCTCTCCCTGCTCGCCGGCAGTATCGCAATGGCCGCCGACGGCAAGACCTACAAGGTCGGCGCGGCCGTCTATGGCCTCAAAGGCCAGTTCATGCAGAACTGGGTCCGCGAGCTCAAGGAGCACCCGGCGGTCAAGGATGGCACCGTGCAGTTGACCGTGTTCGACGGCAACTACGACGCCCTGACCCAGAACAACCAGATCGAAAACATGGTGACCCAGCGCTATGACGCAATCCTGTTCGTGCCGATCGACACCAAGGCCGGCGTCGGCACGATCAAGCAAGCCATGAGCAACGACGTGGTGGTTATCGCCTCCAACACCAAGGTCGCCGACGCCTCGGTGCCCTACGTCGGTAACGATGACGTCGAAGGCGGCCGCCTGCAGGCCCAGGCCATGGTCGACAAGCTCAACGGCAAGGGCAACGTGGTGATCATCCAGGGCCCGATTGGCCAGTCGGCGCAGATCGACCGCGAGAAAGGCGAGCTGGAAGTGCTGGGCAAGCACCCTGGCATCAAGATCATCGAGAAAAAGACCGCCAACTGGGACCGCGCCCAGGCGCTGGCGCTGACCGAAGACTGGTTGAACGCCCACCCCAAAGGCATCAACGGCGTGATCGCGCAGAACGACGACATGGCCCTCGGCGCCGTGCAGGCCCTCAAATCCCACGGCCTGACCTCCAAGGATGTGCCCGTCACGTCCATCGACGGCATGCCGGACGCGATCCAGGCGGCGAAAAAAGACGAAGTCACCACCTTCCTCCAGGACGCCCAGGCCCAGTCCCAGGGCGCACTGGACGTGGCGTTGCGCGCACTGGCCGGCAAGGACTACAAACCGCAGTCGGTGATCTGGGAGCGCTATGCCAAGGACGTGAAATGGGGCGATGGCACGGCCAAGACCTACATCCTGCCGTGGGTGCCCGTGACTAACGCCAACGCCGATGCGCTGTACAAACAGGTCAGTGGCGGTAAGTAGTTATTGGCTTGAAATACAGTCAAGTGTGGGAGAGAGCTTGCCCCCTCCCACATTGGATCTCGATCGTTATTGAAAGAGGAGTCATGCATGTCTGGATTCTGGAACCAAGCCTTCGACCTCAACGGCCGTTGCGCGGTGATCACCGGCGGCGCCGCCGGTATCGGCCTGGCCTGTGCCAGCCTGCTGGTGGAGCGCGGCGCCCGCGTGGCTTTGCTCGACCGCGACCCGGCGGTGGTTGAAGTGGCAGCGGGCCTGGGTGCCGGGCATCTGGGCATTGCCGTCGACCTCAGCCAGATCAACCAGGTGCAACACACCATCGACCAAGTCTTCGCACACTTCCAACGCTTGGATTACCTGATCAACAGCGCCGGCGTGGCCCTGCTGGACAAGGCCGTCGATGTCAGCGAAAGCGCCTGGGACACCACCTTGGACATCAACCTCAAGGCCAGCTTTTTCGTGGCCCAGGCCTGCGCCCGGCACATGCTCGCCCAGGGCAGCGGGCGCATCGTCAACCTCGCGTCCCAGGCCGCGGTGATCGGCCTCGACCGCCACGTCGCCTACTGCGCCAGCAAGGCGGCCATCGTCGGCATGACCAAGGTATTGGCCATGGAATGGGCGCCGCACATCAATGTCAACGCCATTTCCCCCACCATCGTCGAGACCGCGCTGGGCAAGAAGGCCTGGGCCGGTGAAGTCGGCGAACGGGCCAAATTGCAGATCCCGGCGGGCCGCTTTGCGCAGCCGGAGGAAATCGCCGGGCTGGCGCTGTACCTGCTCAGCGATGCCGCGCAGATGATCACCGGCGCCAACCTGGTGATCGACGGCGGCTACAGCATTCAGTAATTCATTTATCTGTCGTGAGGTTTTGTCATGTCCACTGTCACCGAACGCACACCCGAACAACTCTCGCCGGCCATCCCGAAAACCATGCAGGCCGTGGTTTGCCACGGCCCGGAAGACTATCGCCTGGAAACCGTCGACGTACCCACGCCCGGCCCCGATGAGATCCTCACCAAGGTCGAGTTGTGCGGCATTTGCATGGGCGACATCAAGACCTATCGCGGCGCGCCGTCGTTCTGGGGCGATGCCGAGCAACCGCGCTACGTCAAGCCGCCGATGATCCCCGGCCATGAGTTCGTGTGTCGCGTGGTGGCCCTGGGCCCGGGCGCGGAAAAGCGCGGCGTGAAGGTCGGTGACCGGGTGATCTCGGAGCAGATCGTGCCGTGCTGGGGCTGTCGCTTCTGCAACCACGGCCAGTACTGGATGTGCCAGAAACACGACCTCTATGGTTTCCAGAACAATGTGCAGGGTGCCATGGCCCAGTACATGATCTTCACCAAGGAAGGCATCATTCACAAAGTGCCGGAATCCATCGCCCCCGACGAAGCGATCCTGATCGAACCCCTGGCCTGCTCACTGCATGCGGCGGAACGCGCCAACGTCGACCATGACGACATTGTGGTGGTCGCCGGCGCCGGCACCCTGGGCCTGGGCATCATCGGCGCCGTGCGTTTGCGCAACCCGAAAAAACTCATCGTGCTCGACATGAAACCCGAACGCGCCGCCCTCGCCCTGCGCATGGGCGCCGACGAAGTGTGGAACCCGGCCGAAGTGGACGTACTGGCCAACATCCGCGCGATCACCGACGGCTATGGCTGCGACATCTATATCGAGGCCACCGGGCACCACAAGGCGGTGAACCAGGGCCTGGCGATGCTGCGCAAGCTGGGGCGCTTCGTGGAGTTCAGCGTATTCAACGACGAGGCCACGGTGGACTGGTCGATCATCGGCGACCGCAAGGAGCTGGACATCCTCGGCTCGCACCTGGGGCCGTACATGTACCCGCGGGCCATCGACTTTATCGGCAACCGCAAGATCGATATGCGCGATGTAGTCACCCACAAGTTCGCCCTGGCGGACTTCAAGGAAGCGTTTGCGGTGATGGAACGTGGCGACAAGTCGCTCAAGGTTGTACTCGAACCCTAGGAACACACAACCGCTTTACTGCAGGAGCCGAGCTTGCTCGCGAAGGTCGACAACGATAACGCGGGGCTTCTGGATAAACGCGGTGTCTTCACGCTTTTCGCGAGCAAGCTCGCCCCTACAAAAAGAACACAGGAACCCGCGTTATGAATCGAGTCATCAACGATCCGGACCAAGTGGTCGAGGACATGCTGCGCGGCATCCTGGTCGCGCACCCCGAACTGCGCCAGTACGAAAGCAACCCACGGGTGATCGTCAAGGCCAGGCCTTCCGGGCCAGGGCGTGTCGGCATTGTCACGGGGGGCGGCTCCGGCCATGAGCCGGCCTTTCTCGGCTATGTCGGCCCCGGCCTGGTCGACGCGGTGGCCGTCGGCGAGATTTTCTCCTCGCCCACCGCCAAGAGCTTTTTCGACGCCTTCCGCGCTGCCGACCATGGCGCCGGCGTGGCCTGCCTGTACGGCAACTATGCCGGCGACAATATGAACGTGAAGCTGGCGATGAAAATGGCCGCCAGCAAAGACATGCGCATCCGCACCGTGGTCGCCAACGACGACGTGGCCTCCGCGCCCAAGGCCGAGATCGCCAAACGTCGAGGCGTGGCCGGGGAAATCTTCATGTGGAAGATCGGCGGTGCCGCAGCCGCCCAGCACTACGACCTCGACGGCGTGATTCGCGTCGCGCAGAAAACCGTCGACCAGTGCCGCTCGATTGGCATCGGCCTCACGCCCTGCACCATTGCCGCCGTGGGCAAGCCCAACTTCCAGATCCCCGACGGCCAGATGGAACTGGGCATCGGCCATCACGGCGAACCGGGCATTGAGGTCATCCCGATCGAATCCGCCGCCGCCATGGCCGAGCGCATGCTCGCGCCGATCCTCGCCGACCGCGACTTCAGCCAGGATGACAGCGTGGTGGTGCTGGTCTCCGGTCTTGGCGCCACGCCGGTGATGGAGCTGTATATTTTCTATGCCGAGGTCGAACGCCAACTCAAGGCCAAGGGCTTGAAGATTCACCGCTGCTACGTCGGCAACTACTTCACCTCCCTGGAAATGATGGGCGTGACCCTGACCCTGCTCGGCCTCGACGCCGAGCTGAAAACCCTGATCGACCAACCCTGCCGCTCCATCGGCATGACCCAGGCGGACTGAACCATGAGCCAGCATTTTTCCAGCCACCACGGCAGCGCCATCGTCACCGACCTGGTCAGCGTGATCGTGGCCAACCGTGAATACCTCAGCGAAGTCGACGGCGCGATTGGCGACGGCGACCATGGCATCAACATGGCCAAGGGCTTCGCCCATTGCGGGCGCACGATCGAAGGTCGCCAACTGACCCTCGCCGAAGCCCTGGATGAACTGACCCTAAGCCTGATGGAAGGCATCGGCGGCTCCATGGGGCCGTTGTATGGCAGCCTGTTTATCGGCATGGCCGACGAAGTGCGTGGCCGTGACGACATCGACGCGGCCACCTTCGCCCACCTGTTGCGCGGCGGCCTGACCTCGTTGCAGGACATCACCGAAGCGGGCGTGGGCGACAAGTGCCTGATGGACACATTGATCCCGGCGGTGGAAGCCTTCGAGCGCGCGCACGCCTCGGGGGCGTCCTTCAGTGATGCACTGGAGGCGATGAAAACCGCCGCCTCCCAGGGGCGCGACTCCACCAAGGACCTGGTGGCGAAGATCGGCCGCGCCAGTCGCCTGGGCGAGCGCTCACTCGGCGTGCTGGATGCGGGGGCGGTGTCGTGCTGCCTGATCCTTACGCGCCTGGCGGATTCGGTGCAGCCGCGCCTGAGTGCTTGACCTGCTGGATATACCGCGCCACCGCCGGCGCTTTCTCGAAGCGCCGGTGAATCAGCGACAGCCACGAGGATGCATCGCAGCCCTGAATGCTGCGGTACACCACGCCCGGCAACTGCACATGCCCGACCATTGACGCGGGCACCACCGCCACGCCCTGCCCCATCGACACCAGCGCCACTACCGCGACCAGCCCGCCCGGCTGTGGCCCCAGGCGCGGAGCATAACCGCCTTGCGCGGCGATATGCAGGGTGCCGCTGATTTGCTCCGGCAGGATAAATGTCTCGTTTTGCAGGTGTTCGCAGCCTATGGCCGCGAGCCCCAACAGCCAGGAATCCTGGGGCAGCGCCAGGACAAAACCTTCGCCGTCCAGGCGCACCGCCTCCACCCCCTCGGGCAAGGTCATCGGCGAGCGGATGTAGCCGATGTCATAGCGCCCGTCCGCCACCGCACTCGGCAGCGTGGCCATGGCGCATTCGCGCACCGTCACGCTGACGTCGGGAAATGCCTGGCCGAACGCACGCATCTGCCGCTGCAACAGCCCGGCGTACAGCGCCGAAGCCACGTAACCCAATTCGATATGGCCGATCTCGCCACGCCCGGCACGCTGGGCATGGCGTTGGGCGAATTCAAACTGGCGCACGGTGGCTTCGGCCTCGACCAGCAAGGCGGCGCCGGCTTCGGTGAGGCTGACTTCGCGTTGCCGGCGGATAAACAAGCGCGTGCCCAGGCTGGTTTCCATGTCCTGGATCTGCCGGCTCAGGGTCGGTGGCGCAATGCCCAATTGCTCGGCGGCACGGGTGAAGTTGCGCTGCCGGGCCACGGCGAGGAAGTAGCGAAAATGGCGGATATCCATAACAGGATTAGCTCAAAGGTAATGAAGTGCTCCACAGTGGCTAACAATACCAGCAGTGGCCAGGGATAAGCTCGAAGCACCTCACCACTGGAGCGCCCTTGCGATGCCCATCAACTGCATTTCCCCTATTGCCTGTAAGGTAATCCAATCATGAGCCGAGTCAACCCGCGCCTGACGTTGCTGACCGCGTCCGGCGTCTGCTCGCTGATCGTGCTCGACACCAATATCGTCGCCGTGACCCTGCCGAGCATCGCTCGCGACCTGGGGGCGAACTTTGCCGATATCGAGTGGGTGGTCAGCGCCTACATGCTGGCGTTTGCCGCCTTGCTGCTGCCGGCCGGTAGCCTTGCCGACCGGTTCGGGCGCAAGAAATCCCTGGTCTGGGGCCTGAGTATTTTTATCCTCGCCTCCCTTGGCTGCGGGGCGGCGCCGAGTGCGTTGTGGCTGGATATCGCCCGCGCGGTAAAGGGCGTCGGCGCAGCGTTACTGCTCACGTCAGCCCTGGCCTCCATTGGCCATACCTTCCACGATGAAGTCGAGCGGGCCAAGGCCTGGGCGTTCTGGGGCGCATGCATGGGCGTGGCGATGACGGCCGCACCGACCCTGGGCGGCGTGATCACCGAGTACCTGGGCTGGCGCTGGATTTTCTACCTCAACCTGCCCGTGGGCCTGGCGCTGATGAGCCTGGTGCTGCACGCCATTGCGGAATCCCGCGATAGCCAATCCGCCCGCCTCGACCCGTGGGGCAGCCTGGCCTTCAGCGCGAGCCTGTTGTGCCTGATTTGGGGCCTGATCGAGGCCAACCGTATCGGCTGGGATAACCCGCTGACCTATGCACGCCTGATCGGCGGTGCGGTGTTGCTGGGTGTATTTGTAGGGGTCGAACGTGTGCAGCGGCGGCCCATGGTGGACCTGCAACTGTTTCGCCACCCGCGTTTTATCGGCGCCTTGCTCGGGATGTTTGCCTACGCCGGCTGTGCCCAAGTGATGATGACGCTGCTGCCGTTCTATCTGCAGAACGGCCTGGGCTTCTCCGCGATTGCCTCGGGCCTGGGCATGCTGCCGTTCGCCCTGACCATGCTGGTCTGTCCCCGGATCGGCGCGCGGCTGGCGGGGCGCTTCGCACCGGCAACGATGATGGCAACCGGGTTGACCCTGGTGGGCTGCGGCAACCTGCTAAGTGCCTGGGCGGTGAATATCGGCGGCTACCTGCCCTTCGCCCTGGCGATTGCCGTCACCGGTGCCGGTGCCGGTTTGCTCAATGGTGATACGCAAAAAAACATCATGGCCTGCGTGCCACGGGACCGTGCGGGGATGGCGTCGGGCATGAGCACCACCATGCGGTTCAGCGCGATCATGTTGGCGATTGGCGTGTATGGCGCACTGCTGAGCAGCCACAGCGAGCACGTGTTGCGCGCACGTATCGACACGCAATGGCAGGCGCAGGTGGCGGGGATTGCTTCACGGGTGGTGGCCGGGGATATGCCGGCGGCAATGGGCTTGTTGCCCGAGCCGGCACGGGCGATGGTGCAACCGCTGGCGCGGCAGGCGTTTGTGGGTGGATTCAGTTACGTATTGTGGGTGGCGGGTGTGCTGGGATTGCTCGGAGCGCTGGTGGTGGGGAGGCTGATGCGCAAGCCGATACCCACACCGAACTGAATGTGGGAGGGACGGTGCGCCGATTCGACTTGCCCCCGATGAGCATAGGTATCTACAAAACTTTGTAGCAGCCAACGCTAACCACGATGCGAAGCGAGCGGCTCTTGATCTTGATCTCAGGCGCCCCGTTAAACCACGCTGGCCGGAATTCGATAGTGATTTGGGGGGTAAACCGGCAGGGATGCCGGTTTAGCCGCCCCGCGCCATGGATGGCGCGTGGCGGCGGCCCCCCAAATCACTGTCGGATTACGGGCACACCGAGCGTAGGCGAGGTGCCGAGTGGTGGGGCGAAGCGTTTTGCTTACTTTTGCGCTTTTCAAAAGTGAGCCGCCGTAAGGGCGGAACCAATAGCCGCCGTTACCGAAGCAACGGATATGTACTCGGTCTGATCCAACATCCTGGTCGGCCTGGTCGGCTGTCAGGCCGCCATCGGGGGCAAGTCGAATCGTCGCACCGTCCCTCCCACAGGTATTACCTATACCTCAAAGGGCCTTACCAGAAGCGTTGCTGGGTCAGGCGACTCCACCAGGTCAGCAGCACCCGATCTACCGAGCCGCTGGCCGCCAGGCCCACCCGTTCCTGCAGGCTTTTACGCTCGGCATAGTGCAGGTGGAACACTTCGGCGGTCTTGGCCTTGGTGGCCAGGTATTCGTCGCTGGTTTGCAGTTCGTCGACCAGTTGCTTATCCAGCGCGGCAACACCCAGCCACACCTCTCCGGTCGCTACGTCATCAATCGCCAGCTGTGGGCGATAACGCGAGACGAAGTTCTTGAACAGCTGATGGGTGATGTCCAGGTCTTCCTGGAACTTCTCGCGGCCTTTCTCGGTGTTTTCGCCAAACACCGTGAGGGTGCGCTTGTACTCGCCGGCGGTCAGCACTTCAAAGTCGATGTCGTGCTTTTTCAGCAGGCGGTTGACGTTGGGTAACTGCGCCACCACGCCAATGGAGCCGAGGATGGCAAACGGTGCGCTGATGATCTTCTCGCCGATGCACGCCATCATGTAGCCGCCGCTGGCCGCGACCTTGTCGATGCACACGGTCAACGGCACGCCCGCCTGGCGGATACGCGCCAGTTGCGACGACGCCAGGCCGTAGCTGTGGACCATGCCGCCGCCGCTTTCCAGGCGCAGCACCACTTCGTCCTTGGGCGTGGCCAGGCTCAGCAGCGCGGTGATTTCATGGCGCAGGCTCTCGGTGGCCGAGGCCTTGATGTCACCGTCGAAATCCAGCACGAACACCCGTGGCTTGACCTCGGGTTTCTTCTTGCCGTTCTTCTTTTCGGCTTTGCTTTCGGACTTGCGCAGGGCCTTGAGCTGCTCCTTGTCGAGCAGGCTCGACTCCAGGCGCTCACGCAGGCCCTTATAGAAGTCATTGAGCTTGCTGACTTGCAGTTGGCCGGCGGCTTTGCGACGCCCTTTACTGCGCAGTGCCGCGAAGCTGATCAAGACCACCAGAATAGCGACCACCAGGGTGACAGTCTTCGCCAGAAAGCTCGCGTATTCAGCCAAAAAATCCATGTGTCTCCTTAACAATGCACGGCGCCAGGCGCGGATTGCCCAAGCATACCGACGGGATCGCCGGGCGGCCAGTGCTCAAACCGCCAGCAGGAACGCGCTCCAACGAGCTTTTAAAACAAGCGTATGTTTTTTCATTGACAGCACCCTGGCATCCTCATAACCTCGCCAGACTTTCAACGTACCGGGAAAACGGACGTGGGCAGCATCTATTTGATTCGACATGGCCAGGCCTCCTTCGGTGCAGACGACTATGACGTGCTGTCGCCCGTCGGCGTGGAACAAGCGCAAGTGCTCGGCCGCCACCTGGCGGATATGGGCCTGGTGTTCGACCGCTGCATCGCCGGCGACCTGCGCCGCCAGCAGCACACCGCCACTGCCGCCTTCGATCAATACAGCACCCTCGGCCTGCCGGTGCCTGCATTGGAAACCGACAGCGCCTTCAACGAATTCGACGCCGACGCAATCATCCGCGCCCTGCTCCCCGACCTGCTCGGCAGCGAACCCGACGCCCTGGACATCCTGCGCAACGCCGCGCAAAACCGCAGCGAGTTCCAACGCATCTTCGCCCTGATCATCGAGCGCTGGCTGGCCGGCACCTATGACCCCCCGGGGCTGGAAAGCTGGCTGGGGTTCGTCGAGCGCGTCCAGGGTGGCCTGCAACGCATTCTGGAAGCGGCGGACAACACGCAGAAGATCGCGGTGTTCACCTCCGGCGGCACCATCACCGCCCTGCTCCACCTGATTACCCGGATGCCTGCCGCCCAGGCCTTCGAACTGAACTGGCAAATTGTTAACACCTCGCTCAACCAGCTGAAATTCCGCGGTCGCGAGGTGGCACTGGCTTCCTTCAACAGTCACACCCACTTGCAACTGTTGAAGGCGCCGCAACTCATCACCTTCCGATGAAGTGCGGCCAACCGTGACCCCAAGGTCACTGGACTCACCATAAAAGGATCGAAACCATGACTGACGTAGCTAAAGCCGTAGAAGCAATGAAAGCCAAATTCAACCCAAGCGCTGCCGAAGGCTTGGACCTGGTGTTCGGTTTCCGTATCGACGACACCAAGAACTTTTCCCTGGTGGTCAAAGACAAGACCTGCGAACTGCAGGAAGGCGAAAACCCGGACGCCCAAGTGACCCTGGTCATGGACAGCGAGACCCTGGAGGGCATCGTCGACGGTTCCACCGACGGCATGCAGGCCTTCATGGGCGGCAAGCTGCGCACCGAAGGCGACATGATGCTGGCCATGAAGCTGAGCGAACTGTTCCCTTCCTGATTCACGGGCAACCCTGAATCCCTGTGGGAGGGGGCTTACTCCCGATGGCGGTTTGTCAGTCGCGTCATCAGTTGACTGACCCACCGCTATCGGGGGCAAGCCCCCTCCCGCATTTGGGCTGTAGCAGCAACGCCACCAACGCACTCCATCCGGTCTGGTGCGAAGCCCCCAACCCCCGCCCCGTCTCGCCATGGAAATACTCATGGAACAACACCAGGTCACGACTGGCCGGGTCCGCCTCCAACTGCGCATACCCCGCCATCGACGGTCGTGAACCGTTTTCATCCCGCAGAAACAGGCGGGTCATCCGCTGGCTGAGGCTGTCGGCCACGTCCTCCAGGGATGCCAGATACCCGCTGCCCGTGGGGTATTCCACCGAGAAGTTGTCCGCGTAGTAGCGGTGAAATTCGCGCAGCGATTCGATCAGCATGTAGTTCACCGGCATCCACAAGGGCCCGCGCCAGTTGGAATTGCCGCCGTACAGGCGCGAGTCGGATTCACCCGGCTGGTAACGGGCGCACAGGGTGTCGCCATTCATCTTCAGCGCCAGTGGCTGCTCGGCGAACGCCTTGGACAGGGAACGCACGCCAAAGGCCGAGAGGAATTCGTCGTCATCGAGCATGCGCCGCAGCAAATCCTTGGTGCGCTCGCCACGCAACAGCGCCAGCAACAGGCGATTGCCCTGCCCCGGTTCGTTCCAGCGCGACACCAGTTTGGCCAGGTCCGGCCGGTGGTGCATGAACCCCAACAGCCGTTCACGCAACCCTTCCAGCCCCTCGTGTTCGCGTTGCTCCAGCACCAGCACGGCAAACAACGGCATCAGGCCGACGATGGAGCGCAGCCGCACCGGCTCGTTCTGGCCATCGGGACGGTGCAGTACGTCGTAGAAGAACAGGTCCTGCTCGTCCCACAGGCCTTCGGCGCTGTCGTCGACGCGGTTGATGGCGCCGGCGATATACAGGAAATGCTCGAAAAACTTCACCGCGATATCGACATACACCGCATTGCGCTTGGCCAACTCCAGGCCGATACGCATCAAGTCCAGCGCATACGCCGCCACCCAGGCGGTGCCGTCGGCCTGATCGAGCTGATACCCCGGCGGCAACGCGGCCGAGCGGTCGAACAAGGCGATATTGTCCAGCCCCAGGAAGCCGCCCTGGAACAGGTTGCGACCCTCGGCGTCCTTGCGGTTGACCCACCAGGAAAAATTCAGCAGCAGCTTGTGGAAGATCCGCTCGAGGAAATCCAGGTCGCCCACACCGGTCAGCGCCTTGTCCTGCTGGTACACGCGCCAGCTGGCCCAGGCATGCACCGGTGGGTTGGCGTCGTCGAAGCGCCATTCATAGGCGGGCAGTTGGCCGTTGGGGTGCATGAAGCGGTCCTTCACCAGCAACAACAGCTGTTGCTTGGCATACCCCGGATCGATCAGGGCAAACGCCACCGCCTGGAAGCCCTGGTCCCAGGAGGCGTACCACGGGTATTCCCAGGTGTCGGGCATGGACAGGATGTCGAAGTTGGACAGGTGCCGCCAATGGGTATTGCGGATATGCAGGCGCTCGGGCGGTGGCGCGGGCTGGGCGGGGTCGCCGTCGAGCCACTGGTTCACATCGAAATAGTAGAGCTGCTTGGACCACAGCAAGCCAGCCAGGGCCTGGCGCTGCACGTTGCGCGCGTCGTCATCGACGAGGCCTTGCTGCAAGGCGGCGTAGAAGTCATCGGCTTCCTGGCGACGCTGCTCAAACAGTTTGCGCGCGTTGACCTCCGGCGCGTCCACGGGTGCAAGGCGCAGGTAAAGGCTTTTGCTTTGCAGGCCCGCCAGCTCAAGGATAAAGCGTGCGGCCACCTTGGTACCGGTGTCGCGGCGAATCGCAGCGTCCAGCCCTTCAACCACATAATCGTTGATCCCGTCCTTGAACGGCCCCGGCGCCGGTTGCCCGCCCAGTCGCGGGAAGTTGCTCTCGTTTTCACAGAACAGCCATTCCACACTCTCCTGCCCCCAGGTGCTGAGGCGCAGATCGGGCAGTGCATGATGACGGGCCAGCACGTGTTCGCCGTCCAGCCTCAACTGCGGCTTGGGCGCATCCGAGGTCCAGCTCCAGTCATTGCGCGCCCACAGCTGCGGCAGCACCTGCAGGCGCGTCGGCTGCTGCGAACGGTTGTGCACGGTGACGCGCATGAAAATATCGTCGGGCTGGTGCTTGGCGTATTCGACGCTGACGTCGCAGTAATGGTTGTCTTCGAACACGCCGGTATCGAGGATCTCGTACTCGGCATCGCCCAGCCCACGCCGGGCGTTCTCGGCAATCAGGTCGGCGTAGGGAAAGGCCGCATGGGGGTATTTGTAGAGCATGCGCATATAGGCATGGCTGGGCACACCGTCGACGAAAAAGTACAACTCCTTGACGTCTTCACCGTGGTTGCCCTCGGCGTTATTCAGGCCGAACAGGCGCTCCTTGAGGATCGCGTCGCGCTCGTTCCACAGGGCCAGGCCCAGGCACCAGTGTTGCGCCTTGTCGCTGAACCCGGCCAGGCCATCCTCGCCCCAGCGGTAGGCGCGGCTGCGTGCATGTTCATGGGGGAAGTAAGCCCAGGCATCGCCGTCGGCGCTGTAGTCTTCGCGCACCGTGCCCCATTGGCGTTCGCTCAGGTAGGGGCCCCACTCGCGCCAACGCTCGGCCTCCGGCGTCGCCAGGCGTTGGCCTTCGATCGTGTCCAGTATTCGGGTGTCGGGTGTGGCCGTCATCGGGTCCTCCATCGCCTACCAGGTGAGGAGCAGTGTAGAGCCCAATGACGCCCGGGTGCACATGAAGACTTAGAAGATGGCGTAGGTGTAGTTGAAGATCAGGCGGGTCTGGTCCTGGTCGGCGGTGCCGGTGTTTTTGCCGTGATAGGTGCCGGTACGCAAGGTGGTACCGAAGCCTTTCAGAGGACCGGCCTGCACCACGTAGTCCAGGCGGAAGTCGGTTTCGTTTTCTTTCTGGTCAGGGCCACCGGCGACCTTCGACTTGATATCCGTACCGTCCAGGTAGGCCACGGACGCTTTCAGGCCCGGCACGTAGGCCTTGAAGTCATACGCATACTGCCCGAAGTTGACCTGCTCGCCCGCCCGGGAGAACTGGCCCACCACTGCGTCGGTGAACAGGTAGAAGTCGCTGCCGCCGGCGCCTTGGGCGTGGGGATCGGCAAGGCTGCCCTGGTTGACCCAGACAAAACCACCATCGTCACCCACGCCGATATGGCCAAGCATCAGGCTGCTGCCGCCCAGTTGGTAGGTGAACGCGGCACTGTAGGTTTTGTTGTCCACTTCGTTGGCGTGCTTGGCGTAGCCGCCGTTGTTGTTGAACTGGTAGCCACTCTCGCCATTCTTGCCGTCGCTGCTGCTGTCGAAGTAACGCAGGTCGGTCTTGAACGACTGGTCGTTGCCCAGGGGCAGCACGTGGACCAGGCCGACGTAGTTCTGTTTGTAGAAGTCCTGCAACTGGGCGTAGTAGTACTGCAACGTCAGGTTTTTTGCGATGGCGTTGTCGGACGAACCAAACGGCTTGTAGTCCACCCCACCGAACTTGAAGCTGTCGCTGTCGCGCGTACCGCCGGCCACGCTCAAGCCCGTGGAGTTGCTGGAGGCACGGCCTTCGGCGCGGTTCAGCTCGCCGCCGGTGAAGGTGACGTTGGGAATATCGTTGGAGGTGAGGATGCCGCCGTCAAAGGTTTGCGGCGCCACGCGGCTGTCGTTGGAGACCAGGATCGGCAACACCGGCGCCAGGCCACCACCGACATGCAACTCGGTCTGGGAAATGCGGAACTTCACGTTGCCGGCCGCGCGACCGAAGGAGTCGGCCGGCTCGGTGCCGTTGTTTTTGGTTGGGAAGAAGCTGTTGCCATTACCCGCCAGGCCCGGGCCCGCAGTGTGACCATCGCCACCGTCCAGGCGCAGGGCGCCGAAGGCCATCACGTCGAAACCCAGGCCAACGGTGCCTTGGGTGAAGCCGGATTTGTAGTCGAAACGCAGTGCGGTAGCAGCTTCGCGCAAGTCGTTATTGGTCCCCGAGCGGTTATCTGCGCTGTAGTACATGGTCCGCGAACTGACGGACGCATGGCTGTCTTCGAGAAAGCCGCTGTGGCCATTGCCCGTGCCCAGCGCGCCGAGCCCGAAGTCATCAGCGTAAGCCTGTTGTGCAAGAACGGCGGCGGTGATCGACAGCGCCAGTGTAGAAATTTTCATTAACTGCGGCCCCTGAATGTTTTTTTATCGTGTTTGGCGTGCAAACCCACTGTCGGCTCTGCAAACGTGACGATTCTTTCATGCCGGCCAGGGCGGACCTCGTGAAGCTTTCTTTAGAAAAGGGCCTGGAAAATGAAATTTCCCTGCCGCCGTTTTTTGTCATATTCACGTCATTTCATTCATTTGCAGAATGAAGTCCAGAGGATTCTTCGTTTGCACGCCCGCCCACAGCCCAACAAAATCCAGGTATCGGCCGCGCCCATCAGCGTCATCAGGAATTTTTCTATGCACAGCACCGCACATGTCAGCCCCGACGAGATCCGCAAGGGCTTTTCCAAGGCCATGTCCGACATGTACCGAGATGAAGTTCCGCTGTATGGCGCACTGATGGAGCTGGTCGCCGCCACCAACGCCCGCGTACTCGCCAGCGAACCGGGCCTGGCGCAACAGCTGCAACGCACCGGTGAGATCCAGCGCCTGGACATGGAGCGCCATGGCGCCATCCGCCTCGGCACCGCGGCGGAACTGGCGACCATCGGCCGCCTGTTCGCGGTGATGGGCATGCAGCCGGTGGGTTACTACGACCTGACCCCTGCCGGCGTCCCGGTGCATTCCACGGCGTTCCGCGCCGTGCACGAAAGCGCGCTGCAGACCAGCCCGTTTCGCGTGTTTACCTCATTGCTGCGCCTGGAGCTGATCGAAAACCCCGAGCTGCGCGGGTTTGCCGAAACCGCCCTGGCCAAGCGCTCGATATTCACTCCCCGCGCCCTGGCGCTGATCGAACAAGCGGAGAAGGACGGTGGCCTCAACGCTGCGGATGCCGATGAGTTTGTGCGCCAGGCCCTGGAAACCTTCCGCTGGCACCACACCGCGACCGTGACCGCCGCGCAGTACCAGCAACTCAGCGACCAGCACCGCCTGATCGCCGACGTGGTGGCCTTCAAGGGCCCGCACATCAACCACCTGACCCCGCGCACCCTGGACATCGACCAGGTCCAGGCCGCCATGCCCGGCAAGGGCATCACCCCCAAGGCCGTGATCGAAGGGCCGCCCCGCCGCCAGTGCCCGATCCTGTTGCGCCAGACCAGCTTCAAGGCCCTCGACGAACCCATCGCCTTCACCGATGCCCAGGGCAGCCATAGCGCGCGTTTCGGCGAAATCGAACAGCGTGGCGTGGCGCTGACGCCCAAGGGCCGCGCGCTGTACGACCAACTGCTGAATGCCGCGCGCGACGAACTGGGCGCCTTCCCCAACGAGGGCAATGCCGCGCGCTACATGCAGTTGATGGAGCAGCACTTCCAGGCCTTCCCGGATAACCACGGGCAGATGCGTGAGCAGGATCTGGCCTACTTCCGCTACTTCGCCACGGAGAAAGGCCTGGCGGCACGCGGCCAGGCCGATCAACCGCGCACACTGGAGGCACTGGTCGCCGCCGGCCATGTGGCTGTCGAACCCTTGGTGTATGAGGATTTCCTGCCAGTGAGTGCGGCGGGGATTTTCCAGTCGAACCTGGGGGATGGGGCGCAGAGTCACTACGCGGCCAATTCGAACCAGGCCGAATTCGAGAAGGCCCTGGGGCGCACGACTGTCGATGAATTGAAGGTGTATGGCGAGACGCAGCAGCGCTCCATAGATGAATGCACCCGGACACTGCTGGTGTAAAAACGGAGAGTGCCCACCCGGCTCACCGGCGCAATCCTTGCGCCGCAACAGTCCCCAGGGCCGGGCGGGCGGGATCATAGACAGTGGCGTGAATGATGTCCCTAAGACAATCCTGAATAAATACGCTGTGCTTTTTGTAGGAGCGAGCTTGCTCGCGAAAAACTTGAGAACGCCGCGTTAAATCAGAAGAGCTGCGTAATCGTTGACGTTCTTCGCGAGCAAGCTCGCTCCTACCGGTGGGTCAAGATTTTCATTTAACCCAATCGCCCCACAATCTCGTCCTTGACCAACAGGCGTTTCTTCTTCAGCTTCTCCACCTCCTCATCGCTGGCCTTGGCCGATTCCGCCTTCAGCACCTCCCCATCGGCCGCATCGTATTGAGTGAACAGCGAGTCCAGGCGTTTGTCGTTCGCCCTGCGTTCGTGAACGGCTTCCTTGCTCAACCCCAAATCCTGATACAGGTCGTGTTTCACTGGCATGGCGTACCTCCGCATGTTGATCAATGGCTTACCCCCTTGAAGCTAGCCCATTCCAGCCGGTCTTGTCATGTTCAGGGTCAATCCATCCCCGTTCGTCGTGGCGCGGGCAATGGGATCAAACCTTTGCCACACCCAGCCCTCCACTGTAGATCGCCACCCGAGGGAGAACGGTTTCATGACTCATGCTGCCACCGCTGTCGACACCCAATGCATTAACACCCTGCGCACCCTGGCCATGGACGCCGTGCAGAAGGCCAACTCCGGCCACCCCGGCACGCCCATGGGCCTGGCGCCGGTGGGGTATACGCTGTGGAGCCGCTGCCTGCGCTACCACCCCGAGCATCCCGACTGGCCCAACCGTGACCGCTTTGTGTTGTCGGTGGGGCATGCGTCGATGCTGCTGTATTCGCTGCTGCACCTGGCCGGTGTGGTCGAGATCGATGCCCACGGCAAACGTTCGGGGCAACCGGCGATCAGCCTGGACGATATCAAGCAGTTCCGCCAGATGAGTTCCAAGACCCCCGGCCACCCCGAGTACCGCATGACCACCGGTGTGGAAACCACCACCGGGCCGCTGGGCCAGGGCTGCGCCAACAGCGTCGGCATGGCCATGGCCGAACGCTGGCTGGGCAAGCGCTTCAACCGCGACGGCCAGGTGCTGTTCGACTACAACGTCTACACCCTGTGCGGCGACGGCGACATGATGGAGGGCATCAGCAGCGAAGCCGCGTCCATGGCCGGGCACCTGAAGCTGGATAACCTGTGCTGGATCTACGACAACAACACCATCAGCATTGAAGGCCACACCGAGCTGGCCTTCAGCGAAGACGTGATCAAGCGCTTCCAGGCCTATGGCTGGCACACCGTGCACGTCACCGATGCGAATGACTTGCAGGCCTTGAGCGAGGCGCTGAACACCTTCAAGGGCAACACCGGCGCGCCGACCCTGATCGTGGTCGACAGCGTGATCGGCTACGGTTCGCCACACAAACACAACACCGCCGCCGCCCATGGCGAGCCCTTGGGCGATGAAGAGATCCGCCTGACCAAGGCTGCGTATGGCTGGCCGCAGGATTCCAGCTTCCTGGTCCCCGACGAGGCCCGCACGGTGTTGCGTGACGCCCTGCTGGAGCGCAGCCAGCCGTTATATGACGCCTGGCAGCATAGCCTGGCGCAGCTGCAGCAGCACGAGCCGCAACTGGCCGAAGAGCTGCGCCGCATGCGTGCCGGCGAAATGCCGGAGCATTGGCAGGATGACCTGCCCGGTTTCGACCCCGACGCCAAGGGCGTGGCCAGCCGTGCCGCCGGTGGCGAAGTACTGAATGCCTTTGCCCGGCAGATCCCGTGGCTGCTCGGCGGCTCGGCGGACCTGTCGCCCTCGACCAAGACCAACCTCACCTTCGACGGTGCCGGGCGTTTCAGCGCCGACGACTACAGCGGGCGCAACCTGCACTTCGGCATCCGCGAACACGCCATGGGCGCGATTGCCAACGGCATGGCGCTGTCCTACCTGCGGCCGTATACCTCGACGTTCCTGGTGTTCAGCGACTACATGAAGCCGCCGATCCGCCTGGCCGCGATCATGGAGTTGCCGGTGGTGTTCGTCTTCACCCATGACTCGATTGGCGTAGGCGAAGATGGGCCGACCCACCAGCCCATCGAACACCTGACCCAACTGCGCGCCACGCCGGGGTTGCTGACCCTGCGCCCCGGCGACGCGAATGAAACCCTGGAAGTGTGGAAGGTCGCGCTGGCGCAGACCCACCGGCCAAGTTGCGTGGTGCTGTCCCGCCAGCCCCTGCCGACGCTGGATCGTACGAAGTACGCAGCGGCATCGGGGGCGGCCAAGGGCGCCTATGTGCTGGCGAAGGCGGATGATCCTCAGGTGATTCTGCTGGCGAGCGGCAGTGAAGTCAGCCTGGCGGTCGCGGCGTATGAGCAGTTGAAAAACGAAGGGATTGCCGCGCAGGTGGTTTCAATGCCCAGCTGGGAACTGTTCGAAGACCAGGACCAGGCCTACCGCGACAGCGTGTTGCCACCGGCAGTGAAGGCCCGGGTAGTGGTGGAACAGGCCGGGCCACTGGGCTGGGACCGCTATGTCGGCCAGACCGGCGCCAAGGTGGTGATGAACAGCTTCGGCGCGTCGGCGCCGCTGGCGAAGTTGCAGGAGCAGTTCGGGTTTACGGTTGAGAATGTGGTGAAGCAGGCCAGGGCACAGATCAACCTGAACCAATACTGATCAAATGTGGGAGGGGCGGTAAGACGATTCGGCATGAGTATCTACACAACTTCAATAGTGCGTAGCAGCTGCCGAGCGCAAGCGAGGCTGCGTCAGGCGCGCTGCCGATTCAAGCTCGAGTCGCGACCGACGCAGCCTCGCTTGCGCTCGACAGCTGCTACGGATTTGCGCGGTGTTGGATAAGACGGTATCTACGCAGAAGGCTCGCTCAAGCTGTGTAGATACCCATGGCAATTGGGGGCAAGTCGAATCGTCGCACCGCCCCTCCCACATTTGGACCTCATGTTTGTTAAAGCAGCTCTTGAGCGAGAAACGGTGCAGTCCGGCTTTTCTTGTTTTTGGCCACCGTCTGCGGTGTCCCACTGGCAACCACCTTGCCGCCCAGGTCCCCGGCTCCCGGTCCGATGTCGATCACCCAGTCACTCTGGGCCACCACACGCATTTCATGTTCCACCACGACCACCGTATGCCCCCCATCCACCAGTTGATTGAGCTGACTGAGCAGGCGGTCGACATCCCGCGGATGCAGCCCGGTGGTGGGTTCGTCCAACACATACAAGGTCGCGCCACGGGCATTGCGTTGCAGCTCGGTGGCCAGTTTGATGCGTTGCGCTTCGCCGCCGGACAGTTCCGTCGCCGGCTGCCCAAGGCGCAGGTAACCCAGGCCTATATCCCGCAGCACTTGCAGTGAACGCAGTACCCCAGGTTGCTCGGCGAACACCTCCACCGCTTGTTCCACGGTCAGCCCCAGCACCTGGGCGATGCTCAGGCCTTGCCATTTGACGGCCAGGGTTTCAGGGTTGTAGCGCGCGCCGTGGCAGGTCGGGCACGGTGCGTAGACGCTGGGCATGAACAGCAATTCGACGCTGACAAAGCCCTCGCCTTCGCAGTTCGGGCAACGGCCCTTGGCGACGTTGAAGGAGAACTGCCCGGCGTCGTAATCGCGCTTCTTCGCCGCTGGCGTGGCGGCGAACAACTTGCGCACGTTGTCGAACAAACCGGTGTAGGTCGCCAGGTTGGAACGCGGGGTGCGGCCGATGGGTTTCTGGTCCACCTGCACCAGGCGGCGAATGTGCTCCAGGCCGGCACTGATGCGCCCGCCGCTGATTTGCGGGGCGTCGTCTTCCAGGCTCGGCTCTTCGTCGTTTTCCACCCGGCTGCCGAGGCCGCTGCCCACCAGTTCCAGCAGCGCCTGGCTGACCAGGCTGGACTTGCCCGAGCCGGAAATACCGGTGACCGCCGTAAAGCAACCCAACGGGACATCCACGCTCAGGTCCTTGAGGTTATTGCGCGTCACGCCTTCCAGGCTCAGCCAGTTGCTGGGTTCACGGCGCGCCGGGTTCCCAGGGCGCTTGTCGGCGAACAGATAGGCCCGGGTCTGCGACGCCTCAACGTCCGCCAGACCGGCCGGTGGCCCGCTGTACAGCACGTGCCCGCCATGCTCGCCGGCGGCCGGGCCCACATCGATCAGCCAGTCGGCGCGGCGCATGGTTTCCAGGTCATGCTCCACCACAAACAACGAATTGCCCGCCGCTTTCAAGCGTTCGAGCGCGGTGAACAACGCTTCGCCATCTGCCGGATGCAAGCCTGCCGAGGGCTCATCCAGCACATAGATCACGCCGAACAACTGCGAGCCCAATTGCGTGGCCAAGCGCAGGCGCTGCAACTCCCCGGACGACAGGGTCGGCGTGCTGCGCTCCAGGGACAGATAGCCCAACCCCAATTCGATCAAGGTACTGACCCGCTCCAGCAGATCCTCGGCGATGCGCTGGGCCGCCAGGCGTTTTTCCACCGACAGCTTCATCTTGTCCTGCCCCGCCGCCACCGGCCGCAACAACGCGGCCAATTGCATCAATGACAGTTGCGACAACTCGCCAATGTCCACCCCGGCAAACTTCACCGACAGCGCCGCCCGGGTCAGCCGCTTGCCCTCGCACAACGGGCAGGCGCTGCCCTGCATGAACTGCGACACGCGCTTCTTCATCAGCGCGCTTTGGGTGTGGGTGAAGGTGTGCAGGATGTAGCGCCGCGCACCGCTGAAGGTGCCCTGATAGCTAGGCTCCAATTTGCGCTTCAGCGCTTCGCGGGTCTGCTCGGGGGTGAAACCGGCATACACCGGTACGGTGGGGGTTTCTTCGGTGAAGAGGATCCAGTCGCGCTGCTTTTTCGGCAGGTCGCGCCAGGGAACATCCACGTCATAGCCCAGGGTCACGAGAATGTCGCGCAGGTTCTGGCCCTGCCACGCCAGGGGCCAGGACGCCACCGCGCGCTGGCGGATGGTCAGGGACGGATCGGGCACCATCAGCGCCTCGGTCACTTCATACACACGGCCCAGGCCATGGCATTGCGGGCACGCACCCTGGGGCAGGTTCGGCGAAAAGTCCTCGGCATACAGCATCGCCTGTCCCGGCGGGTAGCTGCCGGCACGCGAATACAGCATGCGGATCAGGCTCGACAGGGTGGTCACACTGCCCACTGAGGAACGCGCACTCGGCGTGCCGCGCTGCTGCTGCAACGCCACGGCGGGCGGCAGACCTTCGATGCTGTCGACATCCGGCACGCCGACCTGATCGATCAGGCGCCGTGCATAGGGCGCCACCGATTCGAAATAGCGGCGCTGGGCCTCGGCATACACTGTGGAAAATGCCAGGGACGATTTGCCCGAGCCGGAGACGCCGGTAAACACCACCAGGGCATCCCGGGGAATGTCCACGTCGACGTTCTTCAGGTTGTGTTCGCGGGCGCCGCGCACCTTTACGAATCCAAGGTGCTGGGCAGTGATCGGAGGCATGTTGCGCTGTGACGTCATGAACAACCTTGTCTGGCGGTGAGCACGCTGCGCAGCCGTTGCGTCAGGGCCTCGGGGCTGTAGGGTTTGCTCAGCAAATGAATGTCAGCGCTGAGCAGGTGATTGCTGGAGAGGATGTCGCGGGTGTGCCCCGAGGTGAACAGCACCGCCACCGGCGGCGATTGGACGCGGGCCCACTCGGCCAGGTCAGTGCTTTTGATACGGCCGGGCATCACCACATCGGTGAAGATCAGGTCGGGCCGCACGCCGTCCTGCAAGGCTTGCATCGCGCGGTCGCCGTCTTCGGCGGTCAACACCGTGTAGCCTGCCTGTTCGAGCAGATCCACCACGGTCACCCGCACATCCTCGTTGTCCTCCACCACCAGGATGGTCTCCTGGCCCATGTCGTGGGGCACGGGTTCTGAGTGAGTCTCCTGGACTTCTTCGCCCAGGCTGCGCGGAAAGTACATTTGCACCACGGTGCCCTTGCCCTCCTCGCTCCACACGTCCACATGCCCACCGCTCTGGCGGACAAAACCAAACACCATGCTCAAGCCAAGGCCGGTGCCGTGGCCATCGCGCTTGGTGGTGAAAAACGGCTCGAACACTCGCGACAGGATCGCCGCCGGCATGCCCACGCCAATGTCGGTGACAGCCAGGCGCACATACTCGCCTGGCTTGATGCTTTTGCCGCGGCAATCCTTGGGGTTGAGGATGATGTTTTCGCCGGTGATGCGAATCACGCCTTCGCCTTTCATGGCGTCGCGGGCGTTGATTGCCAGGTTGAGCAGCGCATTTTCCAGCTGGTTGCGATCGACGTTGATGCACCAGGAATCCTGGGGCAACTGCACATCGATATGAATGGTTTCACCCAACGCACGTTGCAGCAGTTCGCCCAGCCCGGCATAGATGCGCTGCGGGTTATACACGGCCGGTGACAACGGTTGGCGCCGGGCAAAGGCCAGCAGTTGCGAGGACAGTTTGGCGCCCCGCTCCACCGCGGCGATGGCCGCCGTGACCCGCCGCTGCACCTGGGCATTCTCCGGTTCATGGCGGGCCAGCAGGTGCAGGTTGCCGGCGATCACTTGCAACAGGTTATTGAAGTCGTGGGCCACGCCACCGGTCAGGCCACCAATGGCTTCGAGCTTTTGCGACTGGCGCAGTTGGTCTTCGGCGGCGGAACGCGCCTGGACTTCGGCGGCCACCCGTTGCTCCAGGTTATGGGTCAGTTCCTGGCGCACGCGTTCGGAATGCACGTGGGCGGTGGTCTCCACCACAATCGCCAGCACGCCGGCCGGTTGCTGGTTATCCCCGGCGACGGGGCTGTAATAAAGATCCAGCCACACCGTTTCCGGCTGGCCGTTGCGCAGCAGTACCAGGTCTTTGTTGTTGAACGACAAGGTGCCGCCGGCCAGGCAGGTGTCCACCACATGGCGGTTGAAGTCGGCGACTTCCGGCCAGCCCAGCTCCACCGGCGTGCCGAGCAAATAAGGATGGCGGCCACCGGCAAACACCGAATAGCTGTCGTTGTAGATCATGTACCCCGCCGGCCCCCAGAGCATCACCATGGGCACGGGGGATGCCAGCATCATCTGCACGGTACAGGCGAGGCTGGTGGACCAGCGGTCAAGGGGTCCCAGGTCGGTGGTTGACCAGTCAAATGCGCGAATGCGCTGGGCCATTTCGCCGGCCCAACCTTCACAGCCGTGGGGGTCGGATAAGAATTGCATCGTTCGGCTCTGCGCAGAGAAAGGACGGTCGCAAAATTTGGAACGTATCAAGGGGCGATGGTTTCATTTTGTATAAATTAGGGGGTAATCATCGCCGGCGCTACCTGCCTCAGTGAAAATCCCGGCTGCGCACCGTGATGCCGTCCAGCAGCGGCGTCAGGTCGGTCAGGCGCCCGGCAATCAGGTGCCGCACCTCGCCCACCGCCTCCCAACGCCCGTCCACCTTGAGCAATCGCGACCCCACCAGGGCCTGGCGCTGACGTTCGGCCAGGTCGCGCCAGACCACCACGTTGAGGTTGCCGAATTCATCTTCGAGGGTGACAAAGGTCACGCCACTGGCCGTGCCGGGGCGCTGGCGACCGGTGACCAGCCCGGCGACGCTGACAGTGCGCCCATGCTCCACCGCCTGCAGTTCATTCGAGCTGCGGCAACGCCGCTTACGCAACTCGGCGCGCAGCAGCGCCAATGGGTGCGGGCCAAGGGTGGTGCCAAGCAGGGCGTAGTCGGCGTGCAGATCCTCGCCCACCGTCGGTTTCGGCAGTTCCACCCGCGCCTCATCGGGGCTGGGCAGACCGGCGAACAAGCCAAGCTGCTTATGCACCCCTGCCACGGCCCAGCGCGCCGTATGCCGGTTGCCGGCCAGGGCACGCAAGGCCCCGGCATCCGCCAGCAACGCCTGGGTGCGCGCATCCAGCCCGGCGCGGGCGTCCAGATCGGCAATATCCCTGAACGCCCGGCGCTGACGTGCGGCTTCGATGCGCCGCCCATCCTCTTCGCGAAACCCCGAGATCATGCGCAACCCCATGCGAATCGCCGGTTGCTGGCCATCGATGGGTTCCAGGCTGCAATCCCAGTCGCTGGCCTGCACATCCACCGGGCGGATCTGCAAGCGATGGCGCCGCGCATCCTGCAGGATCTGGTCCGGGCTGTAGAACCCCATGGGCCAGCTGTTGATCAGCGCACAGGCGAAAGCCGCCGGCTCATGGCACTTGAGCCAGCAACTGGCGTAGGTCAGCAAGGCAAAACTGGCGGCGTGGGACTCGGGGAAACCATAGCTGCCGAAGCCCTTGATCTGTTCGAAGATCTGCGCGGCAAAAGCCTCGGTGTAGCCGTTTTTCAACATGCCGGTGCGCAGGCGTGCTTGATGCGGCTCCAGGCCACCGTGGCGTTTCCAGGCGGCCATGGAACGGCGCAACTGGTCGGCCTCGCCGGGGCTGTAGTCGGCGGCGACCATGGCGATCTGCATCACCTGTTCCTGGAACAGCGGGATGCCCAGGGTGCGCTCCAGCACGGTTTCCAACTCCGGCGACGGGTAAGTCGTGGGTTCTTCCTTGTTCCGCCGGCGCAGGTACGGATGCACCATGCCACCCTGGATCGGCCCGGGGCGCACGATGGCCACCTCGATCACCAGGTCGTAGAATGTTTGCGGCCGCAACCTGGGCAACATCGACATCTGCGCCCGCGACTCGATCTGGAACACGCCAATGGTGTCGGCCTTGCTGATCATCGCGTAGGTGGCCGGATCTTCCTGGGGGATCGTCGCTAGCGACAGGTCACGGCCACGATGGCGGCGCAGCAGATCGAAACAGCGGCGGATCGCGCTGAGCATGCCCAGGGCGAGAATATCCACCTTGAGCAGGCCGACCGCATCGAGGTCATCCTTGTCCCACTGGATGATGGTGCGCTCGGCCATGGCGGCGTTTTCCACCGGCACCAGGGTATCCAGCGGGTATTCGGAAATCACGAAGCCCCCGGGGTGCTGGGACAGGTGACGGGGAAAACCGATCAACTGTTGGGTGAGCGTCAGTACACGGCGCAGGATCGGGCTGTCCGGGTCGAAGCCGCCTTCGCGCAGGCGTTCCAGGGGCGGCGCATCGTCACTCCAGCGCCCGCAGCATTCGGCCAGCGCGTTGATCTGGTCCGGCGGCAAGCCCAGGGCCTTGGCCACATCGCGCACTGCGCCGGCGGCGTGGTAACTGCTGACCACCGCCGTCAGCGCCGCGCGGGTACGGCCATAGCGCTGGAACACGTACTGCAGCACTTCTTCGCGACGTTCGTGCTCGAAGTCGACGTCGATGTCCGGCGGCTCGTTGCGTTCCTCTGACAGGAAGCGCTCAAACAGCGTACTCGTCAGGCTCGGGTCGATCTCGGTGATGCCCAGGGCAAAACACACCGCCGAGTTGGCTGCCGAGCCCCGGCCCTGGCACAGGATCGACCGGCTGCGGGCGAAGCGCACGATGTCGTGCACCGTGAGGAAGTAGCTTTCGTAACCCAGTTTGCTGATCAATGTCAGCTCGTGATGGATCTGCTGCAAGGTCTTGGCGTCGACCCCGTGGGGCCAGCGCCGGGCGATGCCTTCGTCGGTGACGGCGCGCAACCAGGATTCGGCATCGTGGCCCTCGGGCACCAGCTCGCGCGGGTAGTGATAGCGCAACTGGCCAAGATCGAAGCGGCAGCGCTGGGCGATGGCCAGGGTTTCGTCGAGCAGCGCCTGCGGGTACAGCGTGGCCAGGGCGTCGAGGCTGCGCAGATGCCGCTCGCCGTTGGGGTGCAGGCGCGTGCCGGCGTCGGCCACCGGCACGTGATGGCGGATCGCGGTCATGGTGTCTTGCAGGGCGCGGCGGCCACGGGCATGCATATGCACATCGCCGCAGGCCACCGCCGGAATCTGCAGGCTGGCGGCCAGGTGCAGGCGTTGCTCCAGATGCCGCGCATCGTCCTGGCCGCAGTGCAGGTGCACCGCCAGCCACAGGCGTTCGGCGAAGGTACGGCGCAGCCAGTGGATGGAGACCTGGGTGTCGCTGTCTTCGGCGACCCACAGCGCCAGCAGGCCGGGCAACGGCTGCTCGAAGTCTTCCAGCAGCAGGCGGTAGCGACCTTTTTCAGCCCGGCGTCGGGCCACGGTGATCAAGCGGCACAGGTGCTGGTAGCCGCTGAGGTCCTGCACCAGCAGCACCAGTTTCGGGCCGTTTTCGATGCGCACTTCGCTGCCGATAATCAGCGGCAAGCCCACCGCCTTCGCCGCCTGCCAGGCCCGCACGATGCCCGATAAGGTACATTCATCGGTGATCGCCAGGGCGCTGTAGCCCTGGCGCTTGGCCCGCTCGAACAACTCCAGGGCGCTGGAGGCGCCGCGTTGGAAGCTGAAGTTCGACAGGCAGTGCAGCTCGGCATAACTCATGGCCACCGCCGCCTGTAGGAGCGAGCTTGCTCGCGAAGCGCGTTAACGATGACGCGGGAGCCCTGGGTCATCGCGGTGCCCTTAGGTTTTTCGCGAGCAAGCTCGCTCCTACAGAGGGCCGGTTGCAGCCTATGGGGGCTCATGCGAACCAGCCCTGCAGCCACAGCCCATCGCTTTGTCCCACGCAGCGATAGGCCCAGCCTTGCTGGCCGGCGCGGGTCTGGATCAGGTAGTAGTCGCGGCGAATGTCGGCACCGTCCCACCAGCCGGATTCGATGCGCTCCGGGCCCATGAGGATCTGCACGCCCTGCTCGGCCAGCAAGGTCGGTTCGTCAAGCAACCAACCGGGACGCCGCACCTTGCTCAAGGTGGCGCACGGGCTTTTATCCGCCGCCATTTGCCAGGCGCATTCGGGCCGATGGTCGGCATGGAAGCGCAGGCCTTGCACCGCCTCATCCCCCAGGCGTGCACGCAGGCGTTCGCGCAGTTGTTCCCACGGCAGGGTCTGTTGCGGGCGATCGTCGAACAGGTCCTGGCGTTGCGGCACGAACGCCGGCAGGTCCTGGGCCACCAGGCGAAAACCACGCACCGGCGAGGTGACTTGCACGTGCTCCAGGCGCCCACGGGCCAGTTCGAACAGCATCGCCGGCTCACGCTCGGCGCTCAGCAGGCCGACCTTGATCACACTGTCCGGTGCATCGGCATGTTCCAGGTGCAGGTCGAAACGCTGCACGCCACTGTCACGGCCGCAGAGGAACGCCGAGAGGTCGCCGGTCAGACGGCGCAGGGGGAATAACAAGGCCTGGTGGGATTGCACATCGAAATTCAACTCGATGCGCACATCGAACTGGTCCGGCGGCTGATAGAACGCCAGGGCCAACGGCCGTTGCCCGGTCAAGGCATCGAGGTGCTTGAGCAGGCCGGCATCAAAGCGCCGCGCCAGGGTGTGCCGGGGCAACGCCTGCACCTGGGCCAGGGTACGCAGGCCCATGCGCGACAACGCGGTGGCCGCCTGCGGGTCGAGGCCGGCGCGGTCGATGGGCAATGGCGCCAGGGCCTGGAGCAACGCATCCTCATCGGCCACGGCCAGGCCATCGTAGAGATTGGCCAGCACCCGCGCCGCCGCCGGGTTGGGCGCGGCGACGATACGGTGACGAAAGCCCAGCTCGGTCAACTCCTGGCGCAGGCGTGCCTCGAACCGAGGCCAGGGCCCGAACAGGCCCAGGCTCGATTCGATCTCGAACAGCAAGGCACGCGGGTAATACACACTGACCTGGGAGCTGAAGCGGTAGGCCCAGGCGGCGAGAAACTGCTGCCAGCGCTCGATCTCCACGGGGTCGTATTCGGCACTGGCAAAGGTCTTGGCCAGGGCATGGGCGGCCGTCAGCGATTGCCCCGGGCGCAGGCCCAGTGCGCGGGCGGCGTCATTGACGGTTTGCAGCACGCGCCGCTGCGGCGTGCCGGCCAGCAGCGCCAGGGGTTGGTCGGGCTCGGGGTGCAGGCGCTGCACCCCGTCCAGCGCCAATTGCGGGAAGACAATACACACCCAGCGCATGGCAACCTCAGTGCCCCGCCAGTGCAATCGGCGCCGGATGAGCCAAGCCACCCCGGCACTTGAGCACCCGCACCTGGGCAGGTTTGGCCTCGACGGCCAGGCGCAGGGCGGCGGGCGAAGGGTTGATCGCTTCACTCAAGGCGCGCCAGGCAAACGCCAGGGTCTGCCCGGTTTCCGCGGCCACCTGCAAGCGACGCAAGGCGCGGTCATCCGCCTTGTGCGGCCAGCACAGCACCGCGCCGCAACTGCCGGAGCGCAGGCATTGTTCCACCGCCCACAGCACATCCCGCGCCTCGGCCTGGACCACCGACAGCTGGCGCAAATCCACCCCGGCGTTCTGCCATGCGTGGGGGTACGGGGTATAGGGCGGCGCCACCAGCACAATGCGCTCCCCCGCCGCCGATAATCGCGCCAGGGTCGGCAGCACCAGTTGCAGTTCGCCGATACCGTCCCTGGCCATCAGGATTTCGCTCAAGGCCGACTCCGGCCAGCCGCCCGTGGGCAGCACCGCATCCAGCGCCGCCAGCCCCGTAGGCTGCACGCTGGCCGGAGGCGCGACAGGCCGGCCTTTCCAGACGCGGCCGCCATTGAACAGCGTATCCAGTGCAACCACGGCGCCCATCAGCCTTGCCTCACCAGGCCGCAGAACACCCCTTCGATGGCCAGGTCCTGGTCGGGGCCGACCACGATAGGTTCGTATGCGGGGTTACGCGGCAGCAGACGCACACGCTCGCCACTGCGCTCGAAACGCTTGATGGTGACTTCACCGTCCAGGCGCGCCACCACAATCTGCCCGTTCACCGCTTCGGCACTGCGGCGCACACCCACCAGGTCGCCGTCGAGGATGCCGTCCTCGATCATCGAATCGCCTTGCACCCGCAACAGGTAATCCGGGGTTTTCGCGAAAGTGCCGGGGTCGAGTTGCAGGCGGCTGTGCACGTCGGCATCCGCGCCGATGGGCCGGCCTGCCGCCACTCGGCCGAGCACAGGGACATCCAGCCACTCCGGGCGCGGGGGCTGGTTGAGCAAACGAATGCCGCGCGCCTGGTTGGGGTTGACCTCGATGAAACCGGCTTCGGCCAGGGCCACGACGTGCTTGCGTGCGACGCTGCGGGAGGCAAAGCCGAACGCCTCGGCGATCTCGGCGAGGCTGGGGGGTTGGCCTTGCTGCGCGATACGGTCGCGGATGAAGGTCAGGATGGCGGTGCGGCGGGGGGTCAGGGTCGTCATGGAGTACATTTGTACTCCTCTGGGAAATTTCTTACAAGAGCCGGTAGTCGGGGTTGGGGGGTATGCAGATCAAACCGGGGGAGGCCCAGAAGCCGCCAAGCTCACCCCCCTCCCGCCATATGCTGCGCAATCCTGCCCCTCAACCAGCGCTCCGCCGGGTCATTGTCATGCACCCCGCTCCACACCATCGACAACTCCGCCGCATCGATCGCAAACGGCGGATCCTCTGCCCGCAGCGCCGTGCCCTCGGTCAACGCACACGCCGCATAGTCGGGCACCGTGGCAATAATCTGCGTACCGGCCAGCAGCGCCCGCAGCCCACTGAATTGCGGCACCGCCAGCACCACCCGCCGGGCACGGCCGATACGGGCCAGGTCCAGGTCGATATTGCCGCTCAAGTCCCCCGAGAACGACACCATCGCATGGGGCCGTGCGCAATAATCGTCGAGGGTCAGCGGTTCGACGCCGTCATCCCCGCGCAGCACCTTGCAGGGAATGTCCCGCAGTTTCCTGCGCTTGGCATTCGCCGGCAGTTCAGTGGTGTAGCTCACGCCCACCGAGATCTCGCCACTGGCCAGTAATGCGGACATCAGCAGGTAATTGGCGCGGCGTACCACCACGATAATGCCCGGGGCTTCTTCGCGCAGTTGGCTGAGCAACGGCGGGAACAGGCCGAACTCGGCGTCGTCGGACAGGCCGATGCGGAACACCGCACAGCTGGTGGAAGGGTCGAAATCCTTGGCGCGGCTGACTGCGCCTGAAATGGTGTCCATGGCCGGTTGCAGCTCCTTGAGTATCGCCACGGCACGTGGCGTGGGCTCCATGCCCCGGCCGTTGCGCAGCAGCAACGGGTCGTCGAACAAATCTCGCAGCCGGCCCAATGCCGCACTCACCGCCGGTTGGCCCATGAAGAGCTTTTCGGCGACCCGGGTCAGGTTCTTCTCGAACATCAGCGCTTCGAAAATCACCAACAGGTTCATGTCGACGCGGCGCAGGTCATTGCGGTTCATGGCGGTATCCAAACGGTTAGCAGGCTGCCAGCTAAGCAGACAGGACACTGCCTGGATTGCATGCCTGTGCTGTCTTTTCCGCGACCGAACCTGGCGAAATTAACAACGATTAACTCGCCAGCCAGACGGTACGGCGCCAAAAATGAGCCGGTCTACACTGCATCCATTCACCGGGAACGCTCCCATCGACTGCGGATATCCGTCATGGCCCGACCTGCGTATTGTGCTCCTCGCTTATCCGCCACCGGCGGCCTGTGCCCCCGGCGCGAACGAATCGCCAAGCAATTGATCCTCGCCAACCTCGGTGAAAGCCTGGCGATTGCCGACCTGGCCCAGGCCTGCGCCCTGTCGCGCAGCCATTTTTCCCGCGCATTCAAGTGCACCACCGGGCTGTCGCCCCAGGAATGGATACGCCAGCAACGCATCCAGCGGGCCAAGGAACTGATCACCGGCTCCTCCTTGAGCCTCACGCAAATCAGCCTGGAGTGCGGGTTTTGCGACCAGGCGCATTTCTGCCATATGTTCACGCGCAGCGAGGGCGTCAACCCGATGACCTGGCGAAATCACCAACTGCGTCACAAGCCTCGGGAGATCGCTGCCTAGTGGTCTGCATGCACTTGGAATATGCTGGCCGCTTACTTTTTCCAGAGCATGGCCACCCATGAGTGACCCACGCGACCAGGCCGTGCATTTCGGTCCTTACCGTGTCCACCCACGCCAGCGCCTGGTGCTGGAGGCCGGTCGCCCATTGCGCTTGGGACGGCGGGCCGTGGACATCCTGCTGATCCTGCTGGAGCAGGCCGGCACGGTGGTGAGCAAGCAGGAACTGATCGCCCGGGTCTGGCCCAAAAGCGTGGTGGAAGACGGCAACCTGCGGGTGCACATGGCGGCGCTGCGCAAGGCCCTGGGCGATGGCCAGGCAGGGCAGCGCTATATCGTTACGGTGGCCCAGCGCGGCTACAGTTTTGTGGCGCCACTGAGCATCGAGCCGATGAGCCTACCGACCGAAGGCGCCCCCCAACGCCCGAGCCACAACCTGCCGCTGCGACGCACGCGCATGCTTGGCCGCCAGGCCCTGATCGACAGCCTGGTGCAACAGCTGCCCGAGCAACGCTTTATCACCCTGACCGGCGCCGGTGGCATCGGCAAGACCACCGTCGCCTTGCGCGTGGCGGAATTGTTGATCGGCCATTACCGCGACGGTATTCGCCTGCTGGACCTGGCGCCTCTCAGCGCGCCGTCGATGATCCTGCCCAATCTCGCCGCGCTGCTCGACCTCACCCACACCGAGCACGAACCGTTGCCCGTGTTTGCCCGTCGCCTGCAGGAGCACCAGCTGCTGCTGGTGATCGACAACTGCGAACACCTGCTGGACGACATCGCGCTGATCAGCGAGGCCCTGCTGCGCCACGCGCCCCAATTGCACATCCTCGCCACCAGCCGCGAGGCCTTGCGCGCCGAGGGCGAGTCGGTGCAGCGCCTGGAACCCCTGGCCTGCCCGCCCGCCACCGGTAACCGCGCTCAGGCCCTGGGTTATCCAGCCCTGCAACTGCTGATCGAGCGGGCCATGTCCCATCAGGACAGCTTTGAACTGAGCGAAGCCGAACTGCCCCTGGCCATTGATATCTGCCAACGCCTGGACGGCATTCCCCTGGCAATCGAGTTGGTGGCCGCGCAGATCGAGCGCTTCGGCCTGCCCGGCCTGCTGGTGCAGATGGAAGACAACTTTCGCCTGCTCACCCGTGGCCGACGCAGCGCCCTGCCCCGCCATCAAACCTTGCGTGCCACCCTGGACTGGAGCTTCGAATTGCTCACCGGCTGCGAGCAGATCTGTCTGCGTCGCCTCGCGGTGTTCCGCGGTGGTTTCAGCCTGGCCAGTGCGGCGGCGGTAATCGCCGGGCAAAAGGTTGCACCGGCCGAGGTGCTGGGTTCGATCACCCAACTGGTGGCGAAATCCTTGCTCACAGTGGAAGCCGGGGATGACGAGGTGGTCTACCGCCTGCTGGACATCACCCGCACCTATGCCCTGGAAAAACTCAGCGTCGCCAATGAACTCGACGCCACCCGTGAACACCACGCCAAGCGCTGCCTGGTGCTGATGAACCAGGCGCAGGACGATTGGGAACAGACCGCCACCCAAACCTGGATCGACCGCTATGCGCCGCTGCGCGAAGACATTCGTGCCGCCCTCGACTGGGGCCTGGGCGACCAGGGCGTGCACCTGCTGGGCATTCGTCTCACCGTCAGCGCCATGCCGTTGTGGCAGGAGCTGTCGCTGCTGCGCGAACACGGCCTGTATGTGGGCAAGGCCCTGGCGCGGCTGGGGCAATCGAGCACGCCGAGCCCGCACTTGAACATGGCCCTGCAGTTGGCCTTCGGCAGTTTTTCCTATCACATCCAGGGCGGTACGCCGCAGACCATCGAAGCCTTTGCCCATGCACGGCGCCTGGCCGAAGCCGACAGCAACCTGGTCGGCCAACTGCGCGCGGTGTCGGGGCAAATGGCGGTCAGCCTGTGTGGCGGCAACTACCGCGAGGCCCTGGAACAAAGCCTGCATTTCGACCGGTTGGGACCTCAGGCCGAGCCGTTGCTGGCCCTCAGCGCCCAACGCCTGAGGGTGCTGGCGCAGCACTTCGCCGGCAATCAGATACTGGCGCAGCAGAATGCCGAACAGGTGATCCAGCGCATGGCCCAGAGCGGCCATCTCAACCGGTTTACCCACGGCTTTGGCGTGCAGTACGACCAGAGCGTGGCCTCGTTGACCATCCTCGCGCGCATCCTGTGGCTGCGCGGTTTTCCCGAACGTGCGTGGCGCACCGCAAGCCAGGCGCTGGAGTTGGCGTTGCAGATCAACCACGGCACGTCGATTTGCTACACCCTGGCCCTGGCCGGGGTGGTCATCGCCCATTGCAACGGCGACACCCTTGCAGCCCGCGACCGCTTGGACCTCCTCCTGCAACAGGCGCAAAAGCATTCAGTGCAGTTGTTCCACACCTGGGCGCAATGCTACGAAGGCACGGCGCAGATCGCCGATGTGCAGGGATTGGGGCTGGTCGCAGACATCCTGGTGACCTTCAATGCCCGTGCAGTGGATGAGGCCTTGTTCGAACGCGCCCGGAGCGGTGCCGCCGGCTGGTGCAGCCCGGAAATCCTGCGCGTGCGCGCCGAGGCCATGGCCGATCCCCACGGGGCCGAGGCGCTGCTGCTCGAAGCCCTGGGCCTGGCACACCAGCAAGGCGCGTTGGCCTGGGAACTGCGCTGTGCGGACTCCTTGGCGCGGCTGTGGCAACAGCAGGGTCGTGTGCAGGCTGCTCGCGACCTGCTGGGTTCGGTCTACGCGCGATTCAGCGAAGGCTTCGCCACCCAGGACCTAGTCCGCGTACGCCGCCTGCTCGACGAGTTGCAGGACAAACGGCCGGCCTGAGAACGTCCCCAGGTAATGCCCATAACCCTGCTGCAAACGCGCCACCTGCTGCGGGTTGCGCAGGAGTGCCAGGCCATAGCTGCGCACGCTGTTGAGCAGACGATAGCGTGGATAACCCGGACCGGGTTCGAGACTCAGCAGCGAGGTATCAACCAGCCGCCCGAGCAGGTACGACAAATCGGCGTGTTCCAGCTCGGTGCCGGCCACCAGCTTACCCAGGGTGGGCAAGGTCACGGCCATCTTGAACAGGCTCAGTTGCAGGAACAGCCAGCGCTCCGGCAGGCTCAGGCGCTCGTAGGTCCAGTCCAGGGCGGCGGTCAGGGATTGGTGGCGCTCCACCGCTGTGCGGCGGCCCCGGGTCAGTACCTGCAATCCACTGTGCAACTGCGCCTGTAGACCGCGCACGCCCAGCGCATCCACTTGGGCCGCCGCCAGTTCAAGGGCCAGGGGAATACCGTCGAGGCGCCGGCAGATGTCCCGCAATGGCGCCAGGTCCTGTCGGCGCAACACAAAGCCCTGTTGGCCGGCACACGCCCGGGCGACGAACAGTTGCACGGCGGGGAACGCCATCGCCTGTTCAACACTGCCCAGCGCCGACGGCGCCGGCACGGCCAATGGGGGCACGCGCAGCACCCATTCGCCTGGGGCCTGCAACGCTTCGCGACTGCTGACCAGCACGCTGACCTGGGGCGCATTTTCGCGCAGCGCCCGCAAAAGATGTCGACAGGCACCGAGCAGCAGGTCGGCGCCGTCGAGTACCAGCAGCAATTGCCGGGAGACCAACTGGCGGCACAACTGCGTGACACTGCCGCTGGGTTCCAGATGCAGGATCGTGGCCAGGTGGCGCAGCATCATCAGCGGCGCCTCCACCGTGGCCAGGTCGATCCACCACACACCGTCGCGGTAGCGCGGCAACACGCGCTCGGCCAGGGCCAGGGCCAAGGTGCTCTTGCCCACGCCGGCGCAACCGGTCAGGGTCATCAGGCGTTGCCCGGACACCCGCCGCACCAGCACGCCCAGCAGTTCATCGCGACCGATCAGCGGGCTGAGCCGGGGGGCAAGGTTATGCCGGGGCAGCACCGCGGCAGCCGCGACCCGCACGGGGGCGGCGAAGCAGTAACCGCGCTGGGGGTCGTTGATAATCAAGCGTTGCCCGTCAAGGGCACGGCGCAGTGCAGCGATGTGCACCCGCAGGTTGTTCTCTTCCACCACGCTGCACGGCCAGACCCGCTCGATCAGGGTGGCCTTGCTGATAAATTGCCCTGGCGACTCCAGCAGCACCGCCAGAATATCCAAAGCCCGCCCGCCCAACGGCACCGGCCAACCCGCCTTGCTCACCAGCCGCTGCTGCCGATGAAAGGCATAGTCACCGAAGCGCACCGTGCTATCCGCGTCAATCGCCTGAGGCATATTCATGTCTGCAATCGCGCTGAAACGCCCGATCTTGGGCTTCCGCGCATCCTTTTCCATGGGCTCGACCTTATCTTGCCAGCTACCTGTAACAGGGCAATGCTGGCACAGGGAGCGATACGGACAATCGGGTGCGCGAGACGGACATCCTGTCGTTAACTGAACTGCTGGCGATATTGGGTCGGGTTGAGGCCGAGTTTTTCACTGAATAGAAAGCGCATGTGCCGCACGCTGCCGAAGCCTGCGTGGAACGCCACGGTCTTGAGCGGCAGGTCGGTGGTTTCCAGCAGTTGCCGGGCGCGGTCGATGCGCGCGCCCTGCAGGAAGGCCATGGGCGTCATCTGCACGTCCTTGGCGAACAACCGGGCAAAGTGGCGCGGGCTCATGCCGGCCAGCTCGGCCATGGACTCGATGGTGAAGGGCTGGTCCAGATGGGCGAGCACATGGTTCTGCACCCGGGTGATCGCGGTTTCCTGGGGCGCCACGGACGCGGTCATCGGGCTGAACTGGGCCTGGCCGCCCTGGCGCTTCATCACCACCAGCAGCACCTTGGCCACGTCCACCGCCACTTGCTTGCCGTGGTCCTGGGCGACGATCGACAACGCCAGGTCGATACCGGCGGTGACCCCGCCCGAGGTAATCAACCGCCCGTCCTGCAGGTAGATGCGATCCGTCTCGACGATGGCCTTGGGGAAGGCCTTGATCAGGCGCTCGGTGTAGTGCCAGTGGGTGGTCACGCGGCGTTCGTCGAGCAGCCCGGCGTGGCCCAGCACAAAGGCGCCGGTGCAGATCGAGCCGAAGCGCCGCGCCCGTGGCGCCGCCGCCTTGAGCCAGGGCAGCAGCGCCGGATGGCATTCGTTATAGGCACCCGGGCCGCCGGGCACCAGCAGCAGGTCATAAGCCGCCCGGGCCTGGTCCAGCAGCAGGTCAGTCTGGACCAGCACCCCATTGGAGGCGCGCAACGGACCGGGCTCGGTACCCAGGGTGAGGATCTGGTAATGCTCCGCCGCCGGCAGGTAGCGGTTGGCAATGGAAAACACTTCGAGCGGCCCGGCCATGTCAAGCAGGAGGAAGTCCGGGAACAGCGCCATGGCCACGGTTTTCATACGGGAAGCATCCATCGAGGGGAAGAAAGCGAAAGGCATTATGGCATGGCTTTTACTGTCAATCTCAAGGAGACAGTTATTCAAATTTCAGCTTCTTAATGAATTTTCAGGTTGCCAGTAACCTTCTTCTCAACGCAAGCGCCCTGCATCTCGCAGCCCGCGCTCACTTGAGGACAAGACCATGCTGACCCTTCGCAAAGCTTCCGAACGCGGCGCCGCCAATCACGGTTGGTTGAAGTCGTTCCACACCTTCTCGTTCGCCAACTATTGGAACCCCGATGAACAGGGTTTTTCCGACCTGCTGGTGATCAACGACGACCGCGTCGCGGCCGGCAAAGGCTTCGGCCAACACCCGCACCGCGACATGGAGATTTTCTCCTATGTGCTTGAAGGCGCCCTGGAACACAAGGACACCCTGGGCACCGGCTCGGTGATTCGCCCCGGCGATGTGCAACTGATGAGCGCCGGCAGCGGCGTGGCCCACAGCGAGTTCAACCACAGCCAGACCCGTGGCGTGCACTTCCTGCAAATCTGGATCGTGCCCGCCGTGGCCGGTGCCGAGCCGCGCTATCAACAGGAGCACTTCAGCGCGGCGCAGAAACAAGGGCGCCTGCAACTGATCATCTCGCCGGACGGCAGCGACGGCTCCCTGACCGTGCGCCAGGACGCCCGGGTGTACGCCGGGCTGTTCAACGGCGACGAAGTCGCGACCCTCGACCTGCCGCCGGATCGCCACGTGTACATCCATGTGGCTCGGGGCAGCGTGGACATCAACGGCCAGCGCTTGCAGGAAGGCGACGGTGCCCGAGTGCGCGATGAGCGGCAAATCCGCCTGAGCCAGGGCCAGGATGCCGAGGTGCTGGTGTTCGACCTGCGCCCCCAGGAACGGCCACAGATGCCGTGACCGGCTCGGCGATGGCCCTTTGAAACGGGCCATCGCTGGCATCGATAGTCACCATCAGCCCAATGAAGTTCTCTTAAAAAATGCAACGCGTAACATCAAACCCATACCAGGCAACACCCAACTAAAACACTCGGAGCACACCATCATGAAACGCCAAATCTTGCTTAGCCTCGCTTTCTCGGTACTCGCTGCAAACGCATTTGCCCACCCTGTTGTTGCTGAAGGCGGCGCGGATCGCCTGATCGAAAGTCGTGTTGCCGAAGGTGGCTCGGATCGCCTGCTGGAACGTCGTGTTGCCGAAGGTGGTGCCGATCGCCTGATCGAAAGTCGTGTTGCCGAAGGTGGCTCGGATCGCCTGCTGGAACGTCGTGTTGCCGAAGGTGGTGCCGATCGCTTGCAGCAACGCGGTATTGTTGAAGGTGGTGCCGATCGCCTGCAAGGCAACCGCGTCGCCGAAGGTGGCGCTGATCGCTTGCAGGAACGTGGCCTGGCCGAAGGCGGTGCCGATCGTTTGCAGCAACGCGGTATTGTTGAAGGCGGTGCCGATCGCCTGCTGGACAACCACGCTTAATCCCGCACTGTTCGCGGGGCACCCCAAACCGGCCTGATCAGCCGGTTTTTTTTCGTCTTCGATTAATGCAGGTCGCGGTCCACCCACACCACAGCCTTGCCGATTTGTTGCCGCGCTTCGATGCGCTCATGTACCTGATGCAGCGTTTCCAGCGTGTAATGCCCTTCGATAGCCACCGTCAACGTACCTTCGAGCATCGCCGCAAATACCGCGTTGGCACGCCGTTGTACGGTGGCGCCGTCGGCCATATGGTCGGCCAGACGGGGGCGCGTCAAAAACAGCGAGCCCGCCTCCCCCAGTTCCATCGGGTCGAGATCGGTCAACGAACCCGAGACATTGCCATAGTTCACGATCAGTCCCCGCGTGCGGCAGGCGCGGAAGCTGTCACGCAGGGTGCTTTTGCCGAGCGAATCGAAGACCACATCCACGCCCTGCCCGCCCGTGGCCTCCAACACCCGCTCGGCAAATCGGCCGCCGTCATAGACCCAGGCCTGGTGGGCCCCGCGCTCGTGGGCAATGGCACAGCGTTCAGCGGTGCTGCCGGTGGCGAACACCGTGGCGCCTGAGCGCCGGGCCATCTGCACCAACAGCTGGCCGATGCTGCCGCACGCGGCGTGGACCAGGCAGGTGCTGCCGGCCTCCAGCCTGGCGACATCCTCGATCAAGTAGTGGGCGGTACAGCCTTGAAACATCGCCGCAGCCGCCTGATCGAAGGCGATGGCACCGGGAATCTGCGCCACCCTGGCCGCGGGCACCAGGGCGTACTCGGCGAAGGCGCCCCAGGCGATGCACCACGCCACCCGATCGCCGACGGCCAAATGGCTGACGCCTGCGCCGACTTCCACCACCACGCCGGCGCCCTCCATACCCAAGGTGCAGGGCAGGCGCACCGGATAGGTCGACGACTGCGCATATTTGCCTTGCCGGGTATGGATATCCATGAAGTTGATCCCGGCGCACGCCACCTTGACCAGCACATGCCCGGCCAACACCTGGGGTTTGGGGACGTCATGGCGCAATTGGGCGACTTCAGGGCCGCCGTAGGTTTGTAAGGTAATGGCTTTCATCGGGGACAACTCCGTGTGCACTGGGAAGCGGCCATGGTAAAAGGACGCTCTCAGTAGGAAAATTCCCCAAAGCTTCCCAACCTCCGTGCGGAAATAACCCGATGTTCGATTGGCAGGACCTGTATTACTTCACGGTACTGGCACGTAGCCAGTCGTTGTCGGCGGCCGCCCGCGAGTTGCAGGTGGAGCACGCCACCGTCGGGCGCCGCGTCGATGCGCTGGAAAAAGCCCTCGGCGTCAAACTGGTGGACCGCCTGCCGCGCAGCCGCCCACTGACCGCTCAAGGCCTGGCGCTGGCGGAGTTGGCGGCGGGCATGGACGAAATGGCGACGCAGGTGATGCGCCTGTCGCGGGTCGCGTCGATCGAAATGGCCGGCACGGTGCGGGTCAGTTGCCCGCCGTCTATCGCCCACTATTGCATTGCGCCCCATATAGCGCGGCTGCGCGCCCAATACCCGCAGTTGAACCTGGTGCTGATGCCGTCGACCCAACTGGCCGCGCTGGACAAAGGTGAAGCGGATATTGCCCTGCGCACGGTGCGTCCCGATGAGGAAGCCCTGGTACGCAGGAAAGTCGGCGTGGTGCGCTTCGGGCTGTATGGCCCGCCGACGTTCCAGCAATTGCCGGCTGCGCAGTGGACGTTCATCGCCTACGACAGCAGCCGTGACCACCTGCCCCAGCAAGCCTGGATGCACCAACTGCGCGGCGGCCGTGAGATCGCGTTTGCCGCAAGCGACCTGGCCACCCAGCAAATGGCGGCCAGGGCCCAGGTCGGCGCGGTGGTGTTGCCGACCCTGGTGGGCGATCACGACCCGCTGCTGGTCAGGCTGCCCACTGCGGTCGAAGGCCCTTTACGTGATATCTGGCTCACGGTGTACCCCGACATGCGCCGCTCGCCGTCCGTGAAGGTGGTCATGGAGTTTCTGGTGGCGTGTATCGAGGGTGAGGTGCAGTTGCGCCGTTGAGGCCATCCGAGGGGCCGGCCGCCAACCTTCGGGGCGCTCTGCAGGCGTTTTTCCGGCCTGAGAAGGTCAACGCTTAAACCTGCACCCGTCAAAAAATCGTTGGAACTAAAATACTTATCGAGCATTAAGAGTTTGCACTAGCATATGTGTAAGTCGGTACAACCTCCCATGAAATATCCCCCTCTTACCCCCTGCGCTCGTAAAAACCAAGTGGTGAATGTTAAAATTTGTCACGTTTTAGCGGAATCAATTCGATTAGTATCTAAACGCTAGCAGCGATTGAACTGACGGCCTTGCATGCCGGAAAAGGGAGTAGGTGATGCATTTTTCCAACGTCCTCGCTATTGCACGGACTCAATCGAAATCAGAGGACTTTCGGGCGCTTTTAGTTCGCACTGTAGCGAATAATTTAAAAGTCGATACACGTTGCTACGGGCAACTAATTGACACCCAGGAAAGCCACGTACATTACCGTGCCATCATTATAGAAATTGATACACCCTCCGCCAGCAATCTGAGCCTGGACATAATAAAAAAAGCGCGAACTGAAAACCCCGACTGCACGATATTCGTCGTGATCACCTTTGCATCGACCCTGAGCAAAACAAAATACTACCTGGCTGGCGCCGATTACTGCATCAAGGCGATCGAAACTTCACCCGAAAAAAAGTTGAATCTGTTTGATGCCTTTCTCAGTGAAAGCGCTCGACTCAATCAGTGCGACCTGATTCTCGACCAGGACCGCATGTGCCTATATGGCGACGGGAAAAAGTTGGAAATATCCTTCGTCGAAATGAAAGTATTGGAAGCGCTTATTCAGAATCGACTGCTCAGTCATAATGAGATCGCCCGTGTCATGGGACTTAATACCAAGTACTACGACTCCCGCGCACTGGAAAAATCCATCAGCCGTTTGCGCAGTAAAATCAAGGCGCACTACGGTGAAAACATCATCCAAAATATTCGCGGTTATGGTTATAAACTCAGCCGGGGTCTTATTTGCGCCAGCCATTTCCACCCCACTAAGGAGGGGCCGAGCCGTGAATAGTGAAAAAACGTCCCCTGTACATACCCCGCACTTCAAGATCATCAGGCAAGCCATCGTTGATCGCGGTCATGCCTGGTGGGGCAGCGAAATCAGCGTAGCGGATGGCGTTGATCCCGAACAACTTGAAAGTGCCTGCACTGAGGCCTTGCGCCATATCCACCCACCGCGCAAAACGCTTAAGGCGGTCAGCCCGGCGACGAGTCATACGCTTCTGCGCATGGGTCAATCGGCCCTGATGAACGAGGACATCCTCAAGGCGATCATTCAGGCCGCGCGGGCATTGGAAGACCACAAACACCCCTTCACCCTCAGTCTCGACAACCCACTGGACGCCCTGCCCGGTCCGGTAGAACGCCGGGCGATGGTGCGTCAGTTGTATAAGTTGAAAGACCATAGCGGTATCACGTTGGCCTACAACAACTACAGACTCGATACAAAGCCGGCAGACCTGCTGGTCGACCTCGAGCTCTACGACTATATAAAAATGCCCTTTCCGGATTCTGCCCTCAGGCTCAGCCTCAACACGCGTTCGGACCTGTTCGACCGGCTTTACGATCACATGCTGGAACTGATCAGTGCCTGCAGGGTCTGCTTCATCGCCGATCAGGTCGAGTTTGCCGACAGCGCCATGCTGGCTAAAAACTTGCCGTTCGAATACTTTCAGGGCGGCTATTACTCCCCCGCTGACTGCCTTTAACAACTGCATCTTCCTGATATGGGTGGACCCTATGAGTTCTTTCAAGAAACACGCCTTCGCTCCAACACTTGCGTCTATCGCACTGCAGGACTTCACGCCCAACGCAGAGTTCTTCTATTACGATGTAAACGCCCCGGCAACCACAGACCCCGCCGATACAAATCCGGCGTTTTCCCAACCACAGATCACCCCGCATTTTAATACCTACATTATTACCCACACCCTCAACTTGCCCTCACAATCGTTTAACCCCAAGCGGCAAGAATCCAGAATGCCAACCGCCAAGGCCCCTGACAGCGCGCCGAATAACCATACGCGTACTCAAGAGATCAGCGCCGAACGAACGCCACTGTATCCACAGGATTTCTGGCTGCTCACCCAACATGATCGAGCACTGGTCAAGGGCGGCCTGCGCATTTCATTGACCACTATTGAATCGGCGCTGATTAAAAAGATGCTGCACCATGAAGAACGCGTGGTCAGCAAAGAAGAGTTGATTCGTAATATAGGTCGTGAACCCGATTTATACCGCGGATTGGAAATGTGCCTGAGTCGTTTGCAGGAAAAGTTCAAGCGGGTCAACGACGGTGAACGCCTGTTTCGTGCGGTAAGAAACCGTGGTTATTGCCTGACGCAAAAAATCAAAAAGCCGCTCGAGCTTAGTCAGCCACGCCGTTAACAAAAATAAAAACAACACCGCCCTTTTTAATTCACCCTGCCTATTAAAAACTCTTCTACCTGCCCTTTTATAACATCCACTTCGCCAGACCCTCCTGACCTTGTTATAAGTCGTCAGCCACTGCCCCCTGCCGTTCATTACTATCAATGGGCACGCGCCTGCGCGTGCCTGTCATTTATAAAAGTTAACCGTTAACCCTTAACGCCTGCCACCACGTGCGCGGTCATCACCGGGAGCAGAACTATGCTTAATAACACTAGAATGCATCGCAACCTGACCCCCAGGGGTTTGACGTTCTGGGGGCAATGGACACTCGCATCGAGCTTAGTTGTTGCACTGTTATTTACGCTGGTTATCTTGAAGACTGGCCAACTGGAGTATTACTACCGCGTCCTGGCCGCCTTTACGATATTGGCCTCTCTCCCGGCGTATACCTTGTGCGATGTCTACAGCAAGAAAGATGATTATGCCGTGGGCCTTGGGCGCTTGTTCATGGGCTGGCTGTTAACCATGGGTATATTGTTTGCCGTGGGCGTAGCCTGTAATGCCAGCGCACTGTTCCCTGTGGAAACCTTATTACTCTGGGCGGCGGTCAGTTACCCGTTATTGGCACTGTGTTACATACCGCTGCACAGCCTGTCCCGGTATTACCACCGCCAACTTCACGAACGCCAAAAATCATTGATCGTGGGCACTGGCAAGCTCGCGGTGGACCTGGCCAGGACCCTCTCACGGCAAAAACGCTCGCCCCTGGTGGGTCTGGTCGGCAGCCGTGCCGAGGCGACCGAGGATGCGCAAGCGCAGATCCTCGGCGAGCTGCCGCAACTGCCCCAATTGATCCGGCAACACGGCATCCGCCGGCTCTACATCACCCATTCATTGCAGGACGCCACCCACATTGAGGCGTTGTACCTCAACCTGCTGGAGATCAGCGTGGATGTGATCTGGGTGCCCGACCTCAATAACATGCTGCTGCTCAACCATTGCGTGGCCGAAGTGGATGGGCTGCCGGCGATCTACCTCAACGAAAGCCCGCTGACCAGCCGCCCCACCGCTGCACTGAGCAAGTCGCTGCTGGACAAGAGCCTGGCTGCTCTGGCGATCATCGTGCTGAGCCCGCTGCTGTTGCTGGTCGCCCTGCTGATCAAGCTCACCTCCCCCGGCCCGGTGATCTTCAAGCAGGACCGCCACGGCTGGAATGGCGAGGTGATCAAGGTGTGGAAATTCCGCTCCATGCGTGTGCATGACGACCATGAGGTACGCCAGGCCAGTCGCAACGATTCACGCATTACGCCGGTGGGCCGGTTTATCCGGCGTACCTCCATCGATGAATTGCCGCAGCTGTTCAACGTGCTGCAAGGGCACATGGCCCTGGTCGGCCCACGCCCCCATGCGATTGCACACAACGACTACTACTCGGGGAAAATCCGCGCCTACATGGCCCGCCATCGGATCAAACCCGGCATCACCGGCCTGGCGCAGGTCAATGGCTGCCGGGGCGAGACCGAGACCCTGGAGAAGATGCAACAGCGCGTCGATATCGACCTGCGCTACATCAATACCTGGTCGCTGTGGCTGGACATCAAGATCCTGTTGAAGACGCCGTTTACGCTGCTGTCCAAGGACATCTACTGACCCCCTGCGTAGCAAGGCTGCGTCAGCGGTGTGCCTGGCAGACCGTAAACGCAGCCTCGCCGCGGCTCGACAGCTGCTACGAGTGCCAATCCCCATCACCACCTCACCCCCGTAGCAGCTGCCGAGCGCAAGCGAGGCTGCGTCAGCGGTGTGCCTGGCAGGCCGTAAACGCAGCCTCGCCGGGGCTCGACAGCTGCTGCGAGTGCCAATCCCCATCACCACCTCACCTGCGTAGCAGCTGCCGAGCGCAAGCGAGGCTGCGTCAGCGGTGTGCCTGGCAGGCCGTAAACGCAGCCTCGCCGGGGCTCGACAGCTGCTACGAGTGCCAATCCCCATCATCACCTCACCTGCGTAGCAGCTGCCGAGCGCAAGCGAGGCTGCGTCAGCGGTGTGCCTGGCAGGCCGTAAACGCAGCCTCGCCGGGGCTCGACAGCTGCTACGAGTGCCAATCCCCATCACCACCTCCCCCCCGTAGCGCAAGCGAGGCTGCGTCAGCGGTGTGCCTGGCAGACCGTAAACGCAGCCTCGCCGGGGCTCGACAGCTGCTACGAGTGCCAATCCCCATCATCACCTCACCTGCGTAGCAGCTGCCGAGCGCAAGCGAGGCTGCGTCAGCGGTGTGCCTGGCAGGCCGTAAACGCAGCCTCGCCGCGGCTCGGCAGCTGCTACGGATTTGAGCGGTGCTGGATGAGACAGTATCTGTGTGGGTGCATTTATTCGGTGATCTTGTCGATGTTCTTGTAGAACAGCTCACTGTCGCGCCCATCGGTCATCGAATGCAGTGAGTAGGCGCGGTTCAAGCGTGCGCCGCCATCGCGGGTCAGTGGCGCCCATACCAGGTTGGCGCGCCGCATCGTCGACAGGCTCATCAACTCATCGAACGGAATGGACAGGTACAGGCCTTTGTCGAAGCTGCCTTCGCCGTACTCTGCGCTGGATGCAGTGGTGCGGGTGATCCACGCGCCAATCCGCACGCCATTGTTGAATTCCCGCGACAGGTCCAGGGTCGCGCCCCAGTCCCTGGCCAGGTAGCGGCCGACACTCAAGGCGCCCTGAATGTTGAACGGCAGATCGGTGTAGCCGGTGATATGTCCGGTGAGGGTGCGGTAATCGCGCAAGCTGAAATCCTGCTCGAAACCACGCTGACGCACGTAGTTCAGGTCGGCCCCCAATGCCCAGCGTTGGCCCATCGGGCGGTACAGCACTTCACTGCCGACACCGGCGTACATCGACTCCAGCAAACCACCGTAGACCATACCGTAGAGGTCCTGGTCCAACTGCTGCGCATGGTTGAGCTGGAAGGTCGGCAGGGTCACATCGGAGGTGGTCATGTACCGGCGCAGGTCGGTCCGCACCCGGGGCAAGCCACTGGGCGCATCGTAGGTAAATCCGTCGTAGTTGTTCAGCAGGTTGACGCTGAGCAGGCCGCTCCACCACGTATTGCGGGTGAAACGATACTCGCCGTCGAGGTCGGCGGACACCTGGTAGAGCAAGCCATCCGGCCCGCCGACGTTCTGCTTGTAGCCCAGCCCCACCCCATAGGTGAAGGGTTTGGGCGGCTGGGTGTACAGCACTGTCTGGCTGCGGTTGCTGGCACGATTGACCTCGACCTGGCGATGCAGGTTCTGCAGGTCCTCGCGGTGGTTGACCACCTCGCGAAAGGTCTCGCGCGGCACGCTGGTTTCTTCGATCGGCAGCGCATAACGCTCGCTCACCAGGGTGAACCAATCGATCTGGTCATTCACGCTGCCATCCAGAATCCGACTGGCGCGGCCCACCGCCTTGGCGCTGTAGAAATAGCGCTGCTGTTCGCCGTACACCAACAACTCCGGCCCGCGCTGGGTAATACGCTGCACGTTGTAGCCGGCATTGTCATGCAGGCGCTGGGATACGGCGGCCCAATCCACCTGGTCCATCGGCGTGGTCGGGGCCTTGGCAGGCAACTTGGGGGCGGGTGGGTCGTAGGTTTTTACCGGGGCCTTGCGGCTGACGAAATTGGTGTGCAGGGTGATGCCGAACATGGCGGTGTTGCCACGTTCCCAGGCGGCACTCACATCGATGGAGTCGGCCAGCTTGTAGACCAGGCCCAGGTTGATGGGCGAGTCCTGGCGCTGGTTGTTGTCGCGGGGTTCGTTCTGATAGTCGTTGCCCTCGTATTCCAGCTTGAGGCTCAGCGGTGCCCAGGGTGTCTGATAGGCAATCCCGCCGAACAACGCGGGCCGGCCGCGAAAGTAGCCGTTGGAAAAACTGCCGGAGCCTTCGGCGGTGGGCCGCTGGTTGAAACGATCATCCAAGGCGCCCAACGGGTTGCCGAAATCACCGCGACTGCCCAGGTACCCCCAGGCGATGCCGGCACTGAAATCCACGTCACCGTAGCGCTTGTTGGCCACCAGGTACTCGCTGGAAAACAACCCGGTGCCACCCAGGTCCATGAACCCCAGCGCCACCTCGGGCAGCCAGTGGCTTTCCTGATACAGGCGCACTTTGGCGTCGACGGCCTTGTCCTTATAGCTCTGGCCGCCGCTGAAGGACTCGGCGCCATAGGGGCGGTTGGTGATCGCGGTGTAGCGAAAGGTGCCCTCCAGCCAGTCCAGGGGTTGCGCCGAAAAACTGTAGCGGCTGTAGGGTTCGGTGCGGTTGGCATTCACGCTGAGTTCGCCGGCGGGCGCCATGCGGGCGGTGGGGGTTTGCAGCAGCCCGACGCCGCCGAAATCGCTTTGGGTGTAACGGGGATCGCCATGGGCGACGCCACAGGGCACCAGCAGCACCGCTGCAATACATAATTTCAAGGCGTGACCTCGGCCAGGGGTTGGGTGGCAAGAAACTCGGCCAGTTGCTGATTGAGTTCGGGGGTGAGCGGGTCCAGGTCGTCGCTGCGGATCGGCACCAGCAACGTGCTGCCCGGTGCGGGAGGCGTACCCTCCTCGCGATTCCATGCCGCGATACCCAGGCGCGTGACATGGCCGTCGGGCTGGATCAGCCACAGGTAATCGCGGTCCGCTTCCGCCAGGGCCGGACAGGCGTGGAGGTAATCGAGGGGCCGCTGCAGAGGCTGGAATGCCAACGTGCAGGCCGCGGCGACGGCACCCACGACACGCACGCTGTGCGGCCTCGGCGGATAAACCAGGCGGTCGCCCTCACTGACCAGCGGGTTCGGCGCAAAGCCGACTTCCACCGCCACCGGATCCAGCATCGCCTGTTGGCGGCCGGTCACCGGCAAGGCCTGCACCTGTTGATAGAGCCGAGCCGCCGCATGCGCGCGACCTTCGCGACCGGCCGCCAACGCCGCACGCTGCAGGGTTTGCAGGTCAAACAGCACACCGGCCTTGAGCCGTGCCTGCTGTGCCAGCAAGGGTTGGCGCAGCCAGGCCGCACCGAGCCAATAGCCCTGGGCATCCGGTTGCGACGCGGTGATCACATCCAGCAAGCGCGCCTCGGGCGCCAAGGAGATCGGCCCCGGATTGCGCACCTCGCCACTGACGGTCATCGCCGCCAGGGACACACTGGCGCCACTGCACAACAGCACCAGCGCGGCCAATTTTCGCAGCATCATGGGGCATCCTTGCGAGTCGGTTGCAGTTGGGTAATGGTGAGCGTCAGGTCGGGCGTCAGGTGCTGCTCGCTCTGCACGATAAAACCGTCGCCGGGGTCGACCCAGTAACGGTTACGCGCGTGAAAGCCGGCGGCCTCGATGTCTTCATCCACCCGCAGCAAGGCATAGGATTTGTCGAGAATCTCGACGCTCTCCAGCCCATGGCGCGTCATGTGGCTGTTGACCGTAATGCCCAGGCGATAGCCGTCCACCACGTCGATCTGGCGCGTGCTGCGATAGCCGTCCGGGACACGATGCAACCCTTGCTGGAACGGTGACCGGCCCTGCCAGCGCGTGCCATCCAGGTCAGTGCCCAGGCCCACCGTGCGCACCACCAGACCATCGCGCAGCAGCAGCACCTGTTTGCCGGACGCCACCCAGAACTGCAGGTCGTCACGCTGGCGAATCAACGCCATCACCCCAGCGCCGGACACCGTGGTGACCTTGATCTGGGGGAACGGCACCGCATCCACCTGGGCCTGGCTCAACACCAGCGGCGGCGGCCCGCCCACGGCAGCCCTGAAGGTATCCAGCGAGGCCTGCATCAGCGGATTGCAGCCAGCCAACAGCCACGCCAACCCTGCGTACGTACCGATTTTCAGATTGTTCACGCAGGTACCACCCTATCGGCTGCTGGCTTCGCTCAGGTTGTTCTGGGTGGATGCACCAATGCCGATGATCGACGCGGACGGTACCAGTTGGCTGATAAAGCGGTTCCAGCGCGTGATATTCGCCGGGCCGACAAACACCACGTCCTGGGGCTGCACATCAAAACGCGTGGCCAGGGCCATGGCCGAGGGGGAGCCGGCTTCCAGCTGGAACACCTTGGCCGGTTCCACATCGATGTTCTGCGCGCCGCGAATCACGTAGATGGCATCGGCGTTGGAGGTGTTCTGGTTGACTCCGCCCACTGAACCCAGCACGTCGGAGAGGTTCATGCTGCGGGTCTTGAAACTCAGCGCGCGGGGTTGCATCACCTCGCCCATCACGTAGATGCGCTTGCGGTCGTTGTAGGCCAGGTAAAGCTGGTCGCCGTCCTTGAGATAGATGTCATTCAGGCGCGACTGCTCAAGGTTGAGCGTGTCGAGGTCCAGGGTGTAGCGCTTGCCGCCACGGGTGAGGGTGAGGTTCGACAGGTCGGCGTTGATCGGGTCGATCCCGGCGGCGCCGAGGGCCTCGCTGACGTTCATCGCAATGGTGGTGAGGGGCACCGGCCCGGCCTTGATCACCGCGCCGCTGATCACCACTTTCTGGCTGGCAAAACGCAACACGCTGACATCCACCTGGGGGCTGTCGATGTACTGGCGCAGCTTGTCGGTGATCTCGCTGCGCAGCGCTTCAATGCTACGACCCTTGGCAACCACCTCGCCGACATAGGGGTAAAACAGGTTGCCCTCCGGGCTGACCAAGCGACCGTTGGCATCGATCTGCTGCTGCGGGCCGGACGGCGCGGTGAGTTCAGGGTGATCCCACACCGTGATATACAGCGCGTCATTGGCGCCGATCAAATACGGCCCGGGTTTATAACTCAAGAGTTCTGCGGGAATGGAATAAGGCACATGACTTGCCGCGTCCATGGCCAATAACTTTGGGGTAATCGGAATTAAATCCACGCGACTGTTTTCAGGCCCGCCCTCTTCGGTCAGGGCGGCCGTGTCCATATATTGACCCGGGGAAAACATGCAGCCTTGCAACAATGCAGCGGCCACGGCTGCAATAGAAAAAATACGCATCATAGTGCTAGGACACTCGCGATAGACGACAAGAAAAAAAGACCACTTGGGCGGGGATTCCAAGCGGTCTTAAAAGCGGAAGGTGTACGACTAGTTGCTGGTACCCGTAGTGCCGGTGGTGCCGGTAGTACCCGTGGTGGTGCCGCCATTGGAGCTGCCGCCGCTGTTGGAAACAGCGGCAACACCGGCAACCAGGGCAGTGCCGACCAACAACGTTTGCCCCACCGTAACGGTTCCGGCCACTGTGGTATCAAGCCCCAACGGTAACTCGTCGGCCATCGCCGAGGTACTCAAGACACTGAGTACCAGAATAGCCAGTGATTTTCTCATTTCAGACTCCTTATCATCAGTGAGCAGGCAAACTGATAGTGCCATTCAACTAAACAGCACACCAGACAGATAATATTCAACCGACTTAGTTGAAAATAACGTTTTCCCGGCAAGCCCCCGGCCTTCAATGCATTGCGCCCGGTAAAGTTATTAAAAACGTTATTAATTGTCGGAAAACCTCAGGCCCTGCCGTACTTGTCTTCGAAGCGCACAATATCGTCCTCGCCCAGATAAGAGCCCGACTGCACTTCGATCAACTCCAGCGGGATCACCCCCGGGTTTTCCAGGGCGTGCACCTGGCCGATGGGGATATAGGTCGACTGGTTTTCCGACACCAGGTAAGTCTGTTCGCCATTGGTCACCCGCGCCGTACCGCTGACCACGATCCAGTGCTCGGCGCGATGGTGGTGCATCTGCACCGACAACTTGGCCCCCGGCTTCACCGTGATGCGTTTGACCTGATAGCGCTGGCCGTTGTCCACCGAGTCGTACATGCCCCATGGCCGATACACCTCGCGGTGGTTGAGATGCTCATGGCGCCCGGCCTGCTTGAGCAGGTCGACGATGGCCTTGACCTGCTGCACCTGGTCCTTGTGGGCCACCAATACCGCGTCCTTGGTCTCGACAATGATCAGGTCCTGCACCCCCACCGTGGCCACCAGCCGACTGTCGGCGTGGACGTAGGTGTCACGGGTGTCCAGGCTCAGCCCGTCGCCGCGTATCACATTGCCGCTGGCATCTTTTTCGCTGGCCTCCCACAACGCCGACCACGAGCCGATATCACTCCAGCCGGCCTGCAACGGCACCATCACCGCGTCATGGGTGTTTTCCATCACCGCGTAGTCGATGGAGTCGTCCGGGCACGCGGCAAAGGTCGCGGCATGCACGCGGGTGAAGGGTTGATCCTGGCTGCCGCCTTCCAGCGCCACGCGACAGGCCTCGAGGATAGCCGGCTGGAAGCGTTCCAGCTCCTCCAGGTAACGACTGGCGCGGAACATGAACATGCCGCTGTTCCAGTAATACCCACCGTCGGCCACATACGCCGCAGCGGTGACGGCGTCGGGCTTCTCGACAAAGCGCTTGACCCCATAACCGCCCTCGCCCGCCGCCGCGCCTTGTTCGATATAGCCGTAGCCGGTATGGGCGCAAGTGGGCGTGATACCGAAGGTCACCAGCTTGCCGTCGCGGGCCAGCGGCAGCGCCACTTCCAGGCTGGCATGAAACGCCGGGACGTCTTCGATCAAATGGTCCGCCGCCAGCACCAGCAGGATCGGGTCCTGGGCCTCGGCCAGCGCCTTGCACGCCGCCAGCGCGATGGCCGGCGCCGTGTTGCGCCCCACCGGTTCCAACAGGATGCTGGCCTGTTCCAGGCCCAACTGGCGCAATTGCTCGGCCACCAGGAAGCGATGCTGCTCATTGCAGATCAACTGCGGCAGCGCGACGTTGGCGCCTTCCAGCCGCGTGATGGTCTGCTGCAGCATCGACAGGTGCGCGTCGGTCAGGCGCAGGAACTGCTTGGGGTTCAGCTGCCGCGAAAGCGGCCACAGGCGCGACCCCGAACCGCCTGCCATGATCACCGGTAACAACATGAGAGCGTCCTCGGGAGAGAGAGTCAGAAATAGGCCCGCGTGTGTTCATGCACCCGCGGGCTGATGCGCAGTTCATCCTCGGACCACCAGCGGTAATGCTGGTGTTGCTCCGTGGGCGGCTGCAGGGTCTGGCCTTCCGCCAGGTCCAGGCAATAGCCGAGCACCACGTAATGGGTGTTCGGCCCGGCCCCAGCGTTGGCGAACACGCTGTCGTCGTAGAAGTGCTCGTACACCCCCAGCAGCCGCGCCTCGGCGCGCTCGAACGGCTGTCCCAGTTCGTCGCGGGTGATGCGCCGGAAGGCGTTGTCGAGGTGTTCGTTTTTCTGGATACGCCCGCCGGGCACGAACCAGAAACCATAGGCCGGCCGATTGACGCGCAGGCCCAACAGGACCTCGCCACGGGCGTTTCTCACCACCAGGTCGATCGCCACCAGCGGCGTCGATGCCACGACCGTATTGAAGGTCGGTAAATCAAGCCACATACCCATCAGACCTGTGCCATAAAGCGTTGCAGAATACGTTCCTTGTCGAGGAACTCCTTGGCGTAGTCCAGCGCCACCTCATTGCGCGCGGGCAATGCCAGTGCCCGCTCGATCCCGATGTTCAGCGCCGCGACGGACTCCGGTTCAGCCAGCACCGCAATGCCGGGGTGTTCCTCGCACAGGCGGCCGAGGGTGGTGCCGGGGTCGGCGGTGATGATGGCGTGGCCGCCCACCGCGAGGATATTGGTCAGCTTGGAAGGCAGCACCGCGTCCGCCACCCCGCGCTTCTGGATCACCAGGTGCACGTCGGCCGAGGCCAGCAGCACCGGCAGATCCTCGTAGGGCTGCAACGGCGCAAACAGCACGTTGCGCAGGCCATCGCGCTGCACACGCTCGAGCAAGCGGGCCTTGCCGGTGCCCTGGCCGACGATCAGGAACACCAGCTCCGGGCGATCGGCATAGGCCTGGGCGGCGTCGAGGATCAGTTCCAGGCCCTGCTTCTCGCCGATATTGCCGGCGTACAACAACACCCTTTGGCCTGGTGCCACACCCAGGCGCTGCAGCAGCCCGTGGCTGCGGGGCACCTGGCGAAAGCGGGCGGTTTCCGACCAATTGGGAAAGAACAGCAGGCGCTTGCTGTTCACGCCTTTGCCCCGGGCCTTGTCGAGCATGCCGCTGGAAATCGTCGAGACCCGGTCAAAACGCCGCAACAGCCAGCGTTCAAGCCCAAACGCCAGGCGCCGCACAAGGGAGCCGCCACCGATGCCGAGGCCGAACATCGCGTCCACTTCGTAATCCTGGATATGCAGCACCGAGCGGGCGCCACTGAGCTTGGCCAACAACAGTGCCTGGGGCGCACAAAACAGCGTGGGCACCACCAGGATCACCAGGTCCGGTTTCCAGCGCCACTGCCCCATGACCGCCAAAAACGAACTGGCGGAAAAGCTCATCAGGTGCAGCAGGCGCGTCAACGCCGTGGGCTGGCGTGGCACATACAGCGGGCAGCGAATCACCGTCACGCCGTCGTCCTGCTCGGTGCGAAAGCGCCACGGCGAATAGCCCTCGCCCACCTGCCACTGCGGGTAATACGGCGGCGCCGTCACCACTCGCACCTCATGGCCCTGGCCCGCCAGCCAGCGCGCCTGTTCACCGCTGTACTTGCCGATGCCGGTGAGCTCCGGGCTGTAGTTGATGCCGTACAGGAGGATCTTCATCAGTGGCCCCGAGGCTGTTCGAGGGCCGCGAGGTAGGCGTTGTAGGCGTCGCGCAGGCCCTCTTCCAGCGGCACATAGGCTTCCCAGCCGAGGGCGTTGATCCGGCTCACATCCAGCAGCTTGCGCGGTGCGCCGTCAGGCTTGCTGGCGTCAAAGCGCAACTGCCCCTTGAAGCCGGTGACCCGCACCAGCGCCTGGGCCAGTTCGGCGATAGTGCAATCCACCCCGGTACCGACGTTCAAATGCGAACGCATCGGCTGGGTCTGCTCGCGGTAGCGTTCCTGGCTGAGCTCCATCACATGCACGCTGGCCGCCGCCATGTCATCCACATGCAGGAACTCGCGCCGTGGTTTGCCACTGCCCCAGATCACCACTTCCTCATCGCCACGCTGGGTCGCCTCATGGAAGCGCCGCAGCAAGGCGGCGATCACATGGCTGTTCTGCGGGTGGTAGTTGTCGCCCGGCCCGTACAGGTTGGTGGGCATCACGCTGCGGTAATCGCGGCCATGCTGGCGGTTGTAGCTTTCGCACAGCTTGATCCCGGCGATCTTGGCCACCGCGTAGGGTTCGTTGGTGGGTTCCAGCGCGCCGTCGAGCAACACCGCTTCGATCATCGGTTGCGGGGCATGCACCGGGTAGATGCATGACGAGCCGAGGAACAACAGCTTCTCCACGCCATGGCTGTGGGCGGCGTGGATCACGTTGGCCTGGATCATCAGGTTCTGGTAGATGAAATCGGCCGGGTACGTTGCGTTGGCGTGAATCCCGCCGACCTTGGCGGCCGCCAGGTACACCTGGTCCACACGGTGCCTGGCGAAGTACGCCTGCACCGCCGCCGGGTCGAGTAGGTCGAGCTCGTCACGGCCGGCCGTAAGCAACTGTGTGTAGCCCAAGGCCCACAGGCGCCGCACGATGGCCGAGCCGACCATGCCGCGATGGCCGGCCACGAAGATTCGCGCATCAAAGTCACGTGCCATGCTCAGTTCTCCACGGCAATCGGTGCGTCATGCCCGTGCAGGCGCAACAAAGCGTGGCGCTGGGCGACCTTGAGGTCTTCGCGAACCATCTCCGCGCACATTTCCTGGGCGCTGATTTCCGGCACCCAGCCGAGCAGGCGCTTGGCCTTGGACGGGTCGCCCAACAGCGTCTCGACTTCGGCCGGGCGGAAGTAACGCGGGTCGACGCGCACAATCACATCGCCCACCAGGATGCCCGGCGCCAGGTCGCCGTCGATCCGCTCGACCACCGCCACCTCTTCCACGCCCTCGCCGACAAAGCGCAGATGCAGCCCCAGTTCCGCCGCCGACCAGCGAATAAAGTCGCGCACCGAATACTGCACACCGGTGGCGATGACAAAGTCCTCGGGGTGTTCCTGTTGCAGCATCATCCACTGCATGCGGACGTAGTCCTTGGCGTGGCCCCAGTCGCGCAGTGCATCCATGTTGCCCATGTACAGGCACTGTTCCAGGCCCAGGGCGATATTGCTCAGGGCGCGGGTGATCTTGCGGGTCACGAAGGTTTCACCGCGACGCGGCGACTCGTGGTTGAACAGGATGCCGTTGCACGCATACAGCCCATAGGCTTCGCGGAAGTTCACGGTGATCCAATAGGCGTACAGCTTGGCCACCGCATAGGGCGAACGCGGGTAGAACGGCGTGGTTTCCTTCTGCGGGGTTTCCTGCACCAGCCCGTACAGCTCGGAGGTCGAGGCCTGGTAGAAGCGGGTCTTCTTTTCCAGGCCCAGCAGGCGGATCGCCTCGAGGATGCGCAAGGTGCCGAGGGCATCCACATCGGCAGTGTATTCCGGCGAATCGAAGCTCACCGCCACATGGGATTGGGCGCCGAGGTTGTAGATTTCGTCGGGCTGGATCTGCTGGATGATACGCGTCAGGTTCGACGAATCCGCCAGGTCGCCATAGTGCAGGATCAGGTTTTTACGCAGGGCCTGGGGGTCCTGGTAAATATGATCGATGCGCTGGGTATTGAACGACGAAGAACGGCGCTTGAGGCCGTGCACGGTATAGCCTTTTTCCAGCAGCAGCTCGGCCAGGTACGAGCCATCCTGACCGGTGATCCCGGTAATAAGCGCGACTTTATTCATGTCTGTCTCCCAATTGATAGGCGAGCGAAGGCCGACACCCAAACTTGGGTGTTTGTTAAAAAACGCTCAGTTACTTCGGTGTGGGCAGGTTCAAGTTATGGCCGGTCAACTTTGAGAGTTCCCGGACAATGGCTTCCTTATCGTTTAAGTGCGCAATCGCGGTTTCCAGTTCGAGCACTTTGGCGCCCACCAGAAAGCGGTACCAATAGCCCTGGAGCAGGTGATAGACCAGGCCGCTGCGGCCATCGAGAAACCCCAGCTGGATGATGTAGCGCCACAGGAAATACGCGGTGGAACTGAGGGTGAACGGTACGCGGTTGTACACGCGGTTCTTGACCAGGCGCTTGGCCTTGGCCTGGAACGAACTCTGCCCGGCATGCAGTTCATCGCGTATCGCAAACAGCCCCAGCCGCGCGTTAAGCACTTCAATCGCTTCGCGGGTGGCGTACTGGTTGTGCTTGTGGGTGAAGAAGGTCAAGTCATGCAGGTTATGGTCGGCAAACCCGCCGTCGAGGGTGATGGTGCGGCCCTCGGCGACCGAGATGTGCTCGTCCATCCAACGGTCCTCCATGCGCCCCTGGCCGGTGCGCCACAGCCGCAGCATCTTCAACGGGTAGCGGCCACCATGGCGCACCCAGCGCCCCATGAAGATATGCTTGCGCTTGAAGTTGATGCCGGTGATATCGCGGGCCAGGGTCGGCAGCCGGGTATTGATCGCGGCGGCAAGGTCGGCCTCGATGATTTCGTCGGCGTCCAGGCGCATCGTCCAGTTGCCGGTAATCGGCAGGTGATCCAGCGCCCACTGGAACTGCTTGGCCTGGTTGACGAAGGCATGCTGCACCACCAGCGCGCCATGGCGCCGGGCGATGTCGCAGGTGTCGTCGGTGGAAAACGAATCGACCACCAGCACTTCGTCGCTGAAGGCCCGTACCGACTCGATGGCCCGGGCGATATGCAGGCTTTCGTTGTAGGTGAGGATGATCACACTGACGGTTTCGCGCTTCATATCAGCCACCGTGCATCTGCAGGACTTCGGTGGTGAGCCGGCGCGGTGAACGCGCGGCCCGGAAGTGGCTTTCCAGGGGCAGCCCCACGGCGATCATCATGATCAACCGCTCGCTGGCCGGGATGGCGCCGATGCCACGGATCTTCTTTTCCACCGAATTGAGGATCGCCAGGTTCAGCGGGCACGCGCCCAGGCCATTGGCGTGGCAGGCCAGCAGCAGGCCCATGGAAAACAACGCACCGTCGACGTAAAGCTGGTTGCGCTGCCCCGCGCCGCCCCAGGCGGTGACTTCGGACGTGACCACAAACAGGTTGTCCACCGACTGCGCAAACCCGCGCGAGCCGCCTTGCAGCTCCAGCAGCTGCGCGATCACCGCGCGGTCCTGATACACATGCACCCGCGACGACTGCCGGTTGCATTGCGAGGGTGACGACTGCGCCAGCTCCACCAGGGACGTCAGCAGGCCACTGTCGATCTTGCCGGCCTGGAACATGCGGCAACTGGAGCGCGATTGCAGGAACGCCTTGGCATCCAGCCCTCCGTTGCCCAGCCACGGCGCCGCACGCTTGATACCACCGCTGCCGGCGGTGCCGTCGCGCTTGAGGTGCTCCACATAGGCATCCAGGTAAAACACGAAGTCGTCGCTGATGCCGAGGGTGCGGTGCAGCTCGAGGTAACCCTGGAACGCGCCGAGGGCCATCTCTACCGGCAGCGCCGAATACGAGCGGTCGTATTCGTTGAGCATATGGATGATGCCGTTGATCTTGTCCTTGCCGAACAGCGGCTTGGGTTCCTTGAGGGACAGGCCCTTTTCCACGGTGTGGGTTTCGATGAGGATTTTGTAGAACAGTTTCTTGTTGCGGCTTTCCAACGGCGAATAACCGTTGTGGCGAATAAACGTGAGCATGTCGCGAAAAAACTCGCTGACGAAATACATCAACTTCCATGCCTTATCCATCATGGGTTTCACCTGTTTCATAGTGCGATGTCTCTCGTTTTGAGGGGGCGGCACGGCGCACCGACGCAAATCATCCAGGCCGGCTGGCTGGCCGTGACCACCGAGCGCGCGCCGACCACGCAGCCCTCCTCCAACACGCAACCGGGGTGGATAAAGGCCTCGGCGGCGACCCACACGTGGTCCTTGATCACAATCTCGCGAGTCACCAGGGGCCGCAGCAGGCTGCGGGTGTCGTGGCTGCCGGTGCACAGGAAGCTGCGTTGGCTGATGGTGACTTTGGAGCCCAGGGTGATTTTGGCCATGGCGTACACATCGACCCCATCGCCGATGGCGGTGTAGTCGCCGATCTCCAGGTTCCACGGCGCCCAGATGCTGCACGTGGGCGCGATGCGGCAGCCCACGCCGACCTTGGCGCCAAAGCAGCGCAGCAACCAACGCCGCCAGTTGTGCAGCATCCAGCGCGGCGTGGGACGAAACAGCAGCTGGTAGACGATGCCCCACAACAGCCGGCGTGCCTTGTTGCTGCGCGGCAGGGTGTCGACGTACTTGAGTTGCGCGAAGTCGCTCATGGCCGCAGCGCCGCCAGTTGTTCCAGCAGGTAGCGCTCGCCCACCTGTTGCAGGGCCTGGCGCCGGGCCCGCACCGCCACCCAGTCGATGGGCGCCGCGATCAAGGCGTGCACCTGGTCGGCATCGTCTGCGGGCAGGAAGCGTTGCGACAGCTCCAGCTTCTCCAGCAGATTGCGCACACGGGCGTTCAGCGAGGCCTTGTTGCCCGGCAACCCCACGGCGATAAACGGCTTCTCGAAAATGATCGCGAACACCGTGGCATGGAAGGAGTTGGTCACCACGTAGGCGCTCTCCTTGAGCAACTTGAGCCAATCCTGTGGGCCCACCTGCACGGTCTCGCCGATCTGCCGCCAGCGCCGGTGCGCGTTATACGGCGAGACAATCGGCCCGGCCACCTGCCGCGACAGCGCCTGGGCCACTTCGCGCACGCCCACGCCAGTGCGCAGTGCGTAGCAGAACACGTGGCCGGTGCGGGTCTGGGTGGACGTGGCGAGCAGCGCCGAATAGTCGCGGTGCAACAGCGTCGGGTCCGGCACGCACTGGGCGGCCAGCCCCGAGACCTGGTGCACGATGCTCACCCCGCTCTCCTCGCGCACGCTGATCGCCGACAGTTGCTTGAGCAAGCCCTCGGCTTCGGCGTGGTACTGCGGCTCCAGGTATTCTTTACCGAAACTCGCGGCGTAGGAGATGCGCCGGATCGCCTTGTCGCAATCGAAGGCGAGGAAGTACGCCGGGTCGAGGCCGGTCTGGCCCGAGGGGTTCCAGATCTGGTCACTGCCGGCCACCAGCAACTGCTGGCCGGCCACCGCCTGGTTGAGCTGGTGGGCGTGGGCGTAGCGCGGCGCCTGGATATTCAGGAAGCGCGTCTTGAACGCCTCGAACTGGCGCGACTGGGCATTCGGCCCCAGCACCCGGGTTTTCAACGCCAGGGCCTTGAGGTACAGGGCCTTGAGGTTGGCCTTGAGCTGGCGCGGGTTGAACAACTGGCGAATCTCGCTGCCATCCTCCACGTAGGCCGGGTGGTAGTTGATCAGGCTTACCTGCAAGCCCTGTTGCTGCAACCAGCGCTGCAGGGCATAGGCTTGCAGCACCGCGCCGAAGTTTTCGCTGAAGTGGTACGTCAGTATCCCGGCCCTGATGGGGCTAGCAGGTGCGTTCATGATCCAGCCTGTTTCAGTAAGTAATTGGGGTAAACCGCCTGGCGTGCAGGCGCAGCCTTGTTGAGCAGGCCGATGAACATCGACCACACCAGCAGGTAGCTGCCATCGAAGGTGGTGAAGAACTGGTAGCTGGTCTTGAACGAGAAAATCAGCAGGATCGCCACCACGGCCAGGGATACCGGGCTGCGCGGCAACCCGCTGAACAGCAGGCAAAACAGCGCCACGCCGAGCACCCCCAGCTTGGCGGTCACGCCCCAGTAGCCGTTCTCGATATCGAACTTGGAGTTCTCGAACCAGCGCTCGTCATTGGTGGGCACGCCGGGGGTCAATTGCTTGGCCAGGCCATTGCCCAGGAACACCGTGGCCGGGTTGTCGAGAAACGACTCCTTGGCATGGGCGATCTCGAACGCACGGGTTACGTCCTCGCCCTTCTCCTCGAACAGGTAAGTGGCAAAGCGCGACACCGCCAAGGGGCTGGCATAGAACGTCAGCGTGCCCAGCGCGCCGATGGCCACCACCAGCACCGCCAACGACTTGAGCTTGCGCTGGGTAATCGCCGACAACAGGATCATCACCGCCATCGCCGCGAGGATGGTCTTGGACCCGGCCGCCAGCAACGTGACCGCGAGGATCAGCATCAAGCCGACCCTGCGCTGGCAACAGGCATAGAAAAACAGCAGCACCGCCGAGCTGGTGGGAAACAACATGATCCGCCCGACTTCGTCGCTGGACTTGGACGCGGCGTTGGTCAGGTCGATGCCCACGCCATACAGGCTGACCTGCAGCAACTGGCCAAGGGCGAAGATGTAGATGATGCGTTCGAGGATGCGCCGGTAGTTGACGCTATGGGCCAGCGCGATTTTTTCCACATTGGCCAACACATAGCTGTACCCGGCCAGCAGCAGCACAAAATAGAAAAACGGAATGCCGGAACGCAGGAACTGGTACAGCGAGATCTTCGCCCCACTGCTGAGCAAAACCTGCAACACACTGGACGCGACCACCAGCGCCAGCAATGGCAGCGCGCGAGTAAAGCCACGCGCCGCGTACACCACGAACGGCAGCAACAGCAGCAGCGCCAAGGGTTGCGAGAGGTTGTTGCTCAGCGCCAGGGGCAAGGCGAAGAACGTCAGCGGCAGGTAGAGGGTCAGGCGCGCCTGGGACAGCATCATGGGCCGACCTCCCCCACGCGAATCACCCGCAGGTACACCAACACCACCAGTTCCGGCAGCGACAGCAACAGCGACGCGCCCAGCAGCGGATCGATGTGCTCCTTGCATGCCAGCCACAGCAGCAAGGCCATCACGCTGCTTACGGCATAGATCACTGAGGTGAGGGTGTGGCGATTGGTGGAAATCAGCATCGCCGCGAGGATGAACCAGGCCACATTCAAAATCGTATGGGAGCCGATCAGCGCCAATGACAGGCGATCGACCTGCACCAGGCCATGGCTCCACAGCAGGATGACCTGCGGCCCGGCCCAGATCCCGGCGACATACACCAGCAGGCACAGGCCCAGTACCAGGGAGCTGGCGCGCTGGGTAAAGCGTCGCGCCTGCTCGAACTCGCCGCGCCCGGCCAGCCGTGAGATTTCCGGGGTCAGGGCGTTGCTGCAGGTGATGCCCAACTGGATGATCAGGCGCATCAGGGTGCGCGCCATGGTGTAACCCACCACCACCGCCGGGCCGGCGATCTGGTTGAGCACTTGCAGGCCGCCTTGCAGGGTGATCGCCTGCGCCAGCGGGATCGCCGCGCTGCCCAGCGCCGGTTTCCAGATACCACGGAACTCGGCCCAGGACGCGGACGCCAGCCCCAGCAGCGGCCAGGGTGAAATCCGCCGCACAAACAGGGTCACCAGCACCAGGAACAGCACCTGGCTGAAAAACATGCCCTGGGCCAATTGCAGTTCGGAGCCACCCAGCAGCAGTACGACGATGGACAGCACAATGTCCAGGGTCCTGCGGTTGGCCATGATGAAGACGCCGCCGACGGTTCTGTCGATGGTGCGAAACCAGGCCTCGATCGGCCCACCCAGCAAGCGCGTGCACAGGTAGCCGGACATGAACAGCACCACCAGGCCGGCCTGCTCGGCGGTCAAGGTCTTGAGCCCGAGCAATGACACCCAGTCGAGCCACTGGCCCAAGGTCAGGGCGAATACCAGCACCAGCGCGACCACCGCCAGGGTAAAGGCCAGCGCGGTCTGCACACTGCGTCGCGCCCCCGGCACATCGCCCTGGCTCGCACGCAGCGTGGCGCTGGTGGCCGACGCCTGGGCCACCCCCAGGTCCAGCAGGCTGAGCATCGACGGAATACCGGTGAGCACCAGCCAATCGGCATAGCGCCCGGTGCCCCAGGCGTGCAGGAAAAACGGCACCAGCACCAGTTGCGCCGCCAGCGTCACCAGTTGGGTGTAGCCGTAGCTCAGCACGTTGAGGCGAAACCGTCGCGACAACGAGCGCGGCATTTCAAGCACTTTGCTCATGGTCATCAGGCCTTGTCGGACTGATAGGCGTAGCTGTAGTAGCCGTAGTCGCCATAGCCGTAGCTGGCGGACCGGCGTTTTTCCACACCATTGAAGATCGCACCCTTGAGCTCGATGCCGTTCTGATGGAAGCGGCGCAGGGTCAACTCGATCTCCTTCGCCGAGTTCACGCCAAAACGGGTGACCATCAGGCTGGTGCCGGCCTGGCGCCCGACAATCGCGGCGTCGGTCACCGCCAGCAATGGTGGCGTGTCGATGATCACCAGGTCATAGCGCTCGCTGACTTCGGCCAGCAACGCAGCAAAGTTGGGGTGCATCAACAGTTCAGACGGATTGGGCGGGATCTGCCCACGACCGATGAAATCGAAGCGCTCCACGGCGGTCGGGTGAATCGCTTCCTGCAGATCACAGCGCTTGGCGAGCAGGTCGGACAACCCCGCCTCCACCGCCTTGCCGAGCATCTTGTGCAAGTAGCCCTTGCGCATGTCGGCATCGATCAGCAGCACGCGCTGACCCGACTGCGCGACAATCGCCGCCAGGTTGGCCGAGACAAACGTCTTGCCCACCTCGGGGCTCGGGCCGGTGATCATCAGGCGGTTGTTCCTGGCCTCGAGCATGGCGAAGTGCAGGCTGGTGCGCAGGCTGCGCATGGCTTCCATCACCAGGTCATGGGGGTGATTGACCGCCAGCAGCGACGGCGCGACGGAACGCCCCTTGGCCGCGTTGGTTTCCTCGGCCTTTTGCAACAGGCTGAAGGGGATCGAGGCGTACACCGGCAGGCCGAGTTTCTCGATCTCATCCGGGCTTTCCAGGCCACGGTTGAGCAGGCTGCGTACCAGCACGATGCCTACCGAGAGCATGCCGCCGAGCAGCATCGCCAGCAGCACCACGATGACCTTGCGCGGCGCCACAGGCTTGGCCAGGTTGACGTCGGCACTGTCGATCAGGCGCACGTTGCCCACGGTGCCGGCGCGCATCACGTCGAGTTCCTGGGAGCGGTTGAGCAACTGGGTGTAGATCTCGGTGCCCACTTGCACGTCGCGGGTCAGGCTGAGCAATTCCTGCTGGGTCGTGGGCAAGCCTTCGACGCGCTTGGTCATCTGCGCCTGCTTGGCGTTGAGTTCCGCCAACTTGGCGATCAAGGCACGATAAGCCGGGTGCTGGGGGGTGAACTTACGGTCCATCTCAGCCTGTTGCAGCTTGAGTTCGGAGATGCCGGTATCCAGGGCCACCACCTGGTCGAGCACCGCCTTGGCTTCGAGGCTGATGTCGATGGATTTGCTGCGGGTCTGGAAGCGGTTCAAGGCGTTCTCAGCCTTCTCCAGGTCGCGCCGCACCTGGGGCAACTGGTCATTGAGGAACGACAGGCTCTGTGCCGCCTCGGCCGAGGTACGGTCGACGTTCTGCTTCACATACAGGTTGGAAATTTCATTCAGCGTACGCACCGCCAGGCCCGGACGCGTGCTCTCCAGGGACAGGCTGATGATGCCCGACTCCTTGCCGCGTTCGATCACGGTGAGCAGGTCCTGGTAGTCGGCCACCGCGTCCAGGCGCGGCTTGCGCACGATCTTGAAATGCGCGCCCGGATTGGCCCGCAGCTCCTTGACCAGCACCTCGACGCCCTCGGCGGCAAACGGCACGCCGACGCTTCCTGCGGCGATCTCGACGCCGTCCTCATCAAATAACGTGTAGGCCTGGGCCTCGCCGGCCACCAGTACCAGGGTGGTCCCGAGCAACGCCGTCGGCAGGTTCAAGCGGCTCAGCACCAGGGCCTCGCCTCCCGCCGAGTAGCGATTGAAACCGAACAGCGGCGGCGCAACATCGCCCTTGTGTTCAGGCACATAACGCCGCGCGAGGAAGCCACCGATCAACGGAAAATGCTGGGGCGTGATGGTGATGTCCAGCGCCAGGGTATCGACGGTCTTGCCAATGATGGTGCGCGACTTGATCAGCTCGATCTCGGTCACCGCCGGCGATTCCTTGCCCAGCAGGCTGCTGACGTCGGAGAAACCGAGCATGTCGTTCTTCTTCGGCTCCACCTGGATCAACGCATTCGCCTGGAACACCGGCGCCGACAGAATGGCGTAGGCGGCACCGATCAGCATGCAGGTGCCGGTGATCCCGGCGATCAGCCATTTGTGATCGATCAGGTTGCCGAGCATGCCGAGCACATCGATCTCGTCACGGTGAGGGCTTTCAGGGGAAGCGTTCTGGGGTGAATACATAAATCGCGTCTTCGTCCTTGCAATCGTTTAAAGAGGGAGCGTCAGCGCGCCAGGCGCTGGGCCCAGGCCTGTGCGGCCTGTTCGATCAAGGCATAGGCCTGCACAAAGGCGGGCTTGCCCTGGCGATAGGGGTCGGTGATCTCGCGATCGTGCTGCCACTTGCCCAACAGGAACACCTTGCCCCGTGCCTCGGGGGCGAGGTCGAGCACGCCGTCGATGTGCCGTTGTTCCATCACCAGGATCAGGTCGGCCTCACTCACGGCGCCGGCGTCGAGTTGCCGGGCCCTGTGCACCTGGGGCACATGCCCGTGCTCCGCCAGCACCTGCCCGGCCAGGGGCTCCAGCGGATGGTCACGCAAGGCCGCCAGGCCCGCCGAACTCACCTGGATCCCGGAAGGTGCAAGCGCAGCACCCAGCAAGTGTTCCGCCGTGGGGCTGCGGCAGATGTTGCCGATGCACACAATCAATATCTTTTTGAACAAGGCAACCTCCCACGCACCGCACACTTATTCTTCGGCAAAAGGGACGACCTTATTTAATGAGCTGCAACTAACGACCGAGTAATTATGACCACAGCCTACAAACCGAGACCATCTATCGCGCAAGACAAAAAATAACAATCCCGGTATTGACCGACTAAAACTAACATTCCGGTATTTTTGCACCGCCCCATAATAAAGTGCGATTTGAATGCACCAGACAGGGGACGGCCATGAACACGTCAAAGTTATTGGTAGAGCGTATTGGCCTATTTCCTTCTTCGGGAAATATTCATGTGGAAGTGCATGATTCAACCCATGTCGTCGAACGCCTGCAGGTGCTGTATGCGGATAACTCACTGGACAGCGACGCGTCCGGCGCCGGGTTTTCCATGGTGTTCGCCGACTGGCGCTTCAAGTTGCAGGTCAGTGACCCGTTGTCGGTGTGCCTGTGCGTGGAAAGTCGCGGCGACAGCCAGTTCATGCAGGTCAAGACGGCCGAACTGCTGGCCAATATCTGCGGCACCGAGGAGCGGCCATGAGCCTGTGGGCGGGCTTGAGACGCGGCTATGCGTTGCGCAGGCTGACGGGGATGTTCGAGGGGTTTGCCGAACCGGTGCAGGGCGCGCAGTACCAGCGCAACACCCGGGCCATCGGCCATTGGCTGGACCTGTTGCGCGGCAGCTCCCCCCAGCAGATCACCCATGCGCTGTTCCAGCAGATGAAACGCGCGCGGCGCCGTGGCAATGCGCAACGGTTCAACGCGCAGACCACCCTGCTGGCGCTGATGGTGGAAAGCAACCTGGCGCTGGACCTGGCGACCTACTCGGCCTTCCTGTGCGCGGTTTCCAGGCGCCAGGCAGGCTCCTGATGGGCCTGGTCGGCACCTGAGAGGGTCACTGCGACGCGGTTGAGCAGCCACTCCGCGTTGTACTTGGGCACCAGCCCACAGACCAGCAAAAACACCAGCCCGCCGCCGATGAACACGGGGGATACCTTGATGGGCGCGGCATCAATACGCCACAGGAACACACTGGCCGCTGTCGCACCCAGTGCGGCACCGGCCAGGGCTTCATTCAGCGGATGTATATAAGGCGCGACACAATAAGCACTGAACCCGATACTTATCACTAACCCCACCAACGCCGCCGGCCAGCGCCAGGCCAGGTTGAACTGGCGGGCCAGCAAACTCGTTGCCACCGTGACCATCAAACAGGTGTTCATGGCATGGCCACTTATTACAGCAATATCCAAGTGCTGGAAGGATAAGCCCCAACCTTTAAACAGCAACTTGCTGGCCGCCACGATCGAATAAGTAATACCCAGCGTTATTATCCAGGCCCGCAATGCCCACGGCGTGGAATACCTTAACCAGACAGCAATCATCAGTGCGGCCGGAATCATGACGGTAATGCCGCCATATTGCGCAAGTTCTGCCCGCATCACTGCTTAACCTTCGACGTGCCATTTTCGGCGCTCATCAGACCTCAGGCCCAAAAAAAACACAACGTTATCTAGCGTCAGCAACGCCTTCAAAATGCAATTTACTGATCACCACATACAAATATGATTCTATATTTTAATAATTAGGTTAGAACCAAACGGCATTTTACACAGGCTGTCGCGGCCCCTACCGTGGACGAGCATGACCGACCCCCTGCCCGGCGGAGGTACTCACTCCCTACTCGACAAGGACAGACCATGAGCATTGAATTCATCGGCTATATCGGCGGTCACCACGCTTCCGAGATCCACCCACGCAGCGGCCCTGCCCTGCAACCGGACTACGTGGAAACCGTGGCCCGCGCCCACGAAGACGCCGGTTTCGACCGCGCGCTGGTGGCGTTCCATTCCAACAGCCCGGACAGCACGCTGATCGCCGCCCATGCCGCCAACGTGACGAAAAAACTGCAGTTCCTGATCGCCCACCGTCCGGGCTTCGCCCAACCCACCCTGGCCGCCCGCCAGTTCGCCACCCTTGATGTGTTCAATGGCGGGCGCACCGCCGTGCATATCATCACCGGCGGCGACGACCGCGAACTGCGCGCCGATGGCAGCCATATCGGCAAGGACGAACGCTATGCGCGCACCGATGAATACCTGAGCGTGGTCCGCCAGGAATGGACCAGCGATCAGCCCTTCGACTTTGCCGGCACCTACTACCAGGTCGAAGGCGCGCACTCCGCGGTGAAGTCGCCGCAGCAGCCGCATATCCCGCTGTATTTTGGCGGCTCTTCCAAGGCCGCGATTGAAGTGGCGGGCAAGCATGCCGATGTGTACGCGCTGTGGGGCGAAACCTATGAGCAGGTACGCGAGATCGTGACCCAGGTGCGCGCCGAAGCGGCCAGGCATGGGCGTACGATTCGCTTCAGCCTGTCGCTGCGACCGATCCTCGCCGCGACCGAAGAACTGGCGTGGGCGCGTGCCGACAGCATCCTGCAACAGGCCACCGAGTTGGCAGAGAAGAATGGCTTTGTGCGGCGTGAACCGCCGAATGAAGGCTCGCGCCGGTTGCTGGCGGCGGCGGCGCAGGGCTCGCGGCTGGACAAGCGCCTGTGGACGGGGATTGCGGGGTTGCTGGGGGCGCAGGGCAACTCCACCTCATTGGTGGGGACCGCCGAACAGGTGGCAGAGGCATTGGTCGATTATTACGACCTCGGTATCACCACCTTCCTGATCCGTGGGTTTGATCCGCTCAATGATGCGATCGACTATGGCAAGCGGTTGATCCCCCTCACCCGGCAGTTGATTGCTGAACGCGAGCAGGCCAAACAGGTCGCGTAAGCAAGAACACCACAAACCCCATGTGGGAGGGGCAACTCCTCTCCCACATTTTGATCTTCACCTGGCTCGAAATCAGTTCTTGTAGTCCGTATCAGTCCGCTCCAACTGCCGAATCAGCGCATTCCAATGCCGCGCCACCCCCGGTCCTTCGCCACTGGCAAACACCTTGGCCTGTTGTTCGACTTTCTCCACCACTTCGGCCGGCGGGAAGATCAACTCCACATTCCCCGCCGCCTGCGCCGCCACCTGGATATTGCACGCGCGCTCCAACTGTTGCAGCTGCACAAATGCATGTTCAACGCTGACGCCGGCGGTCAACAAGCCATGGTTGCGCAGGATCATCACGCTCTTGTCGCCCAGGTCCGCCACCAGCCGCTGGCGTTCGTCCAGGTCGAGGGCCACGCCTTCATACCCGTGGTACGCCACGCGCCCGGAAAAACCAATGGAATGCTGGGAGATCGGCAGCAGGCCGTCTTTCTGCGCCGACACCGCAATGCCGTCGCGGGTGTGGGTGTGCAGCACCGCCTGCAGGTCATGGCGTGCGCCGTGGATCGCGCTGTGGATCACATAACCGGCGTAGTTGATGCCCAGGCCGGTAGGGTCATCGACGATAGTGCCGTCGAGGTCGACCTTGACCAGGTTGGACGCACTGATTTCATCGAACAACAACCCGAAGGCGTTGATCAGGAAATGCTCCTCCGGCCCCGGTACACGGGCGGAGAAATGGGTATAGATGTGGTCGGTCCACTTGTACAAGGCAGCCAGGCGATAAGCGGCGGCCAGTTTGACGCGCACCTCCCACTCTTGCGGGGTAACGCGCTGGCGAACATTGCTGGTGAGATTGGTGATCGAGGTGACGCTGCTCATGGCAAAACTTCCTGGATGGCCTTAAGGACTTCCAGGCAAGCCTAGGGGATGGCCAAAAATAATAAAAAGCACATTTTAATCTAAGCTAATTATTATTTTTTTTCATATAAATCGTACCAATAATACAGGGCAAATGTGGGAGATCCCACAACCTCTTCGACGCAGCGCTGTCGCGCAGCAAACTGTGGCGAGCGGGCTTGCCACAAGAATGCGGTCGCCTGAAATTGTTCAGGCAAGACTCAAGACTTCAGGGTGAAATTTTAACCCCCTAAAATCATTCAGTTATTTTAAGTTTGATAAGAGGGGGCTTGCCCCCGATGGCCATGAGTATCTCCCGCAACGCTAACACCGATGCGAAGCGAGCCGCCCTTGATCTTGCTTTAGATCTTGATCTCAGGCGCCCCGTTAACCACGCTGGCCGGAATTCGATAGTGATTTGGGGGGGTAAACCGGCAGGGATGCCGGTTTAGCCGCCCCGCGCCATGGATGGCGCGTGGCGGCGGCCCCCCCACATCACTGTCGGATTACGGGCACACCGAGCCTAGGCGAGGTGCCGAGTGGTGGGGCAAGAGCCCTTTGCTTACTTTGGGGCTTTTCCAAAGTGAGCCGCCGTCAGGGCGGAACCCTAAGCCGCCGTTACCGCAGCAACGGATATGTACCCGGTCCAATCCAAAAAAATGGTCGGCCCAGAGGCCGTCATCGGGGGCAAGCCCCTTCCCACAGGGTTACGCGGCGTCGCGGACTTTATGCAGCGACGCCGCCACCCGCTTGCCAAACGCATCCACCGGCCCCTGCAGGTTGCCCAGGAAGTGCGGATAGATCAGCCACAAATCCATCACCGGCTTGAAATCCTTGAGCGGCATCACCGCCAGCTGCTCACGGTGCGCACTGCGTTCCAGCAACGGCCGTGGCACCAGGCCCAAGCCCAGGCCGTCGGCCACCAGGCCCAGTTGCAGTTCGGTGCCGAAGGTCTCCAGGTTGACCCGCAGGGCCAGGCCCTGATCGGACAAGGTGCGCTGCAACCCGGCACGGAAGCCGCAGCCGTCCGGGTTGAGGACCCAGCCGTTCTGGTACACATCGGCCAGTTTGCAGGGTTTCTTCGGCAGTTGGGCCTTGGCGCAGACCACCACCAGTTCCATCTTGCCGATGGACTCGCCGACGATGTTGTCCGGGAAGATCTTGCCTGCCGGGAACAGCGCCGCCGCCGCATCCAGTTCGCCGCGTTCGATCTTGCCCACCAACTGGCTGCCCCAGCCGGTGGCGACCTGGGCACGCAAGTCGGGGTATTCGCTGCGCAGGTGCTTGAGCGCGTCCAGCAGCACCACGTCGCCGATGGTCTGCGGCACCCCCAGGCGCAGCAGGCCGGTGGGCGGTGCGTCGGTGGCCACCAGCTCGCGCAGGGCATCCATCTCGCGCAGGATCAACCGGCACTGCTCATAGACGCGGGTGCCGATCAATGTCGGCTTGAGGGGTTTGGTGTTGCGGTCGAACAGCTCCACGCCCAGCGCCTGCTCGAAGTTCTGCACGCGGCGGGTAATGGCCGGCTGGGTCAATTGCAACGACTCGGCGGCATGGCTGATGGACTGGCAACGAATCACTTCGACAAAGGCATCGATATCGTCAATTTTCATTTGGGCCGCACATAGAGAACAGTCATTAAGATGTGTGTGAAGCATAGTTGCAGGAACGCAGCGTGAATAGCCCGTGCTGCAATCGATAACGTCTAACGCTATTCAGACCTGTTCTAAATTACCTTCAGCTATAAGCTAATCATTAAAAAATAGCATATTAACTATAAACATTATGCTTAGATAACCCCATCCCTGCGACCACACGATGGAAGTGCCATGACCCAGGCCCGACACCCCGAGAGACTCAGAGCCTTCATAGGCGCCCTGGCGGAATTGATAGACGGCAACCCACGGGAAGGCGACCTGTTGCACCGTGGCGGCAAGCTGCTGGCGCAACTGGTCAGCCATGACGACTGGCTCCCCGATGAGTTTGCCCAACCCGACCCCGAGCGCTACCAGCAGTTCCTGCTGCATGCCGATTCGCGCCAGCGTTTCAGCATCGTCAGCTTTGTCTGGGGGCCGGGGCAAAGCACGCCGATCCACGACCATCGGGTGTGGGGGCTGATCGGCATGCTGCGCGGGGCAGAGTTCTCCCAAGGCTTCGAACGCGCGCCCGACGGCAGCCTGATCGCCGAAGGCCAGCCGATTCAACTGGTGCCGGGCCAGGTCGAGGCGGTGTCGCCCAAGGTCGGCGACATCCATCAGGTGAGCAATGCCCACAGCGACCAGGTGTCGATCAGCATTCATGTGTACGGCGCCAATATCGGCGCGGTGCGCCGTGCGGTGTACCAGCCCGACGGCAGCGAGAAACTGTTTATCTCCGGTTATTCCAACGCCTTCCTCCCGAATATCTGGGATTTGTCCAAAGAAAAGAGCCCTGCCCTATGACCACCGTACCGACCCGTAGCTTTGCCCGGATTCGCCAGGCCCTGTTGGACCGTGAAGAAGTCGCCCTGGTGGACGTGCGCGAAGAAGCGCCGTTTGCCGAATCCCACCCGCTGTTCGCGGCGAATATCCCGCTGTCCAAGCTGGAACTGGAGGTGTATTCGCGCATTCCACGCCGCGATACCCAGGTCACCGTCTACGACAACGGTGAAGGCCTGGCCGCCCGTGCCGCCGAACGCCTGGTTGCGCTGGGCTACACCCAGGTCAGCCTGCTGGAAGGTGGCCTGGACGGTTGGCGCCAGGCCGGTGGCGAGCTGTTTATCGATGTGAACGTGCCGAGCAAGGCCTTTGGCGAGTTGGTGGAGAGCGAGCGCCACACGCCGTCCCTCGCCGCTGAAGAAGTGCAGGCGCTGCTCGACAGCCAGGCCGATGTGGTGGTGCTCGACGCCCGCCGTTTCGACGAATACCAAACCATGAGCATCCCCACCGGCATCAGCGTGCCCGGTGCCGAGTTGGTGTTGCGTGCGCGGGAACTGGCGCCCGACCCGGCCACCCGCATCATCGTCAACTGCGCCGGGCGTACCCGCAGCATTATCGGCACCCAGTCGCTGATCAACGCCGGCGTGGCCAACCCGGTGTCTGCGCTGCGCAATGGCACCATCGGCTGGACCCTGGCCGGGCAGAAGCTCGCCCACGGCCAGTCGCGGCGCTTTGCGCCAACCTCGGAAGAGCATCGCCAGATCGCCGCCGTCGATGCACGCCGCGTCGCCGACAAGGCCCGCGTCGGTCGCGCCACCCTCGCCGACCTGCACGCCTGGCAGCAGGAAACCAACCGCACCACCTACCTGTTCGATGTGCGCACCCCGGAAGAATTCGAAGCCGGCCACCTGCCCGGCGCGCGCTCGACCCCGGGCGGCCAACTGGTGCAGGAAACCGACCATGTCGCCAGCGTGCGCGGTGCGCGCCTGGTGCTGGCGGATGACGATGGCGTGCGGGCGAACATGTCTGCGTCGTGGCTGGCCCAACTGGGCTGGGACGTGCATGTGCTGGATGACCTGCAAGCGGCGCACTTCAGCGAAAAAGGCGCCTGGGTCGCTCCAGCCCCCGCGCGCCCCCAGGCCGAACTGATCAGCCCGCACACCCTCGCCGAATGGCTCGAGCATGGCGACACCGTGGTGCTGGATTTCACCGCCAGCGCTAACTACGTGAAGCGCCATATCCCCGGTGCCTGGTGGGTATTGCGCGCACAACTGCCCGAGGCCCTGGCCAAGATACCCGCCGCCCAGCGTTATGTGCTGACCTGCGGCAGCAGCCAACTGGCGCGCCTGGCGGTGGCTGAAGTCGAAGCGATCACCGGCAAGCAAGTGTTCCTGCTGCAAGACGGCACCGCCGCCTGGATCAACGCGCAACTGCCACTGGAAGAAGGCGAAACCCACCTGGCCTCGCTGCGTATCGACCGCTACCGCCGGCCGTACGAAGGCACCGACAACCCCAAGGAAGCCATGCAGGCCTACCTGGATTGGGAGTTCGGTCTGGTGGAGCAACTGGCCCGCGATGGGACCCATGGGTTTTACGTCATTTGACCCCAGGCACGCCTGCCCCCATTGCGGGAGCAGGCGCTGCCCCAGGCTGATGGGGCGGGGGTACTGCGTTACTTTCTTTCTTCTGTGTCGGTGCAAGAAACCGTCCCCGAGCTACCGCTCAACTGAGACTGCATGGCGTGGACACCCGCCTCCATTTGCGAGGCCACGCTGAACTGGGCACCGAACAGCAGACTGAACATGACGCATGTGGTTGCCAATAATTTGCACATGACGAATCCTCACTGGTTCGCTGAGAGGGTACAAATACCCCCATCGTTTACTCGCAGCTGACTTGGCTGCGTACTGTCATTTTCTGCCCGACGCAACGCCTGGACACCTGTGAAGAATGACAGTGGCCTAGACAACTTCGCACTATGCAAACCTGCGTTGAGAGCGATTGGCGCCGCCCCCCTTGGACACCCAGGCACCCCAGCCGCAATTACCTATTCGAAAATACATAAAACGCATATTAGATAACAAATTATCTTAATATTATTCATAATTAACATATAACCAAAAAGACTTTCACAGCAGGTTTTTATGGGCATAACGTGAACTCCTCACCGACCCCTTCTCCAGGCGGAGGTAGCCGAACCCTTTTTCGATCTGCCTGGAGCCTGCATCCCATGGTCTTTTCCACTCCGTTCAAACGCCTGCTCCTGGGCACCGCCCTGGCCCTTGGCCTGGCCACCGGCGCCCACGCCGCCGACCTGCAACCGCTGCGGGTGGCCAATCAGAAATCGACGATCAAGACGCTGCTGGAAGTCTCCGGCGAAACGAAAAACGTGCCCTATCAAATCCAGTGGTCGGAGTTCCCGTCCGCCTCGCCCCTGGGCGAAGCCTTGAATGCCGGTGCCGTGGATATCGGTGCCCTGGGCGATGCGCCCTACGTATTTGCCCTCGGCGCCGGCGCCTCGCTAAAGGTGGTCAGCATCATCCACGCCGAAGGGCGTAACACCACCGCCCTGCTGGTGCCCAAGGATTCGCCGATCAAGACGGTGGCCGACCTCAAGGGCAAGAAAATCGTCACCGGGCGTGGGTCCATCGGCCATTACCTGGCGATCAAGGCGCTGGCCACGGCCGGCCTGACCACAAAGGACGTGCAGTTCATTTTCCTGCTGCCCAGCGAGTCGCGCCTGGTGCTGGATAACGGCACTGTCGACGCCTGGTCGACCTGGGACCCCTACACCACCGTCGTCACGTCCCAAAGCCAGGCGCGGATCCTGGCCAGCGGCAACACGCTGTTGAGCAATCACCTGTACCTCGCCGCCACCCGCCAGGCCATCGCCGACAAGCGCACGCAGCTGGACGACTTTGTCGCCCGCGTCGACCGCGCCTACGCCTGGGCCAATACCCACCCCGACGAGTACGCCGCCGCCCAGGCCAAAATCACCGGGCTGCCGCTGGCCGTGCATGTGGCCGTGGCCAAGGAAACCCGCCTGAGCCCGGTGCTGATTGACGACAGCGTGATCAGTGGCCTGCAGGCCACCGCCGACACCTACCAGCAAGAAGGCCTGCTGCCCCGGCACATCGACGTGTCCCAGGGCTTCGACACGAGCTTTAACGCCAAGCGCGCCCCCAACAACCAAGCATCACGCTGAAGGAGCAGAACATGAGCACGCCACATCCATTGAAACCCCGCCATTTGAAATTAGGCGCCATGGTCCACGGTGTCGGACACGGCTGGGGCGAATGGCGCCATCCGCAGGCGCAACCGAATGCCAGTACGAATTTCGGCTTCTACAAGCAGCAGACCGAACTCGCCGAAGCGGCCAAGTTCGACTTCGTGTTCATCGCCGACAGCCTGCACATCCACGCCAAGTCCAGCCCGCATTACCTCAACCGTTTCGAACCGCTGACCATCCTCTCGGCCCTGGCCGCGTTGACCACGCATATCGGCCTGGTGGCCACCGTGACCGTCAGCTACACCGAGCCCTACCAGGTGGCGCGCCAGTTCGCGTCCCTGGACCATATCAGCGGCGGGCGCGCCGGCTGGAACGTGGTGACCTCGTGGCTCAGCGGCACCGCCGACAACTTCGGTAAAGCCGAGCACCCACCCCACGCCGTGCGCTACCGCATCGCCAAGGAACACCTGAACACGGTCAAGGGCCTGTGGGATTCCTGGGAAGACGACGCCTTTGCCTACAACAAGCAAAGCGGTGAATTCTTTACCCCGGGCAAGCTGCATGCGCTGAACCACAAAGGCGAGTTTTTCTCGGTCAAAGGCCCGCTGAACATTGCGCGCTCGCGCCAGGGCCAACCGGTGATTTTCCAGGCGGGCACCTCCGAAGATGGGCGTAACTTTGCGGCGCAGAACGCCGACGCCATCTTTGTGCATGTGGAGAGCATCGAAGAAGGCCTGGCCTACACCCAGGACCTCAAGCGCCGCGCCAAGGGCTTTGGCCGCGACGCCGACAGCCTGTCGATCCTGCCGGGCATCCGCCCGATTGTCGGCCGCGACGAGGCCGAAGTGGAAAGCCGCTACCAGCAGGCCGTGGAGCTGGTCACCGTGGAAGACGCCATCGTCGCCCTCGGCCGCCCGTTCAACGACCATGACTTCAGCCAGTACCCGCTGGACGCCCCGTTCCCGGAACTCGGCGACCTGGGCGCCAACAGCCAGAAAGGCGGCTCCGACCGCATCAAGCAACTGGCCAGGGACGAAGGCCTGACCCTGCGCGAAGTGGCGCTGCGCTTCTCGCGGCCCAAGCGTGATTTTGTCGGCACCCCGGAGCAAGTCGCCGACGCGATCCAGACCTGGTTCGAACGCGGTGCCAGCGATGGTTTCATCATCAACTCGGTGCTGCCGGACGGCTTGCAGTACTTCACCGAACTGGTGGTGCCGGTGCTGCAACAGCGTGGCCTGTTCCGTAGCGAATACACCGGCCACACCCTGCGCGACAACCTTGGCCTGGCCGTACCGGCCAACCGTTACAGCGTCACCGCCGAGGTCGAAACGCAACAGGAGGCGCTGGCATGAGCGAATCCCTCAACCGTCAGTTGGCGGCGCTGCACGCCGAGCGTGTAGCGACCTGGGCACCGGCGGCGTTGCAGGTCAATATCGACCAGCGCCAGCGCCTGGTGGATGAAGCACGGGTAGACGACTACATGCAGCTCGGCGATGAACTGGACCCCTTCACCCTGCTCAATGTGGAAGGCGGCGAACTGACCCGCGAACGGCTGCTGGCCGACGGCCCGGCGGTGTTGATCTTCTTCCGTTTCGCCGGCTGCCCGGCGTGCAATATCGCCCTGCCCTATTACGAACGCCAACTCTACCCACGCCTGCGCGAACTGGGCGTGCCTCTGGTCGCGGTGAGTCCGCAAGTGCCAGAACGCCTGGTTGAGATCAAGAGCCGCCACGCCCTGCAATTGCTGGTGGCCAGCGACCTGGACAACCACCTCGGGCGCCGCCTGGGCATCCTCTACAGCTTCGACGAAGCCTCGCGCAATGCAGCCTTGGCCAAGGGCAATCACATCGGTGAAACCACCGGTACGGGGACCTGGGAGTTGCCACAACCGACCGTGGTGGTGATTGCCCAGGACGGCACGGTGGCGTTCGTGGACGTCAGCCCGGACTGGCTGGTGCGTACCGAAGCCGAGCCGGTGGTGCAGGTGGTGGAGCGCTTGTTGGGCCAACAGCCTGTACGCATCGCCATCTAGGCCCACCGCACCTCCCACATTTTGACCGAGTACATTCTCATGACCCAACCGTCTCTACGCTCCGTGGAGGTCGCCAACTTCGAGGCCCTGCTCGAACGCCTCAGCGCCGAGCTGGCCGGCACCGCGCACCTGTATGACGAGAGCGGCGCCTTCCCCCACGCCAACTTCCAGCGGCTGCATGACCACGGCCTGGTCGCCCTCACCGTGCCCAAAGCCCTCGGTGGCGGCGGTGCCAGCCTGCCCCAGGCGCGCAAGGCGATCAGTGCAATTGCCAAGGGCGAACCGTCCACCGCACTGATCCTGGTGATGCAATACCTGCAACATACCCGCCTGCAAGACAGCAAGACCTGGCCGCCCCATCTGCGTACACAAGTGGCCGAGGACGCGGTGCGCAACGGCGCATTGATCAACGCCCTGCGCGTCGAACCCGACCTCGGCACCCCGGCCCGTGGCGGGCTGCCGGCGACCACCGCCGTGCGCACCGCTGAGGGTTGGCGCATCAGCGGGCGCAAGATCTACTCCACCGGCAGCCATGGCCTGAGCTGGTTCAGCGTATGGGCGCGCAGCGATGACGCCGACCCGCTGGTGGGCGCCTGGCTGGTGCCCAAGGACAGCCCCGGCGTGAGCATCATCGACACCTGGGACCACCTCGGCATGCGCGCCACCTGCAGCCATGAAGTGCTGCTCGACAACGTACTGGTGCCGCTGGACCACGCCGTCAGCGTCAGCCCCTGGAGCGCGCCGCAACCGGAACTGGATGCCGAGGGTTTCCTGTGGATGTCGGTGCTGCTGTCCTCGGTGTATGACGCCGTGGCCCAGGCCGCGCGGGACTGGCTGGTGAACTGGCTGGAAGAACGCCAGCCGTCCAACCTCGGTGCAGCGTTGTCGACATTGCCGCGTTTCCAGGAAACCGTCGGCCATATCGACACGCTGCTGTTCGCCAACCGCAGCCTGCTCGACGCCGCCGCCGACGGCCACACCCCGGCCGCCAACGCCGCGCAGTTGAAGTACCTGGTCACCCACAACGCGATCCGCGCCGTGGAACTGGCCATCGAGGCCTCCGGCAACCCCGGTCTGTCACGCCATAGCCCGCTGCAACGCCACTACCGCGATGTGCTGTGCAGTCGCGTGCATACCCCGCAGAACGATGCGGTGCTGCAAGGTGTCGGTAAAGCCGTGTTCGCCCAACGCCAGAAGGAACGCACATGACTCAGGTGATTATTGCCAGCCAGTTGGACGAAGACTACAACGAGGTGATCCGCGCACGCCTCACTGCGATCCACCCCGGAGCCCAGGTGATCGGCGTGCCGGCGGGCGTGCCGAGCGACCTGCCGCCCCAGGCGAATATCCTGCTGCTGCGCCCGATCAACGTGCGCGGCTACACCGCCCCGGACACCCCGCCACCGGGCTGGCCCTACGGCGCGCAATGGGTGCATTTGGTCTCATCGGGCATCGACTTCTACCCGCAATGGCTGTTCAACGGCCCGCCGGTGACCACCTCCCGGGGCAGCGCCGCCGACAACCTCGCCGAGTTCGCCCTGGCGGCGATCTTTGCCGCGGCCAAGCATTTACCGGACATCTGGGTGAAGGACTCGCAATGGAATTTCACCGCCCTGCGCCCACTCAAGGGCACCACCCTGGGCATCCTCGGCTTTGGTGCGATTGGTAAAAGCCTGGCGCAAAAAGCCCTGGGCCTGGGCATCAACGTTGTGGCCCTGCGTCAGAGCCAGGCACCGTTCGGCGCAGGAGTGCAGGCCGCCAACGACATCCACGACCTGTTCGCCCGCGCCGACCACCTGGTAGTGGCCGCGCCACTGACCGACGCCACGCGGCATATCATCAACCGCGATGTGCTGGGCAGCGCCAAGCCGGGACTGCACCTGATCAACATCGCCCGGGGCGGTCTGCTCGATCAGGAGGCGTTGCTCGAGGCCCTGGATAACGGCCAGATCGGCCTGGCATCGCTCGACGTGACCGAACCGGAGCCTTTGCCGGATGGGCACCCGTTGTACAGCCACCCACGGGTGCGGTTGTCGCCGCACACGTCAGCGATTTCGACCAATAGCCGCAACGAGATTGCCGATACGTTTTTGGCGAATCTGGAGCGCTACGTTTCAGGGATCGCACTGGCGAACCTGGCTAACGTCTGACGCCGTTCAAAAATGTGGGAGGGGCGGTGCGACGATTTGGACTTGCTCCCGTGGCGGCCTTCGGGCCGACCATGTGGTTAGGTTTTATCGAGTACATATCCGTTGCTGCGGTAACGGCGGCTTAGGGTTCCGCCCTTACGGCGGGTCACTTTGGAAAAGCCCCAAAGTAACCAAAGGGCTCTTGCCCCAACACTCGGCACCTCGCCTAGGCTCGGTGTGCCCTCACTCCGGCTTGAATCCGTGGGCCGCCGTCATGGGCCATCCTTGGCCCAGGACGGCTAACCCGGCGTCCTGCCGGGTTACCCACGGATTCAAGCCTGCGTTCGGCCAGCGTGTTTGACGGGGCGCCTAGGATCAAAAGCAGAGCAAAAGCAGGCTGAGGTCTGCCTGCTGGATGGAGATCCAAATGTGGGAGGGGGCTTGCCCCCGATGAGGGTGGGTCAGTGATACTTGGGTTGACTGACTCACCGCTATCGGGGCAAGCCCCCTCCCACATTTACCGAGTACACCAGGCACAACTCCGGTCGGCTCTAAGGCCGCCGCGCTTTGGCTTTTGATCTCAAATCGCCCCATCAAACACGCTGGCCGAACGCAGGCTTGAATCCGTGGGTAACCCGGCAGGACGCCGGGTTAGCCGCGCTGGGCCATGGATGGCCCATCGCGGCGGCCCACGCTCCAAAGCCGGAGTGAGGGCACACCGAGCCTAGGCGAGGTGCCGAGTGTTGGGGCGAGGACCTTTTGCTTACTTTTGGGTCCCTCCAAAAGTGAGCCGCTGTAAGAGCGGAACCATAGGCAGCCGTTACCGCAGCAACGGATATGTACTCGGTCAAAGCCAACGACATGGTCGGCCCGAAGGCCGCCACGGGGGCAAGCCCCACATCTGGTTATGCGGCCAGGCGAAAAACATCATCAGATATACGCATCATAAACAAATATTAACTGCATATTTTTAATAATTAACATATAACAAAACGGACTTTTACGAACGCCTTTCCTATCCATATTGTTATGTCCAGCACCGACCCCTGACCAGGTGGAGGCCTTGCCTGAACCACCACTTTCTCAGGGTCCTACCATGAGCCACATCGCCGCGCCCAATCGCCTCACCCTTGCTGTCTCCCTCGCCCTGTTCGGCGCGTACGCCCACGCCGATGACGCCGCGCTGCCGGTGGTCAATGTCACGGCCGAGCACCGCAGTGAAGACTTGCAGAAAACCCCGCTGGCGATTTCCGCCTTCGACGAGAAGAGCCTCGACGACAAGCAGATCCGCAGCGTGCGCGATCTGTCGGGCCAGGTGCCGAACCTGACACTCAGCCGCCAGTCGATCTCCTACAGCGCCCAGACCTATGGCATTCGCGGCATCGGTGAAACCGACCCGATCCAGGAAGCCGCCGTGGCGGTGTACGCCGACGACTTGTACATCCCACGGGCTATTTCCTCGATGCTCGACTTCAATGACGTCGAGCGCGTCGAAGTGCTGCGCGGCCCCCAGGGCACCCTGTACGGGCGCAACAGCAGCGCGGGGGCGATCCGCGTGATCACCCGCGACCCCAACCAGGAAACCCGTGGTTTCGTCGAGCTCGGTGCGGGTAATTACAATGCGCAGAACGGCCGTTTCCTGATCAGCGGCCCGCTGGTAGACAACGCGTTGTTCGGCAGCTTTTCGGCGATCCGCCTGAGCCGCGACGGCACGGTGTCCAACCCGACCCGGGGCAAGGATGTCAACAACGTCGATATCCAGTCCTACCGCGGCAAGCTGCGCTACAAGCCGGAGGATTCACCCTGGGATGTGCAGTTGACCCTGGCCGGCACTTTTGACCGTGGCGACACCACCAGCTACTCGCCGTTCGACGCCAATGGCCGTTTCGACAAGTTCAAGAGCTACAGCAGCCTCGACCCGAAAAACCGCCTTGACCAGGGCAGTTCGGTGTTGCGCGCGATCTATGCGATCAACGATCACTTGAATGTCAAATCGGTCACTGCCTGGTCGTCCTTCAACCAGCCGGTGGACTACGACAACTCTGGCCAGGCCGCGCTGATCCAGAACAACCTGATCCTCTACAAGCAAAACTACGCCACCCAGGAATTCCAGCTCAACGGCGACTATGACGACCTCAGCTTCAGCACCGGCCTGTACCTGTACCGCGAACGCTTCGATGCCGACCGCGACAACCTCACCTACTCCATCGCACGCAACCGGGTGATCGGCCAGGGCCAGTACAGCACCACCAACACCGAAAGCTACGCGCTGTATGGCCAGGGCACCTACAAGATCACCCCGCAGCTGTCGCTGATCGCCGGCCTGCGCTTTACCCGCGAACACAAGAACTTCGAGTTCACCAATTACACGATCAATACCGACCGGCAGATTACCGGCACCAACTTCGCGGCCGAGTCGAGCAAATCCTGGCAATCCACCAGCCCGAAAATCGGCTTCGAATATGCCTGGACGCCGCACCTCAACCAGTACGCCTACGTCGCCAAGGGCTTCAAGGCCGGCGGATACGACAACCGTGCGCCGACCCGCGCCGCCGCCGAGCAGGCGTTTTCGCCGGAAGACGTGACGACCTGGGAAACCGGCTTCAAGGGCGACTTCTTCGACCAGCGTCTGCGGGCCAACGTCGCGCTGTTCTACAACGACTACAAAGATCTCCAGACCAACGCCTACGACCCGGCGCTGGGGGTGAGCCTGCGCACCAACGTCGGCCAGGCCCACACCTACGGCGTCGAGCTGGAAACCCTCACCGCCCTGAGCCGCGACCTGCAACTGAGCGCCAACCTCGGCTACCTGGAGAGCCAGTACGACGACTTCCAGAACGCCAGCGGTGCCGGGGTCGATGCCAATGGCAAGCAACTGGTGTTCTCGCCGCGCTGGAACGCCAGTGTCGGCCTGAACTACACTATTCCCGCAGGCCTGCCGGGCACCTGGCTGGCGGGCACGGATGCGCAGTTCCAGACCAAGTCCTACGCCAACGCGCTGAACGACGACATCCAGGAAGTGCCGCAGCAAACCTTCTGGAACGCCAACACTCGCTACATCAGCGGCAACGGCCACTGGACCACCACCCTGGCGGTGAAAAACCTGCTGGACCGCGCTTACCCGCAATCGGTGGGCTATGTGCCGTCCAGCGGCGCCCGTTATTACTCGGTCAACGATCCGCGCACGCTGTTGCTGTCGGTGCGCTATGACCTCTGAGTGCGTTACTTGATGCGGTAGTGGAAGGTATTGCGCACCGCCGGTACGGCCACGGCCTTGCCGTCAACGATCCTCGGCTGGTAGCGAAAGGTGTTCGCCGCCGCCAGTGAAGGCCGGATAAACAACGGGTGGCAGCCGTCCAGCACCTTGGGATTTTCCACGCGGCCTTGCGTGTTGACGCTGTACTCCAAGGTGCAGTCGCCCTCGATGTTCTTGTCCAGGGCGCGCTCGGGATAGTCCGGTGCCTCCTTGCTCAGGGGTTGGTATTGGCGGCTGTCGAAGGCGGTTGCCGGGGCTGGCGCGGGGGTGGCAGCCCGAGCTTTTTCAGCGGCCAGGCGTTGCTGATCGAGGCGTTGTTGTTCCAGCTCGCGGTTGCGTTGTTCGCTGGCCAGGCGTTCCTGCTGCTGCTCGATCTTCTTGTCTTCGACGCGTTTACGCGCCAGGGCGGCTTTCTCGAGTTTTTGCGCCTGGACCTGTGGATCGACCACGGGCTTTACCGGCACCGGTATCACCACCGGCTCCGGCGGTGCGGGGGCAGCCACCACCGGTTCAGGCTCGGGCGCTGGCGCCGGTGGCAGCATGACCAACTGCGTGTGCATCACCCGAGGGGCATCCACCACGGGCTTTTGCGTCGACCAGCCCAGCATCAACGCGGCCAGCACGCCGACGTGCAGCGCCACCGCCAGGCTGGCGGCGAGGCTGTTTCTCCAAAACCCCGAAGCATCCCGGGGCGCCATCGTCAGGGTGGGACTGTGCATGATCATCGCCGTCATTGCGGGGCCTCGGTCACCAGCCCCAGGTTGCTGACACCACCCTTCTGCAACACCGCCATGGCCGCGACCACACGGCCGTAACCGGCGTTGTCGTCGGCGCGGATATAGACTTGGGTGTCGCTGCGCGCCGCCACCACCTGCATGACCTTGGCGCCCATTTCATCCAGGCTCACGGCGCTGTCGGTCTGGTGCCGGGTATCGAGTTCGCCGCCGAGGTTCCAGTAGTAGCCACCGTCGGCCTTTACCGACAGCGTGAGGATCTGCTGGCGGGTGTCGGTGGCCAACGCCTCGGCGGCGACCTTGGGCAGGTCGATCTTCACGCCCTGGGTCAGCATCGGCGCGGTGACCATGAAGATCACCAGCAGCACCAGCATCACGTCGATATACGGCACCACGTTCATCTCGGCCTTGGGCCCGTGCTTGCGTTGCGGCCTGACTAACATGGGAGTTGCTCCTTTCAGGCGGCGACGGCCAGGTTGATCGACGTACCGCGCAGGGTGCGGTGCAGGCGTACCTGCAGCTCATTGCCAAACGCGTAGTAACGGGTGAGCAGGGTCTGGCCGCGCGCCGCGAAGCGGTTATAGGCGATCACCGCCGGGATCGCCGCAAACAGGCCGATGGCCGTGGCGATCAAGGCTTCGGCGATGCCCGGCGCTACGGTGGACAACGTCGCCTGTTGCACCTGGGACAAGCCGATAAATGAATTCATGATGCCCCACACCGTGCCGAACAGGCCGATGTACGGGCTGACCGAACCCACGGTCGCGAGAAATTGCAGGCCCTTTTCCAGCTCGATTTCCTGCTCGGTGATCGCCACCTGCAAGGCCCGCTCCACGCCTTCGAGCACCGCCGGGTCATGGCTATGCAAGTGCTGGTATTCCTGGACCCCGGCGATAAAGATCGGCGCAATGCCGCCCTCGCCCGCCAGCTGGACCTCACGGCACAGTGCCTGCAGATCCGGCGCGGCGCGAAAGCGCTGCACAAACGTATTCAACTGCCGCTCCAGGCGGCGCAGCACACTGCCGCGCTGGATAATCAGGTACCAGCTGAGCAAGGACGCCAACAGCAAGGTGAGCATGACAGCCTTGACCAACAGGCTGGCGTCGCTGATCAAACCCCAGATCGTCATATGTTCCATCGTCGCGTGCATGGTGAATCTCCCATTCGATTAAAAAGTGATGACCGGTTGATGACGGTTCACGGCAATTTCAATGCGCGGGTGACCTCGGCCCAGGGCACGAACTTGAAGTTCTGGGTCTGCTCGGGCATGCGCTTGCGCCCGTCCTGCACCACCAGCATGCCTTGGTTCCATGGTCCGCCGAGGTTGATGGCGGTGACTTCCAGGCCATCGGTTTCCGACGCACCGTCGATACCGGCGGCGGCGTTCAAGCCGACGCGGAAGCCGCCGTGCACGGCAAACGGCGGTTCGGCATCCACCACCAGGTAGCTGTCATTGCCTTGGCTGGAGATCACCAGGTAGTCATGTTTATCGCTCTGGTACAGCGCCAGGCCCTCGACATCCGCATGCAATTGCGCGCCGACCTTGATCACGCTGGTCAACGTCGCCGGTTGATCGGCGCGCGCATCCACCGCCCACACGCCGACGTCTTCCTCACCGATAAACAGGCGCTGGCGCTGGTCGTCGGCTACACAGCCTTCGGGTTGGCTGTCGACCTTGAACTGGCGCACCAGCTCGCCATGCACACGGCCGTCCGGCGCGCTGAGGCGGTATTGCAGGAAGGTGCCGTCCTTGCCATTGGCAATCGCGTAGATCTCGCCGCTGACGGGCTGGAACAGGCAGATGCCATAGATTTCCTTGAGCGGCGTGGGCACTTCACCGGCCTCACGCAGCTCGCCGCTCTGGCGGTCGATGCTGAACAGGCTCAGGCTGTTGTGATCGCGATTGCTCGCCACGGCCAGGTCCACCGTTTGCGCGCCAAGCTTGAAGTTGGGGCGTACGTCGACGTTATTCAGGCGGCCCACCGCCAGTTCCTGCAACAGCTTGCCGTCGAGGTCGTAGGCGAGCAGGCCCTGTTTCTTGTTGGTGCCAAGCACACGGCTGTTGGCCGGGGTTTGCGGGTGAATCCAGATCGCCGGGTCATCCGCCGCGTCGCCCTGGCGGCCGACCGGGTCGCTCTGGCGCAAGGCCGCGACTTCCGGCAGCACCGCAGCCGCCGCGACGGGCGTGGCCTGCCAGTCGAGCCTGGCCTGGTAGAGCGTGCCGCTGTCGTCATCGCGTACCAGCAACTGGCGGCCATTGAGCGCCAATTGCTCCGGCTCTTTCAGACCCGGCAGGCCCAGGCTCGATTGCTCCACCCAGCGCTCGCCGGTGTGCTGGAACAGGTGTAACCGGGCGGTCTTCGGGTCCAGGGCAACCAGGCCACCGGGTACCAGCGCCATGGCCCCGGCTTCGCGCTTGGAAGTGTCGAACAGCGCCACCGGCGTGCGTTTCACCTCGGCTTCCGGGTGCGCCGGGTAGGCCCACCAGCCGACATTCTCTTCATTCACCAGCAACTGCTGGGTGGCATCGTCCACCTGGCAGAACTGTGCCGACGGCGGCAGCGGCAGACCCCGTACACGCTGGGGGGCGGTGAGCAGCGTCGCGCCGTTGCCCACCAGCCATTGCTCGCCCTTGCCCTCTTCGCCCACCAGGAACACAAACAGGTTGGCCGCGGCGTCGCGGTACAGGCACAGGCCATTTACCGGGTAGTCGCGGGTCGGCAGGTACAGCGGCTTGCCCCAGCTTTTGCTGGTGCTGTCCAGGTTGATCAGCAACGCCTGTTGGCGCTCGTTGTCGAGGCTGGCGACCAGCACCTGGGCACCTGCGGCGCGGGTGTCGAGGCTGCTGAAGTTACCCTTGAATCGCGCCAGCTCGGCGCCCTGGCTGTCGAGCAGTTGCAGGCCGTCGCGGGTGCTGGTGGCCACGCGCTCGGTGGTGTTGGGCAGGAAGGCCACGGCTTCGGCCTTCAAGGATGGCGCCCAAGGCGTCAGGGTCAGATCGGCAGCCAGTGCATGAGTGCAGGTCAACACCGATATCAGCAAGTACAGCTTGGAAATTCTCATGTACAAACAAATCCTTCGAAAACAATGGAGTTCCAATGTGGGAGGGGGCTTGCTCCCGATAGCGGTCAATCAGTGAAGGATGCACAACTGGCCCCCCTCATCGGGAGCAAGCCCCCTCCCACATTGGAATCGAGGTGTGAGTTAGAAATGAGTGAAGGTCAGTCCCACCTTGTAGGTCGGGCCGTACTCTTCGTATTGGCCGTTGTAGCTGCGGTGGCCGGTGTAGACGAAGTACGACTCATCGGTAAGGTTCTGGGCTTCGAAGCTGACTTGCAGGTTCTTGGTCAGCGAGTAGCGCGCGCTGAAGTCGACGAAGGTCTGGGCGTCGACGTGCAGGTCGTGGGCCTTGTCGTTGATCGAGGCCAGTTCATACAGGTAGGCCGACTTGTAGTTGGCCGACAGGCGCAGGCTGAGCTTGTCGTCCTCCCAGCCGAGCATCAGGTTGCCGACGGTGTCCGACTGGTTGGGCAGGCTGATGTTGCGCTTGCGATCCGTGCCGCTGGCGGCGTCGAAGCCTTCGATATCGGCGCTGGAGCGGCTGAAGGTGCTGTTGGCGCCGATCAGCAAACCGTTCCACGGTGCGGGCAGCCAGTCGAACTTCTGTGAGTAGGCCAGTTCCAGGCCGTAGAGCTTGGCGCTGTCGCCGTTGGCGTAGGTGTGGGCCTCGGCGAAGTTGGTCCAGGCGCCGGTGCCGGCGAGGTCGGTGTTGTAGACGAAGTTCTTGATGTCCTTGTAGAACACGAACGCCGACACGGTGCCGGCACGGCCCATAAAGTGCTCGATGCCCAGGTCAAGGTTGCTCGACTCCAGGGGCTTGAGGTCCGGGTTGCCGAAGGTGGCTTCGTCATCGTCGATCACAAAACCCGGCGCCAGCTGGCCGAACGTCGGGCGCACCACCGACTTGGTCCAGGCCGCGCGCACCTGGGTGTTCTTGTCGATCTTGTAGCGCGCATGCAGGCCCGGCAGCCAATGGTGATAGCGGCGCTTGGTCTCGGTGGGCGTGAACACGCCATCGGTGGCACCGGTGCCCTTGGCTTCGAACTCGGTGCCTTCGTAGCGCAGCCCGGCGATAAAGCGCCAGTCGTCAACGTCGAGGGTGTTCATCAGGTAGCCGGCGTTGATGTCCTCGCGGATGGTGAAGTCGTTGACCCGCGATTCGGTCTCGTCATAGAAGTCCGCCGGGTTGAGGCTGCCGATCAGCTGCTTGATGGCACCGGGGCTGATGCCGGGGCCGTAGTTGCCCAGGCGATAGTCGACGCTGCCCTTCTGGAAGCGGCTGAGGTTGAGTTGGTCGGCACTGAAGCCGAGGGTGTCGAAGTCTTCGTAGACCCAGGCCTCCAGGTCGTTGTCCTTGTTGCGGCGGCTGACCTTGCCGCCGAACTTGACCTGGGACGCATAGCCGCTCAGGTCATAGTCGCGAGCCAGGTCCAGGCGCAGGTTTTTCTCGGTGTCCGTGGTGTTCTGTTTTTCCCAGTCGACCTTGTCGAGGCTGAAGTTGCTGGCGTCGTAGAAGCCGCTGCCGATGATCGGGCGGGGTTTGTCCTTGTCGTAGAAACCGCTGTTGGCAAAGTCGCCGCCGTCGAAGGTGGCGCCGGCGATATGCGCCGGGCTGTCTTCGCTGGACTGGCTGTAGCCGGCCTGGCCGCTTAAGGTCCACAGGCCGAGCATGCGTTCGCCGCCGAATACATAGGATTGGATTTCCTGGGTTTCCTCACGGTTTTTCAGCTTGCGCTTGCCCTCGGCATCGCCCAGTTGGCCCGGGGCCTGGGGGTCGGCAAACTCGATGCTGGTGGAGTTGCGGGTTTCGGTGTCGGTGTAGCGGCTGTAGAGGGTGCGCAGGTAGTAGCTGCTGAGGTCATCGGGCTTGTAGTCGAAGTTCAGGCCACCGCCGGCACGCTCGCGGCTGATGTCGTAGTCGCGCTGTTCGAACTCGTTGAGCCGGGCGCCGTCGGTGAAGTCCCAGGCGCCGCCGGTTTCGACGTTGTCTGAGCCGAAGTCGCGCTTTTGCCAGCTCAGTGCCGCGGCGACGCCGAAGTTGTCGATGCCGTCGCCGAGGCTGAAACGGTTACTGGCGGCACCGGAGAATTTCGGGCTGGTCTGGCGGGTGTTCTTGTCGTAGCTGGCTTCGCTGCTGCCGGTGTAGAACAAACCTTTATGGTCGAAGGCCGAGAGGCTTTGCACATCGACGGTGCCACCGAGGGAGTTGGCATCCATGTCCGGGGTGAGGGTCTTGATCACCGACAGCGATTGCACCAGTTCCGAAGGCAGTACATCGAGGGCCACGGCGCGGCGCGCGCTTTCCGGGGCGGGCACCAGGGTGCCGTTGATGGTGACGCTGTTGAGGTCCGGGCCCAGGCCGCGCACGCTGACAAAGCGCCCTTCGCCCTGGTCGCGCTCCACACTGATGCCCGGCAGGCGCTGCGCCGCTTCGGCGACGTTCTGATCCGGCAACTGGGCCACGCCGTCGGCATGCACCACGCTCTTGATGCTGTCGGCGCTGCGTTGCTCCTTGAGCGCCTGGTCGATGGCGGCAGCCTGGCCGACCACCTCGACGTGCTCGGTGGCGCTCGCTTCGGCGGCGCTCAACCGTTCACTGGCCATCGCCAGGGCCAAGGCGGTAAGCGTAAAGCTGACGAGCCCGGTGCGCTTGTACATGCAATCCTCCCCAAGAATCCGTTGGCGCCAGGCAAGGGGCCCGGCAACTGGGAGGGCACGCTAGGGGTGGGGGATGACGGTTCTGTGACAGGGGTCGGCGCGAAGGCCTGTAAACCGGGGTTTAGAGCAGTCCTGCAGGTGCAAATGAGCTGATATGACCTGTGTAGATCCCCTGTGGGAGGGGGCTTGCTGTGGTGAGGAGGCTTGTCCCCCCGACGGGTTCACTGAGGATACGGGGGGCCTGCTTCGCAGACCGGCGCGGGGCAAGCCCGCTCACCACAGCAAGCCCGCTCACCACAGCAAGCCTGCTCACCACATCAAGCCCGCTCACCACAGCAAGCTCCTCCCACATTTTTTGATCGCCCGTGTGTTTGAGCTGAGCTGATTCGACCCTCCTCCACCGTCATCCAACGGTCACATCCATCTGCTGTGCTGGCGCCCACCACTCATTTGCCCAAGGACCCGCGGCCATGTTTTCCGTGCTCAAGCCCCACCGCTGGAAACTCTCGTTGCTGCTGATCGCGGCCAACCTCGGGCTGATCCTGCACCTGGCCTGCGGCGAGTTGAAAAGCGTCAGCGAATGGGTATGGCTGGATATCTTCGGCGAAGGCGGTTCCGCCCTGCTCGCCCTGGTGTGGCTGGGCCTGGTGCTCAAGAGCCGCCCCGCCGGGCGCGTCACCAATTACCTGGCGCTGGGCCTGTCATGCATCTTTTTTTCCTGGTGGATCGACAGCCTCGACGAATTTATCCGCCTGCCCGATAGCATCACCTGGGACCATTGGCTCGAGTCCGGGCCGATGCCGGTGGGCATGATCCTGCTGACCATCGGCATCTACCACTGGCACCGCGAACAACTGGCGATCAGCGCGCAGATGGAAAAGCGCGAGCGCTTGTTCCGTGAGCATCGGTTGTTCGACAAACTCACACCGCTGGCCGGCGCCGATTACCTCAAGCGCCAGCTGGCCGACAGCCTGCAGGACAGCCGCGAGCAGCAACAACCGCTGTCGCTGCTGGCCCTGGACCTGGACAACTTCGCCGCCATCAACCAGGCCTACGGGCATGCCGAAGGCGACGCGGTGTTGCAGGCCCTCAGCCATTTGCTGCTGCTCAACCTGCGCCGCCAGGACCTGGTGTGCCGCCTGGCCGGCGACCGTTTTGTGGTGCTGCTGCCCAACACCGGCGAACGCCAGGCCAAGGAGCTGGCGCTGGAGTTGCAGCAAGCGGTGCGCGGCCTGGCCCACAAGACCCGGCAACAGGGCGAACGCCTGCAACTGGCGGCGACCACCGCCGTGGTCATGGCCCTTGAAGAACCGCCCCAGGACTTGCTCAAGCGCCTGAACCTGGCCTTGGCCAGGGCCAAGCAACCCCTTGCGAAAAGTGCCTGAGATGGCCGTGAAAACCAGCTGGTATGAAGCCGACAGCCGCTTTATCCCAGGGCATTACCAACCCGCCACGCTGATCGACCTGGCCTTGTCCCGGGACATCGACAGCCATCGCCTGCTGCGCGGCACCGGGCTGTTTCACGAGGACATCCTGGCCGGCACCGCGCACCTGAGCCCGCAGCAGTTTTTCGGCTTGATCGGCAACAGCCGCAAGTTACTGGACGCCGACGACAGCAGTTTCCTGTTTGGCCAGCGCCTGCTACCGGGCTATTACGGTGCCGCCAGCCACGCCCTTGGGCATGCGCAGAACCTGCACCAGGCCCTGGAGATCCTGATCCAGCAACAGGTGCTGCTCAGCCCGTTGGCCACCCTGCAACTGGAGCTGGATGAGCACCACGCCTACCTGTACTGGCTGGACAGTTGCGGCGCCGGCGAACACTGGCGCTTCCTGCTGGAAGCCAGCATGACCTCGCTGGTTGCCATGAGCCAATGGCTCAGCGGCGAGCGCCTGCCGTGGGCGTGCAGTTTCAGCCATGCCGAACCGCGTTATATCGAGCAGTACTGGGTGCATCTGGGCGAAGACACGCGCTTCGAGCGCCCGCTGGACATGATGACGATCCCGCGCGAATACCTCACCCGCACCTGGCCGGGCGCCTCGACCACGGCCGGCCAGGTTGCACGTCGGCAAGCCCGCGAGCAGATCGAGCAGCTGGGCTTTGCCGGCAGCTTTCTCGACTGCCTCTACGAGTACCTGCGCGACCAGGTGCGCCAGCCGCCCAGCCTCGAACAGGCGGCCCAGGCCTTCGCCATGAGCCCGGCGACCCTCAAGCGCAAGTTGCACAAGCACGACACCGGTTTTCAACAGCAGGTGGACCGAGTGCGCAAGCAGGTGGCGTTGCACCTGTACCAGGTCAAGGGCTACAGCAATGATGAAGTGGCGGCGTACCTGAACTTCAACGATGCGGCGAATTTCCGGCGCTCATTCAAGCGCTGGACCGGCAGCACCCCGAACCTGATCCGCCAGCTGTTCAACAGCCGCTAGCCAGGCGTTCGCGCAGAAACTCCACCAGCGCCTGCACCGGCCGTGAGCTTTGCCGATGCTGGGGATACACCGCCGACAGGGTCAGGGCTTCGGGGGCAAAATCATCGAGGAGCGTGACCAGGCGCCCGTCCTTCAACGCGTCGCCGACGATGAAGGTCGGCAGGTAGGTGACGCCCAGGCCGGCGACGGCGGTATCGCGCAGCAACTCGCCGTTATTCACGCGCATACGGCCGGTGACATTCAGTGCTTGCAGCTTGCCTTTGAAGCGCCATTGCACCTGGCGGCCATGGCCGTAGGGCAGGCAGTCGTGTTCGGCGAGGTCTTCGGGTTTAAGCGGCGTACCGCGCAGTGCCAGGTACTCGGGACTGGCGCAATACACACGCTCGATGCTGGCGATACGCCGAGCGATGAGGGTGGAATCTTCCAGGGTGCCGATGCGCAGCACCAGGTCGTAGCCCTCACCGATGAGGTCCACCGGGCGGTCGCTGAGGTCAACTTCCACCGACACCTGGGGATGGCGCTGCAAGAACACCGGCAACAGGCAACCCAGGTGCGCCATGGCGAACGACAACGGCGCACTCAGGCGAATGGTACCGCGCGGCTCGCTGTTCTGGCCGGCGATGCCCTGCTCCACTTGCTCGACTTCACCGAGCAGGCGCAAGGCGGACTCGTAGTAACTCTGGCCCAGGGGCGTGACATCCAGGCGGCGCGTGGAGCGGTTGAGCAGGCGCACGCCGAGGCGATCTTCCAGCTGGATCAGGCGGCGGCTGACGAATTGCTTGGACAGGCCCAATTGTTCGGCGGCGGCGGTGAAGCTGCCGGATTCCATGACCTGGCAGAACAGGCGCATGTCTTCGAAGGGGTTCATTGTCGCTTCTCGGTAGACGATGGGCTGTTTTATAACTGGATGGTCGCAACACCACAAATCAAATGTGGAAGGGGGCTTGCCCTAATGCCAGTCAGTTAAGGCTTTTTGTAGGAGCGAGCTTGCTCGCGAAAAACTCAAAGGCGCCGCGTTCATTCAGGAAGCACGCGTTATCGTTGACGTTTTTCGCGAGCAAGCTCGCTCCTACAGGAGGCGATGTACGCTTAACTGACTAGGCATTAGGGCTTGCCCCCGATAGCGGTGCATCAGTCAACAATACTGAGACTGACACACCGCAATCGGGGGCAAGCCCCCTCCCACATTGATCACCTACAGGCTGAGAACAACTTACTTGGCCGTAAACGCCGAGTAGCTGTTCATCAGGTTGCGGTAGTTGGGGATGCGCGGCGACAGCAGGTTGGCCAGGCCTTCCATGTCGTTGCGCCAGTCCACTTGCAGCTCGCAGGCCACGGCGAACCAGTTCACCAGTTGCGCACCGGCGGCGGTCATACGCGCCCAGGCGGCTTGTTGCACGGTTTCGTTGAAGGTACCGGAGGCGTCGGTGACCACGAACACCTCGAAGCCTTCGTCGAGGGCGCACAGGGTCGGGAACGCCACGCACACGTCCGTCACCACACCGGCAATGATGATCTGCTTACGACCGGTAGCCTTGACCGCCTTGACGAAATCCTCGTTGTCCCAGGCGTTGATCTGGCCAGGACGGGCGATGTACGGCGCGTCCGGGAACAGTGCCTTGAGTTCCGGCACCAGTGGGCCGTTGGGACCGCCTTCAAAACTGGTGGTCAGGATGGTCGGCAGGTTGAAGAACTTCGCCACGTCGGCCAGGGCCAATACGTTGTTCTTGAATTCGTTGGGGGAGAAATCCTGCACCAGGGAGATCAGGCCGGTCTGGTGATCCACCAACAGCACCACGGCGTCATCTTTGTTCAAGCGCTTGTAAGTCATGGGTTAACTCCTTTGTGGGTTTAGGTATCAGAACGCAAAGCACGAGCAGCCAAACGCCCCCCAGAAACCCTGGAAGTCGCTGACCGGCACGCTGGAAAGGCGCGCCTTTTCGTGGCTGTGGGAATGCACGCCGCACGGGCCGCTGCATTGGTGAACTTGAGCCTGCACAGGCGAACTTGGACGCCAGTGCCCCGGCACCTTGACCACCGGCGACCAGTCCGGCAGCACGGGCACCCGCGGCGGTGCAAAGTCTTCGAAGTCGCCGGTGCCGTAGACCACCTTGCCGCCAACCACGGTGAGCACCGATTCGATCCACTTGATGGCTTCTTCATCGACGCTGAAAAAGTCCGCCGACAGCGCCGCCACGTCCGCCAATTGGCCGACCTTGATCTGGCCTTTCTTGCCCTGCTCGGACGAGAACCAGGCGCTGCCATGGGTGAACAGTTCCAGCGCGGTCAGGCGCGGCAGGCCTTCGGCGTGCAGCTCCAGGCCACCGACGGTGCGGCCGCTGACCATCCAGTACAGCGAAGTCCACGGGTTGTAGCTCGAGACTCGCGTGGCATCGGTGCCCGCCCCCACCGGCACGCCTTCGGCCAGCATGCGCTTGATCGGTGGCGTGGCTTCGGCGGCCTTGGCGCCGTAGCGCTCGACAAAATATTCGCCCTGGAACGCCATGCGGTCCTGGATCGCGATACCGCCACCGAGGGCGCGGACCCGCTCGATATTCTTCGGGGTGATGGTTTCGGCATGGTCGAAGAACCACGGCAAGCCATTGAACGGGATGTCGCGGTTGACCTTCTCGAACACATCAAGCATGCGCGAGATGGACTCGTCATAGGTGGCATGCAGGCGGAACGGCCAGCGCTGCTCCACCAGATGGCGCACCACCGGTTCCAGCTCCTGCTCCATGGTCAGCGGCAGGTCGGGACGGGGTTCGAGGAAGTCTTCAAAGTCCGCCGCCGAGAACACCAACATTTCACCGGCGCCGTTGTGGCGCAGGTAGTCATCGCCCTGGTGCAGGGTGACGCTGCCGGTCCAGTTCTTGAAGTCGCTGAGTTCTTCCTTGGGCTTCTGGGTGAACAGGTTGTAGGCGATGCGCACCGTCAGTTGCTCATCCTTGGCCAGTTGCTCGATCACCGCGTAGTCATCGGGGTAGTTCTGGAAACCACCGCCGGCATCGATGGCGCTGGTCAGGCCGAGGCGGTTGAGTTCACGCATGAACTGGCGGGTGGAGTTGACCTGGTATTCCAGCGGCAGTTTCGGGCCTTTGGCCAGGGTCGAGTAGAGGATCATCGCATTCGGCCGCGCCACCAGCATGCCGGTGGGGTTGCCGTGGCTGTCGCGCACGATCTCGCCACCCGGCGGGTTCGGCGTGTCCTTGGTGTAGCCGGCCACGCGCAGGGCGGCGCGGTTGAGCAAGGCACGGTCATACAGGTGCAGCACGAACACCGGGGTATCCGGTGCGGCCTGGTTGAGTTCTTCCAGGGTCGGCATGCGTTTTTCGGCGAACTGGAATTCGTTCCAGCCACCGACCACCCGCACCCATTGCGGCGTCGGGGTTCGGTCGGCCTGCTCCTTGAGCATGCGCAGGGCATCGGCCAGGGACGGCACGCCTTCCCAGCGCAGCTCGAGGTTGTAGTTCAACCCGCCACGGATCAGGTGCAGGTGCGAGTCATTGAGGCCGGGGATCACGGTGCGGCCCTTGAGGTCGATGACCTGGGTGCCGCTGCCACGCAGGGCCATGGCCTCGCCATCGGTGCCGACGGCAACAAAGCGCCCCTCGCGGATGGCGACGGCGGTTGCCCGCGGGTTTTCACGGTCCACGGTGTGGAACTGGCCATTGAACAGAATCAGATCGGCGTTCATAGGGTTTCCTTTACAGAGGCTTCAAGCCAGGGAGCGAACAGGCGGGTGGCGGCCGGCATCAGCAGGTAGACCACCAGCAGGACGATGGTCACGGTGACCAGGAAGGTCGCGACCACGTAGTTGGAGAGAAACGGGTGCAGGCCGAGGATCGGGGCCCACACGATCGGCACCAGCAGGGTCAGCGGCAGGATCACGCACAGGGTCACCACCGCCTGCTTCCAGCGCGGCGGCTTGGCGGCGCTGTCGGCCAGGGGCGTGAACCAGAACTCGTTGAGCGCACCGATTTCGGTCTTGTCGCCGTCGGCCAGCATCGGCGTGGCTTCGGCGATCAGGGTGTTGCGCTCGGGGGAATTGAGCCAGGTTTCCAGGTCATCGGTGGAGCGGTAGCGCAATACGCAGGTGAACAGCGTCAGGCCGTTCTGTTTGCTGCGCACCACGTCGACACCGAGGTGGCCGGGACGCTCGCCGGCGATGCGCACGGTGCGGCGTAGCCAGGCTTCGTAGTCGGCTTCGCGGCCGGCCTTGATCAGGTGTTTGACGACCAGGGTGACGACTTCGTCGGGCCCTGTCTGTGGTGCTGGGTCCATGGGATGCCCCTCTGCCTTGAAATGTCAGCGATGAGGGGAGTTTGCCGAGGACAGCGTCAGGAAAATTGCATGTACGTGCTGTTTGAGGGGGATGGCTGGAAAGGGCTCACCAGCCTTCTTTCAGCATGCGCAATTCCAGGTGCTGCAACAGCATGATGGTCTTGCCGTCGGCGATCTCGCCGCTCTGCACCATGGCCAGTGCCTGCTCGAAACCCAGCTCCAGCACCTCGATGTCCTCGCCCTCCTCTTCCAGGCCGCCGCCATGGCCGACCCGGTCCCCCGGCTGGTACTCGCCGAGAAAAAAGTGAATCCGCTCGGTGACCGACCCCGGGCTCATGAACGCCGCATAGATCTTCTCTACATGGCCGACGCGGTAGCCGGTCTCTTCCTCGGCCTCCAGGCGAATGCGCTCTTCGGGGCTGGCGTTGTCCAGCAACCCCGCCGCCGCTTCAATCAGATAGCCGTGGTAGTCATTGACGAAGGTGGGCATGCGGAACTGGCGAATCAGCAGCACGGTGCGTTGCTCGCGGTTGTACAGCAGGATCGTCGCGCCATTGCCACGGTCATACACCTCGCGGGTCTGGGCTTGCCAACTGCCGTCGCGGCGACGCAGGTCGAAGCTGTATTTTTTCAGCAGGTACCAGTTGTCCGAGAGGGTTTCTTCGGCGGTGATGCGAACGGGGCTGTTGTCCATGGTCAGGCCTTTGCTCAAAAGAGCACGAGCATGTCGCGCCGGCATCAATGGCGTCAAATGCTGTAACACTTTGCAAGCAATCGCCGTGGACGGCCGTCGAATTTATACCTGCCTGTGCAGGCCATCTGGTAAAACCCCAGCTTCACCTTTGCCCAGGAATCTCCATGCCCTTTCGTTTTCTATCGCGCCTGAGCCTGCGCTGGTTTCCCCTGCTGTGCATGGCACTGTTGATCGTCGGCCTGCCCGTGGGCTGCGCGGTGCTGCAACACAAGGAGCGCGAGCTGGTGTTTCGCATCGAACCCGGCACCGCCAGTTGGTACAGCGGCTTGCCCAAGGCGGTGCAGGAATTCGAACTCAAGCCCGCCAGTTTCAAATCGGGGCAGAACATTCATGGCTGGTGGTACCCGGCAGCCAACAAGGACGCACCGGCGATCCTCTACTTGCACGGCGTACGCTGGAACCTCACCGGGCAGCTGTTTCGCATCGAGCAGTTGCACGCCCTGGGTTACTCGGTACTGGCCATCGACTATCGCGGTTTCGGCCAGAGCCACGGCGAGCTGCCCTCGGAAACCACGGTCTATGAAGACGCGCGCATCGCCTGGGAACGCTTCCAGGTACTGCAACCGGACCCCGGCAAGCGCCTGATCTACGGGCACTCACTCGGCGGCGCGGTAGCCATCGACCTGGCCGCCGAACTGGGCAAGCAAACGCCACTGCCGGTACGTGGGCTGGTGATCGAGTCCACCTTCACCTCCCTGGCCGATGTGGCCGCGGCGGTGGCCAATACCTCGCTGCCGGTGCGTTGGTTGCTGTCGCAGAAGTTCGACTCCATCGACAAGATCGCCGATATCCATATGCCATTGCTGGTGGTGCATGGCCTGGATGATCGCTATGTGCCGCCGCGTTTCAGCGAGCAACTATTTGAAGCGGCCCGGCAACCTAAACGCCTCTTATTGGTGCCGGGTGCCAGCCACAACAACAGCATGAGCCTGGCCGGTCGCAGCTATCGCCAGGCACTCGACAATCTGATGCAAGCGAAGATGCCCGCCCAGGTTGTCACCCACGCAACCGGCCGTGACAACGAGTCATAAATCCGTTTTTCGGCACTGGATTCGCGCTTGGCTGTCAAGCGCAAACCCTGCCCATACTGGCCCTCGCCGGCAGTTGATCAAATATTAACCTTTGGTTAAATCGCCAACCCTGCCGGGCGTTCGCAAAGTTATCCACAGAGATACCCACGGTTTTCGTGGACAACTCTTTTTATTTTTTTACGATTTTTTTGCTGATTAAACGATTTTTGGAAATGTACCCGGCAGCAGAATCTCGCGATTCACATCGCGTATATCGTTATAGCCACACAGCGCCATCGACACGTCCAATTCACGGGCGATGATCTCGAGCGCCTTGGTCACCCCTGCTTCGCCCATCGCGCCCAGACCATACAAATGCGGGCGACCGATCATGGTGCCCTTGGCGCCGAGTGCCATCGCCTTGAGCACGTCCTGGCCGGAGCGAATGCCGCCGTCCAGCCACACCTCAATGCGCTCGCCCACCGCGTCGACAATCGCCGGCAGCTGGCTGATGCTCGACGGCGCACCATCCAACTGGCGGCCACCGTGGTTGCTCACCACCAGTGCATCCGCCCCGGAATTGGCAGCCAGGCGCGCGTCTTCCACATCGAGGATGCCCTTGATGATCAGCTTGCCGCCCCAGCACTGCTTGATCCATTCCACATCGTCCCAGCTCAGGCGCGGGTCGAATTGCTGGGCGGTCCACGATGACAGCGAACCCATGTCCGCGACGCCCTTCACATGCCCGACGATATTGCCGAAGCCACGCCGCCGGGTACCGAGCATGCCCATCACCCAGCGCGGCCTGGTGGCCATGTTGAGGAGGTTCGGCAAGGTCAGCCTGGGCGGTGCCGACAGGCCGTTGATCAAATCCTTGTGGCGTTGCCCGAGGATCTGCAGGTCCAGGGTCAGCACCAGTGCGTCCACGCCGGCCGCCTTGGCACGTTCGATCAATTGCTCGACAAAACCACGGTCGCGCATCACATACAGCTGGAACCAGAACGGCTTGCCGACTTGTTCGGCGATGTCCTCCAACGAACAGATACTCATGGTCGACAAGGTGTAGCGCAGGCCAAACGCGGCGGCGGCGCGGGCGGTAAGGATCTCGCCATCGGCATGCTGCATGCCCGCCAGACCGGTGGGGGCCAAGGCAACGGGCATGGCCATGTCCTGGCCGAGCATGGTGGCGCGGATCGAACGTTCATCGATATTGCGCGCCACGCGCTGGCGGAATTTGATCCGGGCAAAATCGCTTTCATTGGCGCGGTAGGTGCTTTCAGTCCAGGACCCGGAATCGGCGTAATCGTAGAACATCCGTGGCACCCGCTTTTGCGCCAGCTTGCGTAAATCTTCGATGGTTGTAATCAACGACATCTAGGTCACCTCTCCCTGAACTGAGCGCAGAGAGTAACCGCCCCACGGGTGGGCAACCAACCATTGCGTTTATATCGACTGCAGACTAATCTCGCACAAACCCGCAAAAAAGCGCACAAACATGCACAACACCCATCACGCCATCGACCTGCCTTCCCTGCGCAAACAAAAGATCCTGTTACTGCTGGAACGCGACGGCAAAGTCACTGCCTCGGAGCTGGTGGAGCACTTCGCCGTGTCCCAGGACACCATCCGCCGCGACCTCGGCGAACTCGCCGCCGCCGGCCTGTTGCAGCGCGTGCACGGTGGCGCCCTGCCCCGGCCCAAGGACACCGGCAAGGACTTCTTCACCCGCGTCGGCGAAACCAATGAAGCCAAGCGTCAACTCGCGCAGCTCGCCGCCGAGCGCGTGGAAGACGGCCAGATCGTGCTGTTCGATTCCGGCTCCACCACCTTGCAGATCGCCCAGTCATTGCCGCACTCGATCCGCCTGACGGTGGTCACGCCATCACCGATGATCGCCATCGCCCTGGCCGACCATCGCGATGTGAAGGTGATACTTGCCGGTGGCCAACTCAACCCGGCCACCTTGTCCACCAGCGGTCACGAGGCGGTGCGCCTGATCCAGAGCATCAAGGCCGACCTGCTGTTTACCGGGGTATGCGCACTGCATCCGCAAGTGGGCATCAGCTCGCTGCATTTTGATGAAGTGGCGGTCAAGCAGGCCCTGCTCGACAGCGCCTCCCATGTGGTGGCGGTGACCATGGCCGACAAACTGGGTGCGGTTGAACCGTTTGTGGTGGCTCCGTGCAACCGTATTCACACGTTGATCACGGAGTGGCATGTGCCGAGTGTGGAGGCGTATGAGCAGTTAGGGTTGGAGGTGTTGCGGGTCGAGGTCGAGTAGGTACAGGGCATCAAATGGCGGTGTGGCTGGCAGGCTTTTTTTGTGGTGAGCGGGCTTGCCCCGCGCTGGGGCGCGTAGCGGCCCCTCATAAGGCCACCGCCATTATCCTGCCTGCCTGAACGCGGTGACTGGTTTAGGGCTGCTTCGCAGCCCAGCGCGGGGCAAGCCCGCTCACCACAGCAAGCCCGCTCACCACAACAAGCTCACTCACCCCAAAAAAGCTTGCTCACCACAGCAAGCTCACTAGCCACAACAAGCCTGCTCACCACGACAGCACCTTGGCCGCATCGCGCATGAAAATCTCGATGGTCTTGGGCCCCACGCCGTCAAATTCACCCAGGCGCTGTTCGAACGCCTGGCGGTTTTCGCTGGCACTGCGGATGTGGCTGATCTTGCCGGCGTACTCGGCGTTCAGCTTGGCACTCAGGTCCAGCAGGCGCTGCGCGGTGCTTTCGTCGTACCGCACGTAGTGGGCACGCCCCAACATCGCCACCAATTCCTTGGAGGTGCAATGTTGCAGCTTGCGCGCCGTATCGCGCCCCTCTTCTTCAACGATCACCTTGTAGGCCTGGGCCGCAATCAGCGCCTGGATGCGCTTGCCCATCAGGAAGCTGGCGACAAGCCACTTGAACAGGCTGGCGTCATCCCCAGGTTTGAGATCGATGCCCAGTTCAGCCGCTGAAATAGCCTTGGCCATGCTCAGTGCCCCAGCTTGCGCTCGGCCTTGTTCGCCTGCTCGTTGATGGCGTCGGCCTGGCGTTCGGTGTCCTTGATCGAGGTGGGTGTCAGCACTTTGTCGACGGTTTCGGTGCTGGGATTCGGGCGTTCCAGCGTCTGGCCCTTGGCGGCTTTATCAGTACCTTTTTGCGCCTGTTCGGAACTGATCGGGTCTGGGGTTTTATCGGCAGTCACAGTGAAATCTCCTGGCAGTTGAAGGCTCGCGAAAGCGGCGGGCACTTACGCAGCAGAGGCCTGTGAATGTCGATAGTTCAAGGAAATTGCCGCGGACAAACAGGAACAAAAAAATTTAAACCTTTTGCCCCGGCCTCGGCTCAACAGTCAGGTAACGGCATCCCGCCACTTTCAAGGAGCTCCATCATGACCACTCTGCTGATGAAACAAATGGGCCTGACTTTCGTACTGGTTGCCGGCGCAATATCCAACGCCATGGCCGCCACCTCCAACAGCTTCGTCGATGACGCAGCCCAAGGCGGTATCACCGAGGTGGAAGCCGGTAAACTGGCCCTCGAAAAAAGCAGCTCGGCCGACGTGAAGACGTTTGCCCAGCACATGGTCACCGACCATACCAAGGCCAATCAGGAACTGATGGCCCTGGCAAAAAAACTCGACATCGAAGTGCCGGATGACGCGGCCCTGACTGACAAGGCCAAGAAAGCCATCCTGGAACTGCGCGACGAATCATTTGACAAGGCCTACGCCAACAACCAGGTCGACGCCCATGAAAAAACCGTCGAGCTGTTCAAGAAGGAAGCTGCTTCCTCGGACAATGCCGAGCTGAAAGCCTTCGCCACCAAGACGCTGCCAACCCTTGAAGCCCATTTGAAAATGGCCAAGGAGCTGCAAGCCAAGCACGACCATTAATTCATTCCTGACTCAAGGAGACATTCGATCATGAGTTCGCAACTCAACGGCAAGAAGATTCTGGTCATCACCTCCAACACCGGCATCGAGCGCGACGAACTGCTCAAGCCCCTGGAAGCACTGCGCGGCTATGGCGCCACGGTGACCCACGCGTCCAGCAAAGGCGGCTCCACCCAGACCTTTGTCGGCGACACCGAAAAGGACAAAACCGTGGAATCCGACGTGCAACTGTCGGACGTGGCCAGCAGCGACTTTGACGCCCTTGTGATCCCTGGCGGTACCGTCAATGCCGATACCCTGCGCCAGGACGCGGCGGCGCTGCGCCTGATCAAGGACTTTGCCCAAGCCGGTAAAACCATCGCGGCGATCTGTCACGGCCCATGGACGCTGATCGACGCCGGCGTAATCAAGGGCAAGACCCTGACCTCGTACAAAAGCGTGCGCATCGACCTGGAAAACGCTGGCGCGGCCGGGTGGGTCGATACCGAAGTCAAGCAATGCCAGGCCAATGGCTGGACCTTGATCACCTCGCGTACACCGGACGATCTGCCTGCTTTCAACGAGGCGATTGCCCAGGCTGTCGCTGGTTGAACCGCCAACATTGAACGCAAACAGGCGCCTTTCGGCGCCTGTTTTGCTTTACCCCTGCCACTCAGCTTTTACGCTGCTCCGGCATCTCCCGCTTGGGCCCGAACATAGCCCATGCAATCAGGCCCACCAGCGGTACGAAGATCAGGATCACCAGCCATAAGCCCTTGGTCTCCCAGCCACTGGTGCTGCGCAATACGATATTGATCGCCCACAACTCCAACAGCAGCAGAATCACCGCCAACGCAATCCAGATATATTGAATTTCCATGCTTCACCTCCTAGGTCGTATGCGTTAGTTCAAGTATCGGCCGCGAGGGTTCATTTAAATTTTCCTGGGTGGTGGAATGCAACGTGCCCCCAGGCCGACCATGCAACCTGCACGACAGGCGCTCTCTGCAATCCTCTTCAACCAATTGAATTGAAAGGCCAATTTAAAATCGCTCAAGTTGGTACGCCTGATGCACCACTGCACTGGACGAGGCGTGCATATCGACGCGCCCTGAGTTTCCCGTGAGGTGTCACCGATGAATGCCATTGACCTGCTCAAAGCCGACCACGAACGCGTAAAGGCCCTGTTGACTCAATTGAGTGAGTCCACCGAACGCGGGGTGAAAAAGCGCACCGAGCTACTGGCCAAGCTGGAAGCGGAAATCAGCCTGCACACCAGGCTGGAAGAAGAAATCCTCTACCCGGCGTTCAGAAAGGCCGGCGGCAAGGAACAGGACATCATGTACCACGAAGCCAAGGAAGAGCACCGCACCGTCGACGCCCTGGTGCTGCCCGACCTGAAGCAGACCGAACCGTCGACCACCGAGTTTTCCGGCCGCGTCAAAGTGGTCAAGGAACTGCTGGAGCACCATATCGAAGAAGAGGAAACCGAGATGTTCCCCCAGGCCAAAAAGCTGCTGGGCAAGGCATTGCTTGAAGAGTTGGGCGCCGAAATGGAAGCCATGAAAGCGGCGCATAAAAAGTCGCAATCGAGCAAGCCGATGGCGGCTTGATCGAGGCAGGACCGGAGCCTGGAATTCATCCAGGCTCCTGATACATCTCCACGATAGGGGATAGCGTCATGAAGACCAGATCGTCCCAACGGATTGTGCTTATCGTCGGCCTGTCAGCCCTGCTCACCGGCCCCGCCCTCGCCGCCTTTGGCGATAACCCGGAACCTGCCGCCAACGCCTTGAGTGGCGACAGCGCCGCCGGCTCCGCCCTGCCACCGGGGACTTACCCCAGCAGCCCCTCGGACAGCGACAAAAAAACCAAGGATACCGCCAAACCGCCGAGCAAACCCGCCAGGCCGGCTGACACCCCTAAAGACGGCAAGGAAAAACCCCGCTCAGGCAGCTGACGGTTCATCCGCCACCGGCGGCTCGGGCCCTAGCCCCCAGTCGCCATGCTCGTACCAGTCATCCCCGAGCATCTCCGCCGGGTGCATGGTGCGGTCGGCGCCATTGCCGCAAGCCAGGTCGGTGGCGGCACAGTAGCGATCACAGCCCCAACAGATACGTTCGGGATGCTTGGGGTGCAGCGGGAAAGGCTTGGCCATGAGTCGACTCCCTGGCGACGAACACTCCCTGCAACCTACCGCCATCCAGCCTGTACAACCTTGACCGGCATCAAGCCTGGCCAAGATGAAATATCCTCGGAACTTGACAAGAATCATTATTATTTACTGCTGACCTTCCTAGACTCGGGTTCTCTCCCTCACCCGTCAGGAAGCCTCCATGCGTACCTCCTCTTTGCTGTCCCTTGCCCTGCTGCTGAGCACCTCCGTGGCAGTTGCCAAGGAGTACCCCATCGGCGAACCGCAACACTGCCCGGGCCTGGAAATCGGCGCGGTGTACCTGCAACCGATCGAGATGGCACCCGCCGGCATGATGCGCGCCACGGCCGATTCCGATGTGCACCTGGAGGCCGATGTACGCGCCACGGCGGACAACGCCCAAGGGTTTCAGGAAGGCAGTTTCGTGCCCTACCTCAACCTGTCTTTCACCCTGAAGAAACAAGGCAGCGACACGCCCATCAGCGGCGACTTCCACGCCATGGTCGCCAACGACGGGCCGCACTATGGCGATAACGTCAAGCTGCAAGGCCCGGGCAAATACACCCTCACCTTCAGCGTATTGCCGCCCACCGGCCACCACTCCCTGGGCCGTCATACCGACAAGGAAACCGGGGTCGCCCCGTGGTTCGAACGCTGCGAAGTGCACTACGAATTCGTCTACGCCGGCATCGGCAAAAAAGGCGGCTATTGATGCGCCGCGCCCTGTTGCTCGGCGGCCTGCTGCTAAGCGGTGCGGCAGTGGCGGCGCCGTTGCCCACCTATGAGTTGAGCCTGCAGGACGGCCACTTCGACCCGCCACAACTGGTGGTCAAGGCCGAAGAGCGTTTCAAGATCGTGCTCAAGAACATCGGCCAAGGCCCGGCCGAATTCGAAAGCACGCCGTTGCGGGTCGAGAAGGTGTTGTCTGCGGGGGTGACCACCTTTGTGGTGATCCACCCGCTCAAGCCGGGGTTGTACCCGTTCTTCGACGAGTTCAACCCACAGTTGCCCGAAGGCAGCATCCTCGCCGAATAGGAGCCGTTGATGAATCAATCGATGTTTATTGTCTGGCGTGAAAGCGTCGAGGCCCTGCTGGTGATCGGTATCCTGCAGGCCTGGATCAGCCGCCAGGCCGGCCATGCGCAACTTGCCCGCTTCCTCTGGGCCGGGGTGCTGCTGGGGTTGCTGTGTTCGGCCGGGCTGGCCGGTTTGATGCTGTGGGCCGGTGACACCATGACCGGCCCACAGGGCGAGTGGCTGCAAGCGGCGCTGACCCTGTTGGCCAGCGGCTTGATGGTGCAGATGGTGTTCTGGATGCACCGCAACGCGGCCACGCTCAAACACAGCCTGGTACGCGAGGCCGATGAGCGCCTGGCGCGCCAGGGCGGCTGGGGGGTGTTGTTACTGGCGCTGCTGGCGGTCAGTCGCGAAGGCAGTGAAACCGTGGTGTTTTTGTATGGCGCCGGGGCGCGCCTGCACGATGAGGCGCAAGGCCTGTTCGCCCTTGGCGGCCTGCTCGGTCTGGCACTGGCGGGGCTCACCGTGCTGCTGTTGCGCGGCAGTCGGCGCTTTATCTCCTGGTCACTGTTTTTCGCCCTCAGCGAGGCGCTGCTGTTGCTGCTCGGCGGCGCCTTGCTGATCGCGGCCGTGGACCGTATCAGTGGGCAACTGCTGGGCCTGGACATGCCCGAGTGGGCCTACGCCGCAGTCGGTGACAGCCGCTGGGACAGCAGCGCGCTGCTCAGTGACAGCCACGGCCTGGGCGCGCTGCTGGCCGACTTTGCCGGCTACCGCGCGGCCCCCAGCCTTATCACCGTGTTGATACTGCTCGGCTACTGGCTGTGGGTGGGCAACGGCCTGCGTCGCGCCCGGCACGCGGCATGAGCTGGTTGCAGCAACTGGGCGATGGCATGCGCCGCCATGGGCGCTTGATCCGTGCTGCGCAATGGGTGGTGGTGCTGGTCTACGCCGTGTTGCTGGTGCTGCCCGCCGTGCTGCCGTTGCCCGATAGCCAAGCGCGCATGGTGAACAACCTGACGCTGCTCGCGCAATTTATCTTCTGGGGGATCTGGTGGCCGTTCGTGTTGCTGTCGATGGTGCTGTTCGGGCGCCTGTGGTGCGGCGTGCTGTGCCCGGAGGGTTCGCTGAGCGAATGGGCCAGCCAGCACGGGCGCGGCCTGGGCATACCGCGCTGGCTGCGTTGGGGCGGCTGGCCGACCCTGGGCTTTTGCCTCACCACGCTCTACGGCCAGTTGATCAGCGTGTACGACTACGCCCAGGCAGCATTGCTGATCCTCGGCGGCTCGACGTTGGCGGCGGTGGCGGTCGGCCTGCTGTTCGTGCGCGGCAAGCGCGTGTGGTGCCGTTACCTGTGCCCGGTGAGCGGCGTGTTCGCCCTGCTCGCCCGCCTGGCGCCGGTGCATTTCGCCGTGGATGAACAACGCTGGAAAGCCAACGACGCCCCGCGCCTGCCGCTGCCCAACTGCGCGCCACTCCTGGACATCCGCCGCCTGCAAGGCGCCAGCGACTGCCACGCCTGTGGCCGTTGCAGCGGGCAACGCGGCGCGGTGCAACTGATCGCCCGCTCATGCAATCAGGAGATTCTCCACGCGCCCCATCAACCCGGCTCACCGTGGGATGCGCGCCTGCTGCTGTTTGGCGTGATCGGCCTGGCCATGGGCGCGTTCCAATGGACCGTAAGCCCGTGGTTTATCGCGCTCAAACAAACACTCGCCGAATGGCTGGTAAGCCGCGACTGGCTATGGCTGCTGCAAGACAACGCGCCCTGGTGGCTGCTCACCCACTACCCGCCACTCAACGACAGCTTCAGTTGGCTCGATGGCCTGTGCATCGTGCTGTACCTGGCTGGCAGCGCACTGCTGCTCGGCGGTGGCTGCTGGCTGCTGCTGCGCCTGGCCGCGTCTGTGGCCGGCGACCGCGCACTGTTTCGGCCCTTGGCACTGACACTCACGCCCCTGGGGGGTGCAGGGCTGTTCCTGGGGCTGTCGGCGACGACGGTGAAGTTGTTGCGCTATGAAGGGTTGGCATTGGCGTGGGTCCAACCGGCTCGTGCACTGATGCTGAGCGCCGCGATTGGCTGGTGCTTGTGGTTGGGGTGGCGACAGCTCCAGGGGCTTGGAACCCGGCGCCGTTGCCTCGGATGGTTGTGCGTACTGCTGAGTAATGGGCTGGTGGGCTATGGCTGGTGGTTGCAGTTCTGGGGGTGGGCTGGCTGATGCACACCGATCCAAATGTGGGAGGGGGCTTGCCCCCGATAGCGCCGGGTCAGTTAAAAAATAAGTGACTGACACTCCCTCATCGGGGGCAAGCCCCCTCCCACACTTTTTACCGAGTACACCAGACCCAGCTCCGGTCGGCTCTAAGGCCGCCGCGCTTCGGCTCTTGATCTAAAATCGCCCCGTCAAACACGCTGGCCGAACGCAGGCTTTGGAGCGTGGGTAACCCGGCAGGACGCCGGGTTAGCCGCGCTGGGCCAGGGATGGCCCATCGCGGCGGCCCACGCTCCAAAGCCGGAGTGAGGGCACACCGAGCCTAGGCGAGGTGCCGAGTGTTGGGGCGAAGCGTTTTTGGTTACTTTTGGCGCTCTTCCAAAAGTGACCCGCTGTAAGAGCGGAACCCTAAGTGGCCGTGACCGCAGCAACGGATATGTACTCAATCAAATCCAACGACATGGTCGGCCCGACGGCCGCCACGGAAACAAGCCCCCTCCCACAGTTTTGACCGCACCAGCCGAAGTTACACCTTGAACCGCGCCACCGTCTGATGCAGCGTCCCGGCCATCCCGGCCAGGTCGTGCCCCGCCGTTTCGGTATGTATCGCGCCCTGCAACACCTGCTGGGACAGGTTGCGAATGCCCACCAGGTTGCGATCCACTTCCCGCGCCACCAGCGCCTGTTCTTCGGTGGCGCTGGCAATCATCATATTGCGTTCGTTGATCTGCGAGATCGACCGGGTGATCTCGTCCAGCGCCTCTCCCGAGCGTTGCGCCACGTTCAAGGTCGCCTGTACCCGCTCGCTGCTGCTGTGCATGGCGGCCACGGCGTGTTCGGTGTCCTGGCGGATATTGCCGATCATCTGCTCGATCTCCTGGGTCGAGACCTGGGTACGATGGGCCAACGCGCGCACTTCATCGGCGACCACCGCAAACCCGCGCCCGGCTTCCCCGGCGCGGGCCGCTTCGATGGCCGCGTTCAACGCCAGCAGGTTGGTCTGGTCGGCAATGCTGCGGATCACTTCGAGCACGCTGCTGATGTCTTGCACGCGGCCGGCCAGTTGCTGGATACGCTCCGAGGTTTCCACCACACCGGTGGCCAAGGTATTGATCGACGCCACGGTTTCCTGCACCTGCGCCTGTCCACGCTGGGCGGTCTGCTCCGACAGGCGTGAGGCTTCGCTGGTGCTCACGGCGTTGCGTGCAACCTCGTCGACAGCGGCGGTCATTTCATTCACCGCCGTGGCGGCCTGTTCGATTTCCTGGCCCTGCAACTGCAGGCTGCTGCTGGTCTGGCCGCTGACTGCGCTCAACTCTTCCGACGAGCTGGCCACGCCGTCCACCGACGTGGCGATATGGCGGACCATCTGGTTAAGGTTCTGCTGCATCTGGTGCAGGTTGCGCATCACACTGCCGTCGATACTGTTGCCCAACGGCACCTCGAGGGTCAGGTCGCCCTCGGCGATATGACTCAACACCCGCGCCACCTCATCCGGCTCGCCGCCCAGCGGGCGGGTGACGCTGCGCGTGACGATCACCGCCGCCGCCGCCACCAGGGCCAGGCACAGCAGGAACAGCCCGAGCATGGTGCCTCGCGCCTCGTCATACAGGGTTTGCGCCGCCTGCTGACGCTCGGCGAACAGCCGCCCCTGCATGGCCATCAGCGCATCCAGGCTCTTGAACACCTCAAGCTCGGCCGGGATCACCTGCTGTTTGAGCTGGGCCAGGCCCTGCTCGCGCGCCCCTTGCCGGATCAGCGCCTGCACCTGGGTGAAGGCCGCCACGTAGGCTTCGCGGTGGGTTTTCAAGGTGGCATAGGCGGCCTTGCCTTCGGCGGTGTCGAGCAGCGGCTCGAGGGTGGCGAACGCCTGGGTGATGCGCTCGCGCGTGGTGCCGATGGAGGCCTGGGCCTGTTGGTTATCCTGGTCGATCAGCAGGTCGCGGGTGTTGCGCCCGTTATCGCGCACCCCGGTGGCGATCACCATGATCGGCGCAATTCTGGGCCAGTCCTGCTGCACGATCTGCTCGGACTGCTGCTTGAGGGTCGCCAGGTCGTGAAGGGCGTAAAACACCAAGCCGACCAGCGCCAGCGGCGCAATCGCGAAGCCGACGACAATGCGTTGTGCCGTGGTTAATTGCTTCATTGTGATAGTCCCTGATGAAAACCTGCCCGTCATGGGCAGCATCTATAAAAATCCGCTTGAGGGCGCCGATCACCCTCGCAATACAAAAGCAGGAAACAACTCGCGCAATCGGCTCCATAACTCCGGCAAGGCAGCCTGTGCCGGAGAACTCGACAATTGCGCATCGAGCATGCTGGCCGTGCGCACCATTTGCACCGCAAAGCGTTGCACGCCGTTGGCTTGCAAACGCTGGGCCAGCAACAGCAACCGAGGCGGGTCGATCAAATGCCAATGCACCGTGGTGCGGCACTCGTACTCGACGCCGCTGGCCAACAGGGTGTCGAGGCTGCGCCAGTTGGCGGCGCCGCTGTGCTTGACCTGGGTAATCAACTGGCAATCCTCGGCCAGCGCCTTGACGTCAAAGCCGACCCAATCGGCATGCCGCAACGCATTGGCAAACCCTGCCGGCTTGATCCCGGCGCTGTGCAGGCCGACGCGAAACCCCATCGCCCGCACTTCATCCATGGCCGCCGGCAAGCCTTCCTGCAAGGTCGGCTCGCCACCGCTGAACACCACGGCGTCGAGCAAGTCCTTGCGCCGCTGCAAAAACAGCAACACCCGGCGCCAATCCACCTCCGTGCTACCGCGCGGCGGGATCAGGTCCGGGTTGTGGCAGTAACGACAGCGCCACGCACAGCCCTGGCAAAACAGCACACAGGCGAGCATGCCGGGGTAGTCGAGGGTGGTCAGGGGCACCAGGCCCCCGACCCGTAGCGCTCGACTCATTGGCGCCCGGCCACGGCGGCCGTTTCAGTGAAATGCACCCGTTCCTTGTGCTCGGATTGTTTGCCGGGATTGAACGCCGACACGGGCCGGTGATAGCCCATCACCCGGGTCCAGACTTCGCAGCGCTGACGTTGTGGCTGGGATGCTTGCATGGTGAATCTCCTTGCGGGTTGGAAGATCGGTTCAGTGCGCAGCGGCCAGTGCCAGCACTTCATCGCACTTGGGACAGAACTCATGCTCACCGGCGAGGTAACCGTGCACCGGGCAGATCGAGAACGTCGGGGTGATCGTCAGGTACGGCAAACGGAAACGCCCCAACGCCTTGCGCACCAGTTGCTTGCAGGCCTGGGTCGAGGAAATCTGCTCGGCCATGTACAGGTGCAACACGGTGCCGCCGGTGTACTTGCATTGCAGTTCGTCTTGCAGCTCCAGGGCTTCGAAGGGGTCTTGGGTAAAGCCCACCGGCAGTTGCGAGGAGTTGGTGTAGTACGGCGCGACGTCGCTGCCGGCCTGCAGGATGTCCGGGTAGCGCTTGCGGTCTTCCTTGGCGAAGCGGTAGGTGGTGCCTTCCGCCGGGGTGGCTTCGAGGTTGTAGAGGTGGCCGGTGTCTTCCTGGAAGCGCAGCAACGTAGCGCGCACATGGTCGAGCAGCTTGAGGGCAAATGCGCGGCCTTCCTCGGTGTGCATGCCCTGCTCGTCGCCGGTGAAATTGCGCAGCATCTCGTGCATGCCGTTGAGGCCGATGGTGGAGAAGTGATTGCGCAAGGTGCCGAGGTAACGCTTGGTGTACGGGTACAAACCGGCGTCCATATGGTGCTGGATCACCTTGCGCTTGACCTCCAGGCTTTCCATGGCCATGTCCATCAGGCTGTCCAGGCGTTGCAACAGGCCCGAGGTGTCGCCCTTGAACAGGTAGCCGAGGCGCGCGCAGTTGATCGTCACCACGCCCAGGCTGCCGGTCTGCTCCGCCGAACCGAACAACCCACCGCCGCGCTTGAGCAGCTCGCGCACGTCCAATTGCAGGCGGCAGCACATCGAGCGCACCTGGTTGGGTTGCATATCGGAATTGAGGAAGTTCTGGAAATACGGCAGGCCGTAGCGCGCGGTCATCTCGAACAGGCGGTCGGCGTTCTCGCTGTCCCAGGGGAAATCGTGGGTGATGTTGTAGGTGGGAATCGGGAAGGTGAAGACCCGGCCCTTGGCATCGCCGGCCTGCATCACTTCGATGTAGGCGCGGTTGATCAGCGCCATTTCCGCTTGCAGATCGCCATAGGCAAACGGCATTTCCTCACCACCGATCACCGGCACCTGCTCGCGCAGATCCTCCGGGCACACCCAGTCGAAGGTCAGGTTGGTAAACGGCGTCTGAGTGCCCCAGCGCGACGGCACGTTGAGGTTGTAGATGAACTCCTGCACCGCCTGGCGCACCTCGGCGTAACTCAGTTGGTCCTTGCGCACATAGGGCGCCAGGTAGGTATCGAACGAGCTGAACGCCTGGGCGCCGGCCCATTCGTTTTGCAGGGTGCCGAGGAAGTTGACCATCTGCCCCAGGGCGCTGCTCAAGTGCTTGGGCGGCCCCGCTTCGACACGGCCCGGCACGCCATTGAGGCCTTCGTGCAGCAGCGAACGCAGCGACCAGCCGGCGCAATACCCGGCGAGCATGTCGAGGTCATGGATATGCAGATCCGCCTCACGATGCGCGCGGCCGATCTGCTGGCTGTAGACCTCGTCGAGCCAGTAATTGGCGGTGACCTTGCCCGACACGTTCAACACCAGCCCCCCCAGGGAGTAGCCCTGGTTGGCATTGGCTTGCACGCGCCAGTCTTCGCGGTCGAGGTATTCGTTCATCGAGGTGGCGACTTCCACCAGGGTCTTGCGGTCGCGACGCAGGCGGCCGTGTTGTTCGCGGTAGACGATATAGGCGCGCATGGAGAGGAAGTAGCCGGCGTCCATCAGTACGCGTTCGACGCTGTCCTGGATTTGTTCGACGTCCAGGTGTTCGATGCCCCTCAGGCGGGCCAGGACAGCGCCCAGTAACAGGTCGACGTCGGCCTCCTGGTACTCGCCGGTGGCGGTACCGGCGGCGGTCAGGGCGTGGTGGATTTTTTCGGCGTTGAAGGGGACCAGGCTGCCGTCGCGTTTGTGTAGGCGGGTGCTGACCAGCGGGGTGAGCGTGTTTTGCATTTTCCGGGCTCCAGGCACTACATATAGATGTTTTTAGTCTTTAAGACACAATATGCAGTGAGGTTACGGAGAATGGGGTGGGGGTCCCTTGATCGGGGTCAAGGTTTTTTGATTGGGTACATATCCGTTATTTAGGTAACGGCGGCCTATGGTTCCGCTCTTACAGCGGGTCACTTTGGAAAAGCCCCAAAGTAACCAAAGGGCTCTTGCCCCAACACTCGGCACCTCGCCTAGGCTCGGTGTGCCCGAACGAAGGCTTGAATCCGTGGGCCGCCGTCATGGGCCATCCTTGGCCCATGACGGCTAACCCGGCGTCCTGCCGGGTTACCCACGGATTCAAGCCTGCGTTCGGCCAGCGTGTTTGACGGGGCGCCTAGGATCAAGATCAAAAGCCAGAGCAAAAGCAGAGCAAAAGCAGGCTGAGGTCTGCCTGCTGGATGGAGATCCAAATGTGGGAGGGGGCTTGCCCCCGATGAGGGTGGGTCAGTGATACTTGGGTTGACTGACTCACCGCTATCGGGGGCAAGCCCCCTCCCACATTTACCGAGTACACCAGACCCAACTCCGGTCGGCTCTAAGGCCGCCGCGCTTTGGCTCTTGATCTCAAATCGCCCCGTCAAACACGCTGGCCAAACGCAGGCTTTGGAGCGTGGGTAACCCGGCAGGACGCCGGGTTAGCCGCGCTGGGCCAAGGATGGCCCATCGCGGCGGCCCACGCTCCAAAGCCGGAGTGAGGGCACACCGAGCCTAGGCGAGGTGCCGAGTGTTGGGGCGAGGACCTTTTGGTTACTTTTGGGTCCCTCCAAAAGTGACCCGCTGTAAGAGCGGAACCCTAAGCCGCCGTTACCGAAGAAACGGATATGTACTCAGTACCACACCACCCCACACCTCCCCCTCACCCCCCACTCATATTCATAAACCGCACCACCTGCACCTCCCCCTCCCCACTGAAGTCATGCCGCAACGGCTTGCCCTTCAACCCCCTGTGCAACGCCTCGACCAACGGCCCATCCTCCAGCGGATAGCGCCGTAACAACGCGCGAAAATCCAGCGCATCCTCCTGCCCCAGGCACAACAGCAACTGCCCTTCCACCGTCATCCGTACCCGATTACAACTGCCACAGAAATTATGGGAATTAGGCGAAATAAACCCCACCCGCGTCCCAGGATGCCCCGCCAATCGCACATACCGCGCCGGCCCGCCGCTGTTCTCGGTGCTATCGATCAGCCCATGCTCACGGGCAATCACCGCGCGCACTTCGTCGCTGGAGCAGAACGTCTCCCCCCGCGATCGCCCCACGTCCCCCAGGGGCATTTCCTCGATAAAACTGATGTCGACACCCTGGTCAATGGCATACCGCACCAACGCCGGAACCTCGTCAAAGTTGCGCCCCTTCATCACCACGCAGTTGAGCTTGACCCGCTCGAACCCCGCATCCCGCGCGGCCTCGATACCGTCCAGCACCTGGCGCAGATCACCGTTGCGGGTAATCCCGCGAAAGCGTTGCGCATCCAGGCTGTCGAGGCTGATGTTCATGCGCTTGACCCCCGCCTCCACCAACGGCCGCGCCAGTCGCGCCAACTGCGAGCCATTGCTGGTCATCACCAGTTCACGCAAGCCCGGCAGTGCCGCGATGTTGCGGCACAGCCCGACAATGCCCGGGCGAATCAGCGGCTCGCCCCCGGTGAGGCGGATCTTGCGCACGCCCTGCCCCACGAACAGCGCGGCCAGGCGTTGCAGTTCTTCCAGGGTCAACACCTGCTGGCGCGGCAGGAATGTCATGTTTTTCGCCATGCAGTACACACAACGAAAATCGCAACGGTCGGTCACCGACAAGCGCAGGTAATCGATCGAACGGCCCACCCCATCCACCAGGCTCATGTCACTGCACCAACGGTGAGTCGGCACCCTGCAGCGCGATGCCGAGGATGTCCGCTGCGCCGATCAGGGTTTGCAGGTACTGCACCAATGCCTTCTGCCACACCCCTTGCTGCAACTGGGTGCGAATCGCGACCGCGACCGCTTCATAAGGCAGCGGCTGGCCTTCGATACGCTGGTCGACGCTGATTACGTGCCAGCCATAACGGCTCTCCAGCGGCTTGGCGGCCAGGCCTGGGGCCAGGGTGAACAGCTGGCGCTCCAGCTCGGGCACGGTCTGGCCCTTGCTCACCTGGCCCAACGAACCGCCCTGGGCCTTGGACGGGCAGGCCGAGTACTTGAGCGCCAGTTCGGCAAACTGGCCCGGATGTTCTTCCAGGCTCAGCAGCAGGACTTCAGCCTGGGTGTGCGCCAGGTGGCGCGCCTCGGCGTCGTCCGGCGCGCACTCGAGCAGGATGTGCCGCACCGCCAGCAACGGCGCGCTGTGAAAGCGCCCACGGTTGTTCTCGAAGTAGCGCACGCAAGTAGCCTCGTCACAGTCGGGCACTGTGACCTCGCGCTCCAGCAACAAGCGCGTAGCGGCTTCCTCTTCGTTCTCTCCAGCGGCGATCTCCACCGCCAGGCCCAGCTCGGCGATCCGTTGTTGCAACAGCTCGCGGATCACCAGCGCGCGGGCGGCCAGGTACACCGCTTCCTCACGGCTGTCGGCCGGGTGGTATTGCAACTCCAGGGCCATGGCCTCGGGGGTGACCGCCACGCCGTTGACGCTGATGATCGGCCATTCCTGTTCACTGCTGGCGATCAACTCCGGCGCCTTGATCTCCTCGAAAGAAGCCTGGGCCACGGCCTCGGCCATCACCGGTTCCTTGGCCGACGAGCCGCAACCACCGCTGCCGCCGTTACCGCCACCACATCCGCATCCTGTAGTCATGACGTTCTCCTCAATACTTCTGCCGCACGATTTGATAACGACGCCCCAGGTACCAGATCGGCGCGCTGACCATGTGCACCAGGCGGGTAAACGGGAACAGCACAAACAGGGTCAAGCCCAGCGCCACGTGGGCCTTGTAGATCAGCGACACCCGCGCAATCGACTCGGCCGCTTCCACCGGCCGCAACAGCACCACGTTCTGCGCCCAGTCGGCGAGCATCACCATCACCGAGCCGTCCATATGCCCGGTGGAGGCGACGATGGTCAGCAGGCCCAGCAGCAACTGCGCGAGCAGCACCAACAGGATCAGGATGTCCGACGGGCTCGAGGTCGCCCGCACGCGCGGATCGCCCAGGCGACGCTTGACCAGCATCAGCAAGCCCACCAGGCACAGCAGGCCGAAAAAGCCGCCCGAGACCATCGCCAGCAACTGCTTGTTCTCAGTGCTGATCACATGGTGGTAAACCGACGCCGGGGTCAGCAGACCGACAAAATGCCCGGCCAGCACGAACAGCACGCCGATATGGAAGAAGTTGCTCGCCACGCGCATGCCCCGGTTGTTGAGCATCTGGCTGGAACCGGCCTTCCAGGTGTACTGCGACAGGTCGAACCGCGCCCAACTGCCCAACAGGCAGATCGCCAGGGCCACATAGGGGTACACCCCGAATACCAGCAAATTCCACTTAGACATTACCCACCTCCCCGGCGGGCGCTGCGGCCCGGCCTTCTTGCTGAAAATCCACCCAATGCAACGGCACCGCGCTTTCTTCGCGGGCCTTGCCGGGGGCGCTTGGCATCGAGCCGCAGCGGTCCTGTTGCTCAGCCTGCATAAAGTCCACCGCCTCCTCTTCCCAGATTTTGTCCAGGGCTTCGAGGGAGTCGTCCCGCGGTTCGGCGGCGACCTGGGCACGCAGTTCGGCCACGGCCTGGTGCGGCTCGGCGCCGGCAATCTGCAACAGCGCACGGAAGCAACTGGCATAGCCGCTCTCACGCTCGTCCAGACGCGCAGCGAGCAAGGCCAACAGGTGCGCCACATCCGCCAGGCCCTCGCGGGCCTCGATGTCTTCGCGGGTGGACAGGAACTCCAGGTACAACGGGATGTAGTCCGGCAGCTCCTTGACGCCGATGGCAAACCCGGCTTCTTCGTACTGGGCCATCATGTCGACCATGGCCTGGCCACGGTCGCGGGACTCGCCGTGCACGTGTTCGAACAACAACAGCGACAGCGAACGGCCCCGGCCAAACAGCGCGCCGTAGTGTTCCTGGCCGTCCATCAGGTCATTGGCGCAGATCAGTTCCAGCAGCTCGAACAACGCACCGCGCTGCTTGGGGCTGATTTCCCGGGATTCGAGAATCGCCTGTTCCAGTTCGTCGCGACCGTTCACCAAGGTTTCAGTGGGGTAGTCCAGCAGCAACGAAATCACTTTAAGAATGCGCATGGCTCAGTCCTCCCAGATCTGGACGGTTTTCAGCACGTCACGGCGGTTGGCTTTCTTGGCGCCGAACATGTTGGTGTCGGAGCTGCCGCTGCAACCGCTGCCGAAGCTGAAACCACAGCCGGAGCGTTCGGCGAACGCGTCGCTCATGGCGTCTTCACGGTGGGCGCTCGGTACCACGAAGCGGTCTTCGTAGTTGGCGATGGCCAGGTAGCGGTACATCTCTTCCACCTGTTCAACGCTCAGGCCGACGTCTTCGAGCACTTGCAGGTCCTGTACGCCATCGACTTGCTGGGAGCGTTTGTAGGCGCGCATCGCCAACAAGCGCTTGAGTGCACGCTTGACCGGTTTTTCATCGCCGGCGGTGAGCATGTTCGCCAGGTAGCGCAGCGGAATACGCAGGCTGTCCACATCCGGGATCACCCCGTTCATGCCCACGGTGCCGGCCGCAGCGGCGTTCTGGATCGGTGACAGCGGCGGCACGTACCAGACCATCGGCAAGGTGCGGTATTCCGGGTGCAGCGGCAGTGCCAACTTCCAGTCGACGGCCATTTTGTACACCGGCGAACGCTGGGCCGAGTCGATCACCGACTGCGGCACGCCATCGGCCAGAGCCTGGCGAATCACCGCCGGGTCATTCGGGTCGAGGAAGATTTCCAGTTGCTTCTCGTACAGGTCCTGCTCGTTGGCGGTGCTGGCCACTTCGCTGATACGGTCGGCGTCGTACAGCAGCACACCGAGGTAGCGAATCCGACCCACACAGGTTTCGGCGCACACGGTCGGCATACCGGCTTCGATACGCGGGTAGCAGAAGATGCACTTCTCGGATTTGCCGCTCTTCCAGTTGAAGTAGATTTTCTTGTACGGGCAACCGCTGATGCACATGCGCCAGCCCCGGCACTTCTCCTGGTCGATCAGCACGATGCCGTCTTCTTCACGCTTGTAGATCGCACCGCTCGGGCAGGATGCCGCGCACGCCGGGTTGAGGCAGTGCTCGCACAGGCGCGGCAGGTACATCATGAAGGTGTTTTCGTACTCGCCATAAATGTCGGCCTGGATCTGGTCGAAGTTCTTGTCCTTGCGGCGCTTGGCGAACTCGGTGCCGAGGATTTCCTCCCAGTTCGGGCCCCACTCGATCTTTTCCATGCGCTTGCCGGACACCAGCGAACGCGGGCGTGCGGTCGGCTGGTGCTCGCCCAATGGCGCGGTGTGCAAGTGCTGATAGTCGAAGTCGAACGGCTCGTAGTAGTCGTCCAGGCTCGGCAGGTCGGGGTTGGCGAAGATGTTCGCCAACACGCGGAACTTGCCGCCGATGCGGGGGTTGATCGAGCCGTTGGCGTTGCGCACCCAGCCGCCCTTCCACTTGTCCTGGTTTTCCCACTCTTTGGGGTAGCCGATGCCGGGCTTGGACTCGACGTTGTTGAACCAGGCGTATTCCATGCCTTCACGGCTGGTCCACACGTTCTTGCAGGTGATGGAACAGGTGTGGCAGCCGATGCATTTGTCCAGGTTGAGGACCATGCCGATCTGTGAGCGAATTTTCATCTCAGTTCTCCTCGATGTCAGTCGGCAATGGGCGCGGCAAGTCATCGCCGCTGGAGCCATCGAGCCAGTCGACCTTGGCCATCTTGCGCACCACGACAAACTCATCGCGGTTGCAACCGACCGTGCCGTAGTAGTTGAAACCGTAGGCCTGCTGGGCATAGCCGCCGATCATGTGGGTCGGCTTGAGCACCACGCGGGTTACCGAATTGTGGTGGCCGCCACGGGTCTTGGTGGTTTCCGAACCCGGCACGTTCACGATGCGTTCCTGGGCGTGGTACATCATCACCATGCCTTCCTTGACGCGCTGGCTGACCACCGCACGGGCGGTCAATGCACCGTTGACGTTGAAGCATTCGATCCAGTCGTTGTCTTCGATGCCGGCACGCTTGGCGTCGATTTCCGAGAGCCACACGATCGGTCCGCCACGGCTCAGGGTGAGCATCAGCAGGTTGTCGCTGTAGGTGCTGTGGATGCCCCACTTCTGGTGCGGGGTGATCCAGTTCAGCACAATCTCGGTCTCGCCATTGCTGCGCTTGCCCTTCACCCCTTCGATGGTGCGGGTGTTGACCGGTGGCCGGTAGCTCATCAACTGCTCGCCGAACGCCTGCATCCACGGGTGATCCTGGTAGAACTGCTGGCGGCCGGTGATGGTGCGCCATGGGATGTTTTCATGCACGTTGGTGTAGCCGGCGTTGTAGCTCACGTGCTCGTCTTCCAGGCCTGACCAGGTCGGGCTGGAGATGATCTTGCGCGGCTGCGCCTGGATGTCGCGGAAGCGAATCGCTTCGTGGGCCTTGGAGATCGCCAGGTGGCTGTGGTCGATGCCGGTGAATTCCGACAGCGCGGCCCAGGCTTTCAAGGCGACCTTGCCGTTGGTTTCCGGGGCCAGGGACAGGATCACTTCGGCGGCGTCGATGGCCGTGTCGATTTTCGGCCGGCCGTGGCTGATGCCCGCAGCGCTTTCGTGATGGTTCAGCTCGCCGAGGAACTCGACTTCTTCATCGGTGTTCCAGTTGATGCCCTTGCCGCCGTTGCCGAGTTTTTCCAGCATCGGACCCAGGGACGAGAACTGCTTGTAGATGTTCGGGTAGTCCCGCTCCACCACCGCCATGTTCGGCGCGTTCTTGCCCGGCACCGGCGTCACACCGGCGCTTTTCCAGTCGGTGCCGCCAAACGGCTGGGCCAGTTCGCCGACGCTGTCGTGCATCAACGGGACGGTGACCAGGTCTTGCTCCACGCCCAGGTGGCCGACCGACATGGCCGAGAACGCCTTGGCGATGCCCTTGTAGATTTCCCAGTCGGAGCGCGACTCCCACGCCGGGTCGATGGCCGCCGACAACGGGTGGATGAACGGGTGCATGTCCGAGGTGTTCATGTCGTCTTTTTCGTACCAGGTGGCAGTCGGCAAGACGATGTCGGAGTACACGCAGGTGGAGGACATGCGGAAGTCCAGGGTGGTCACCAGGTCGAGCTTGCCGATGGCGCCGTCTTCGACCCATTCGGCCTCGGTGGGCTTGCATTCGGTGCTGTGGCCGATGTCTTCGTTCATCACGCCGTTCTTGGTGCCCAACAGGTACTTGAGCATGTACTCATGGCCCTTGCCCGAGGAACCGAGCAGGTTGGAGCGCCAGATAAACATGTTGCGCGGGAAGTTCACCGGGCTGTCCGGCTGTTCGCAGGCGAAGCGCAGGCTGCCGTCCTGCCAGGATTTGACCACGTAGTCTTTCGGCGTCATGCCGGCGGCGGCCGCATCACGGCAGATGTGCAGCGGGTTGGTGTTGAGCTGTGGCGCACTGGGCAACCAGCCGGCGCGTTCGGCGCGGATGTTGTAGTCCAGGGCGTGTTCCGGGAATTGCGATTTGTCGGCCAGCGGCGAGAGCACGTCATGCATGCTCATCTTCTCGTGGCGCCATTGCGAGCTGTGGCCGTAGAAGAAGCTGGTGCCGTTCATCTGGCGTGGCGGGCGGTTCCAGTCGAGGCCGAAGGCCAGGGGCAGCCAGCCGCATTGCGGGCGCAGCTTTTCCTGGCCGACGTAGTGGGCCCAGCCGCCGCCGGTCTGGCCGACGCAACCGCAGAGCATGAGCATATTGATCAGCCCGCGGTAATTCATGTCCATGTGGTACCAGTGGTTCATCGCCGCGCCGACGATGATCATCGAACGGCCCTTGGTCTTGTCGGCGTTGTCGGCGAACTCACGGGCGATCTGGATGGCTTTCTCGCGGCTGACGCCGGTGATCGCTTCCTGCCACGCCGGGGTGCCCGGCACGCTGGCGTCGTCGTAATCCTTGGCCACGTTGTGGCCGCCCAGGCCACGGTCGATGGCCAGGTTGGCGGCGGACAAGTCGAACACCGTCGCCACTTTGGCCACGCTGCCGTCGGCCAGGGTCACGCTGTGCACCGGCACGCGGCGGAACTGCACGGCATCGCCAGCCACGTGCTGGAAGTGCTCGTGGGCTTCGCCGGCAAAATACGGGAAGGCCACTTCGGCGACGTCGTCACCGATCAGGCTGAGCTTGAGGTCGATGGCGCGGCCTTCACCGCCCTCCTTCGCGAGGATGTTCCACTTGCCCTTCTCGCCCCAGCGGTAGCCGATGGACCCTTGTGGCGAGACCAACTCACCGCTCTCGTCGAGGGCAATGGTTTTCCATTCCGGGTTGTTGTCCTGGCCGAGGTTGCCGGTGAGGTCCGAGGCGCGCAGGAAGCGGTCAGGCTGGAAGCCGGCGCCAGGGGCGAACCCGGTCATCGGCTTGAGCATCACCAGTACCGGCAAGTCGGTAAAGCGCTTGGCGTAGTCGGTGAAGTAGGCGCTCGGTTTATCCAGGTGAAATTCCTTGAAGATCACATGGTTGAAGGCCTGGGCCAACGCGGCGTCGGTGCCCTGCTTGGGGTTGAGCCACAGGTCGGTGAGCTTGGCCACTTCCGAATAGTCCGGGGTGATGGCCACGGTCTTGGTGCCCTTGTAGCGCACCTCGGTGAAGAAGTGCGCGTCCGGGGTACGGGTCTGCGGGACGTTGGAACCCCAGGCGATGATGTAGTTGGAGTTGTACCAGTCGGCCGATTCCGGCACGTCGGTCTGCTCGCCCCACACCATCGGCGAGGCCGGTGGCAGGTCGCAGTACCAATCGTAGAAGCTCAGGCACACGCCGCCGATCAGCGACAGGTAACGCGAACCCGCCGCGTAGCTGACCATGGACATGGCCGGGATCGGCGAGAAGCCGACGATGCGGTCCGGGCCGTATTGCTTGATGGTGTAGACGTTGGAGGCGGCGATGATCTCGTTGACCTCTTCCCAGTTCGAGCGAATGAAACCGCCCATGCCGCGCTTGCTCTTGTACGAGTCGGCCTTGACCTTGTCCTCGACGATGCTCGCCCACGCCTCCACCGGCGACAGGGTCTGGCGCGCGTCACGCCACAGCTTGAGCAGCGGCTTACGGATCTTCGGGTACTTGAGGCGGTTGGCGCTGTAGATGTACCAGCTGTAGCTGGCACCCCGTGGGCAGCCGCGCGGCTCATGGTTGGGCAGGTCGTTGCGGGTGCGCGGGTAGTCGGTCTGCTGGGTTTCCCAGGTGATCAGGCCGTTCTTCACGTAGATCTTCCACGAGCACGAGCCGGTGCAGTTAACGCCGTGGGTGGAGCGCACGATCTTGTCGTACTGCCAGCGCGAGCGGTAGACGTTCTCCCAGTCGCGGGACTCCTTACGGGTCTCGCCGTGACCGTCGGAGAATTCGTTTTGCTTGCGGTTGAAGAACCGCAGTTGATCCAGTAAGTGACTCATGATGCTTTCCTCATCAGGCGTGCCGTGGGGTGCGTTGCCCCGCAAATTCGTGGTCGATCAGCAGGGTGTGGCGCAGCCTTTGCGGGCGTACCACCACCAGGTCACGACAATGCAGCTCAGGTAGAAACCGACAAACATGTAGAAGGCCATCGCCGGGCTGCCGGTGGCGGCCATGGATGTGCCGAAGGACTTGGGAATGAAGAACGCACCGAAGGCACCCATGGCCGAGCTGAAGCCCAGCACGGCGGCGGATTCCTTGCCGGCATCCTTGATCGCCTGCTCGCGCTCGGCGGCGGACTTACCGGCACTGGCCTTCTCGTGCTGGGTGCGGAAGATCACCGGGATCATGCGGAAGGTGGAGCCGTTGCCGACGCCGGTGGTGATGAACAGCAGCATGAACATGCCGAGGAAACCGTAGAAGCTGCCGCCCTGCCCGTTCTGCGGCAAAAAGTGCAGCACGCCGAACACCATCACGATCATCAGCACGAAGTTCCACAAGGTCACCCGTGCGCCGCCCAGCTTGTCCGCCAGCCAGCCGCCGAGTGGGCGCACCAGGGCACCGACCAGCGGGCCGAGGAAGGCGAATTTCAGCGCCACCACATCGGGGAACGAGGTCTTGATCAGCAGCGGGAACGCCGCCGAAAAGCCGATGAATGAGCCGAAGGTGGCCAGGTACAACCAGCACATCAGCCAGTTGTGCTTGCGCTTGAAGATCACCGCCTGCTCGCTGAAAGAAGCGCGGGCGCTGGACAGGTCATTCATGCCGAACCAGGCCGCCACGGTGACGGTGAGGATAAACGGCACCCAGATGAAACCGGCGTTCTGCAGCCAGAGTTGACTGCCATCCGGCAAGGTTTGCGGTTGACCGCCCACCAGGCCGAACACGCCGAACGTGATCACCAGCGGCACGCAGAACTGCATCACCGACACCCCCAGGTTGCCGAGGCCGGCGTTCAGGCCCAGGGCCGTGCCTTGCTGCGACTTGGGGTAGAAGAAGCTGATGTTGGACATGCTCGAGGCGAAGTTGCCGCCGCCGAAACCGCACAGCAGCGCGATCAGTACAAACACGCTGTAGGGGGTGTTGGGGTCTTGCACCGCAAAGCCCATCCACAGCGACGGCAGCAGCAGCGACGCGGTGCTCAGGGCGGTCCAGCGGCGGCCGCCGAAGATCGGCACCATGAACGAGTAGAACACCCGCAAAGTGGCACCGGACAAGCCCGGCAACGCCGCCAGCCAGAACAACTGGTCGGTGGTGAAGGTAAAGCCGATGGCGTTCAGGCGCACGATCACCGTGCTCCACACCATCCACACGGCGAAGGCCAGCAACAGCGCAGGAATCGAGATCCACAGGTTGCGGGTCGCGGTCTTCTTGCCGCTGGCGCCCCAGAACGCCGGGTCTTCAGGGCGCCAGTCGTGGATCACCGGCCCCGAGCCGGGCTTTTGCGCGATGGACATGTTCATTCTCCTTGGAGAGGTTGGGCGGTTTTGCCCAACAGCGGTTGCTTGCGCATTTCGCTGAAGTACATCCAGGTCAGGGACACCCAGACCACGCCGTACATCAACATGAAGCAGGACGAGCGCACGCCGGTGAGGTCCACCAGGGCGCCAAACAGGATCGGCAGCACAAAGCCGCCCAGGCCACCGGCCAGGCCGACGATGCCGGACACCGCGCCCATGTTCTGTGGGTAGTCATTGGCGATGTACTTGAACACCGAGGCCTTGCCGAACGCGAAGGCGATGCCCATCACAAACAACAGCACGGTGAACAGGGTGGCGTTGAGGCCGATGTGGAAATCCAGGGGACCGTTGACGGTCTGCACCTGCAATTGGGTCTGCGGGTAGCTGAGCAGGAACAGGCAGATCCAGCTCACCCACAGCACCCACCAGGTCACGCTCTGGGCGCCCCAACGGTCGGACATCCAGCCGCCCACCGCGCGCAGCACGCCGCCGGGCAGGGAGAAACACGCGGCCAGCAACGCGGCGCTTTGCAGGCTGAAGCCGTATTCCTGCACGTAGTACTTGGTCATCCACAGCGCCAGGGCCACATAGCCGCCGAACACAATCGAGTAGTACTGGCAGTAGCGCCACACGGCCGGGTCTTTCAGGCACAGCAGCTGCTGGCGCAGGGTGGCGCCGCCGGCACTGCGGTGGGCCTTGTTCTCGCTGGTGAGGAACCAGAACAGTAGCGCGGTGATAAACAGGATCGCGCCGAACACCTTGGGCACCAGGTGCCAGGTGCCGAGGGCGATCAGCGCCGGGGCCAGGAACTTGGTGACGGCGGCGCCCGCGTTGCCGGCGCCGAACACGCCCATGGCAAAGCCCTGGTTGTCTTTGTCGAACCACTTGGCCACGTAGGCGATGCCCACCGAAAACGAACCGCCGGCCAGGCCGACGAACAGGCCCAGCACCAGGAACTGCCAATAGGCGGTGGCGTAGGTGATCAGGTACAGCGGCAGCACACAGGCGAGCATCAACAGGAAGAACACGATGCGCCCGCCGAAGCGGTCAGTCAGCAGGCCCAGGGGCAGGCGTACCAGGGAGCCGGTCAATACCGGGGTAGCGGCCAGCAGGCCGAACTGGGTTTCGTTGAGTTGCAACAGCTCTTTGATGGGTACGCCAAGCACGGCGAACATCATCCACACCATAAAGCAGACGGTGAAGGCGAGTGTGCTCATGCCCAGCACCAGGCCTTGTCTCATACGGGGTTGAGTCACGGTATGCGCTCCAGAAAGTGATTCCATGGGCGCAGGTTAGGGGCGACACCCCCGTGGAACTTGACCCAGGTCAACGTCCGCCTGGGGGGTATGGGGCTATGCTGGCCCCACATACCTCTAAGGAGGTAGTCCTAACAACAAGAGAAAGTCTTTATTTATCAATGGATTGGTCTCTTGTGCCGGCGTTTTCCCGTGGGAGGGTTTGCCGGCAACTCTTTAGAGGTAGTGCGCCAGGGATTGCGGTTTTTCAGCCCTTTTCCCTTTGCAGGTGCCGCCATGCAGGCTTCCAACCCCCTTCGCTTACGCCGCCATGTTTAACTGGCTGCGCAGCTCCCTGCCCGCTCGCGCCGGGCTGGCGGTGATCCTGATCGCCATCCTCGCCCTCGCCAGTTCCTTGAGCGCCGGCCTGATCGCCTGGTTCAGCCAGGGCGACGCGGCCGCCATCAACACCGCCGGTTCGGTGCGCATGGAGACCTACCACCTGAGCTGGAAACTGGCGGCCGGCGCGCCTGCCGACGAGATCGACGCCATCACCCACAGCCTGCAAGGGCGCCTCGACAGCCAATCGCTCAAGGCGGTGCTTGAAGACGGCCCGCGCAGTGCCCTGCTGCAGAGCTACCAACAGATCCAGCAGCGCTGGGACACCGATCTGCGCCCGGCGCTGGCCCGTGGCGACGCGGTGCTGTTCCAGGCCAGCGCGCCGGGGTTCGTCGAGCAACTGAACCAATTCGTCAGCCTCCTGCAACAACACAGCGAACAGAAACAGGGCTGGCAGCAAGGCATCCAGGGCCTGGCGCTGTTCAGCACGCTGATCATCCTGCTGATCGGCCTGTATGAACTGCAGTACGGCGTGGTCAACCCCCTGGAAGAACTGGTGCACGCGACCCGGCGCTTTCGTGATGGTGACTTCAAGACCCGGGTCAATCACCGCTCCGAGGATGAACTGGGGCAATTGGCCCTGAGCTTCAACGCCATGGCCGAGACCATTGAACACTCCCACCGCACCCTGGAGAGCCAGGTGCGGCAGAAAACCCTCAACCTGCAACAAGCCAACGCCGCCCTGGAGCTGCTTTACCAGAGCAGCCGCAGCCTGGCCACGCGCCTGGCGAACGCCGAGGGCCTGGATGAACTGATCCGGCGCTTCCAGAAACGCCTGCCGGGGTTGCGCCTGTCGCTGTGCCTGCAAGGGCACTTCCTGGCGCCGGCCCAGCAGATGCTCTCCCTGAATGGAGGGGATAGCCGCAACGTTTGCGCCATCGGTGATTGCGCAACGTGCCAAAAACAGAAAGTGGCGCTCCCCCAGGTATTCAGCATCAGCAACCAGGGTTCGGAACTGGGCGAACTCAAGGCCCACTTCGACGATGGCCATCCCCCCCAGGATTGGGAAAAACAACTGATCCAGGCCCTGGCCAACCTGATCGGCACCTCGCTGTCGCTCAAGCGCCAGCGTGAACAGGACCACCGCCTGCTGCTGCTCGACGAACGCACCATCATCGCCCGCGAACTGCACGATTCCCTGGCCCAGGCGCTGTCCTACATGAAGCTGCAGGTCAGCCGCATGCAAACCCTGATCCGTCGTGGCGAACCGGTGGAAACCCTGGCCACCGTCACCGCCGAACTGCGCGATGGCCTGAACAACGCCTACCGCCAACTGCGCGAATTGCTCACCACCTTCCGCCTGCAAATCCACGATGCCGGGCTGGTGCAGGAACTGCAGGAGACCGCCGAAGAGTTCTCGCGGCGTGGCGAGTTCCAGGTGCACCTGCATGTGGACGCCCTGGCCTTCCAACTGTCGGCCAGCGAACAGATCCACTTGTTGCAGGTCACCCGCGAGGCCCTGTCCAATTGCCTGCGCCATGCCCATGCGCAAAACGCCTGGCTGCAACTGCGCCAGGAAGGCGAGACCGTGAGCCTGAGCATCGAGGACGACGGCCGGGGCTTCTGCGGTGAGGTCGACACCCGCGAACACCACGGCCTGACCATCATGGACGAGCGCGCCCGCAGCCTGCATGGCCGCCTCGACATCAGCCCCCGCGAGCCCCAGGGCACCCGCGTGCAATTGCGTTTCCAACCGGAATTTCTCGGCCACTCCCTACAAGGCACCGCCTCATGAACACCCTCACCCGCCACCGTATCCTGCTGGTCGACGATCACCCGATGATGCGCCACGGCATGCGCCAGATGCTTGAACTGGAAGACGACCTGCAAGTGGTCGGCGAAGCCGGCAACGGCCAGGAAGCCCTGGACCAGATCGACGGGCTGCAACCGGACCTGGTGCTGCTGGACAACAACATGCCGCACATGAACGGCCTCGAAACCCTGCGCCGCCTGCGCGCCATGAACTATGGCGGCAAGGTGTTGCTGTTTACCGTGTCCGACGCTGAAGACGATATTCGTGATGCGTTGCGCCTGGATGCCAATGGCTATCTGCTCAAGGACATGGAGCCGGAGTTGTTGATCCAGTACATCCGTGATGCGTTGCATGGCGCGTTGGTGATCAGCCCCGGCCTGACCCGCGTACTGGCCCAGGCCCTGCGCTCGCCGCAGCCCCATGGGGCAGTGGAATTGACCGAGCGCGAACGCCAGGTGCTGAGGACGATTGCCAGTGGGCACAGCAACAAGGTGATCGGGCATAAGCTGGGGATTACCGAGGGCACGGTGAAGGTGCATGTGAAGAATTTGCTGCATAAGCTGGGGTTGCGGTCGCGGGTGGAGGCGGCGGTTTGGGCGATGGAGCATTTGCGGCAGGCGGGGTGAGGCTGTTTGATGCATACCGATTGCAGAGGGTCAGCCACAGATGCATCAACTGACACACCCTCCTCGGGGCATGGGTATCGACACAACGTTGGCTCAACGCTGAACGCGCGGCAGATAGGGCTGTTGTGGTGAGCGGGCTTGTCCCGCGCTGGGCTGCGTAGCAGCCCCAGTCCAGAACAATGCGGTGTATCAGACACTCTGTAGACACTGGTTTTGGGGCTGCTACGCAGCCCAGCGCGGGACAAGCCCGCTCACCACAGGGAGATTTGTCTGGGTCTGAAAAGTTGTGTAGATACTCATGCTCATCGGGGGCAAGCCCCCCCACATTGTTTACACAAACCCCGCAAGAGGTACCCCCACAGAGGCATATCAACCCCGCCCCAAGCCCTCTACGCTAGCCCATTGCGGAGGCCCAACCATGCTCACCCATCCCCACATCGTGCTCACCCTGCGTCGCCATCACCTGTTCAGCCAGCTCCCGGAAAAAACCTTCCAGGACGTCTGTACCCTGGCCAATCTCAAGCGCCTGCCCGGCCATGCGCCCTTGATGCATCAGGGCGACGCGGCCGAGCGTTTTTTCCTGCTGGTCAGCGGCCAGATCAAGCTGCACCGGGTCACGGGTGAAGGCCAGGAACATCTGGTGGAAGTCATCCAGCCCGGCCAGACCTTTGCCGAAGCGCTGCTGTTCACCCAGGCCAAGGCCTATCCGGTGAGCGCCACCGCGCTCAAGGACAGTGTGCTGGTCAGCATCGAAGGCCAGCACTACCGCCGGGCCCTGGAGGACCAGCCGAAAATCTGCCTGGCGATCCTGGCCAGCATGAGCATCCACCTGCATCAGCGCCTCAAGGACATCGACACCCTGACCCTGGCCAACGCCAGCCGCCGGGTGATCAACTTCCTGTTCCAGGAGCGCGATGCGCTGAGTGGCGAGGTGGTGCTGCAAGTGCCCAAGCGCCTGGTGGCGTCGAAGCTGGGGATCCAGCCGGAGACCTTTTCAAGGATCCTGCACCGGCTGGTGGAAGGCGGGTTGATCGAGGTGCAGCGGCGCACCATTCGAATCCTCTGCGAAGAACAGTTGATGGGCTATCAGGCCGGCTGATCAGTGCCCGCTATGGCCCGCTGACGCCCGCCCCGCCCGCTCCAGATTCCGCCACAACCAAGGCGGCAACACATCCGGGTCCAAACTGTCGATCAGATTCTTCAACCCCAACCCCAATTCCGTATCCCCCTCAATCACCAACCGGCGGCGAAAGAACAGCGTATCCGGATCTTCCTGGCGGCTGGCCAGCAACAGAAACTCCCGCCAATTACCACTGATGCTGACCTGCGCCTCAGCCTTTTGCGCAATCCGCAACCCATCCCGCCCCAGGGTCAGGTACCAGCACAACCCCAGGTCAGGAATACGCAAACACAGCCAACGCCCGCGCAGCAGGTCAAACCCGCCGTCGCGCAGGGGTTCGGCCAGGCAGCGGTTGAGGGCCTGCTGCAAGACCAGGCGCTGTACGCCAAACGGCACACGGCGAATCAATGGCAACAACCGGTCGGCACCCTTGAGCAGCCATGGTTTACGACTCAGCACAGGCCCACCTCCTCAACCCGCAACATGCCCGCCTGGCCGTGCCAGTAGCCGTTGCAGCCTTCGACATACAGCGGCGGCGTAGCGCCCTGGCGTACCTGGTCGTAGGCACGCACCACCTCGACCATGCCCTCGGCCCGTGGGCTCAGGCGCAACAGATCGGCACCGCTGGACACCAGGCCGGGGTAATCGGCCAGCAGGTTGGTAACGTCGGCGGACATGGTCTGGATGCCATTCAAGGTGAACAACGCCTGCCCTTCCTGGCTGGTCAGTGGCATGCCGTCGGGGTAGTTGCTGCAGCAGAACTGGCAATCGTCCTTGGGGCGGTTTTCCGCGCGGGCGGTGAAGCAACGCGCCGAGTAGGCCAGGGGCAAATGGCCGTAGGCGAAGATCTCCACTTCGGGCAATGGCCGGCCCAATTCGCGCACCTGTTCCAGCACGTCGGCGATCAAGCCCTGGGAGCACTCCACCGGCGGCACCCAGCGCTGCATGCCGGCGTCGAGCAGTTGCACCAGGGCGTGACCGTTGTAGAGGTTGAGCGCCGGGCCGCCGACAAAGGGCAGTTTGCGCTCGATCAGCATCTGCACCGCGCCCATGTCGTTGGCCTCCACCAGCAACTCGCCGTTGTCACACAGGCGGCGCAGGCTCGACAGTTCGGAGGCGGCTTCGATCAAGGTCAGGCTCGACAACACGATCTGCGCCGGGCTGCAGGTCTGCAGCTCCCGCCCCAGGCCCAACCAACGGTCCAGGGAAAACGCGCGGCGCTTGGCGCACACGGTTTCGCCCAGGTAAATCACGTCCAGGGGCAAGCCGGCCATGTCCGAGTAGAAGCGCCCCAGGTGTTCCTTATCCCAATAAAACAGCACCGGTCCCAGGCTGAGTTTCATCTGTGTCTCCTCACTGCCATGCACGATGGTAGGCGCCGAGTGTGGTCTGGCTGCCTTCGGATAACCCGGCCAGCACCTGGCGCCATTGGTCCTTGACCACAAAGCTGGCCGGTGCGCTGCGGTGGGCGTCGAGCGCGGCGCGCCAGACCCGGGTGACTTGTTCCACATACGCTGGGCTGCGTTGGCGGCCTTCGATCTTGACCGCTTCGACGCCGATGGCGCTGAGCTCCGGCAGCAGGTCGAGGGTGTCGAGGCTGGTGGGTTCTTCGAGGGCATGGAAGCGTTTGCCGCCGACCAGGAAGCGGCCCTTGCACAGGGTCGGGTAACCGGCGGGTTCGTCGGGGGTGTAGCGGTCGATCAGCACGTCGCTCAGGCGCGCGCTCAAACCCTCGGCATCTTCGCTCCAGCGCACCGCCTTGGCCGGCGAGCACACGCCGCAGAGGTTGGGCGACTCGCCGGTGATGTAGGAAGACAGGTGGCAACGCCCCTCGGCCATGATGCACAGGCTGCCAAACCCGAACACTTCGATGGGCACCGGGCTGCTCGCAGCCACCTGCTTGACCTGGGCCAGGGACAGCACACGGGGCAATACCGCGCGGCGAATACCATAGCGTTCGGCATAGAACTTCAGCGCCGCCGCGTGGGTGGCCGAGCCCTGTACCGAGAGGTGCAAGGCCATGTGCGGATGCTGGCGGCTGGCGTAGTCGAGCACGCCGGGGTCGGCGGCGATCAGGGCGTCCACGCCGTGGTCCGCCGCGCGGTCGACGGCGCGTTGCCAGCGCGCCCAGATCTTCGGTTGCGGGTAGGTGTTGACCGCCACGTACAGCTTGCGCTGGTGCTGGCGAATAAAGGCGACGGCACCGTCGAACTGTTTGTCGTCCATGTTCAACCCGGCAAAGTGCCGGGCATTGGTGTCATCGCGAAAACCGACATACACCGCATCGGCGCCTTGACGCACAGCGGCTTTAAGCGCAGGCAGGTTGCCTGCCGGGCAGACCAGTTGCATGGGGGCTCCTCAGAGAAATTCAGCGAAAGACACAAACGGCACCGGTTCATCCTTGAGCACCTGATGCTCACGCTCGACGATCACCAGGCCATCGGCCCAACAGGCGGCGGTCAGCATCGCCGAGCTTTGCTGGGGGTGCAGCACGGCGCGCAATTGCCCGTCCTCGCCAGGGCTCAGGCGTGCACGCAGGTACTGGCGGCGCTTGTTGGGCGTGAGCCATTCGAACGCGGCCGGCACCTGGATCGGCACCGGCAACACCCGCTCCACCCCTTGGGCGCGCAGCAGGAACGGGCGCACCACCACCAGCGCGGTGATCAGCGCCGCCGACGGGTTACCGGGCAGGCCCAGCCACGGCTTGCCCGCCACTTCGCCAAATGCCAGGGGTTTGCCGGGCTGGATCGCCAGGCGCCAGAAGTCCACGCGACCGAGCGCTTCGATGGCCTGCTTGAGATGGTCCTCCTCCCCCACCGACACACCCGCCGAGGTCAGCAACAGGTCGCATTCGGACGAGGCCAGGGCCAGGGCATCACGGCTGGCGGCCAACTCATCGGCCATCACCCCGTAGTCGTGCACGTCCACGCCCCAGCCACGCAACAACGCGGCCAGGGCATAGCGGTTGCTGTTGTAGATCTGCCCCGGCACCAGCGCCTCGCCCGGATCACGCAACTCGTTGCCGCTGCTGAGCAGGCACACCCGCAACGGGCGATAGACTTTCAACCGAGGAATGCCCGCCGAGGCGAGCAAGCCGATATCCTGGGCGCGCAGGCGCTTGCCGACGGCGATCAGGGTCTGCCCGCGCTGCAGCTCTTCACCCTGCTTGCGCACGTGCTCGCCGAGACGTACCGGCGGGCACCAGATGCGCTGGCCGTACAGGCGACAACGCTCCTGGGGCACCACCGTGTCAGCACCAGGCGGTAGCGGCGCACCGGTAAAGATGCGCACGGCCTGCCCGGCCTGCACGCTCACCTTGCTGTGCTGCCCCGCCGCAATGCGCCCGGCGAGCATCAGGTAGCCGCCTTCGGCCGGCACGTCCTCGGCGCGCAGGGCGTAGCCGTCCATGGCGCTGTTGTCGAAACCGGGCAAATCCAGGGGCGAGAACAGCTCTTCAGCGACCACCCGCCCCAGCGCCTGCTCCAGGCCAATCACCTGGGTGCTCGGCGGCGGCGGCGCCTGGGCCAGCAGCGTGGCGATGGCCTCGTCCACCGGCATCAGGTGGCCGCTGTCACACACCGAGACACTCATGAACGCGACTCGCAGGCTTGCAGGGTTTGCTCAGGCTGGGGCTTGAGGTGCGGCACGAAGTTGCACGGGCCGGTGCGGCTGTCCAACTGCCCCGCCAGGATCTGGTCCCAGCCGGTGCGACACGCCCCCGGCGAGCCCGGCATGCAGCACACCAGCACGCCGTTGCTGATGCCGGCCAACGCGCGGGACTGCACGGTGGAAGTGCCGATTTCGGCCAGGGATACTTGGCGGAACAGCTCACCGAAGCCTTCGACATGTTTGTCCAGCAACGGCAACACCGCCTGGGGCGTGTTGTCGCGGGCGGTGAAACCGGTACCGCCGGTCATCAGCACCACTTGCACCTCGGGGTCCGCGATCCACAGGGAGACTTGCGCACGAATCTGGTAGATATCGTCGATCACCAGGCCACGGTCGATGAGCACATGCCCGGCACTTTCGAGGCGGTCCACCAGGGTCTGGCCGGAGGTGTCGGTGTCGAGGGTACGGGTGTCACTGATGGTCAGCACGGCGATGTTCAGGGGCACGAAATTGCGTTGTTTCAAATGGGCCATGATCAAGGCTCCAGGCGTCAAGAAAGTTGCCGTCAGCCTGCGCCGCAACGGGCGCAGGGCCTATTCCTCCAAGGAGGTATCTCGTTCAGGGGGCCAGGCGCGTGCGCTGCCAAATGCCCGCGTGCAGGCGGTAGTCGAGACGGTCATGCAGACGGTCGGGCCGGCCCTGCCAGAACTCGATGCGCTGAGGTTGCAGACGGTAGCCGCCCCAATGCTCGGGGCGTGGCGGTTGCTGCCCGGCGAAACGCTCGGTGACCTCTCGCAAGCGGCTTTCCAGCTCGCTGCGATGGCCAAGGGGCTGGCTTTGCGGCGACGCCCAGGCGCCCAACTGGCTGGCGGCCGGACGCGCATCGAAATAATCGTCCGACAACTGCGCATCCGCCCGCACCACCGGGCCTTCGATACGCACCTGACGCTCCAGCCCCGGCCAGAAAAACGTCATGGCCGCATGGGGATTGCTCGCCAACTCCTGGCCCTTGGCACTCTGGTAATGGCCGAAAAAGAAAAAACCCTCGGCGCTGAAACCCTTGAGCAGCAAGATGCGGCAATGCGCATGGCCCTGGCTGTCCACGGTGGCCAGCGCCATGCTATTGGCCTCCGCCGGAGGCACCTCGGTTTTACGCGCCTGATCCAGCCACTGACCGAACAGCACCAAGGGATCGTCCTGCGCCAAGTCATCACGCAAACCATAAAGGGTGTAGTTACGGCGCAATTGCGCAAGAGACAAGGGCATGACACGGTCCTCCAGAAAGTTCGCCACAGTGTGGGAACTACCGCGCCGTTATCCCTTGACCACGATCAACATTCACCCGTGGCATGACGCCGCATGTGATTGCTTGAGGTGTGGGGTTCTACAGAACGGATCGCGTTGTTGCTGTTGCTGTTGCTGTTGCTGTTGCTGTTGCTCTGGCTCTGGCTCTGGCTCTGGCTTTTGATCTTGACCCTAGGCGCCCCGTCAAACACGCTGGCCGAACGCAGGCTTGAATCCGTGGGTAACCCGGCAGGACGCCGGGTTAGCCGTCCTGGGCCAGGGATAGCCCATGACGGCGGCCCACGGATTCAAGCCTGCGTTCGGGCACACCGAGCCTAGGCGAGGTGCCGAGTGTTGGGGCAAGAGCCTTTTTGGTTACTTTTGGGGCTCTTTTCCAAAAGTGACCCGCTGTAAGAGCGGAACCCTAAGTGGCCGTTACCGCAGCAACGGATATGTACTCATTCCAACCCCAGCAAATGGTCGGTCCAGAGGACCCATCGGGAGCAAGTCGAATCGTCGCACCGCCCCTCCCACATTTGATCTCTATACATCAGGTACCTATCAGCCTGCCTGATCAGCGCAACATCAACTTGGCCAGAATCACGATCACGACCATATGCCCCAGGATGCTGCGACGAATCCACGTCGCACGCCTCGGGCTCAAGCGCTGATGGCCCAGCAGGTACGCCAGCCACAGGTAATGACCGATGATGCTCAGGGCCAGCAGGATCTTCAGGCTCAACAGCGCGGCGAAATGGCTGGCCCAAGGCACCACCAACAGCCCGCGATAATGCCAGGCCAGGCCGATGCCCGCGCCGTACAGCAACACCACCACGCCGTGCAGTACCTGGCGCGAACGCCGTGCAATGGCGTGATCGGAGGTGAATTGCGCCGACCAGGCCAATTCCTCACGGGCGCTGTGCCAGATCACTACTTCGAAAAACAGCGTGCCGATAAACGCAATCGCCGCCAGCAGATGCACGATCAACAAGGTGGAATAGAGCATGACGTCCCCCTAGCCTGGATGCCCATCGACCCGCGCCTGCCACAGCATCGGGCCATACCGCCACAGGTACAGGCCGAGCCCGAGGGTCCAGCACACACCCGCCAGCCACAACGCGGCCATCGGCAACAGCAGGACCAGCACCACCCGGCACACACACGCCAGGTTCAGCAGCCCAAAGGCCAGGGTCATCCCGACCGGCGGCTGCAACGGGCGGCCGGTGTGGCCCAGGCTGACGCGGGCGATCATGGCCAGGATCAGCCCGGCCATGGCGCCGATGGTCAATGCATGCACGGCCAGGCTGGGATTGAGCGGCGCACCGCAGTGCCACAGCGCCATGCCCAGGCAGGCCACGGCCAGCCAGGCATACGCCAGGTGCAATGACCACAGCAACGGCACGCGCCAGAGGCCGCGATCATGCCAGCGGACCAGGCGGACCAGGTGCCCCAACCCGAGGGCGGCGAACAGCAGGCCGATCCACAGGTTGGCGCCCAATGCAGGCCCTGCGGCATACAGCACGGCGATCAGCAGCGAGCCGCCAAGCAATATAAGGTCCAGCCACACCCAGGGTTTGACCGCTTCGACCCGGCCCAAACCGCGCTGGGTGAAAAACGGAATCACCCGTCCGCCGATCAGGCCCATCATCGCCGCCACCAGCCACAGGCCTGTGAGCACCGCCTGGCGTTGCAGGCCGGGGTCATTGCGCAGCAAGCCATACAGCGACAGCGCATCGGCCACGGTCAACAGCGCCAGCACCAGCACAATCGGGTAATTACGCTTCTGTCTTACCTGCCAGAGGGTCCAGCCCATCACTGCGGCGACAGCCAGGGGAAAGGTCAGCTCCAGCACCGCCAACAGCGGCCAGTGCAGGTTGAACAACCACCCCAGGCGCGCCGCCAGCCACACGCCGGCAAGCAGCGCCAGGGCGTTGCCGCTGATGCCCGGGCGGCCGGTCCAGGTCTGCACTGCCGTGAGCAGGAAGCCGGCGATAATCGCCAGGCCAAAGCCGAACAGCAGCTCATGGCGATGCCAGGCCAGCCAGCCGCCCGCCGGCTGCCAGCTGCCGAGGTGACCGCCCAGGGCCAGCAGCCACAGGGGGATTGCCAGCGTCGCCAATACACAGGCGCCGAGGAAGAATGGCCGGAAGGCCAGGCGAAACAACGGGGTAATCGACATGGCCTTGCGCCGATCGAGCACTTGCATGACACGGTCTCCCTTCAGGACTGCGGCAATCTTGCGCCGATGAGCGTGCGTTGCCCTTGTCGTAGATCAAGTCGCAAACCCACTTCAACGCTTACGCTTGCGCTCACTGTAGGAGCGAGCTTGCTCGCGAAGGACGTTAACGATGACGCGGGCATCCTGATTAAACGCGGTGTCTGTGGGTTTTTCGCGAGCAAGCTCGCTCCTACAACACCTTTAGCATGCTTTGGAGCCATGATGAAAAACGCCTATGTCCCCCTCGCCTGGTTTGTGATCCTCGGCTCCATGCTGGCCGCCGCCAGCGGGCTTTCGCTGGTGCTGGTGTGAACGCTCCGCTGCTGTTCAAGGAACCGGGCATGGTGCTGCATCGTGTGCACCACCAGATCCTGCGCAGCCATCACCTGTTCGAACCGCTGAACGACGAAGAACTCAACGAGCTGATGGGCAACAGCCAGTTGCTGAGTATCGACAAGGGCGAGCCGCTGTTCCGCCAGGGCGAACCGGCCGACGCGTTTTACTTCGTGATTGCCGGTGCGGTGAAGATCTACCGCCTGACCCCCGACGGCCAGGAGAAGGTCTTCGAAGTGATCGGCGAGCGCCAGACCTTCGCCGAAGCCATGATGCTGATGGACACCCCCAACTACGTGGCCTGCGCCGAAGCGGTGTGCCCCACCCAGTTGTACCGTTTGTCCAACGCCACCTACATGCGCCTGCTGCACAGCAACAGCCGCCTGACCTTCGCCCTGCTCGGCACGTTGTGCGTGCGCTTGCACCAGCGCGTCAACGAGATCGAAACCCTGTCGCTGAAAAACGCCACCCACCGCGTGGTGCGCTACCTGCTGACCCAACTGATGCGCCTGCACAGCACCGACGCCACATTCGAACTGCCCATGGCCAAGCAGTTGATCGCCGGGCACCTGTCGATCCAGCCGGAGACCTTTTCGCGGATTATCCGGCGCCTGATCGATGAAAAGATCATCACCCAGGACGGGCGCCAGATCGCCATTCTGGACCGGCTGCGCCTGGAGCAATTCGAGTGAAAACCTGTCTGTACTGCCAGCAGCGCAATGCCGACAAGCATCAGCAGTGCACGGATTGCGGTATGGCCCTGCCCGCCTCGGACGCCGGCATACAGGCCCTTCGCTTGCGGCGTTTCCAGTGGTTCTGCCTGAGCCTGACGCTGTTTTGCATCGCGATGTTCTTCTGGTTGCCGCGCGACTTCTACTGACCCTCGGTCAGTTGCCGGTACAGCTGGGGCAACCGCAGCGGCAGCTGCTCCGGCTGGCGGATCAGGGTGTAGCCATGGGCACCGAACATGTAGGGCAAGTAGTCGCCGGCCTGTTTGTCGATGGTGATGCAGAACGGAACCAGGCCCTGGCGCCGCGCCTCGACCACTGCCTGGCGGGTGTCTTCGACCCCGTAGCGGCCCTCATACAGATCCAGGTCATTGGGTTTGCCATCGGTCAGTAGCAACAACAACTTGCGCCGCTGTTTGCACGCGCCCAGCAACTGGGTGGCCTGGCGAATCGCGGCGCCCATGCGCGTGTAGTACCCCGGCTTGAGGGCCTGGATGCAGCCGCGCGTGCGGTCGTCATAGACTTGCTCGAAGGTCTTGAGCTGGTGCAGGCGCACCTGATGGCGGCGCAGGGACGAGAAGCCATACAACGCAAACGCATCCCCCAGCCCGTCCAGGCTTTCGCCGAACAGCAACAGGCTGTCGCGGATCACGTCGATGACCTTTTGCTCGTCGTTCAGATGCGCGTCGGTGGACATCGACAGGTCCGCCAGCAGCAGGCATGCCAGGTCGCGTCGGGTGTGACGTTGCTCCTGGTACAAGCCGCGTTCGGTGCAGGCGCCGTGTTGGCGTTGCACCTGGAAATCCACCCAGGCTTGCAGGTCCAGCTCCGCGCCCTGGGGTTGCTGACGCAGCCATTGGCGGTCGGTGCGCAGTTGCTGGAATTGACGGCGCAGGCGCTGGGCCGGGCCGAGTAATCGGGCCGGTAACGGTTGCGGTGCATCGGCACGTGGCTGCATCAGTTGCAGATTGACGAAACCGGGTTGCAGGCATTGTTGACGGTAGCCCCACTCGGGCAGCTTGATGCCCTCGCCGAGGGGGATGTCGTCGACGTCGGCGGGCGGCAGGTCGAGGTGCAGCTTCAAGCCGCCACTCTTGCGCACGCGCTGGCGCGACAGGCTCAACTGATCGAGGTCTTCGGCGACGCGGGCGGCGTCCGGGTCCTCACTGTCGTCGGCCCAGCGATCGAGGTCGACGTGCTCGGTCCAGCTGAACAGGTTTTCCAGGCGCACCACCAGCAGGCCGCCATCACGGCTGTGATCATCCACACGGCTGGCGCGTTTGGGCGCGCCCTGCTGCTCCCCGGCCGGGGTGGCGAGGTCGTCGGTGTCGTCTTCAAGGTCGAGGGCCTGGGGCGTGTCCAGGTGCAACGGCGGGTACAGCCATAAGGGCAACGGCCAGGCGGCGCGTTCGCTGCGGGGTAAATGGCGCACGCTGCCGGGCTCGCGCAGGGCCTTGCGCAAGGCTTTTTCCAGGGCGGCTTCAGCGGGGCTCAGGCTGGCGGGGTCGGGGCGCAGCGGGATATGGGCGTCCACCAGGCGCTGGTAGCTGGGCAGCAGCGCCGGGTAGCGTTGCAGCAGCAGCCAGGTCCAGCGCTGGTTGTCCCGGGCCCAATGGTTCATGGGGCCTGCATGGGCGGCCAGCAGCGCCAGCCAGCGGTACAGCTCCCGGTTCAACGCGACCGTGGGGTACACCGCCAGGCTCGACGGCAGGCGCAGACGGTTACCATCGCAGGAGGCCAGGGGTGCATGCTTGCAGGTGCCGGCGATGCGCATCAACAGGTTGCGGCGCAGCAGCAGGTCGCGTTCGCTGGCGGCTTCGAGGGCGATCCCGCTGGCACCGCCCAGGGCGCGAAACAATACGGCGAGGCTGCGCTGGCGGTCGACCAGCTCGACCCGCGCCGCCGGGAAATCGACACTGGCGCGGCGGGTGATAAAGCGGTGCCAGGCACTGCCGACCCATTCTTCCAATTCAAGGGTAAAGGCCATGGGATGGGCTCCAATTGCTTGATATTTGACGGGCACACTGCAGTCAAACTCGACGATTCGACTTGCTCCCGATGGCGGCCTCTGGGCCGACCATTTGCTGGGGTTGGAATGAGTACATATCCGTTGCTGCGGTCACGGCCACTTAGGGTTCCGCTCTTACAGCGGGTCACTTTTGGAAAAGAGCCCCAAAAGTCCACCAAAAGGGCTCTTGCCCCAACACTCGGCACCTCGCCTAGGCTCGGTGTGCCCGAACGAAGGCTTGAATCCGTGGGCCGCCGTCATGGGCCATCCCTGGCCCAGGACGGCTAACCCGGCGTCCTGCCGGGTTACCCACGGATTCAAGCCTGCGTTCGGCCAGCGTGTTTGACGGGGCGCCTAGGATCAAGATCAAAAGCCAGAGCAAAAGCAGAGCAGAAGCAGACCGAGGTCCAGCTGATATATGGAGATCCAAATGTGGGAGGGGGCTTGCCCCCGATGAGGGTGGGTCAGTGATACATGGGTTGACTGACTCACCGCTATCGGGGGCAAGTCGAATCGTCGCACCGCCCCTCCCACATTTGGACCGCGTTACTTCAGTAGACGATCGGCACCGGTGCTCCAGCCGTCCGGGCACGTTGCCGGAAGCTGCACAGGTAGCAGACCAGCCCGAGCAGGAACACCACCCCACTGACCAACCGCGCCCAGAACAGTCCCTGCAAATGCTCCACCGTGGCCATGAACGGCAAGGCCACCCCATCCACCTGCCAGCGTTGCAGCCAGACTTGCACGGCCCCGGCGGCGGTGAGGAACAGCGTGATCATCACCATCGACAGCACCATCATCCAGAAGCCCCAGATCTCGAGGGTCTGCGAACGCGCGTCCGGCGCTTCACCGATACCGCGCAGGCGGGGCATGGCGTAGCTGATCAGGGTCATCACGATCATGGCGTAGGCACCGAAGAACGCCAGGTGCCCGTGGGCGGCGGTGAGTTGGGTGCCGTGGGTGTAGAAGTTGACCGGTGCCAGGGTGTGCAGGAAACCCCACACGCCCGCGCCGAAGAACGCCGTGACCGTGGTGCCCTTGGCCCACAACGTGGCCGCGCGGTTGGGGTGCTGGCGCCGACGTTGCTTCACCATGGTGAAGGCGAACATCACCATCGCCAGGAACGGCAGCGGCTCCAGGGCCGAGAAGATCGAACCGACCCACAGCCACACCTCGGGCGCGCCGATCCAGAAGAAGTGGTGACCGGTGCCGATGATCCCGGTGATCAAGGCCATGGCGATGATCACGTACAGCCATTTCTCCACCACTTCGCGGTCGACGCCGGTGACCTTGATCAGCACGAAGGCCAGCATCGAGCCCATGATCAGTTCCCACACGCCTTCGACCCACAGATGCACCACCCACCACCAGTAGAACTTGTCCCGCGCCAGGTTGCCGGGGTTGTAGAAGGAGAACAGGAAGAACACCGCGAGGCCGATCAACCCGGTCATCATCACCATGCTGACGGTGGTCTTGCGGCCCTTGAGCAGGGTCATGCCGATGTTGTACAGAAAGCCCAGGCACACCACGACGATGCCCATTTTGGTAATGGTCGGTTGCTCCAGAAACTCGCGCCCCATGGTCGGCAGCAGCTCGTTGTGGGTCAACCTGGCCAGCGCCGCATACGGCACCAGCAGGTAGCCGAGGATGGTCAACACCCCGGCGGCAGCGAACACCCAGAACAGGACGATCGCCAGTTTCGGGCTGTGCAGCTCGCGTTCGGCCTCCTCGGGCACCAGGTAGTAGGCCGCGCCCATAAAGCCGAACAGCAGCCACACGATCAGCAGGTTGGTGTGGACCATCCGCGCCACGTTGAAGGGGATCAACGGGAACAGAAAGTCGCCGATCACGTATTGCAGGCCCATGATCAAACCGAACAGCACCTGACCGAGAAACAGGATCAAGGCGAACACAAAGTAGGGTTTGGCCACGGCCTGGGATTGGAATTTCAAGTATGGATTGGCACTGCGCATGGCTCAGCCCTCCTTGTTCGGTGGCCAGTTATTGGTATTGATCTTCGAGCTCCATTTGAGGAACTCGGCCATATCGTCCACCTCCTGGTCGCTGAGATTGAATTGCGGCATGGCCCGCCGCCCCGGTACACCCAGGGGCTGCATCTTCATCCAGGCATGCAGGAACGGCTTGAACCCTTCTTCGCCGCCCCGGCGCTTGAACACATTGCCCAGCTCCGGCGCGAAATAAGCGCCCTCGCCCAGCAAGGTGTGGCAGCCGACGCAGTTGTTGCGCTCCCAGACGCCCTTGCCGCGCACGACGGATTCGCTGAGTTGGTCGACGTTGCTGCGGGCGGGAAAGGTTTGTTCGGTGTGGTAGGTCAGGGCCAGGAAAATCAGGAAGAAGAACACGCTTCCTCCGAAGTAGATATTCCTGGCCATGCCCTTGGTGAAGGTCTCTGACATGGTCGCTTCCTCATTGCTTGGCCAGGGGATGATAGGGAGGTGGGGGGTGAAAACTGCTTGATGGCGATCAAGAAATGTTGATGGTTTTGGTGGGGTATTTTTTGGGTTGGGTTGGGTACATATCCGTTATTTAGGTAACGGCGGCTTAGGGTTCCGCCCTGACGGCGGGTCGTTTTGACGGGGCGCCTAGGATCAAGATCAAAAGCCAGAGCAAAAGCAGACCGAGGTCTAGCTGATACATGGAGATCCAAATGTGGGAGGGGGCTTGCCCCCGATGGCAGTGGGTCAGCCAAAGATGCATCAACTGATACTCCCTCATCGGCGCAGATACCGTCTTATCCAGCACCGCGCAAACCCCCGTAGCAGCTGCCGAGCCCCGGCGAGGCTGCGTCGGCCGCGACTCGAGCTTGAATCGGCAGCGCGCCTGACGCAGCCTCGCTTGCGCTCGGCAGCTGCTACGGGGGGAGGCCTTGATGGGGTTGGCATTCGGGGGTGCCCCCTCCCACATTTTTAACCGAGTACACCAGACCCAACACCGGTCGGCTATAAGGCCGCCACAGCTTGGCTTTTGATCTGGAATGAGGGCATACCGAGCCTCGTAAGCAGCCGCTACGCAAATAACGGATATGTACTCAGTAAAGCGACCACAACCACCCCCCACCCCACCATCACAAACCGCCACAACCACGGCCCACGCCGCAACGCCATAAACCCATCCACAATCACCCACCCCTTGACCACCGCCAGCAACAACACCCCCCACCACAACCCGGACGCCCCCGTCAGTACAGTGCCAACGCTCAGCACCACCAACATCAGCCAACACAGGATCAGCGTCTGGGAATCCGTCATACCCACCTCAGTGAATCACATAGACCAACGGAAACAACACCACCCACACCAGATCCACCATGTGCCAATACAGCACCCCGGACTCCAGCCCGCCGACTGACAGCCCGCCGCACCAGCAGCCCAGCGCCAGCCACCCGAGAATCACCATCCCCAGTAGCACATGCAGGAAATGAAACCCCGTGAGTATCCAGTACAAGGTAAAAAACGTGCTGTGCTCCAGGCCCAGTCCGGCAGCGCCCAGGTGGGCGTACTCGGTGAGTTTGATCGCCACATACACCAGCGCCACCAACAACGCCGCGACGAACAAACCGGCGCCGCGTCGCCAGCGCTGCAATCGCACCTGCTGCACCGCCAACGCGGCCAACAAGCCCGCGGTCAGCAGGCTCAAGGTCATCGCCAACCCGGTCGAGGTATCCAGCTGTGCGCGCCCGGCGGCAAACAGCTCGGGCTTGAGCACCTGGGTCACGGCAAACGTGAGGATCAGAATCGCGAACACCGACAGCTCGGCGAGGATAAAAAACCACATCGCCAGGTCGCCTGGCAGCCGGCGCGGTTCAGGCAAAGTGCACATCCACCACGTCCATCAGCGCGGCGACGGTCTGCGGGTCGTCGCTCAGCGGTTCGGCCAGGCACGCCAGGCAGGCTTCGCGTGGGCTCATGCCGGCGCCGATCAGGCGGGCGGTGAAGATCAGCAGCCGGGTGGAGGCCACCTCCTCCAGGTCATGCTGGTCAAGCCGACGCAACGCCTGGCCCAGGCGCACGACCTGGGCGGCCAGCGCCACATCCACACCGGCCTCGCGGGCGACGATGCGTTCTTCGTCGGCCACCGGCGGGTAGGCAAACCGCATCGCCACGAAGCGCTGGCGGGTGCTGGGTTTCATGCCCTTGAGCAGGTTCTGGTAGCCGGGGTTGTACGACACCACCAGCATGAACGACGACGGCGCCTTGAGCACTTCGCCGGTGCGTTCCAGGAACAGTTCACGGCGTTCATCGGCAATCGGGTGCAGCACCACGGCGGTGTCCTGGCGTGCTTCGACAACTTCGTCGAGGTAGCAGATCCCGCCTTCGCGCACGGCGCGGGTCAGTGGGCCGTCCTGCCACCAGGTGCCGTCGGTGCCGATCAGGTGGCGGCCGAGCAGGTCGGCGGCGCTGAGGTCGTCGTGGCAGGCCACGGTGTACAGCGGCAGGTTCAGGCGATGCGCCATGTGCTGCACGAAGCGCGTCTTGCCACAGCCGGTGGGGCCTTTGATCAGCACCGGCAGATGGTGGCGCCAGGCGTGTTCGAACAGTTGCTGTTCGTTATCCAGCGGTTGGTAGAAGGGCTCGGTCATTACGCGTACTCGCAACGGGTTCGGCCCCCACGCTAAGGGCCCCTGCGACAACCTGGCAAGCACGTACAACGGCAAACTTGATCGCCGTCAAGCGAGCCTTGCGCCACTGCAACATAGTCTTGCCTGGCACTAAGAACCTGCGCTCTACCCCGCCTTCGCCGGGCATCGCAAAGGTCTTGCCTGAGGAGATATGGAATGCTGACTCGCAACAGAAAACCCTGGGTCCTGAGTCTTGCCAGCCTGAGCTGCGCCCTGGCCCTCGCATTGCCCATCAACGCCCATGGCGACGCGCCGACCGGGATGGTGAAAAGCCCCGGCGCGCCGGATATGAGCCAGGCGGAGTTCGACGCCTCCAAGCAGATTTACTTCGAACGCTGCGCAGGCTGCCACGGCGTGTTGCGCAAGGGCGCCACCGGCAAGCCGCTGACCCCGGACATCACCCAGGCCCGTGGCCAGGCCTATCTGGAAGCGCTGATCACCTACGGCTCCCCGGCCGGCATGCCCAACTGGGGCACGTCCAATGCGCTGACCAAGGCGCAGATCACCAGCATGGCCACCTTCATCCAGCACACCGCGCCCACCCCGCCTGAATGGGGCATGGCCGAAACCCTCAAGACCTGGAAAGTGCTGGTCAAGCCCGAAGACCGGCCGAAAAAACAACTGAACACCCTCAACCTGCAAAACCTGTTCTCGGTCACCCTGCGCGACGACGGCAAGATCGCCCTGGTGGACGGTGACACCAAGCAGATCATCAAGCTGATCGACACCGGTTACGCCGTGCATATCTCGCGTATCTCCGCGTCTGGCCGCTACCTGCTGGTGATCGGCCGCGATGCCAAGATCGACATGATCGACCTGTGGCCCCTGGAGCCGACCAAAGTCGCCGAGATCAAGGTGGGTATCGAAGCGCGCTCGGTGGAGACTTCGAAGTTCAAGGGCTATGAAGACAAGTACGCGATTGCCGGCTCCTACTGGCCGCCGCAGTTCACCATCATGGATGGCGAAACCCTGGAGCCCAGGCAGATCGTGTCCACCCGGGGCATGACCGTCGATAAGCAGGAATACCACCCCGAACCCCGCGTGGCGGCGATCATCGCCTCCCACGAGTGGCCGGAGTTCATCGTCAATATCAAGGAAACCGGCAAGGTGATGCTGGTCAATTACCAGGACATCAAGAACCTCACCATCACCACCATCGACGCCGCGCCGTTCCTGCATGACGGCGGCTGGGACAGCACCCACCGCTACTTCATGACCGCCGCGAATAACTCCAACAAGGTCGCGGTGATCGACTCCAAGGAGCGCAAGCTCACCGCGTTGGTAGAGGTCGGCAAGACCCCGCACCCTGGCCGTGGCGCCAACTTCATTCACCCCAAATACGGCCCGGTGTGGGCTACCAGCCACCTGGGCGACGGCGGTATTTCGGTGATCGGCACCGACCCGGTCAAGCACCCGCAATACGCCTGGAAGCAGGTGGAATCCCTCAAGGGCCAGGGCGGCGGTTCGCTGTTTATCAAGACCCACCCCAACTCCCATCACCTGTATGTCGACACCACCCTCAACCCCGACGCCAAGCTCAGCCAGTCGGTGGCGGTGTTCGACATCAACCAGCTGGACAAGGGCTACACCGTGCTGCCGATTGCCGAGTATTCGGGCATCAAGCAAGGCGCGCTGCGGGTGGTGCAACCGGAATACAACAAGGCCGGTGACGAGGTGTGGTTCTCGGTGTGGAACGGCCAGACCGAAGAGTCGGCGCTGGTGGTGATCGATGACAAGACCTTGAAGCTCAAGCAGGTGATCCGCGACAAGCGCCTGATCACGCCGACCGGAAAATTCAACGTCTACAACACCCAACACGACATTTATTGAGCCCCATCAACACGAGGTCACCGAATGAAAAATATTCTCCTCGCACTGCTGGCATCCGCCGCTGCGCTCAGCCTGCAACCGGTGTTGGCACAAGACGGGCCGGGGTTGTTCAACAGCAAACCCTGTGTGGGCTGCCACATGATTGACAGCAAACTGGTGGGGCCGGCCTTGAAGGACGTCGCCGCCAAGAATGCCGGTGTGAAAGACGCAGCCACCACCCTGGCCAGCCACATCAAGAACGGTACCCAGGGCAACTGGGGGCCGGTGCCGATGCCGCCGAACCAGGTCACCGATGATGAAGCCAAGGTGTTGGCCGATTGGGTCCTGACCTTGAAATAAGCACAAGGAGCACGCCATGCAAGCATCGATGATCGGTACGGCCATGGCGCTGCTCCTGCTGATTCCCGCGCGGGCAGCGGCCACCCCGGACGCTGCCCGCCTTGAACACCTGTTGACCCAGGATTGCGGGGCCTGCCATGGCCTGCACCTCACCGGCGGCCTGGGCCCGGCCCTCACACCGCAAGCCCTGGCCCACCACAGCCGCGACAGCCTGATCGCCACCGTGACCTACGGCCGCCCTGCCCGCGCCATGCCCGGTTGGGGCCCGCTGCTGAGTGCCGGCGATATTGCCTGGCTGGTCGACCGCCTATTGCAAGGAAGCCCCCCACCATGATGCGTCCTACCCTGTTATCCCTGTGCCTGTTGCTGGGTGCCTGCGCCCAACCCGCCTTGCGCGGCAGCGGCGACCTGGGCCTGGTGATCGAACGCGCCAGTGGCAGCGTGCAGATTATCGAGAGCACCGGCATGACCGAACTGGCCCGTATCGAGGGGCTGGGCGACCTGTCCCACGCCTCGGCGGTGTTTTCCCGCGACCAGCGCTATGCCTACGTGTTTGCCCGCGATGGCGGCCTGACCAAGATCGACCTGCTGCGCCAACGCATCGAGCGGCGCATCGTCCAGGGCGGCAACAGCATCGGCGGCGCCATCAGCCAGGATGGGCGCTTGATCGCCGTATCCAATTACGTGCCGGGCGGGGTCAAGGTGTTCGATGCCGAGAACCTGGCACTCATTGCCGACATCCCCTCGACGGAAATGGCCGATGGCAAACGCTCGCGGGTGGTCGGCCTGGTGGATGCGCCCGGGCAGCGCTTCGTGTTCAGCCTGTTCGACACCGGCGAGATCTGGAGCGCCGACTTCAGCCACGGCAACCCGCCGCTCATCACCCGCTTCAAGGAGGTCGGCGAGCAACCCTATGACGCGCTGATCACCGCCGACGGCCGCTACTACATGGCCGGGCTGTTCGGTGAAGACGGCATGGCCCAGCTCGACCTGTGGCACCCGGAGCGCGGCGTGGTGCGTGTGCTCAAGGACTATGGCCGGGGCGAGGCCAAGCTGCCGGTGTACAAGATGCCCCACCTGGAGGGCTGGGCCGTCGCCGATGACCAGGCGTTCGTGCCGGCGGTGGGACGCCACCAGGTGCTGGTGATGGACGCGCGCACCTGGCAGCAGACGGCGGCGATCCCGGTGGCCGGGCAGCCGATCTTTGTCACTGCGCGGCCCGACGGGCGCCAGTTGTGGGTCAACTTCGCCTACCCGGACAACGACCGGGTGCAGGTACTCGACACCGAAACCCACCAAGTGGTCGCCGACCTGCGCCCCGGCCCCGGTGTGCTGCACATGGAATTCAGCGGGCGTGGCGAGCAACTGTGGCTGTCGGTGCGCGATGGCGAACAGCTGCAAGTGTGGGACCCGTACCGCCTGACCCTGCTGAAAAGCCTGCCGGCCCAGAGTCCCAGCGGGATTTTCTTCAGCCTGCGCGCGCAAAAAATGGGGTATTGAAATGGACCTTGATTCGCTCAGCCAGCAATTGATCGAACGCTTCCAGCACGGCATGCCGCTGTGCGCCGAGCCCTACCGCGAAATGGCCCAGGTGCTGGGTTGCAGCGCGGCCGAGGTGATGGCCTGCCTGCAACGCCTGGAACTGGCCGGCGCCTTGTCGCGCATCGGCCCGGTGTTCGAACACACCCGCGCGGGCGCCAGCACCCTGGCCGCCCTGGCGGTGCCGATCGAGCGCCTGGAACAGGTGGCCGCGCGGGTCAGCCAGTACCCGGAGGTCAATCACAACTACGCCCGCGAGCATCATTACAACCTATGGTTCGTGCTCACCGGGCCCCACCGCCAGCACCTGCAGCAGATCCTCGATGAGCTGGAGCAAGACACCGGCCTCACGCCCCTGGACCTGCCGATGCTCACGGCCTATCGCATCGACCTCGGTTTCCCCCTCGAAGCAGGAGAAGCCCCGCACGTAGCAGCTGCCGAGCCTTGGCGAGGCTGCGTCAGCAGTGGGTCAGACACACCGCAAACGCAGCCTCGCCAAGGCTCGGCAGCTGCTACGAGAGATTTTTTTGAGGTGGGTAGTTTGGGAGAGCAGCCGTGATCGCGCCACTGAACCACGAGCAGATGCTCGATCTGCGCCAGTGCCTGGAACGCGGTTTGCCCATCGTGCCACGGCCCTACGACGAGCTCGCCGAGCAGATTGGTGCCCACCACGATCAGGTGCTGCAACAGATGCAGCAATGGCACGACCAGGGCCTGTTCCGTCGTGTCGGCCTGGTGCTCAATCACCGCGCCCTGGGCTATGTGGCCAACGCCATGCTGGTGCTGGATGTGCCGGATGCGCTGGTCGATGAAGTCGGTGCGCGCCTGGGCCGCGCGCCCGGCGTGAATCTGTGTTACCAGCGCCCGCGACGCCTGCCGCAGTGGCGCTACAACCTGTTCTGCATGGTGCACGGGCGCGAGCGCGCGGTGGTCGAGGCGCAGATCCAGGCGTTGCTGGAGCAGCATCTGCTCAGCGACCTGCCCCACCAACTGCTGTTCAGCACCCGCGCCTTCAAGCAATGCGGCGGGCGTTTCGCGCCGCCGACGTCACAGGTATGGGCCCATGGATGAGCTGGATCGACAATTGATCAACCGCCTGCAACACGGCCTGCCGCTGGTGCGCCAGCCCTGGCAACAGGTGGCCGAGGAACTGCACACCCATCCGAGTGAACTGCTCGACCGCTTGTATGCCCTGCTCGAAGACGGCGTGCTCACGCGCTTCGGCCCGATGTTCGATATCGAGCGTCTCGGCGGCGCTTTCACCCTCGCGGCGCTCGCCGTACCCGAGGCGCGCTTTGACGCGGTCGCCGAGCAGCTAAACGCCCTGCCCCAGGTGGCCCATAACTACCGCCGCGAACACCGCTGGAACATGTGGTTCGTGCTGGCCTGCGCCACCGCGCAGGAGTTGGCCGCCACCCTATCGGACATCGAGGCCCTCACCGGGCTGGCGGTGCTCAATCTGCCGAAGGAGCACACCTACCATGTCGGTCTGTATTTCCCGGTCTGACAACACCCTGGCCCTGCAGCTGGTCGCCCTCACCCAAAGCGGCCTGCCGCTGGTGGAGGACCCGTGGGCCTGGCTCGCCGAGCAGTTGGGCATCAGCGTCGAATCGACCCTCGACCTGCTCAAGCGCCTGCAGGCCGAAGGCGCGATCCGGCGTATCGCCGCCGTGCCCAACCACTACCGCCTGGGCTATCGGCATAACGGCATGACCGTGTGGGACGTGGCCGATGTGCACCTGCCGCGCCTGGGAGAACTGCTCGGCGCCCAGCCGTTTGTCAGCCATTGCTACCGTCGCCCCCGGCGCCCGGACTGGCCCTACAACCTGTTCGCCATGGTGCATGGCCGCAGCCGCGAAGAAATCGACAGCTACCGCGAGCACCTGCGTTTCCTGCTGGGGGATGCCTGCCACGCCGACGAGATGCTGGTGAGCAGCCGCATCCTGAAAAAGACCGGCCTGCGCCTGACGCCGGCGCACTCAAAGGAATAGCCCATGCTGCGAATCAGTCAGTACCTGCGCACCCTCGCCGGCCAATGCCCGCCGCCGCGCACCTCGCCCCCTGGCAGAGAGCGGCCGCCGGTGGTGATCTGGAACCTGCTGCGGCGCTGCAATCTCACCTGCAAGCACTGCTACGCCACCAGCGCCGACAGCGTGTTTCGCGATGAACTCGACACCCCGGCAGCATTGCGGGTGATCGACGATTTGCACGACGCCGGGGTTCGCGTGTTGATCCTGTCCGGGGGCGAGCCGCTGCTGCGCGAAGACCTCTTCGAGCTGAGCGCCTATGCCCGTGACAAAGGTTTTTTCGTCGCACTGTCGACCAACGGCACGCTGATTGATGAGCACAACATCCAGCAGATCGCCGACGCGCGCTTCGACTACGTGGGCATCAGCATCGACGGCCTGGAGGCGACCCACGACGCGTTTCGCCAACTGCACGGCAGTTTCCAGCGCTCCATGCACGCCATCCGCCTGTGCCGCGAAGCCGGGATTCGCGTGGGCCTGCGCACCACCCTGACCCAGGACAACCATGGGCAGCTCCCGCAGTTGCTGGCGCTGATGCGCACCTATGATGTACAGAAGTTCTACCTGTCACACCTCAACTACAGCGGGCGTGGCAAACGCAGCCGCCAACTGGATGCGCACCGGCAGATGAGCCGCGAGGCCATGGCGCTGATTTTCCAGCAGGCCTGGAGCGATATTCAACACGGCGTGGACAGTGATTTCGTCAGCGGCAACAACGACGCCGACGCCGTGCTGTTGCTGCAATGGGTGCACCAGCACCTGCCCGAACACTACCCGCAGCTTGAACACCTGCTGCACGGCTGGGGCGGCAATGCCTCGGGCAGCGGCATCGCCAATATCGACAACACCGGCGAGGTGCACCCGGACACCTACTGGTGGCAGCAATCGGTGGGCAATGTGCGCAACACCACCTTCCGCCAACTCTGGCTGGAGCAGCCCGACCCGTTGCTGCTACGCCTGCGCGAACACCCGCGCAGCATTGGCGGACGCTGCGCCGAGTGCCGCTGGCTGGCGATCTGCAACGGCAATACCCGCACCCGCGCCTGGGCCGATGGCGACCTGTGGGGCCCGGACCCCGGTTGCTACTTCAGCGACGCCGAGATCGCGCGCCAGCCGCTCAACCTGATCCCTTGCTCGACTACCCGGTGACACAACCGGGGGCCGCCTACCTGATGATGAACCAAGGACGTCGCATGCACACTTCAACTGCCCAACCTTCAATTGGCCTGCCGGCCAGTCTGCACAGCCCCTTGCACCCCGGCGAAGTCGCGTTGGTGGGCGCCGGCCCCGGTGACCCGCGCCTGCTGACCCTGCGCGCCTGGAGCCTGTTGATGCAGGCCGACGCCGTGGTGTTCGACCGGCTGATCAGTGCCGAACTGCTCGCGCTGATCCCGTTGACCTGCGCCCGTCATTACGTGGGCAAGGCCAGCGGTTGCCACAGCCTGCCCCAGGATCAACTCAATGAACTGCTGGCTGAGTTGGCCGACCAGGGCCAACGGGTGGTGCGCCTCAAGGGCGGCGACCCGTTTATCTTCGGGCGCGGCGCCGAGGAGCTGGAGTACCTGCTCGCGCGCGGTATCCCGTGCCAGGTGGTGCCGGGCATCACCGCCGCCGCCGGCTGCAGCGCCTATGCCGGTATCCCGCTGACCCACCGCGAGCTGGTCAATTCGTGCCGCTTCGTCACCGGCCACCTGCAACGCGACGGCGCGTTGAAACTGCCATGGGCCAGCCTGGCCGAGCCGAGCCAGACCCTGGTGTTCTACATGGGCCTGTCGAACCTGGCACTGATCGCCGAGCATTTGGTGGCGGCCGGTTTGCCCGCAGATACGCCGGCCGCCCTGATCAGCAACGGTGCGCGCGCCGATCAACAGGTGGCCCGTGGCACCCTGCGCCAGTTGCCCACCCTGGCCGCCGACTGCGAACCCGGCGTACCGACGCTGACGGTGATCGGCCACGTCGTCAACCTGTTTGCCGACGCCGCCCTGCACTTCCCCGCCAGCCTGGCACCGGCCCGTGAAGCGGTGGCGGTATGAAGCGCCTGCTGCTGGTGCCGCTGCTGTGGGCCACGGCCGCGCACGCTACGCCCGCGCAGGACTACCGCCAGTATTGCGAAAGCTGCCACGGGCTTAATCGCATCGGCGCCACCGGCCCGGCGCTGCTGCCGGAGAGCCTGGGGCGGATCAAGCCGGATGAAGTGCGCAAGGTCATCGAACACGGCCGGCCCGCCAGCCAGATGGCCGCGTTCAGTGCGCAACTGAGCGCCGCGCAGATGGATGGGCTGGCGCAGTTTCTGCAACAGCCGCCTGACTCACCGGCGACCTGGAACGAGCATGACATCCGCACCAGCCACAGCGTGCTGGCGGACCTGCGCCAATTGCCGAGCACGCCGCAGCATCACGCCGACCCGCTCAACCTGTTTGTGGTGGTGGAATCCGGCGACCATCACATGGATATTCTCGACGGCGACACCTTTGCCGTGCTGGACCGTTTCCCCACCCATTTCGCGGTGCACGGCGGGCCGAAATTCTCCCCGGACGGACGCTTTGTGTACTTCGCCTCGCGGGACGGCTGGATCAGCCAGTACGACCTGCACAACCTCAAGCTGATCGCCGAGATCCGCGTGGGCCTCAACACCCGCAACCTGGCGGTGAGCAAGGATGGGCGCTGGGTGCTGGCGGGCAATTACCTGCCGGGCAACCTGGTGCTGCTGGATGCCCGCGACCTGTCGCTGGTCAAGACCCTGGACACCGGCTCACGGGTCAGTGCGGTGTACACCGCGCCACCGCGCAACAGCTTTATCGTCGCGCTCAAGGACGTGAACGAGGTCTGGGAATTGCCCTATGCAGATGCCCGCCCCAGTTTCGAGCCCCGGCGCATCCAGGCCCAGGATGTGCTCGACGACTTCTCGTTCTCGCCCGATTACCGCCAATTGATCGCCACCTCCCGCAAGGCCGGCGGCGGCCAGGTGATCGACCTGGACAGCGGCCGTGTGGTCACCGATATCCCGCTGTCCGGCATGCCGCACCTGGGTTCCGGGACGTATTGGCAACGCAACGGGCAATGGGTGTTTGCCACGCCGAATATCAGCAAGGGGCAAATCTCGGTGATCGACCTCAAGACCTGGAGCCTGATCAAACAGATTCCCACCCTCGGGCCGGGCTTTTTCATGCGCAGCCATGTGAACTCGCGCTATGTGTGGAGCGACGTGTTTTTCGGGCCGGACAATGATGCGATTCATCTGATCGACAAGCAGACATTGGAGATCGCCCACACCCTGCGGCCGATGCCGGGCAAGACGGCGGCCCACGTGGAATTCACCCGGGATGGGCGGTATGTGTTGCTGAGCATCTGGGCCACGGAGGGGGCGCTGATTGTGTATGACAGCCAGACGCTCGAGGAGGTGAAGCGCATTCCCATGAATAAGCCGTCGGGCAAGTACAACGTGGGCAATAAGGTGGAGTTTGCGGAAGGGACATCGCATTGAACACGGGTGACAGGCAGGAAGCAGCCAGGTCATAGAGCGCATGGGCACCGCTGATCCCCTCTGGGAGATGTCGAGCTTCAGCGAGGCTTCCATGGCGGCGGCACAGTTGATAGAGGTGCTGGCTGACCCACCGCCATCGGGAGCAAGTCGAATCGTCGCACCGCCCCTCCCACATTTGAGCCCGGTTGGCAGGTGGGAAGTTGCCCGGCTGTAGATCTCGTGGGCACCGCTGATCCCCTGTGGGAGATGTCGAGCTTCAGCGAGGCTTCGATGGCGGCGGCACAGTTGATAGAGGGGCTGGCTGACCCACCGCTATCGGGAGCAAGTCGAATCGTCGCACCGCCCCTCCCACATTTGAGCTCGGTTGGCAGGTGGGAAGTTGCCCGGTTGTAGATCTCGTGGGCACCGCTGATCCCCTGTGGGAGATGTCGAGCTTCAGCGAGGCTTCGATGACGGCGGCACAGTTGATAGAGGTGCTGGCTGACCCACCGCTATCGGGAGCAAGTCGAATCGTCGCACCGCCCCTCCCACATTTGAATGTTGTTGACAGGTAGAAAACGTCCGGCCGTAGGTCTGATGGGCACCGCTGATCCCCTGTGGGAGATGTCGAGCTTCAGCGAGGCTTCGATGGCGGTGGCAGGGTTGGTAGAGGTGTTGGCTGACACACTGCTATCGGGCTGCGTGGTGGGTCAGACGGTGCGGGAGAATTGGCCTTTGTGGGCACCGCCCAGGTAGGCGTCGAAGGCCATGGCCACGCTGCGTACCATCAGTTGGCCCTTGGGCAGCAGTTGCAGCGCGTCGTCCCGAACCAGCAACAGCCCGTCCGCCACTTGCTCGTCCAACTGCGTCAACGCTTGGGCAAAATACTCATTGAAGCGAATGCCATGGGCCGCTTCCACCTGGGCGACATCGACGCGGCCGTCGCACATCAACCCATTGATCACCTCGCGGCGCAGTACGTCGTCGGGGTTGAGCCGGTAACCGCGTTGCACCGGCAGCATGCCCGCATCGATGCGCGCGTAGTACTGGGACAGTTCCTTGACGCTCTGGCTGTAGCTGTCGCCGACCTTGCCGATGGCCGATACGCCCAGGCCGATCAAGTCGCAATCGGCATGGGTGGAGTAACCCTGGAAGTTACGTTGCAGGCTGCCGTTGACGCGGGCCAGTGCCAACTCATCGTCGGGCAGGGCGAAATGGTCCATGCCGATGTAGACATACCCGGCCTCGGTGAGGCGGCGAATGGTCAGTTCCAGCAGCTCCAGCTTGCGTGCCGGGGGTGGCATGTCTTCGGGGCGGATCATGCGCTGGGCGCGGATCTGGCTTGGCAGGTGCGCGTAGCTGTAGGCGGCCACGCGGTCGGGGCGCAGGGCGATCAGCTTGCTCAGGGTTACGTCGAAGCTGGCCACGGTTTGCAGGGGCAGGCCGTAGATCAGGTCGACACTCACCGACTTGAAGCGCGCCTCGCGGGCCGCCGCCACCAGTTGCAGGATCTGCGCTTCGCTTTGCACGCGATTGACGGCGGCCTGGACGTCGGGGTCGAAGTCCTGCACGCCGAAGCTCAGGCGATTGAAGCCCAGGCGGCGCAGGGTGTTGATGCGCTCGAGGCTGATGGTGCGCGGGTCGACCTCAATGGAGAACTCATGGGCGTCGCTGTCATCCAGGCTGAAGTTGTCCGCCAGGCAGGCCATCAGTTCGGCCAGTTGCGCATCGTCCAGATACGTCGGGGTGCCGCCGCCCAGGTGCAATTGGGTCAGGCGTCGCGAGCGCTCGAACAGCGCGCCCTGCATCTGGATCTCGCGCTTGAGGTACGCCACATACTCGACGGCGCGATGGGTCTTGCGGGTGATGATCTTGTGGCAGCCGCAGTAGTAGCAAAGGCTCTGGCAGAACGGAATATGGATGTACATCGACAACGCCTTGGGCGCGGCGAGTTGGTGACTGGCGCGCACGGCCTGGTGATAGTCGTCCAGGGCAAACGCGCTGTTGAACTGCGGCGCGGTCGGGTACGAGGTGTAGCGCGGCCCCGGGCGGTCGTATTTGTGCACCAGGGCACGGTCGAACTCAAACGCCGTCATGGTCGATCACCTCGTCGTTGGCGCTGACGGGGGTGGTCAGGGGCTCGGTGACGTACAGACGCGCCGGGTCGGCGGTTTCGTGAAACCTGCCACAACAGGTGGCGAGCTGGCCGTTGCTCAGCTGGGCGCAGTACTCACGGGCATCCAGGGTGTTCTGGACACACAGCGTGTCGATCTGGCTGATGGCCCCCAGGCCAAAGCCGATGTGATCGCAGTAGCCGTGCAGGGTGAAGCCTTCGCAATTACGGCTGAGGCGACCGCGCTCCTGGGCCTGTTTGAGGTCATCGTCGGTGCGCGCGAACTGGCCCAGGCCGATGTAGTGATACCCGGCGGCGGCCAGGTGTTCAAAGCCGCTGCGGCGCATGGCGCGTTTATCCGCCGTGCTGCAAAACGCCTGGGATTGACAGCCCTGATAGCGCACTGGTGGCTGGGCGTAATCGAACAGTTGCAGGCGGTCAGGCTCCAGGGCAATCAGGCTGGCCAGTTTCTGCTCGAAACTGGCCGGCGTCTGCCAGGCATGGCCGTAGCCGAGGTCGATGTTCACCGAGCGAAAGCCAAAGGTGCGCGCCGCATCCACCAGCGATTCGATAGGCGCCGGGTCCTGGTAGCGCGCCTGGCACAGCGGTCCCTCGCGACTGACGTCGGGCACGCCGATGCTGGCATGGTTGAAGCCCTGGTCGCGCAACAGGCCCATGGTGGCCCAGTCGATGTGCCAGGGGTCGAGGTCGATTCGGTAGTCGCCACGGTCGTGGTCGAGAAAGTTGAAGCGGCTGTGCAGGTGTTCCAGCAACGTACACACCTGCTCGATCGTCGGCGTGGTGCCGCGCAGGTGAAAGTGCTCGACCGGTTGGCGCGGGCCGAGCTGGCAGCCGATCAACTGGATTTCCTCGGTGAGGCTGCGCAGGTAGTCGGCGCCGCCGTCAACCGCCGGCCACTGCAGGTTCAACGCCAGGGGCCGCTGGCGCTGGCGACTGTCGCGCAGGGCACGCAACAGGTCGAGGGAACCCACACCGCCATGGAAGCGGCGCGTGTCCGCATCGCAGGCCAGGTCCAGCACGCCCTGGCCCTGACGAAAGCGGGTGGGATGAAGATGGGTGCGCATGGCGGACTCCGGAGCGGGCGGCGGTGGTGCATTGTCCGGTGCGACTGGTCGGCGCACCTTGATATGCATCAAGGTCGTTACCAACTGAGGTAAAACATGCCCTTGGCCAGCAACACAATGGCGACCATGTGCGCGAACAGGCTCAGGTGAATAAAGCGGCTATAGCGCGCGCTGACCTTGCCCCAGCGCATCCGCGCCATGGTCACCAGAAAGTGCAGCAATACGCTGGCGGCCAGGATCAACTTGAGGCTCAGCAACGTGCCGAACGAGGACGCCAACGGTGCCGCCAACGCCGGCAGATAACGCAGCCAGACCATGCCGAGCCCGGCGCCGAACAGCACCAGCAACACCCACGGCATCACTACCCGGGCGCGCCGGCCGACGCCCTGCTCCACCAGCACCATCACCCGAATCGGCAAGTGCTGGTGCAGGTGCCCCAGGATCAGCACCTCGAAAAACACCGTGCCGATAAAGATCAGCGCGGCGAACAGGTGGGCCAATAGCAACAGGAGGTAGAGCATGGAGGCCTCGCAGAGGGACCGGCCAGTGAGGACCCTCAGTGTGCGGACTTGCGCAGGCCGTGGCCTTGATGCCGATCAAGCGCGGTTCACGGCAGCGGCAACCAGCGGTTGAATTCGCCCAGGTGCGTCAGCGGGCTCCAGGCAAACTCCCACGCTGGAGCGGGCAGCACCTGTTGTTCGGCAGCCGCGAACCGAGCGTCCTTCCAATCGAACACCTTCGACCCGCGCCACGCCAGGACGATGCCCAGCGCAGGGCTCTGATCGGTACTGATCCAGCGCGCTGCGGCGGCGGCCATGAAGGCCTCGATGGGCTCGTCGCCAATCTGCGCGCGATACGCCGAGCCCAACAGCCAACGACAGACGCTCAAGTGATACGTCCAGTCCTGGGCCGGGCGGTTGCGATAGGCCCAGGTCATAAAGCTGCGAAACAGGTTCAGGCCTTCGGGCGGGTCGAGCTTGAGCAGCGTCGGGCAGATGTCGAACACGGTGTGCCAATACGGCAACAGGCGTGCATCCAGGTGCACAAAGCAGCGGGCATTGCTGGGGTAGTCCGGGCGTGCCGGTTCCACGCGCGGGCGGCGGGACGCCTGGCTGACCAGGCGGCTGGCGCCTGCAGGCAAGTGATGGTTCATAAAGCGCACTCACAGTCGTGACGATAGAACGCCCCCTGGTCACAGGAGGCCCAAGGCACACGTCAGAATGCGGGGGATGCGCGGGGGTTGGCCGAGGGCCAGGAATAACGCGGCGGTGCCTTGTTGCGCCGTTCATGGGCCGGGCGCGGGGTTTGCCCCAGGCCCAGCAACCAGGCCAGGCCGATCAGGAACACCAGCGCGACGGTCACGGCGTTGCACACCGGGCAGGCAAAGTAGTTCGAGATGTTACTGGAAGACGGCGCGCCCAGCCCTTTGTCGGAAAGTGGCGCCTGTTGGCCGTCCACTCCACAGAACGCGCCACCGATCCCGTTGAGCTGCTGGCCGGTCATCTGGCCATGGCCCAAACCGCACACGAACAGGTTCATCAGCACGCAGAAGTACAGGGTCCAGACGATCAGGGAACGGTCGGGGTGGCTCGATTTCATGGCGGCGACTGTACCACCAGCGGTGCAAAAGGATGAAATCCAGCGTGCCCCTGTGGCAGAACGTCGCAGATTACGCGGGCTGGCCAGGGTTGGTAGACTTGGCGCCCTCCTCGTTTACTCCTATTCAAAGCCCGCCGAGTTGATTTCGCGCAATGCGGGCGTTTCACAGGATGCACCGTTGATGAGTACGTTATTCACCCGCCGCAAGGTCCTGACCGGCATGGGCCTGTTGGGCCTGGGCCTGCTGGCCGGTTGTGACAACAGCCCCAAGTTGAACTTCAAGTACGGCAAGGACTTGAGCGACAAGATCATGGGCCGCACCTTCAAGCTCAAGAACACCGAGGGCGACACCGTCACCCTCAGTTCCTACCGTGGCCTGATGCCGGTGGTGTTCTTCGGTTTCACCCAGTGCCCGGCCGTGTGCCCGACCACGCTGGCCCGCGCCGCCCAGGCCAAGAAACTGATGGGCCGCGACGGCGAGATCATGCAGGTGATCTTTATCACCCTGGACCCGGAACGCGATACGCCGGAGATTCTCGACAAGTACGTCAAGGCCTTCGACCCCAGCTTCGAAGCGCTGTATGGCACCCCGGAAGAAATCGCCGTGGCCGCCAAGGAGTTCGGGATCTTCTATGAAAAGATCCCCGCCGGCGACACCTACACCCTGTCCCACACGGCCACCAGTTTTGTCTTCGACACCCGTGGCAACCTGCGCCTGGGGTTGCAGGCATCCCTTACCGCTAAAGAGTGCGCAGAAGACCTGCTCACCGTCATGGAGGTCTGCTAATGACTGCCGTTCAACACCTCAAGCGCTTCACCCTTGGCCTCACCCTGCTGGGCCTCACCGCCCACGCCAGTGCCCAGGTGCAAGTCACCGACGCCTGGGTGCGCGCCTCGGTGCCGGGCCAACCGTCCAGCGGGGCATTCATGACCGTGACCGCCGACAGCGACAGCAAGCTGCTCAGCGTGGCCTCGCCGGTGGCCAAGGATGTGCAGATCCATGAGATGAGCATGAAGGACGACGTGATGCGCATGGCCCCCGTGGACTCGGTGGCCCTGCCGACGGGCAAGGCAGTCAAGCTCGACCCGGACGGCTACCACGTGATGCTGATGGGCCTGACCGGCCAGATCAAGGAAGGTGACCAGGTGCCGCTGACCCTGACGGTGCAGGACGCCAAGGGCGAAAAGCAGACCGTTGAGGTCCAGGCCACGGCGCGTGGGCTGGATGGCATGGACCATAGCAAGATGCATTGATACAGCGGATTTAAGGGGGTGCCTGTTCCTGTGGCAAGCCCTAACGGCAGGCAGTTAAGGGCGAACACCGTACCTGTGGCGAGGGAGCTTGCTCCCGTTGGGCCGCGAAGTGGCCCCCGCTCTTTGTTTGAAAAAACGGGACTGCTGCGCAGTCCAACGGGAGAAAGCCCTTATCAAACTTGAAATAACTAACTGATTTTAAAGGGTTAAAATTTCACACTGAAGTCTTGAGTCCTGCATAAATAATTTCAGGCGAGCGCATTCTTGTGGTGAGCGGGCTTGTCGAATCGTCGCACCGCCCGCTCACCACAGAGTTATGTGTCAGCCTTTAAGAGTTGTGTAGATACCTATGCCCCGATAGCAGTGTGTCAGCCAGTACATTCGGGGCAGACAGTACGCTATCGGGGCAAGCCCCCTCCCACAGTTTTGTCCGCGCCAGGCTTGGTGGTGGGTGCTGTTTTCGATGCATGTTGGTCAGGGCCATGACGTTCAAGAGGCAGTGTGGAACCCGCCAAAGCGGGTTTCCTCACTGCTCAAGTCACATTAACTCACCGTAAACACATCCGCCACGTCCTGGACCAGGATCCGGGCGGTATTGGCGACGGTGCAACCGATTGGCAGAACGACTGCTCGGCCTGAGTGCTTGATAGGATTAAACTGCCAAAGCGGGAGCAAGCTCCCTCACCTCCCTTATTCATTCACCCGGGCGGGCAACGGAAATCCATGACGGAAGGACCCATGCTGGAAATAAAACGCGCCACCCCCACCGACGCCAACGCCGCTTTTGACATCCGCCGCGCAGCCATTCGCAGCCAATGCATCGGTGCCTACACCGCTGAACAAATGGCGCTCTGGACCCGTGGCAAGGCCGAGGACGGCTACAGCGCGCTGATGGAAAAACCGTTCTACCTGGGCTGGTTGAACGGTGAGCCGATCGCCACTGGCATGCTCGACCCGGCCAACAACGAAGTCGGCGCGCTGTTCGTGTTGCCCGCATTTACCGGATGCGGGTATGGCAAGGCGATGCTGGATCACCTTGAGCAGGTCGCGCGGGAACTGGCGATTGAAGAGGTGGTGCTGGACGCGACGTTGAATGCCGCGAGTTTTTATCGCGCGTGCGGCTATGTGGGCGATGAACAGGCGATTTATCACTCGCCGTCGGGGTTGCGGTTGGCGTGTATTCCGATGAAAAAACAGATGGGTTGAAACGGAGTTCCAACCAAAAAAGCGCCATTGGCTTGTTACGCAATAATCTACTCCGCCCGTCACCCGCAAAGTCTGGTCAATAACCGGCGATGTTATAGTCCCGGCGCTTTTTTACCTTTTGATCGCGCCGGGAGGCCCTAGGAGACTCCGCATGAACCTCTACACCGCAGGCTACGAAGGACTGTCTATCGACGCATTCATCGCGCGACTCAGGCAGGCCGGGATCGACAAGGTGCTGGATGTGCGTGAATACCCGCTGTCGCGAAAAAAAGGCTTCTCCAAAAATGCCTTTGCCCAATGCCTGGCTGCGGAGGGGATCGCCTATGAGCACATCCGGTCGCTCGGCTGCCCGAAGCCCATACGCAAGCAATACAAGGAAGACGGTAATTGGGCCACCTATGCGCGTGAGTTCAGGGCTTATATCCGCACCCAAGGCACTGTGTTGAGCGAGCTGCTTTGCAGCGCGGTTGAACTGCGTATCTGCATGGTCTGCTATGAGGCGGACGCAAGTTTTTGCCATCGCAGTTTGATCGCCGAAGCCGCGCAGGAAGTGGAGCCGTCGCTGGATGTTCAGCATCTGCCGGTCAAAACAACGCTATTTGTTGATCGTCTTCGTTCTGTCGCTTAGGCGGATAGATCAAGCTTATAATCAGCCACTGTTTGGGAAAACGATGGATCGTGCCCATCAACAGCATGAGGTCTTTGTCGGGTAGATCGGTTTCCAGCTTGTGCCGAAAGGGGGCTTCCCAACCTTTTACACCGTGTTTGCGATACACGTTTCTAAAGAGTTGACTGGCTTCCCAGTCGACAATTTTGTGGATATGGGTTTTCAGCTCACCGTCGACCAAACACTCATAAACGTAATGAAAGTCGAAGGGCACTTTCTCCAGGCGCTTGATGCTGGCGTGTTCCTGCTCTTCAAACAGGCTGGGTTGGCGTTGCATCGATTGCAGCTTGTCAATTTCCTCTGGGGTCCATTCTGTAGATGCTGATTTCTGGATGCGTAACGCTGCGATGCGTGCCGGCCTGATCAGGCCTAGCGTGACGTTATGCTCAATCCTGGCCTTTTCCAGTGCGTCAAAACTTTCATAAACCATCAGTCTGTCCAGCAAGACTTGTCTTTCGTACCAATCGCCTGCGGGCAGGGCCCTGCCCACACAAATACTGTCCACGCCGATCTTATGGCTTTCTGGCCTGCGGTCCGCCGGGCTGCGTTCTACAGAGGCTTCGATCCATTGCCACTTGGCAAACTGCTGATCGCTAGTCACCAAGCGAAACGGTACGGGATACAGCCGTATGAGATTGCCGGCCTCATCCATCCCCGCAACGCAGGATGTTTCGGCATATTTTGCGCTCGGGGAAGGGTAGGTTTTGCACAGGATCAAGATTCGAACTTTGCGTTTCATGGGGGTCATATCCAGAAGTCTTTTCTGAACTGTATCCAGACATCGGAAAGCTGCCAGACAGACTTGTAACGGCACATGCACACATGACGAAGCACGTCGATTTCTGATGCTACGCCACCACCCGTGCCGATAAGTCAGCTCCCGCTGGGGATCTCCATCAGTGACGCAAATGCACGCGCAAGCTCTCGATCACCTGCTTAACCGACAGCCCTTTGATCACCGGCGGCATCAGGCTTTCACCCAACTCCCGCCACACAAACAGCGTCAGTTCCGCGCCATCGGTGAGGGTTTTGGCCAGGTCCTGGGAACCCAAATCCTGCAACCGCCGATAACGCTCGTCCCGCCAGAACGCGTCTTCCACCCAGTCATACACCGGGATGAAATGAAAGTGCAGCGGGAACCCCGGCAGATGCCCATAGCGGCTGATATACAACCACTTGGGCTTGAGTTGCGCCTCCATGACACGCTGGGTTTTCGCCAGCAGTCCACCCAGTTCGGCCAGCGCTGCATCCGGCATATCGGCGAGGGAATCAACAGGCGCCTTAGCACCCAGCATCAGGTAACCCGGCAGCTTCGAAGCCAGGTGATGGTTGAGCAGCCAGTGCTCGGTCTCAAACAGGATGTAGGCGGGGTCGATCTGCATCAGTGCGCGTCCTTGGGAGCAAGGTCGGCAGGATAACAAGCACGCACGCCTGTATCCCACAAAACCACGGGATCTGTGTCTACCCCATGCAGCCTCAGCCCGATAGCTTCCCGTCACGACCACCCACGACCGAGCAAACCATGGAACTCACCGCTGTCCCGTTTGGCATCACCGACTGGTCCACCGTCGAACCCGAGCTTCACCCCGGCGTCAGCGGCAGTGCCTCATGGCGCACCTGCCACTTCGGCACCACCCGCGTGCGCAGAGTGGATTACAGCCCCGGCTACCTGGCCGATCACTGGTGCCGGCGCGGGCATGTGCTGCTGTGCCTGGAAGGCGAGTTGCACACCGAGCTGGAAGACGGCCGCCGGTTCACGCTGACGGCCGGGATGAGTTATCAGGTGGGCAATGACATGGAGGCGCATCGTTCCTCGACGAGTGTCGGGGCGAAGCTATTTATCGTGGATTGAAGGGTGACCTTTGTGGCGAGGGAGGTGCCACTACCTCTTCGACGTAGCGCTGTCGCGCAGCAAACTGGGACCTCTGTGGCGAGCGGGCTTGTCGAATCGTCGCACCGCCCGCGTTGGGGTGCGAAGCGCCCCTGATGAAGACAGATGTGGTGTATCAGACACTCCTCTGCGCCTGGTTTTGGGGCTGCTGCGCAGCCCAACGCGGGACAAGCCCGCTCACCACAGGAGCCTAATTGCCATAGATTCCGTATTCACTGGAAGTTGTGTAGATACCCATGGCCATCGGGGGCAAGCCCCCTCCCACAATTTCGATCTGTGTTCTGCGCAGAGTCCCAGCGAGGCCGTTATGATGTGGCCTTTCGCTCAACGCCCCAGGAAACGCCCATGCCCGCCCTCACCTTGCGCAACGCCCTCCCCGCCGACGCCGCCCGTTGCTTTGAAATTGAAATCACCGCCTACGAGGGCGACGAAGCCGCGACCCTGGAAAAGATCGCCACGCGCATTGCCCTATACCCGCAAGGTTTTTTGATCCTGGAAGCCGATGGCGAAGTGGCAGGTTTTATCAACAGCGGCTGTGCCCACGAAGTGGTGATGTCGGACGAGGCGTTCAAGGAACTGGTGGGGCATTCGGCCGAGGCGCCGAATGTGGTGATCATGTCGGTGGTGGTCGACCCGGCGCATCAGGGCAAGGGGTATTCCAAGGTGCTGATGAGCGAGTTCGTGCAGCGCATGCACGCCATGGGCAAGCGCACGATTCACCTGATGTGCAAGGAACAGCATGTGCCGTTGTACACCCGCATGGGCTACACCTACATGCAGCCGTCACCCTCGGATCATGGCGGCATGGCCTGGCATGAGATGCTGATGACGCTTTAACCAACGGAGGGTTTCGCAATGACCGCAGCGCTTATTGAAGTCAGCGACCAGGCCAATCCCGACGCCGAGCGTATGCTCGGCAACGGCCTGGCTGCGTTCAACGAAGGTATCGCCGGCTACAACGATCGCCTGCCTCTGACGGTATTGCTCAAAGATCCCGATACCCGGCAGATCGTCGGCGGCATCACCGGCAAAACCACCCTGGGCATGGCTTTTCTCGACCTGTTCCACCTGCCCGAGACCCTGCGCGGCACAGGCCTCGGCAGCCGATTGCTGCACGCCTTTGAGCACGAAGCCCGGCGTCGCGGCTGCGCGAACGCGGTGCTCTATACCCTCAGTTTTCAGGCACCGGGCTTTTATGAAAAGCATGGGTGGGTGCGGTTCGGGGAAGTCCCATGTGAACCGGCAGGCAGCAGTCGCGTGTTTCTGTCCAAGCGGCTGTAACGTCCAAGGCTTTGCCCGACAGCCGCTTGCAGCCTGGCGTCACGCCGAACAACCGCCGATTACCAACTCCCCGACGCCCCGCCACCGCCACTGGAACCACCGCCCCCCGAGGAACTGCTGCTGGAGCTGGAGCCACTGGAGCCCGAACCGGAACCACCGCCCGAACCGGACCCCGAGCCGGAACTGGCGATGCTCTGCACAAACACGATAAACGCCACAAAGGAGGCCACTGGAATCGCCACGATCCAGCCCTGATACCCGTGCCCCAGCAGTGTCGCCGCAGCGACGTAGATGGCCATGACCGCCAGCGCACGCAGGAGGAAAAAGCGCGGGCGCTTTTTCCAGGATGCCCTGATGACGAAGAACAACCCGAGGTACAAGCCCAGCACCAACGCCGCGCCAAACGGCCACACCAGCCAATGGATATAGCTGACCTCCACGAACCGGTTGGCGATCACCACCCCGGCGATGTAGGCCAACAGCCCTATCACGCAGTAGAACGCCGTGCGCGCCAGCCACAAGGCGCCGAAGGTGGCGCCGCCGATCAGGAGGGTCAGCGGCAGTACCAGCAGGTACATCGGCCATTCCCGGCCACCGGCGAATACCACCAGCGCCACGGTAACGGCTGCGGTGGCGATCAGCGCCCCACGCCAGCCGAGCTTGCGCGCCGCGACCAGCACGCCGCCGACGGCACCGCACAAGAACGCCAGCAACACCGCAAGCGCCTCAAGACTGCCGCCCTGCCCGGCCACTTGCGGCAAGTCACCGCCATCCACCAGGACAACCAGGTCGTTCACGCCCTGCTCGACACCGCCGGCATAGTCGCCCTGGCGAAAGGCCGGGGTGATGTGTTCTTCAATAATCCGGTGGGCCAGCAGGTCGGTCACCGTGCCCTCCAGGCCATAGCCCACCTCGATGCGCACCTTGCGATCGTCCTTGGCCACCACCAGCAGGATGCCGTCGTTGACATCCTTGCGCCCCAGTTTCCAGGCGCGGAACAGTTGGTTGGCGTAGTCCTCGATGCTCGCGCCACGGGTGGTGGGCACCAGCAACACCGCCACCTGCGCGCCTTTGCGCTGCTCAAGGGCGGCGAGCTGGTCTTGCAGACGGGTGGTGGTGGCGGCGTCGAGGGTGTTAGTGAGGTCGATCACCCGCTGGTCGAGGGCCACGCCGATGGGCGACGTCTCGGCCTGGGCGGTGATAAACAGGCCGGCGGACATCAATACCAGCAGACTCAAGACGGATTGCCGCAACCACCGCATCATGTTTGTTACCTGAAGTTTCTTCCTGAAGGCGCCGACTTTACCCTATCGGCGCTATAACGCGTGACCCAAAGCCATCGACTATCTAAACTGCAGCACACCTAGCAATACGCCATAACTTCGAGATCCCCATGGGCCTACTCCAGCGCAACAACGTCAACGTGATGAGTGACGGGCCCTCGACCCTGGTGTTTTCCCATGGTTTTGGCTGCAACCAGGCCATGTGGAACTACCTCGCGCCGCAGTTCAAAGAGCGTTTTCGCGTGGTGATGTATGACCTTGTGGGCGCAGGTCTCTCCGACCTCAACGCCTTTGACAAGGCCAAGTACAGCGCGCTGGACGGCTATGCCCGCGACTTGAACGAGATCATCGACGCCTTTGCCGAGGGCCCGGTGATTCTGGTGGGGCACTCGGTCAGTGCGATGATCGGCACCCTAGCCGACCGCCTGGCCCCCGGCCGTGTCGCAGCCCATGTAATGATCGGACCGTCGCCACGCTATCTCGATGCCGACGGCTACGTGGGCGGTTTCAAACGCGCCGACATCGACGACCTGCTCGACACCCTCGACAGCAACTACCTCGGCTGGTCCAGCGCCATGGCCCCGGTGATCATGGGCGCCCCCGGCCAACCGGCGCTGAGCGACGAGCTGACCGAGAGTTTCTGCCGCACCGAGCCGGAGATCGCCAGGCAGTTCGCGCGCGTGACCTTTATGTCGGACAACCGCCAGGACGTGATCGGCCTGCCCACCCCGGTGCTGATCCTGCAATCGAGTGACGACCTGATCGCCCCGGTGGCCGTGGGTGAATACCTGCACAGCGTGCTGCCCAACAGCACCTATTGCCTGGTGGACAACGTCGGCCATTGCCCGCACATGAGCGCGCCGCAGGCCTGCACGGCGGCCATGGACGCCTTCCTGGTGCCCTGGATGGCCGCACGTGCCGGCTGATCTGTTCGACAGTGCCGCCTGCGCCCTGGCCGTCACCACGGAAGATGGCACGATCCAGCAGGCCAACGCGCGCTTCAGCGACTGGCTGGGGTTCAGCATCGCCGAGCTGCATGGCCGGCGCTTCCAAGACCTGCTGAGCATGGGCGGGAGGATCTTCCACCAGACCCACCTGGCGCCGATGCTGCGCATGCACGGCAGCGTCACCGAGGTGAAGCTGGACCTGCTGCACCGCGACGGCCACAAGCTGACCGTGCTGCTCAACGGCAACAAACGCGAACAGGCCGGCGCCGTGGTGTACGACCTGGCGCTGTTCGGCACCACCGACCGCGACAAGTACGAGCGCGAGCTGCTCAACGCGCGCCACCTGGCCGAAGCGCTGTTGCAGGAAAAAACCGCCACCGAAGTCGCGCTGCAACAAGCCCAGGCCGAACTGAACGAGGCCTACGCCATCGCCCAGCGTCGCGCCCTGTTTGCCGAGCAGATGGTCGCGATTGTCAGCCATGACCTGAAAAACCCGCTCACGGCGATCCGCATGGCCTCGGACTTTCTCAGCCGTGGCGAACGCACACCCAAGGAGCGCCAACTGCTGGGGCATATCGGCCAGTCCTCCGAGCGCGCGCAACGCATGATCGCCGACCTGCTGGACTTTACCCAGGCACGGGTCGGCCAGGGCATCACCATCAAGGCGGCGCCGCTGGACCTGCACGAGGTGATCCATCGCGCGGTGGACGAACTGCGCGTGGCGTTCCCCAAGGCAACGCTGGAGCATCACGCACAGGGCCGTGGCGACGCCTGCCTGGATGCCGATCGCGTGCAGCAGATCATCGGCAACCTGGTGGCTAACAGCGTGGCCTATGGTGACCCGCGACGGCCGATCACCATCACCTCGCGCCTGGATGCCGGCGCTTGCGAAGTGGCGGTGCACAACCACGGCACGGCGATTCCGGCAGGTTTGCTGGCCGGGCTGTTCGAGCCCATGACCCGTGGCACCGACCAGGGCAGCGACGTGCGCAGTGTGGGCCTGGGCCTGTATATCGTGCGGGAGTTGGCCAAGGTCCATGGCGGCGATGTGGCGGTGAGTTCCTGTGCCACGGCCGGCACCACCTTCACGGTGACGTTTCAGAACAGGTAGGCGCTGCCCTGCATGATCGGCTCCACACTGCCCGTCAACACCACACCGCCCTGCCCGTCCCAACACACCGTGACCGTACCGCCGTCGCACTGCACCTGCACCGTGGCATCCAGCAAGCCACGGCGGATGCCATTGACCACCGCGCCGCAGCAGCACGAACCGGAGCCCAACGGCACGCCGCCGCCACGCTCCCAAATGCGCAGGCGGATATGCCCACGGTCGAGCACCTGCACGAAATGCACATTGGTCCTGGCCGGGAACAGCGGGTGAATTTCCAGCGCCGGGCCGACGGCGGCCGGATCGATGGCGTTGATGTCGGCCACAAAAAACGTGCAATGGGGGTTGCCCATGCTGCACGCCGCCGGGTTGCCCGCCAGCGGTAACGTACCCGTATCCATGGCCTCGGCCAGCGGCACGGCCGACCAGTCCAGCGACGGCTCACCCATGTTGACCGACACTTGACGATCCGCTACCCGCACGCAGGTCAGCAGGCCCCGGTCGGTGCGCAGCACAACCGAATCGCTGCGGGTTTCATGCATCAAGCGGTCGGCCACCCCGCGCGTGGCGCTGCCACAGGCTTGCAGCGGCGTGCCATTGGGGTTCCAGAACTTGATGCGCGCAGCGGCGTCTTCGCAGTCGAGCACCACGGCCAATTGATTAAAGCCGATACCGGTGTGGCGATTGCCCAGGCGGCGGGCGACCTCGGGGGTAACAGGGTCGTCCAGGCCACGGCGGTCGATAATGATGAAATCGTCGCCGTGGGCGTGCATCTTTGTGAACGGCAAGGTCATGGGCTGTCCTGGGGTCGACCGGTGGGGGAACTGGAGGATACCCTGAACCGACCCAAGCTTATCGAGAGTCAAGCATGCTTATCGTCTTCAGCGGCCTGCCCGGCACCGGCAAAACCACGATTGCCCGCGAGTTGGCGCGCCAGACCGGTGCGGTTTACCTGCGCATCGATGTGATCGAGCAGGCGATTCGCGACGCGGGCGTATTGGCGGGTGATGTCGGTGCCAGCGGTTACGGCGTGGCGAATGCGCTGGCGCTGAGTAACTTGCAGTTGGGCCATAGGGTCGTCGCCGATTGCGTGAACCCGGTCAAGGAGAGTCGGGCAGCCTGGACAGCGACGGCCGCGACGGCAGACGTGGCGCTGGTCAATATTCAGGTGGTGTGTACAGACGCACAGGAACACCGGCGCCGGGTGGAAACCCGTAGGGGCGACATTCCTGGGTTGACGCCGCCGACTTGGCAGTCGGTATCGGCGCATGAATATGAGCGTTGGGACCAACCCGTGTTGACCCTGGACACGGCCTCCGTGACAGCTACCGAGGCCGTCACGTCAATCGTTGCCCACACGGCAATGCCCTAGAGCACACTCCCCATCGCCTTCATCAACACCAGGTCGCGCCCATAAATATCCGGCGCATACACCAGGTCACCCTGGCCGTCGACCTGCACCGTCCAGTAGCCCAACAGCACCGGCACCGGGGTGGCCAGCCGGAATTCATGGGTCACGCCGGTGGCCAGCAGTTCATCGGTGCGCGCGCGTTCGGCCGGGCTGACCAGCAGGTCGCGCAGCAGCAGCGGTTGTTCGACCCGCACGCAACCGGAGCTGAACGCCCGCGGGCCCTTGGTGAACAGCGGTTGGCTGGGGGTGTCGTGCAGGTACACCGAGTACGGGTTGGGGAAGCGCATCACGATCTTGCCCAGTGGGTTGCGCGGGCCCGCTTCCTGGCGCAGGAGGATATTGCCGGGGCGCGCCCAGTCGATATTTTCCGGCGCCAGCGGGTGGCCTTCGGCGTCGAGCACTTGCAGGTTCTGCTGGCGCAGGTACTCGGGGTTGAGGCGGATGGCCGGGAGTTTGTCCTCGCGCATGATGGTGGGCGGGATGGTCCAGGTGGGGTTGAGGGTCAACCGGGTGATGCGTGACTTGAGCAGCGGCGTCTGGCGTTCGGCGCGGCCCACTTGCAGGCGGGTCTGCCACACCGGGATGCCGCTCTGGTACACGCTCAGTTGCGCGGCGGCGACGTTGACCAGTACGCCTTCGGGCTCCAGGTCCTGGGCCAGCCAGCGGAAACGCTCGAGGTTGATGCGCAGTTGTTCGCGGCGCATGGCCGGGCTGATATTGAGTTCGGCCACGGTGCCGGCACCGATCACGCCGTCCGATTGCAGGGAGTGGCTGAGCTGGAAGGCCTTCACCGCGGTGACCAGTTCCGGACCGTATTGTTTGCCCGCGCCCTTGGGCTCGACAGACAGGTAGCCACCGCTGTGGAGCCGACGGGCCAGTTCCGGGACACGCGGGTCGTCCATGCCGGGGCGCAATAACGGGCCGCTGCCGACCGGATCCCAATGGGGCAAGGGTTGCAGGCGGACCGTGGAATAGGCGTTGCGCAGGCTGCGGTACAGGTCGGCGCTGGGGCGCGCCTGGTCAAAGGCTTGCGCCATGTTTTGCAGGCCGAGGGCAGCGAGGGCCAGCACTTCGGTGTCGGGGTCGCGGGTGGGCGGCTGCGAATGCCACAGCGGTTCGAAGCGCGATTGCTGCAGGCGCCCGTAATGCAGATCCTGCAGGGCTTGCAGGTAGTGCTGGCTGATGTCGATGTCGCTGCACAGCACATTGGCCGTGGCATCCGCCGCAGGCAGACTATAGTGGGTGGGGTCCAGCCCGTCATCGGCGAGCAGCTGCAATTGGGCGTGCAGTGCCTCGCGGCGATCGTTGGCGGACCACAGCGGCCCATTCCCCTGCTGCTGGTAGAACGCCTGCAGGCGCAGTTGGGCGGCGGCGTCTATCTGCGCGGCAAGGCCGGGGCAGACACCCGGCATTTGCGCCAGTGCCTGTTGCAGCGGGGCCAGTTCGACCGGCGCCGGCGTGGTGACCGGCAATGGCTCGACCGGCAGCACGTCGGCTGTGGCGACCAATGGTGCAACGAGCAGGCAAATGCTCAAGTAACATGCGTGTTTTTTGAACAATAGCTTTGCTCCAATCCACAGTGGGGGGGATGTACTGTAGATGCTGACTTTTATGTGCCGCCTCGGTTTGGTCACCGTGGGCCTGGCTTTACTGAGCACTATTACGCTCGCCGCCAATGGCAACCCTCCTTCCTTGTATAGCAGCCTGGCGCGCTCGGCTCCAGAACTCAATCCCACGGTACTGAAAAGCGCCCTGAACGCCGTGCAATGCGCCGTCAATAATGGCGAGGAACGCTCCGAGCGCCTGGCCGTGATTGACTATTCCCAACCTTCAACCGCCCGTCGGCTGTGGATCTTCGACCTGCGCAAGAAAACCCTGGTGCTGCGCGACCTGGTGGCCCACGGCGCAAAGTCCGGGGAAAACTTCGCCACCCAATTCTCCAACCTGGAAGGCAGCCATCAATCCAGCCTGGGCCTGTTCCGCACCCAGGAAAGCTACCTCGGCACCCATGGCTACTCGCTGCGCATGGACGGCCTGGAGCCGGGGTTCAATGACCAGGCCCGCGACCGCGCCATCGTGATTCACGCCGCCGACTACGTCAGCCCCTTGTGGAGCAAGCGCGAAGGCCGCATCGGCCGCAGCCAGGGTTGCCCGGCCGTGCGCCCGCAGGTGGCACGCCAGGTGGTGGACAAGCTCAAGGATGGGCAGTTCATGTTTTCGTGGTACCCCGACCAACGTTGGTTGAAGTCCTCGACGTACCTCAATTGCAAACCCCAGCAGGTGGCGAGTAGTCGTACAATCCGTGGCGGTTAGCCTGTCCCCACAGATAAAAGAGAGCTTCGCATGCTTCTACATCAATCGACCTGGATCGAGATCGGGCAGTTCCTGGAACGCAGCCGCACGGTGGTGATCCCCATCGGTTCCAACGAACAACACGGCCCCACCGGCCTGCTGGGTACCGACTGGATGTGCCCGGAAATCATCGCACATGAGGCGCAAAAGAACGCCGACATCCTCATCGGCCCGACCTTCAATATCGGCATGGCCCAGCACCACCTGGGTTTCCCCGGCACCATTTCCCTGCGCCCTTCCACTTTTATCGCTGCGATTGGCGACTGGGTGCGCTCGCTGGCCGGGCATGGCTTCGACAAGATCCTGTTCCTGAACGGCCACGGCGGCAATATCGCCACGATTGAAGCGGCGTTTTCCGAGCTGTACGCCGAGGCGAGCTTCGGCCGTCGCCCTGCCGGGTTTGCGTTGAAGCTGGTGAACTGGTGGGACCTGGAAGGCGTTACTGACCTGGCGCACCGCCAATTCCCGGTGGGCCATGGCAGCCATGCGACGCCTTCGGAAATCGCGGTGACGCAGTGGGCGTACCCGGACGCGATCAAGTCGGCCGACTACTCCCCGCAGATCGCCAACACCGGGCCGATCCGTGAAGCCCTGGACTTCCGCGCCCGCTTCCCCGACGGGCGCATGGGCTCGGACCCGGCGCTGGCGACGGTGGAGAAAGGTGGGGAGTTGGTGGCGCTGGCGGCTCAAGGGCTGGTGAAAACGGTTAACAGCTTCAGCAATGAAGCCAGACCTTAGGCCTTATGCAGATTCAAATGTGGGAGGGGGCTTGCCCCAATGCCAGTCAGTTAAGGAGGAACACTGTAACTGTGGTGAGCGGGCTTGCCCGCGTTGGGGCGCGAAGCGGCCCTAAAACCCGCAACCCGGTTCAGCCTGGAAGAATGCAGTGACTGTATTGGGGCCGCTTCGCGCCCCAGCGCGGGGCAAGCCCGCTCACTACGACGGGCTTGTTTACCACCATCAGCGTTGTTTCATGCGGTCGATGACCACCGCCAGCAGCAGGATCGAACCGCTGTGGTGAGCGGGCTTGGGGCTTGCCCCCTCCCACATCGGTTATCTGCAGTCCTGCGCCACCTGTTCAAGCCGCGACGGCGTAATGGTCGACGCCAGCGGCTTGCGCTCATACAAAAACACCTTGCCGCCGTCCCCCGCCTTGTAGACCTCCAGCACGTCATCGGCGGCAATCTTGCTGGTCAACACCAGCTTGGCGTGGCGTGAGTTCTGGGTCACCGTCGACGTGATGCCGTGCTTTTCCAGCTTGGGAAGCAGGCATTGCACATAGTCATCCGGGCTCTTGCCGGTTTGCAGGGTCAAGGTCGGATTATTGGGAGCGGAAACACAACCGGCCAGCAACAGGGCCGCGACCGGTACGAAAAAAGAGCGCATGAAAAAATCCTGAGTCTAAAAATAAAGGTTCACATCAACCCGCGCGAACCAGCGCCTTGAGCGAGGCATCGAACTGCTTCAACGCATCGAGCTGCACATCCCGCTGCTGTTCGATCCGCGCGGCAATCTCCGGTGCGGCCTTGTCGTGCACCCACACCGAGGGCACCTGCCTGTGCACCGAGCCTTCGGCCTTGGCGATGTATTGCAGGTTCGCGTCATAAAACCGTGCGATAAAACGCGCCTCGACCTGATCGTTGCGCTGGGTCAGCAGTTGGTTATGGGTATCGAGCATCACCACCACATCGGGGCGAGCCTGCACCAGGGCATCCAGGTTGTCGTAGACCGTCACCGACAAAAAGGTTCCCTGCAGCGAGCTCATCAACCAATCAATGGCCAGTTCCGGGTCGGAGCTGTTGACGAACGCCTCGCGGATACCTGCATCAAGGGCATCCCTGGCGCCGTTCAAGGCCATGTCGTGGTAGCGTTCAAGGTAGCTGAGGTTGTCGCGGGTGTTATCGCTTAACAACACCCCCACCGATTGCGCATGCTGCAGGGAGTCTACGCTACCGACGATAGGTAGCAAATGGCCTGCACGCAATTCATCAGCGATCGCTGCGTTGTTGACGATCACAGTGCCCAGCATCAGCATCATTAAACCCAGCTGAATCAACGTCCTCATCGCGCATTTCCTTGAACAGCGTCTCGATGCAGGCGATTTTGCGCTTTTCCTGAAAAAACAGAACTTGCGTTGCATGATGGTGACTATTATCTGAACCGATAGTGCTCACATAAAACCTATAAGGACCACGCCATGAAGCCTCACCAGAAAACCTTCGACCGCATCCGCGAAGCCGTCTTGCCGGAGTTTCGCGAGCGGGTCGCCGATTACCTGGTCGAGTATGAACAGGTACTGCTGGATGAGGCGTCAGAGGCCGACCAGGTGCACGCCAGTGCCCAGCAATTGCGCGGTTACCTGCGTGGCTTGAACACCACCCGGGTGCTGGGCATGGCCGATTGGGAAGACCTGGACCGGCGCGTCATGCAAATGACGACCCGCGCTACAGCGCAGGACGTTGCAGGTTGACCCACGCCTGCACGGACGGCCGGCGCCACTGGCGCTGCGCATAAGCCACCAACTCGGCAGGTACGCTGTCGCCGTTGAGAATCAGGCGATTGAGCATCACCGCCAGGTCCACGTCAGCAATGCACCACTCACCGAACAAGTACGAAGGGTTGCCCGCCAACAGCACCTGCGCCGCACTGATCAAGCGCCGGGCTGCCCCTTGGGCGTCGGCTGACAACGGCGGCATTTTCTGCCCATAAAACACCACCAGGGTCGAACGCTCCTGGCGAATCGGCAGCAAATCACTGCGCAACCACGCCTGCACCTGTCGTGCCCTCGCCCGCTGTTTGGGATCGGCCGGGTACACGGCTGTCTCGGGGTAGGCCTGGTCCAGGTATTCGGTAATCGCGGAGGATTCCGACAAGGCAAAATCGCCTTCCACCAGGGTCGGCACGCGCTGGGTCACGGATAGCTGGGCAAAGTCGGCTGTCTGGTTTTGCGCGGTGTCCAGGTCCAGGGTGACCAGGTCGAAGGCCAGGCCTTTTTCCCGCAGGGTGACGAACACCGACATCGCGTACGGGCTGGTGTAGAGCGAATCAACGTAGAGGCGCAACGGGGGCTGGTTCATAACGGGGCTCCTTGGGTGAAGCCCTACGCTACGAGATGCGCGCCGAGAAAGACAATGCGCGGTTTTTATGGGGGCATTCCCGGGCGGAATAGCGGGTTAACCGGCAAACCCGCCCTTGTCCAGAAAGGCGCGCTCTTCATCCGTGGTGACCCTGGCCAGCACCGCATTGCGATGGGGAAAACGCCCGAAGCGCTCGATGATCTGCGCGTGTTCCTTGGCCCAGCGGTAAGTGTTGGCGTCCAGTGGCTGGTTGAGGGCCAGGGAGCGTTGCTGGTCCCTTGGGTCTTCCGAGTGTTCGAACGGCAAATAACAGAACGCGCGCAATGCCGGCTCCACCTGCTGGTCGAGCCCGGCGTCCACCATGCGCTGGGCGTACAGGCGCGCCAGCGGGTCGGTGGCGAACATGTGCGCAGTGCCGCGAAAGGCGTTGCGTGGGTATTGGTCGAGCAGGATCAACAAGGCCAAGGCGCCTTCGGCCGAATCCAGCCAGCTTTCCAGCTCGCGCCGGGCGGCTTGCAGGTGGGTGGCGTGGAAGGTGTCGCGGAAGGTGGCGTCGAACCCATCGTCCTTGGCGAACCAGCGCTTGGGGCCGGCGTGCCGCCAGAAGTCGATGACGGTTTGAGGGGTGCTCATGCTCAGGGGCTCCGGGTGTGAATTCACTGAAGGTATCAGAAGCGGGATCAACGGAGGGCAACGCGTTGATTAATGTTATAGGATAACGCCAATTTTCCGCCCTGCCCTGTGATCCCGCCCATGACCGATGCCGTTCCCCTGCGCCAACGCCTGCTCTCCATCGACGCCCTGCGCGGCCTGGTGATCCTGTTCATGCTGCTCGACCACGTACGCGAGACCTTCCTGCTGCATCGCCAGGTCAGCGACCCGATGAGCATCGACAGCACCGAGCCCGCGTTGTTTATCAGCCGCACCCTCGCCCACCTGTGCGCGCCGGTGTTTGTGTTGCTCACGGGCTTATCCGCGTTTTTATACGGCCAGAAATACCAGGGCCGCCGCGATGTGTCGGCGTTCCTGTTCAAGCGCGGGTTGTTCCTGGTGGTGCTGGAGTTCACCCTGGTCAACTTCGCCTGGACCTTCCAGTTGCCGCCCAGCGTGATCTATCTGCAGGTGATCTGGGCGATTGGCATCAGCATGCTCGCCCTCGCCGCCCTGGTGTGGTTGCCGCGCCCGCTGTTGATCGTGCTGGCGCTGGTGATCATCGGCGGGCACAACCTGCTGGATGGCCTGCACTTCGACCCAGGCTCGGCGCTGCATATTCCGTGGACGATCCTGCATGAACGCAGTTGGATTGACGTATCCGACACCCTGCGCCTGCGCACGACCTACCCGGTACTGCCGTGGATCGGCGTGATTGCCCTGGGTTACGGCCTGGGACCGTGGTTTGCCAATGCCACGCGGCCTGCCGTGCGCCAGCGGTATTTGCTGCTCGGCGGCTTGGGTGCGTTGCTGGGGTTTGTGCTGTTGCGTGGGCTCAATGGCTACGGCGAGAAACCCTGGCAGGCGTATGACAGCGGCGTGCAGACGCTGATGAGCTTTTTCAACGTCACCAAGTACCCGCCTTCGCTGCTGTTCCTGGCGTTGACCCTGGGGATTGGGCTGTTGCTGTTGCTGGCGTTTGAACGCGCGGGGCATCGACGCTGGATCGGCGTGTTGGCGGTGTTTGGATCCGTGCCGATGTTCTTTTACCTGTTGCACCTTTATGTGCTGAAAGTGCTGTATGTCGCCTGTGTCGCGCTGCTTGGCCTGAACCAGGGCAACTACTTTGGCTTCGACAGCATGGGCGCGGTGTGGCTGATGGCGCTAGTATTACCCCTGGCGCTCTACCCGCCGGTGCGCTGGTTCGCCGGGCTCAAGGCCCGCCGCCGCGACCTGGCCTGGCTCAAATACCTCTGACCTGACACGGATCCAAATGTGGGAGCTCGCCCATACTCATCGTGGCATAGGTATCTACACAATTTTCAGAGACTGGCGAGTTCCCCCTGTGGCGAGCGGGCTTGTCCCGCGTTGGGCCGCGTAGCGGCCCCAAAACAGCCGCTATGGAGTTTCTGATATACCGCATTCTGCTTTACTGGGGCTGCTGCGCGGCCCAGCGCGGGGCAAGCCCGCTCACCACAGCAAGCCCCCTCCCACATTTTTTACGATATCAAGCCAACTCAGCGCGTAGCTGGCGAGCTGCAGTGACCATATGAATCAACGCCGCCTCCGTCTCCGGCCACCCCCGCGTCTTCAACCCGCAATCCGGGTTCACCCACAGGCGCTCGGCAGGAATCCGTTTCGCCGCCTTGCGCAACAGGTTGGCCATTTCCGAGGCATCCGGCACCCGTGGCGAGTGGATGTCGTAGACGCCCGGGCCAATGTCATTGGGGTAGGCAAAGGCTTCGAACGCGTCCAGCAACTCCATGTCCGAGCGCGAGGTCTCGATGGTGATCACGTCGGCATCCATGGCGGCGATGGACTCGATCACATCGTTGAACTCGCTGTAGCACATGTGCGTGTGGATCTGGGTTTCATCGCGCACGCCCGAGGCGCACAGGCGGAACACTTCGGTGGCCCAGTCCAGGTAGCCTTGCCACTGCGCCTGGCGCAACGGCAGGCCTTCGCGGAACGCGGCTTCGTCAATCTGTACGATCTTGATGCCGGCGGCCTCCAGGTCGACCACTTCGTCGCGAATCGCCAGGGCCAGTTGGCGCGCCTGCACTTCGCGGCTCACGTCTTCGCGGGGGAACGACCACATCAGCATGGTCACAGGTCCCGTCAGCATGCCCTTCATCACCTTGCGGGTGAGGCCTTGGGCGTAGCGGATCCACTCCACCGTCATCGCCTTCGGGCGGCTCAGGTCGCCGAAGATCACTGCCGGCTTCACGCAACGCGAACCGTAGCTCTGCACCCAGCCGAAGCGGGTGAACACATAGCCGTCCAACTGCTCGGCGAAGTACTCGACCATGTCGTTGCGCTCGGCTTCCCCGTGCACCAGCACATCCAGACCGAGGTTTTCCTGCACCTCGACGGCGTGACGAATCTCGCTGTGCATGGCTTCGACGTATTCGGCCTGGCTCAACTTGCCCTGTTTGTAGGACTGCCGCGCCAGGCGGATCGATGCGGTCTGCGGGAACGAACCGATGGTGGTGGTCGGAAACAGCGGCAGGTTCAGGCCCGCACGTTGTTTCTCGATACGCTGGGTAAACGGCGACTGACGCTGGCTGTCCTGGCGGGTAATCGCCGCCACCCGCGCCTGTACCGCAGGTTTGTGGATACGCGGCGAGGCCGCGCGGGCCGCCTGCACCGCGCGGCTTTCGGCCAGGGCAGCAAGGACGTTGGGCGCTTCAGGCTGGTTAACCGCTTGCGCCAGCACCGCCACTTCAGCGCATTTTTGCACGGCGAATGCCAGCCAGCTTTTCAGCTCGGCATCCAACTGGTCTTCACGGCCCAGGTCCACCGGGCTGTGCAGCAGCGAGCAGGATGGCGCCACCCACAGGCGATCACCGAGTTTTTCATGGGCGTGCTGCAAGATGGCCAGGGCGTTTTCCAGGTCGCAGCGCCACACATTGCGGCCGTTGACCACACCCAGGGACAGCACCTTGTACGCCGGCAGGCGGTCAAGGATGGTCGGGTACTGCTCCGGCGCGCGCACCAGGTCGATGTGCAGGCCATCCACTGGCAGGTTCGCGGCCAGGCCGAGGTTCTCTTCCAGGCCACCGAAGTAGGTCGCCACCAGCTTTTTCAGCGGGTCGCGCTGGATCAGGTTGTAGGCACGCTCGAACGCGTTCTTCCATTCCTGCGGCAGGTCGAGGACCAGGATCGGCTCGTCGATCTGCACCCATTCCACGCCGAGGTCGGCCAGGCGCTGGAAGATCTGGCCGTACAACGGCAGCAGGCGCTCAAGCAGGTCGAGCTTGTCGAAATCACCCCCCTTGGCCTTGCCCAGCCACAGGTAGGTCAGCGGGCCGATCACCACCGGCTTGACGGTGTGGCCCAGGTCGAGGGCTTCCTGCACCTCTTCGAACAACTGCTCCCAACCCAGGTGAAATTGCTGGTCGACGCTGAATTCAGGCACCAGGTAGTGGTAGTTGGTATCGAACCACTTGGTCATTTCCTGGGCATGGGCACCGCCGCAGCAGCTGTCGCTGACACCCCGGGCCATGCCGAACAACGTGTGCAGGGTGGCGTTGCCGTCGGCTGGACGGAAACGCTCGGGGATCACACCGAACATCAGCGAGTGGGTCAGCACCTGGTCGTACCAGGCGAAATCACCGGCGGGCAGCAACTCGATACCGGCCTGTTTCTGCAGATCCCAGTGGGCCTTGCGCAGTTCACGGCCGACGGCCCGCAGGCCGGCTTCGTCGAGTTCGCCCTTCCAGAACGCTTCCTGCGCTTTTTTCAGTTCACGATCGCGTCCAATGCGCGGAAATCCGAGGGAATGAGCGACTGCCATGACAAAAAACTCCAATCTGTTGAGATGGGAGCCATTGTCGGCAGTCAATCATAGTGAGACAAACTCATTTTATTTTATACGAACACAAATTTAATTCATGATCACAAGCTGCAAACCCGCCCTTTTCGCGGTGGCGCATTGGGTGATGTCTGAATGGGGATCAGCTCAGGCGCGCGAAGAAGGGACGTGTCCGTTGTAAAGGTTCCACCAACGAGGCGGTACCGGAGGACGGGGGATGGGATAGAGCTTGCGCGCAAATTGCTTGTCGCCTTCTGACAACTCACTGCCGCCCTCGACATAATGTCCACTGTTCCGAAAATCCTTGAGAATGGTGTAGTGCATGACGGACGCTTGATCATAGGGGGAGGTGACAACCGTCTGTGAGTCGAACGGGAAAAACCATTCATGGGCCGAGGGCTCATTTTTCTCTGTGTGATATTTGCGAATCCGCTCAAAATTCAGGTCGAGTGTATTTTCCGGGTGCTGATGCTCATGGGCTAATCCCAATGCATGACCGAACTCATGCATTATCACGCGAGCGTTGAGTTCATTCAGCCCACCCTTGAAGCCGATATTCATCGTAGGCTCACCGGCACCTGCCGTTTGTTTACCTTGGGTGCCGTAATAGGAGTTCCCACCGAGGAGGTCATTATCTGCCTTGATTCTGATATCGCCATCGAGCTCTTTGGTGAACTCCAGTTTCAGGTTGATATACGGCGCCCATTTGTTGATGTTGTCCTTGATGAATTTTTCCTGTTCCTTGGTCATCTCCATCAGAGAAATCCTGACCGTCGAAAACTGTGGCCACAACGCAGCCTCTAGGGCCACCCCACGCTTGCTCCTGGATAAAACCGGTGCGTCGACGGGCTGTTTCTGGCCAGTGTCATCATTCGGCTGGGCGTAGGAAGGCGGTATAAATGGCTGAATATTAATTCCTGTCATCACAATCATGATCTCCGTGGTTGTCCGGCTTTTTGCCACAATGAACAGTTGGTGCCGAGAGCGCCAACGGTTCCGCGTGAAGTACAACCGCCCATTTCAACCACTCATCTCAGGGCGCAATCACGTGCAGGTAAAACGCGTAAAACATGAAATACGCACACCCCACCAGCGCCAGCCCCCTGCTGAGCACGGCGCGCTCGACCGCAGCGCTGTTGGCGGTGCAACTGCACGAGCGCCAGCTGGAAGTGTCTTTGTTGAGCAAAGCACCGATCATGCGCAAGGGCGACCTGGACGCACCGGATATCCTCACGCTGATGGAACTGCGTACGCAATCACGCGCCGAATATGCCTGGATGGGCATCGCCGACGCCGATGGCCAAGTGCGCCAGGCCGTCAACGGGCTGCTGGTCAATCAATCGGTGCAGCATGGTTCCAGGCCGGCCTGCGCGGTGAGTACACCGGCGATCCCCACGAGGCAGTGCTGCTGGCCAAACTGCTGCCGTAACGCAAAAAGACGCCCTCCCCGATATCGAGGCCTTGATTGTCGACTTCGATGGCAAGGTGCTTTACCCCGAAGCCCTCGCGGGTGAACAGATACCCGCAGACAAGCTGCTCACGTCGGCCGGCTGGTTCTCCGGCAACGGCTACGTCACGGCCTCCGTCGCCGTGCCAAGCCCGTCCAACGCCAGGATGAACTGGTACATCATGGTGCGCCAGCCGTTGGACGTAGCCCTGCAACCGGCGCGCAGCCTGCTGTACAAATTGCTCGTGCTCGGCCTGCTCGCGGCGATCACTTTTGTAGTGGCCGCGTATTACCTCGCCTCCTCCCTCAGCCGTCCCATCGAGCGCCTGGCAAAGTCCGCCAAACAGGTGCAGGACCATCAGCCCGGCGCGGTCTTCCCCCAGGAACACCCGGTGCTGGAGATTGCCCAACTGGGACAATCGCTCACCGGCATGACGCAATCGCTGCTCGCCAAGGAACGTGAACTGCAAGACGCCAACGCCTCCCTGGAAGCCACCGTGGCGCAACGCACCGCCGACCTCACCCAGGCCAACGCCGACCTGCTCAAGCTGGCCACCCACGACGCCCTCACCGGCGTGTTCAACCGGCGCCGCTTCGACGAAAAACTCGCCGAGAACAGCCTGCTGTTCCAACGTACCGGCCGCACCTTCGCCCTGCTGCTGATCGACGCCGACTATTTCAAGCGCGTCAACGATACCTACGGCCATGCCATCGGTGACGATGTGCTGTGCCAACTGGCAGCCCTGATAGAAAACACCACGCGCGCCACCGACTTCGTTGCCCGTTATGGCGGAGAAGAATTCGCCGTGCTGCTGCCGGAAGTCGAAGCGCCGGACAGCCCTGACGTGGTCGCCGAAAAGATCCGTGTGGCTGTCGAGGCGGCAGTGTTCCCAAGCGTGGGTCGCCTGACCGTGAGTATCGGCGTGGGCGTGGCCGAGCCTTCTGACCGCGACTCCCTGGCATTGCTCAAGCGCGCGGACATGCGCTTGTATGAGGCCAAGGGCGCGGGCAGGAATCGGGTGGCGTGAGCAAGCCCCCCTGTAGGAGCGAGCTTGCTCGCGAAGAACCCAAGGACACCGCTGGCATTCTGAACAGGCGCGTTATCGTTGACGTTTTTCGCGAGCAAACTCGCTCCTACAAAGATGAGGGGCTCAGCGGTACTACATCAACGGAATCGAATAACTCACAAACACCCGATTCTGGTCCTGGTCCCGCGCCACTTCACTGCGTGACACGCCGTTACGCCAGCCGAAGCCGACGTTCTTGAACGTGCCGCTCTGCACCACGTAATCCAACGAGATGTCCCGCTCCCACTCGCTGGCGTCGTTGCCGCTGGTGGTGAGGATGTGCTCGCCCTTGAGGTACATCACCGAGGCCTTCAGGCCGGGTACACCCAGCGACGCGAAGTCGTAGGCGTACTGGGCAAAGCCGGTGCGTTCGCCGGCCTGGATGAAGGTCTGCACGGTACGGTCGGTGTAGAGGTACAGGCTGGCACCGCCCTCGCCTTTGTTCACCAGGCCGCCCTGGTTGAGTTGGGCGAAGTTGCTGTCGTCCGAGACTTGCTGGTAGCCGGCGGTGATCGCGTGCGGGCCGAGGGAGTAGATGAACGCGGCGCTCCAGGTGTTGTTGTCGATTTCACCGTTGCCGTTCTTGGTATAGCCGCCCAGCTTGTAGCCCTCGGCACGGCCGGCGACGCTGCTGTTTTTGCCGTCGGAGCGGGTATTGAAGTAGCGCAGGTCGGTTTTCAATGAGCCGTATTCGCCCAGCGGCAATACGTGGATCAACCCGGCGAAATGTTGTTGGTAATAGTCTTCGAGGTTGGCGTAGTAGTACTGGACCATCAGGTCCTTGGTCAGTTGGTAGTCCGCACCGGCGTAGGTAAATTTATTGCTCTCCCGGGTACCGCCCGCCGCTGCCAGGCCGCTGCGGTCGCTGGAGCCGCGACCGGTGGTGTGCTCAAGCTGGCCGCCGACCAGGGTCAGGTTGTCGATGTCCTTGCTGGTGACCTGCCCGCCTTCGAACGACTGCGGCAACAGGCGGCCGTCGTTGCTCACCAGGATCGGCAGGTTCGGGCGCAGGTAGCCGTAGCGCGCTTCGGTCTTGGCAAAGCGCGCCTTGGCCGTCGCGCCACCACGGGCCCAGTTGTCCGTGGCCTTGCCGTCTTCGGTGGGGATCATCGAGCTGCCGACATGGCGCGCGGCGCTGCTGTCGAGGGTCACGCCGAGCATGCCGATGGCGTCCAGGCCAAAACCGACGGTGCCGTCGGTGAAGCCCGACTGGTAGTTGAGGATAAAGGCCTGGCCCCACTCTTCGGTCTTCGACGGTGCCGCCGTGCCGTCGCGGTTGTCGTTATTGAAGTAGAAGTTACGCATGCTCAAGTTGGCTTTGCTGTCGCTCAAAAAGTCAGCAGACGCCAAGGGGCTCAGGGCAATGCCCAGGCCGCCGGTCAATACACTTAATACATTCAACGTGGCTTTCATCAGGACGAACTCCGGCGCGGAACCCAGGTTCCGGGCGCAAAAAATGGGCAGCAGGATGCCGTCGGCCAAATGTGAAGTTGGCCGCGGCGTTAACGGTTATTCAGTTGCTTAGTTGTTAGCGAGTTGAGTGAAGTGAAACCTCCGTAAACCTCAGTCAATCAATCCATGAGCGTCATAAAACGGGTACGGCCCCGGGTAATCCCCGAACACGCCGTTGTGGCTGATCAGGCCCTGTTGCGCATCCCAGCGATGCAACAGATACCCCGCCGGCTCCAGGTTGAAATGCGCGGGCGCGGCGTCCTGCAGGTCCAGCACAATCTGATGGGAAGTACCGGGGCACACACAACTCAAGCTGCCGCCAAAGCGTCGTTGCATCGGTCGGTGCAGGTGCCCGCACAGCAGGCGTTCCACTTGCGGGTGGCGAGACACAACTGCTTCCAGCGCCGCAGCGTTGATAAAGGGTTCGCGGTCCATATGGCCGATGCCGCTGATAAACGGTGGATGGTGCAGGATCAGCAACGTCGGCACGTCCGGGCGTCGTGCCAGTTGCGCGTCCAACCAGTGCAATTGGCTGTCCAGTAGCTGGCCGCCGTGCCCACCCGGAATAGTCGAGTCCAGGCCGATCAAGCGCAGCGGATGCTCGTCCACCACCCAGTCCAACGGCCCCTCTGCCGACAACGGCAAATAGGCGTGATCACGGAATGCCTCGAGCAACGGACCGCGTGTGTCGTGGTTGCCGGGCACCAGGTAGCACGGCATGTGCAGGCGCGCGAGTTCGGGGTGCAGCACGGCGTATTCATCGGCGCGGCCGAAGTCCACCAGGTCACCGCTGACCACCACGATATCGGGCCGTGGGTGGCTGGCGTTCAAATGGTCGACGGCACGGCGCAGCGCGCCCAGGGTATCGACCACCCCATACGTCAGGCGCTGGCCGGCTTTAAGGTGCAGGTCGCTGATTTGCGCAACAAGAAACGGACGATTCACAAGCAAACTCTCACGCATTCAGGGTGAACAACATGTGCGGCGCAATCGCCAGGGCAATCGGCGCGCCGACGGCGTACAGGTGGTTGTCGCTGCTGTCCACCAGCAGCGGTTGCGGGCCGCCCACGTCCACCAACAGGCGGCTTTGCGCGCCCTGGAAAAACTGCGCCAATAGATGGCCGTGCAAGTGCCCTTCGCTCTCCATCACCCGCAAGTGTTCGGGGCGGCAGTACACCGTGTTGGGCACGTCGACGGCCTGCCACGGCAACTCGCCGCCGCAGACTTTCAGGCCATGGGCTGTTCGCGAGGTGACGGCAAAGGCATTGAGGTTGCCGACAAAACCGGCGACGAAGGCATTCGCCGGCTTTTGGTAGATCTCCCGTGGGCTGGCCAGTTGCGCGACGCGGCCGTGCTCCATCACCAGGATACGATCGCCCAGGGCCATGGCTTCGCCCTGGTCGTGGGTGACAAATACCGAGGTGATACCGAGGCCGCGCAGCAGTTCATTCAGCTCGCTGCGCAGGCGCTCGCGCAATTGCGCATCCAGGGCGGCCAGCGGTTCATCCAGCAACAGCACTTTAGGGCGCGGCGCCAGGGCACGGGCCAGGGCCACCCGTTGACGTTGGCCACCGGACAATTCGTGGATGCTGCGCTTGCCATGCTGTTGCAGGCCGACCAGCTCCAGCAGTTCCTCGCAGCGCTTGTTCCGCGCAAGCGGCGCCATGCCGCGAATCTTCAAGCCGTAGACGATATTGCCGGCCACATCGAGGTTGGGAAACAGCGCGTAGTTCTGGAACACCATGCCCACGTCGCGGCGCTCGATGGGCAGGCGGGTGACGTCGTCGGTGCCGAAAAAAACCTGGCCCACATCCGGGCGTTCCAGGCCGGCAATCAGGCGCAAGGTGGTGGTCTTGCCGCAGCCGGACGGGCCGAGGATCGCCAGGGTTTCACCGCCTTCGACGGTCAGGTTCAGGTCATGCACAGCCACGGTGCCGTCGGCGAACGCCTTGCGACAGCCTTGCAGGCGAATAGTGATAGCGGTCATCGACGCTCTCCACGGGACAAACGAGCGCTGATGGCCTGCAACGCAATCAGCAGCGGCACGATCATCAGCAAAAAGATAAGGGTGTAGGCGCTGGCGATTTCCAGGCGCGCCGAGGCGTAGCTGTCGGCCAGGCCCACGGGCAATGTCTTGGTCATCGGTGTGTGGAGCATCCAGGTCAGGTTGAACTCGCCCAACGACAAGGTCACCACCATCAGCACGCCGGCCAGAATCCCCGCCCGGCAGTTGGGCACCACCACGCTGAAAAAGCGCTTGATCGGCCCGGCGCCCAGACTGGCCGCCGCCTCTTCCAGCACCGGCAGTTGCTGGCGTTGCATCACCGCCATCACCGGACGTACCAGGAACGGCAAGGTGAACAACACATGGCCGACCAGGATGAACAGCCAACTGCTGCGAAACGTGCCGAACTGGCCATAGGTGAGCAGCAACGCCAGCGCACTGGCCAGCCCCGGCATCGCCACGGGCAGCACCATCAGCTCTTCGAAGGCACGGCTGAAGCGGTTGTTCATGCGCACCAGCGCATAGGCCGCCGGCACGCCGATCACGCAGACACACACCGCGCACGCCAGGGCCAATTGCAACGACAGCCATACGGTGGGCGAATAGGCCTGCCATACCTGGATCAGCCAGTCGAACGTCAGGCCGCTGGACAGGCCGACGAAGAAATTGCGCGTCAACCCGGCCAGCAACGACATCAGCACCGGCACCAGCATGAACGCGCACACCAGCAGGGTGAACAGCAGTTGCATCACAAACAGCGATGAGCGTTTCACAAGACCGTCCCCGCATTTTTCACCAGGCGTCGCGTGAGCAACAGCACCGCCCAGGTCACCGCGCCGAGCACCACCGACAACGCGGCGGCGACGGCAAAATTGGCGTAGTTGGTGAATACATTGTAGATCGCCACCGGGGTTACATTCAGGCGCGTGCCCAAGGTGAACGCGGTGCCGAACGCGCCCATGGACGTGGCGAAGCAGATCGCACCGCAGGACGCCAACGCCGGCGCCAGGCCCGGCACGATCACGTCGCAGACCACCCGCCAGTGCCCTGCTCCCAGCGAATGCGCGGCTTCTTCCAGGCTGCGGTCGAGGCTTTCGCACGCCGCCATCACCGTGAGGATCACCCGCGGAATCGAGAAGTACAGGTAGCCGACAAACAGCCCGGCCAGCGAGTAGGCAAAGATCCAGCGCTCACCGGCCAATTGCAGGCCCAGGGACGCCAGCAACCCCTGGCGCCCGGCCAGCAGGATCACCAGGAAGCCCACCACCACCCCCGGAAACGCCAGGGGAAACGTGAGCAACGCCACCAACGCCGAGCGCCCGAAAAACTGCTGGCGCGCGAGGAACACGCCGCTGATGCCACCGATCAACAACGCGGTGAACGTCACCACGATGGCCAGCACGCAGGTCTGCGCCAGGCTGCCCAGGTACTGCGCGCTGCTGAGCACCTGCCAATAGCCGCTGCCGTGGCTGTCGCGGCTTTCGGCGCCGAGCACCATCAAGTGCGCCAGCGGCAACAGCCAGAACGCGAACAGCACCGCAAAGGCCGGGGCCAGCGCCCAGGCCGCCTGTTTTGCCGATGCAGCCACTTACTTGACCTCGTTCAGGTAACGGGCGGCGAAGGCTTCCTGCACAGCGGCCATTTTCTGATAGTCCACCACACCGGCGCGGGCGTAATCGCTGTCGGGCAGGAACTGCGCGGCCACTTCAGCCGGCATCTGCACCGGACGCACCGGGCGCAGGTAGGCCTTGGCCCAGAGTGCCTGGCCGGCGTCGGACAGCACAAAGTCCAGCACCTTCTCGCCATTGGCGCGGTGCGGCGCGTTGGCCACCAGGCTCATCACATAGGGCACGCTGATGCTGCCTTCCTTGGGGATCACGAAGGCGACATTGGCGTTGTCCTTATAGCGGGCGCGGTAGGCGTTGAAGTCGTAGTCCACCAGGATCGGCAACTCGCCGGACAGTACCCGCGCATAGGCGGTCTGCTTGGGCACGATGGGGGCGTTTTTCGCCAGTTTCTGGAAGTAGTCGATGGCCGGGGCGAAGTTGTCCAGGTCGCCGCCCATTGCGCGGTTGATCGCCACGGCAGAAACGTAACCGACGAAAGCGCTGGACGGGTCCAGGTAGCCGACCATGCCTTTATATTCAGGCTTGAGCAGGTCGGCCCAGCTTTGCGGCATCGGCAGGCCACCCAATGCCTCGACGTTGACCATGATGCCCAGGGTGCCGGAGTGGATCGCAAACCACTGGCCGGCGGGGTCTTTCAACCCGGCGGGGATCTGTTCCCAGCCCTTGGGCTTATAACCCTCGACCACGCCGGCCTTTTGCGCCTGCAAGCCGAAGGTCACGCCGTAGTAGACCACGTCGGCGACGGGCGCGGCCTTTTCGGCCACCAGTTGCGCCAGGGACTGGCCGGAGTTCTTGTTGTCCAGCGGCACCTGCACACCGGTGCTGGCGGCGATGGCCTTGAGCTGGGTGCCCCAGTCGGCCCAGTCCGGCGGGCAGTTGTAGCAAATCGCGGTGTCGGCGGCCTGGGCCAGGCTGGCCACACCGCAGAGCAGCACGGTGGCCAGGGTTTTACTGAATGCGCGCATCAAGGGACTCCTCAAAGGGTTGGGTACTTTCGCCCGGCCGGATATGGCAAGGCAGGCAATGGGAAATGGGATCGTTGCCGGCGATCTGCGCCAGCAGTTGGTCAATCACCGTGCTGGCCAGCAGCGCGATGGGCTGTACCACGCTGCACAGGGTCGGGTGCATCTGGGTGCCGAGGGCGATGCCGTCAAAGCCCATCACCGACAGTTGCCCAGGTACATTCCAGGCGTTGCGGCGCAGCTCGGCGATCAGGCTGATAGCCAGGAAATCGTTGGAACACACCAGCGCGCTGGGGGCGTCGGGGCCGTTGAGGTACGGCTGGATGGCAGCGAATTCAGCCTGGGTATGGGCGGGCATTTCGATCACCGCGCGGCTTTTGAGACCGTATGCCTTCATCGCGTCGCAGTAACCGGCATAGCGCAGGCGTGCGCGGTCAGACTGCAAGGCGGGGCCGGCGACCATGCTGATGCGTCGATGACCGGCCTCCAGCAGGTAGCGCGTGGCCAAGGCCATGCCCGCGCGGTTGTCCACCGACACGGCGCTGTAGTTGGGGTTGCTCGGTTGGTGATAGGCCAGCACGAACGGGGTTTGTTCGGTATTCAGGCTGCTGAGCACACTGTTGCTTTCGGCATCGGTGACCGTCAGCACCAGGCCATCGACGCGCTGGCGCAGCAGTTCTTCCACTACGATGCACTCGCGCTCGCTGCTGTAGTCGGTGGTCGCCAGCACCAGGCTGTAGCCACGCAAACGTGCGGCACGCTCCATGGCCTGGAACTGTTCGGCGAACACCGGGTTGAGCAGGTTGGGCACCACCACGCCGATCAACTGGGTCGTTTGCAGGCGCAGTTGGCGGCCGAGCAGGTTGGGCCGAAACCCCAACTCCCGGGCAGCGGCGAACACCTGCTCACGGGTCGCCGGGCGCACCTGGTCGGGGGAGGCAAAAGTGCGGGCGGCGGTCGCGCGGGATACGCCGGCCAGTCGCGCGACGTCTTTCAGGTCAGTCATGTTTACTCGCTTGAGATCGATCTCATTGGCGAGGACAGTAACGGCGGAATGTGGCAGGAAGGTGGTGGGGAGATGACGATTTGATGGCAGCCAGGCCTGGGCACGCTCTTACGAAAACCAATTCACCTCACGACCCCACCCCCGTAGCAGCTGCCGAGCGCAAGCGAGGCTGCGTCAGGCGCGCTGCCGATTCAAGTCCGAGTCGCGGCCAACGCAGCCTCGCCGGGGCTCGACAGCTGCTACGAAAACCAATCCACCTCACGGCCCCACCCCCCGTAGCAGCTGCCGAGCGCAAGCGAGGCTGCGTCGGGCGCGCTGCCGATTCAAGTCCGAGCCGCGGCCGACGCAGCCTCGCCGGGGCTCGACCGCCGCGGGTTTGCGCGGTGTTGGATAGGACGGTAGCTACATGCGATCGCGCTGAAAGCAGGCAAGCCTGCTGGCTCTATCCGCCGGTCCTCGTCAGGCACGAATCACCAGGCCCTCCTCAGCCGCGATCGCCAGGATGTCTTTGGCTGAAACGTTGAGCCAGGTATCTGCATCAGGCGCTCCTACCGATGCCAACCATAATCCGACCACCTGATAACCCAAGGCATACCCCAGCCATCGAGGCTTGTCGCCGGTGCCAAAAAACCAGGTGCTGTGATCGTAGTACGTCGCCTCAAGCTCTCTAAGGTGTGCAGGAAAACGCCTGAGTGCATCAAGGCTGAACGCCCTCTCCCACGCCTCGGCTTCGCTGCCCAGCACATGCTGTACAAACCGTCCCGCCAGACCTTCGCTGACCAGGGCCTCCCCCAGCGTCCAGCCATACCCCGGTCCAGCCATGCGCAGGCAATGATGCACCTCATGCACCACATGCCGACTCATTGCGCCGCCTTCGAGGCTCGTGGCGAAATTTGGGTTGTCGGGGTCCAGGGTCAGGGAGAACATCGTGCTGCGATAAGCACGGCCAACCAGGCCCAACTCCGGGATGGTTTCGCCCGGCAGCCGTTGAATCAGAACATCCAAGCGTGGTGGTGGCATCACTTGGGAGATCCCCCGGTAGGCAACATCGAACGCTTGCATCAATTCCTTGCGATGCGTGGCCAACGAGCCCGATGCTTCCAACCAGTGCAGTGTCCACGCGTCCATTCTCACCTCTCGTCATCCCAACGTCGTGTCGTCACCCCAGTGGCTCATCATACCCACGGGCTGTCACATTGGCAGGTCAGATTAAAAGCGGCGCAGCAAAATCCGCCCACTAACCTTTCGATTCGATCCAAGTGCGGGCACAATGCGTGTCCTTTTTTGGCAGGCACCGCCGCAGGCTCTCAAAAATGATCAAAACGCCGTACTACCTCATCGATAAACAGAAGCTTCTGGTCAACATGCAGAAGATTGCTTACGTGCGCGAGCAGTCCGGCGCCAAGGCCCTGCTGGCGCTCAAGTGCTTTGCCACCTGGTCGGTGTTCGACCTGATGCAGGAATACATGGACGGCACTACCTCGTCGTCGCTGTATGAGTTGAAGCTCGGTCGCCAGAAGTTCGAAGGTGAGGCGCACGCCTACAGCGTGGCCTGGGCCGATGATGAAATCGAAGAGATGCTCGATAACTGCGACAAGATCATCTTCAACTCCATCAGCCAGCTGCAGCGTTTTGCCGAACGCAGCGAAGGCAAGACCCGCGGCCTGCGCGTCAACCCGCAGGTGAGCAGCTCCGACTACCTGCTGGCCGACCCGGCGCGTCCGTTCAGCCGCCTGGGCGAATGGGACCCGGTGAAGATCGAAGGCGTGATCGAACAGATCTCCGGCTTCATGTTCCACAACAACTGCGAGAACGGCGACTTCAACCTGTTCGACCAGATGCTGAACACCATCGAAGAACGCTTCGGCGCGCTGCTGCACAAGGTCAACTGGGTCAGCCTCGGCGGCGGCATCCACTTCACCGGTGAAGGCTATGCCATCGACGCCTTCTGCCAGCGCCTCAAGGCGTTCTCGCAGAAGTACGACGTGCAGGTCTACCTGGAACCCGGCGAAGCGGCGATCACCAACAGCGCCTCCCTGGAAGTCACCGTGCTCGACACCCTCTACAACGGCAAAAACCTCGCCGTCGTGGACAGCTCCATCGAAGCCCACCTGCTGGACCTGCTGATCTATCGCCTCAACGCCAAGCTGGCGCCGAGCGAGGGTGAACACACCTACATGGTGTGCGGCAAATCCTGCCTGGCCGGGGACATCTTCGGCGAGTATCAATTTGATCGTCCGCTGGCCATCGGCGATCGGCTGTCGTTCATCGACACCGCGGGCTACACCATGGTCAAGAAAAATTGGTTCAACGGCCTGAAAATGCCGTCCATCGTAGTGAAACAACTCGACGGTACAGTCGAAGTGGTTCGTGAATTTGGTTACGACGACTACCTGTCCAGCCTTTCGTAAGCTGGCGGATATAGGAGAAATAAAGCAATTGAAAAAGAACGTTCTTATCATTGGTGCAGGAGGTGTCGCCAAGGTGGTGGCCCACAAGTGCGCGCAGCACAACGACGAACTCGGTCGTATTGCTATCGCGTCGCGCAACATCTCCAAATGCCAGGCCATCATCGACAGCGTCAAGGCCAAGGGTAGCCTCAAGGTGCCCGCCGACATCCAGGCCTTCGCGCTGAACGCCCTGGACGTGGAAGCGACCAAGGCCCTGATCCGCGAGACTGAATCGCAGATCGTCATCAACGTGGGTTCCGCGTTCCTCAACATGTCGGTACTGCGTGCCTGCATCGACACGGGCGTTGCGTACCTCGACACCGCCATCCACGAAGAGCCGGGCAAGGTCTGCGAGACCCCGCCGTGGTACGGCAACTACGAATGGAACCACCTGGAAGAGTGCAAACAGAAGAACATCACCGCCATCCTTGGCGTGGGCTTCGACCCGGGTGTCGTCAACGCGTATGCCGCGCTGGCGCAGCAACAGCATTTCGACCGCATTGATTCGATCGACATCCTCGACGTCAATGCCGGCTCCCATGGCAAATACTTCGCCACCAATTTCGATCCGGAAATCAACTTCCGCGAATTCACCGGGCAGGTGTGGAGCTGGCAGAACAGCCAGTGGACCAGCAACACCATGTTCGAAGTCAAACGCACCGACGACCTGCCGGTGGTCGGTTCGCAGAACCTGTACCTGACCGGCCACGATGAAGTGCACTCGCTGTCGAAAAACCTCGACGTGCCCAACGTGCGTTTCTGGATGAGCTTCGGCGAACACTACATCAACGTGTTCACCGTGCTGAAAAACCTCGGCCTGCTCTCCGAGAAGCCGGTCACCACCGCCGAAGGCCTGGAAGTGGTGCCGTTGAAAGTGGTCAAGGCCGTGCTGCCCGACCCGTCTTCGCTCGCCCCGGGCTACACCGGCAAGACCTGCATCGGCGACCTGGTCAAAGGCACCAAGGATGGCCAGCCACGCGAGATGTTCATCTACAACGTGGCGTGCCACGAAGAAGCCTTTGCCGAGACGGACAGCCAGGGCATCTCCTACACCGCAGGCGTTCCACCGGTAGCCGCAGCGCTGCTGGTCGCCCGGGGAGAGTGGGATGTGAAACACATGGCCAACGTCGAGGAACTGCCGGCTGAGCCGTTTCTCAAGGCGCTGGACGTGATGGGCCTGCCGACTCGCATCAAGGACGAGAACGGTGATCGGGCCTGGGATGCGGTGGCCTGATAGGCGATAGCTGACCGAACAAAAAAATGCGCCCTCAGGGGCGCATTTTTTGTTTGGGCGGATACCTATTTCCAAGACACTGAAAATTCAATGTGGGAGGGGGCTACACCCCGATAAGCATGGGTATCTACACAACTTTTCAAACCCTGAAAAATCCCCCTGTGGCGAGCGGGCTTGTCCCGCGTTGGGCTGCGCAGCAGCCCCAAAACCAGGCACAGAGGAGTGCCTGATACACCGCATTCGTCTTCATCAGGGGCGCTTCGCCCCCCAACGCGGGACAAGCCCGCTCGCCACAACTGCCCTATCTGCCGGGCGTTCAGCGTTGAACCAACGTTGTGTAGACACCTATGCCCCGATGAGGGCCCCTTGCTGCCCTGCATACACCCAGGTCCGGAACAGCTTCGGGAAATGCCGTATGACTTGCCGAATCAGCCCACTATCAGCTGAATCCTACTGCCCGCAACGCTAAGAGCTGTCCATTCTCCCCGCTTACCGCGCACGCAAAACCCGCTAGGCTTAGCCACGAAACGGCTGACCTGCAGGTTTGCTGCCCATTCACCCTGTGGGAAAGGCATGCTCATGCACCTCGACAACAACCGCACCGCCCGTGCCATCGGACTGGTGTACAGCGCCTGCTGCTACGTGGTGTTCCTCATCACGTGCTTATATTTGATCGGCTTCGTCGGCAGCGTGGCGGTGCCCAAGAACATCAACGATGGCCCCCTCCTCGCGTGGCCAATCGCCGTGCTGATCAACTGCGCACTGATCCTGCTGTTCGGCGTCCAGCACACGGCCATGGCGCGTAAAGGCTTCAAGCTGTGGCTGGCGGCAGTCATTCCGACGTCCGTGGAACGCTCCACGTATGTGCTGCTCAGCAGCCTGGTGCTCGGGTTGATCTTCTGGCTATGGCAACCCATCACGCTTACGGTGTGGGAGGTCGAAGAGACCTGGGCCAAGGCCCTGTTGATCGGCTTGTTCTGGATGGGCTGGGGCATTGCGCTACTGTCGACCTTTCTGATCAATCACTTCGAGCTGTTCGGACTCAAGCAAGCCATCGACCGTTGGCGCAAAACCACACCACAGGCACCAGTATTCAGGACGCCGCTGTTTTACAGGATCGTGCGCCACCCGCTGTACCTGGGCTTCCTGATCGCCTTTTGGGCAACGCCGTACATGACGGCCGGGCACCTGTTGTTTGCGATAGGGATGACGGTTTACCTCTTCATTGGCGCCAGCTTTGAAGAAAAGGATCTGGTGGCGTTGTTCGGTGAGCGGTATCGGCGATACCAACAGCAGGTAGGCATGATTTTGCCGGGGTTGAAGACGCGCAAAAAAGGACGCTGAATAGCCGTTTGTGGCGAGGGAGGCCCCACTACCTCTTCGACGTAGCGCTGTCGGGCAGCAAACTGGGACCTCTGTGGCGAGCGGGCTTGTCCCGCGTTGGGGTGCGAAGCGCCCCTGATGAAGACGAATGCGGTGTATCAGGCACTCCTCTGCGCCTGGTTTTGGGGCTGCTGCGCAGCCCAACGCGGGACAAGCCCGCTCGCCACAGGATGTAGCGTCTGGCCATGAGGTCCCTAGGACTTATCCCACGACTATTTCAGGTTGTCGCTCGGAACTTCCCTGACTAACCTCTCCGCCGTCGCTGCCAATTCAGCGACCGGATTTGACCGTCCGACTTCAAAGAGCAACTGCGCCAACACCGAGCTTAGGCGTTTTTTTACGTCTGATGTATCGTGTCGCGGCAGCTGTACGCGGGATACCTTCGGGTATGCCGGTTTTGTTCTTTGGGCCGGTCGGTCAACCCGCGTACAGCTGCCACCCTCTTCGATTGACCGCGAATCGTGGCAGCCCCATTTACAAAGGAGCTTCACCATGATTAAAGACACCCCCAATCCCCCAGAAAAACTCTTCACCGTGCGCCCCGACCTGGGCACGGAAACCCTGCTGGTCAACGCGTCCCAGGATCTATCCTCCATCACCGACATCGCCACTCACCTGGCCTTTGAAGTCGACGGTACGCAACGCAATGTAGCGTTGGGCATCTGCCGAATGCTGGAAGGTGTGCAATTGTTGGTGGACAAAGCATTGGATGACGCCCATCCAGCGGCATGACACTCAGATGATCGTTCCCACGCGCGTGGGAACGATCTCAAAACACCGACCACCCAATCCGCTCACTCAACAACTCCAACGCCTTGATCCCCGCCAGCGAATTCCCCGCCGCGTTCAACTCAGGCGACCACACGCACACGGTAAATTGCCCCGGCACCACCGCGACAATGCCGCCGCCCACACCGCTCTTGCCCGGCAAGCCCACGCGATAGGCAAAATTGCCCGCCTCGTCATACAGCCCGCTGGTGGCCATGATCGAGTTGACTTGCTTGGTCTGCCGCGCGGTAAGGATCTGTTCGCCGCTGTGGGCACTCGTGCCCTCGTTGGCGAGGAAGCTGAACGCCTTGGCCAGGTCCAGGCAGCTCATCTGCAGGGCGCAGTAGTTGAAGTAGCTGTGCAGCACCGCGTCCACGTCGTTGTGGAAGTTACCGAAGGATTTCATCAGGTAGGCCATGGCCGCATTGCGCGCGCCGTGCTGGGCTTCGGAGTCGGCGACGACGCTGTTGACCAGGATCTGCGGGTTGCCCGACAGGCGCCGCACGAAGTCGCGCATCGACAGGATCGGCACGGCAAAGCGTGATTGGTTGATGTCGCAAATCACCAGTGCGCCGGCATTGATGAAGGGGTTACGCGGGCGGCCGCGTTCGAATTCCAGTTGCACCAACGAGTTGAACGGTTGCCCCGAAGGCTCGTGGCCCAGGCGTTCCCAGATGGTTTCGCCGCCGTGGTCGATGGCCTGCACCAGGCTGAACACCTTGGAAATGCTCTGCACCGAGAACAGCGTATCGGCGTCACCGGCGCGGTAGGCCGAGCCGTCGTTGCCGTATACCGCGATGCCCAGTTGGTTGGCCGGTACATCGGCCAGCGCGGGAATGTAGTCGGCGACTTTGCCGCGGCCGATCAGGGGGCGCACTTCGTCGAGGATCGACTCCAGCAGCGCCTGCATGTCTTGTCCTGTCATCTGTCTTTGAATCGGTGGAAAGCGGGGTGCGGAGGATACTTCAATGGGCGCGGAAGCCCCACACAATCTCTACCACCCGCTCGGCCACCACCAGATAAACCAGGATCAGTAACAGCTGCAATGCCAGGTGATAACGCAGCTTGGCCAGCCGGCGAATGCCATCGCTGACGTTCAACAGCATCAACACTGTCGACAGAATGATCAGCCCCCACCCTGCCACGCTGGAGGCAAACACCCCGATAAACAGGTCCTGCTGCCCCACGAGGGTATTGGTGCCCGCCGCAAACAGCAGCGCGCACACCAGCAGGTTTTTGACGTTGTCGAAAACTTGCGTGCTCAGGTCGTTTTCCAGCAGGGCCACATACCGCTTCCATAACGTGCGCATGAGTCATTACCGGGTGGGGATCGCTCGTCAATCAAAGTAGTTCAATTGCCCTTGCACCGCGCGGCGACGGCAAAAAAAGGTCAAACCGACGACACAGTGTGCGTGGACTAACGCCGTAAGCGCTGCAAATAACGACCCAGCATATCGTCGGTAAAGGGCACCGGACGAAGGCTGCTGTCTCTGAGAAATGCCCGGGTATTGCTGCGATCCCAGGCATAGTTGTGCTGATACAGTTCCAGAATGGTTTCGCCTTGGCACATGTCATCCTTGAACATTCCCAGCAAGGGATACAGCAACGCGCCCCCATCGTTTTCCCACAGCGCCACCCAGCGCTTGAACGGTATGACTTCCAGCTTGCGCGCATAAAAATGCGCCACCCGCGCACAGAACTGCTTCAGGTCGGGGTCGGTATGCAACGGTTGGCACAGGTTGAACTTTTTGCCCAAGGCGTCGGGCTGACGGGCGATGTGGGCAACAGCGCCAGCCATGTAGTCGACGGTGGTCAAGCCTTCGCGCATTTTACGCAGGTCCGGCATAGCGCCGTATTGGAGGCAGGTTTGAATGAACCGGCCCCACCATTGGTAATGGGCACACAGGCCGGTGCGACTGTGACAGGTGGCGTAGCCCAGGCGAAAGGTCATCAGTGGCAAGCCTTGCGCGCCGGCCAGGTCAGCGAGTTTTTCCATTACCCATTTGCTTTGCACGTAACCCAGGTCACGGCGGATCGCCGGCAAGTTTTCGTCGATATCATCAGCCTCATACACGCGGCGCTTTTGAGTAAAACGATGCCCCCAGCTGTAGATGGAGATAGTCGACATCAGCATCAAAGCCTTGGTTTTGCCTGCACCGCAAAAACTGATAACGCGCCTTAGTCCCTCGACGTTATCGGTACGCAGGTAGGAGTAAGGCATGATGAAATTGACCGCGCTGGCCGAATGCACCACCACGTCAACCGTTGCACACAGCCACTCATAAACGGCGGGGTCCAACCCCAGTTTGGCCTGGGGCAAGTCGCAACGGTAGACCGTAACCCGCGCCCAGTCGCGCGCGGCGATCGGCACTTCGTAGCGCTCGCTGATCTGCTGCAACCGCGCCAGCCCATCCGCCGGCTGTTCGCAACGTAGCGGGCAATGAATCGCGGCAGTACTGGTGGCCAGCAACCGCTCCAGCAAATGAATGCCGACAAACCCGGTGGCGCCGGTCAGCAGCATATGCGCGGGATCGGTAAGTTGGGCGGCGTCGAAGTCCCTGCGAAACTGTGTGCCAGGATCAAGGAACACATCACGCTCGAATGCATTGCTCGTCTCACCTGTGTCGTTATCGGGCTCAGCCGTGCGGCGGCGCAACTCAGCGGCCAGGTCCTTGAAATGGATGTGCTCGTAGATGTCACGCACCGATACCCTCAGTCCTACCCGCTGGGAAAGCATTTTGGCGAGCAATGCAACGCGCAGCGAATGCCCACCCACCGCCATAAAGCTGTCATGCGCAGTGAAATTACCGTGCCCCAGCAACTCGAACCAGGACTGCGCCAGGTCTTGTTCGGCACCTGGGGCAAAGCGCTCAAGCACCAGTGAGTCGGGCGGCTGGTGGTGCAGCAAATGCTGCAAGGCCGGTTTGTCGGTCTTGCCGTTGGCATTGCTTGGCAGCGCGTCCAGACACTGATAGTGCTCGGGCAACATATACTCGGGCAGATCCGCCTCCAGGCTACGGCGCAGGCTGGCAATCAGCTGTTGCGGATGAGTGTGCGGGTCGCGCCGCACCACAAACGCCACCAGCCGTTTGTCGGCTTGGGTGCCGCAGTCGTCCACCACCACGGCTGCGTTGTTGACCTGCTGCTCCTTAAGCAGGCGTGCCTCGATTTCACCCACCTCCACCCGGTAGCCGCGAATCTTCACCTGTCCGTCCATGCGGCCGAGGAACTCGAGACTGCCATCTTCCAACAATCGCCCCTGATCGCCGCTGCGGTACACCCGACAACCGAGGGCCTCGCACTGGATAAAACGCTGTGCGGTGAGTTCGGGAGCATTCAGGTAACCCCGGGCCAGGCACGGTCCACCAAGGCACAACTCCCCCACCTCTCCCGCAGAAACAGGAAGCAGATACTCATTGAGGACGTAGACCGTGCAGTCGCCAATGGGCCAGCCAATGGACGCCGGTTGCCGCAAGCGTTTGTCAGGCACCACGCGGGACGTGACAAAAATGGTGGTTTCGGTAGGGCCATAGCAGTCCAGCAAGCAGTAGGACAAATGGTCCACCGCCACCGGATGCAGTTTCTCGCCACAGGTATAGAGATACTTGAGTTGCAGGCCAGCGGGTTGCCTGGCGTTGACCACGTCATAGATTTTCAGGGTGGGAACAAACCCATGGGTAATCCCATGCGTTGCACAGAAGTCCAGGAACGCGTCGCCGTCGAGCAGCGCCTGCTGGTCCAACACATACAGGCACGCGCCCGCCACCAGGTTGGACCAGATCTCCGCCTGGCACAGGTCGAAGCCCACGGCCGCCATCAAGGTCGAGCGGCTGGAGGCATCCAATTGCAGGTGTTTAGTGTGCTGCTGCATCAACTCGATGACCGAATGATGCTCGATGATCACCCCTTTAGGATCGCCGGTGGTGCCCGAGGTGAAGATCACATATATCGCGTCATCCCCCCGTACCTCGACGGCCTCGAACGTGGCGGCAGGAGGGGCCCCGAGCAAGCCATTGATGGTCCGCACGTCACACGCCAATAGGGGCGCGGTGTCCTGATCATGGGTCGACAGCACCAGGCGCGCCTGGCACTGGCGGGCAATATAGTCCTTGCGATTGTGCGGAAGATTGCGGTCCAGGGGCACGAAGGCAGCGCCCGTCTTGACCACCGCCAGCAAGGCAATGAGCAATCGTGCGCTACGCTCGGCCTGTACCAGCACCAGATCGCCACGCCCCAGCCCCACGGATTGCATGTACGCCGCCACGTGAGTGCTGTATTCATCGAGTTGAGCGTAAGTGAGGTGCTGAGTCCCCTCCACCACAGCCAGCCGCGAGGGGTTGGCAGCGACCTGTCGCTCAAACGCACTCAAGACAGTGGGTGTAACCACTTTCAGGACTCCTTAATGTTCCTCCCTGGCAACAAACTGTCTGCCCCATCGACGCTGTATTCTTTCGCAGGCCACACGGACCGGCAGCTGTGGAAACTGACAGTTTTTTATATCAAGAGTGAATAAACTCAATGCCACGAGCATTGTTCTATTGCTAGAAATGCGCCACATCCGACACCCGCTCATCCAGCACATCCCGCGCCAGCGCCCACGCCTGCTCCTTGGATTCCACCACCAGCAACGGGTAGCCCCAGGCCTTGCCGAACATCACCGCAAAGGGTTTGAGTGCCAGGCGTTTGGCCGCGCTGGGCTCGACCTGGATCATGCCTTTGACGAACGTGCGCAACGCCTGTCGGTGCTTCTTCATCCAGATCGAGGCTTGCTTGCGCTGTTCATGGGAATGTTCGTGGTTGTTTTCATCCACGGCTTTTTCGTGCAGCAGCAGGAAGGATTGCTGGCGTGCCAACAGGTCTTCAAAGACCCGGAAGGCGTCTTCCGGCCCGCCTTGGTTCGGTGCATCGAAGACGATTTTCACCACAGGGAACGTTGTACTGTCGAGTCGCATGGCAAAGCTCCTTAATGAGAGTGGATCTCAATATAAAGCTCGAACCCCTGGACGGCATTGCACAGAATAGCCAGACTGTTTCGCAATCCGGCCAATCTGCGATCTCCGCCATGAAGCACCACCGTCTTGATCTGCTCGACCCGTTGATGGCCAAGGACGCCGACCTGTTCCCCCGCGCCGTGGTGGCCGTGGGCGCCACCAGTACGTCGGACACCTGGGAACATGCCCAGCACGCCCACCGCAAGGGCCAGTTGATGTACACCCTGCGCGGGGTCATCCACTGTGAAATCGAAGCGGGGATCTGGATCGTGCCGCCCCAGTGTGCACTGTGGATTCCCGGCGGCACGCCCCATTCGGCACGCGGGTCCGGCGAAGCGGAGGTGTATTGCCTGCTGATCGAGCCCGACGCCGCCCACGCACTGGCGCCACGCTGCTGCACCCTGGCGGTGTCGGGCCTGCTGCATGAATTGATCAGCAAGGCCGTGAGTTTCCCGCAGTTGTACGACGAGACCGGCCCCCAGGGTCGCTTGATCCACACGTTGCTGGACGAACTGGGCGCCGCACCGATCGAAGCCCTGCACCTGCCCATGCCCCAGGACGCCCGCTTGCGCCGCCTGGCCAACAGCCTGCTGGCCGACCCGACCGATAAAGCCACCCTCGGCCAGTGGGCGGTGCGCATCGGCATGAGCGAGCGCAGCATGACGCGCCTGTTGCTGGAGGAACTGGGCCTGAGCTTCGGCCGCTGGCGCCGGCAGTTGCATGTAATCCTGTCCCTGCAACGGCTGGCCAAGGGTGAAAGTGTGCAACGGGTGGCCCTGGACCTGGGTTATGAAAACGCCAGCGGCTTCATCACCATGTTCCGCAAGGCGGTGGGCCAGCCGCCCGCGCGTTACCTGGCGGACCGTGCCGGTGTCTCAAGTACGACCACCCAGGCCATTGCGCTGAAAGACGCCCACTGACTACCAGTTTTCGCCCAACCCCAGCAGGCCCAGTATCTGCCGCCGCAGGTCCACCAGGTAAGGATCGTCCCGGTGCCGTGGATACGGCCTATCGATGCTCAACTGTGCCTGGATCTTCGCCGGGCGGTCGCTGAACACAATCACCCGGTTAGCCAGCAGCAAGGCTTCTTCCACATCGTGGGTCACCAGCAACGCCGTGTAGCCCTGGCGCTGCCACAGGTCGATCAGCTCTTTTTGCATGGTGATGCGGGTCAGGGAGTCGAGCTTGCCCAAGGGTTCGTCGAGGATCAGCAACCGCGGCTGGTTGACCAGTGCACGGGCCAACGCCACCCGCTGGGCCATGCCGCCGGACAATTGCCGAGGATAGGCGCGGGCGAACTGGCCGAGGCCGACCTTGTCCAGGGCCTCATCGACTTTGGCCGAATGGGTCTTGAGCAGGCCTTGGGCTTCCAGGCCGAGGGCGACGTTGTCCCACACGCGGCGCCATGGGTACAGGGTCGGGTCCTGGAATACCACCACACGGCTCGGGTCCGGCCCGGTGATGGGTTCGCCATCGGCCAACAGTCGTCCGGCGTCCGCCGGTTCCAGCCCCGCCACCAGGCGCAGCAAGGTGGACTTGCCGCACCCCGAAGGCCCGAGTAAAGCCACAAACTCTCCCGGCGCCACGTCCAGGGACACCCGCTCCAACACCGGCAAATGCTGGCCGTCCAGAGCAAAACCATGGCTGAGGTTTTCTATGCGCAGCGCCAATCCTTCCGAAGCCGATACCGCGTGTGCCAGGGCTACCATTTCATCGCTCCTTTCTGCCAGGCCAGCAACCGATCACGCACCAGGAACAACCCGGTGATCAACCCCGAACAGGCCAGCGCCATGATCAGCAGTGCGGCGTACATGTTCGCGTAGGCGGCCCAGCCCTGGGCCCATTGCAGGTACCAGCCGATGCCGGATTTGACCCCCATCATTTCCGCCACCACCAAGGTGGAAAACGACGCGCCCAGGCCCATGAACAGGCCGACGAAGACGTGGGGCAGCGCGGCGGGAATCGCTACTTTGAAAATCAGAAAACCCGGCCGGGCGCCGAGGGTGCGCGCCACGTCGTAATAGGCCTTATCGACGCTGGCCACGCCGGACCAAGTGAGCACCGTGACCGGAAACCAGGTGGCCAGGGCGATCAAAAACACGCTCGCACTCCAACTGCTGGGAAACAGGAAAAAACACAGCGGCAACAACGCCGTCGATGGCACCGGGCCGAGGATGCGCAGCACCGGGTGCAGCCAGTAGCCGATACGCGTGGACCAGCCAATGGCGACGCCGGCGACAAACCCGGTAGCGGCGCCCAGCGCCACCCCCGAGCCCAGCAGCAGTGCCGAATGCAGCAGGCTGTCGGCCAGGCGTGCGTAGTCTTCGATATACACCGCGAGCAAGGCTTGGGGGGGTGCGAAGAACGGCACCGGCAACAGCGCAAGCTTGGCGGTGAGCAATTCCCAGAGGCCCAGCAGCACCGGCAAGGCGATCAGCCAGGGCGCGGCCGTGCGCAAGCGCAGCGCGAGTGTCGACAGCCTGCGCCCCAGCAGGCTCAGCACAATAAACAACGCCGCCACGCCCAAGCAGAGGTTGGCCAGGCCCTGGGTCATCGGCCAGTTGCGCACCGCGTTGGGCCAGTAACTGATCAGCAGCGCGACGGCCACCCAGGCCGTCACCACCGCCGCGCCTTGCCACCCGAGCTTGAGCGCCACAGGCGGGTTGAGGACGGTTGCGTCAGTTGAAGACATCGGCAGTGATCTCCTTGGCAAACGCTATCGGGTCGGTGCCTTTGCTGATCACTTCCACGGTTTTCAGGTCGGTGACGTAGGTGGTGATCTCCTGGGTCAGCGCCGCGCCGACCGCGTGGTGGCCGTGGGTGTGGTCGTGGAGGATCGCCTGGACTTCTTCGGTGGAGGTGTTCAGTGCGTAGGCCTGGAAGCCTTTGGCGACTTCCTCCGGGTGCTGCACGGAATAGTCATGGGCTTCGAGGATCGCCTGGGTCAGCGCCGCGACCACGCGCTTGTCTTCGCGGACCAATTTGCCGGTGACGCCGACCACGCAGCAACTGAGATTGGCGTATTCCTCCACCAGGTTGGTGGACAGCTCCCGCGCCACGCCGGACTTGATCAGACGGTACATGAACGGATCACTGCCGCTCACCGCCTGCACTTCACCACGCTCCAGCGCCGTGCCGAGCAGATCGGCCGGGTACAGGCGCCACTCCACATCGCGCACCGGGTCGACGCCGTGTTTTTTCAGCAGGATCGAAAAGAAGTTGCGGTCCGGGCTGGCCATGTCGGTCACGCCGATGGCCTTGCCCTTGAGGTCTTCCAGCTTGCTCACGCCGCCGTTGGCGGCACTGAGCAACCGCAGGCAACCGCCATGGGTGCCGGCGGTGAGCTTCACGTCAAAGCCCTGCTCCAGGGCCTTGAGCCAGCGCAGCGCCATGCCCACGCCTGCGTCGGCCTTGCCGGTGGCGATGGCTTCCAGCAAGACCTCGGTGGAGTTGCCGAAGTTGACCAACTCCACGTCCAGGTTGTGCTTACTGAAGAAGCCTTGCCCATGGGCGATCACCACAGGCGCCAGGCACACCGCGTTGAGGTTGACCGCCAGTTTGAGTTTGCGCGGCGCGTCGAGGCGGATGAAATCGCCCGTGCCGGCGGGCTCCTGGGCGATGTTGTGGCCGGCATGTGCGTCAGCGGCAAAGCCCAGGCGCGGCAGCGACAGGCTGGCCAGGGTCAGGCCGGCCAGGCCCAGGAGGCGGCGACGGGTCAGGTGGTCAAAAGCAGCCATGCGAAGTATCCCTATTGAATGGATCAGCCCGCTTCAGAGAAAGGCCGACAACGTCAAAAATTCAATTTTAATTATATTAACGACTGACTTTTATGAAAGAACCATATAATTCTATGGTTATGCCTGATGGGCAGGAAGCGGATGAAAGCGCCCTAAGCTCAGATCGAAAGAGTATTTATCGAATGGTTTTCAGATCATTAAGCTTGGATCTATTTCGCTGAAGATCGAGCCCACCATGTCCCTTCGTCGTCCCCTCGCCGCTGTATTAGGATTGCTGGCCCTTTCCGTTACCGTCAGTGCGCACGCCCAGGAAACCGTGCGCATCGGTTACCAGAAATCCTCCACGCTGATCACCCTGCTCAAGACCCAGGGCACCCTGGAGAAAGCCCTCAAGGCCGACAACATCGAGGTGAGCTGGCATGAGTTCCCCAGCGGCCTGCCGCTGCTGGAGGCGCTGAACGTCGGCAACGTCGACATCAGCGCCGACGTGGCTGACACCGTGCCGATCTTCGCCCAGGCTGCCCAGGCCAAACTCACCTACTTTGCCCAGGAAGCGCCCTCGCCTTCGGCCCAGGCCATCGTGGTACGCAAGGACTCGCCGATCCAACAGTTAGCGGATTTGAAGGGCAAGAAGATCGCGGTGACCAAGGCCGCCGGCACTCACTATCTGTTGATTGCCGCGTTGGCCAAGGCCGGCCTGGCGTTCTCGGATATCGAGCCGGCTTACCTGTCGCCGGCCGATGGCCGCGCGGCGTTCGAGAACAACAAGGTGGACGCCTGGGTCACCTGGGAACCCTTCCTCACCAGCGTGCAGCGCCAACTGCCGACACGCACCCTGGCGGACGGTGCCGGGCTGGCCAGTTACAAGCGTTACTACCTGACCGGCACGCCCTACGCCAAGGCGCACCCGGAGGTATTGAAGGTGGTGTATGCGCAGCTGGAAAACGCCGGCCACTGGGTAAAAACCAACCCGCAGGACGCGGCAAAAGTGCTCGGCCCGCTGTGGGGCAACCTGGATGCAGCCACGGTGGAAGCGGCGAATGCGCACCGCAGTTATCAGGTGCAGCCGGTGACGATTGAGCAGTTGGGTGAGCAGCAGAAGATTGCCGATGCGTTCTTCAAGGCGGGGTTGTTGCCCAAGGCGGTGGATGCCAAGGATGTGCAGACCTGGCGGCCTTGAAGGCGGGTGTGATCTCAATGTGGGAGGGGCGGTGCGACGATTCGACTTGCCCTCGATGGGCATGGGTATCTACACAACTTTTCAGACTCTGACAAATATCCCTGTGGTGAGCGGGCTTGTCCCGCTCACCACAACAGCCCTATCTGCCGGACGTTCAGTGTTGAGTCAACGTTATGTAGATCCCTATGCTCATCGGCGGCAAGCCCCTCCCACAGTTGGTTTGCATATGCGGTTAGAGGAGTGTTCGGGCTAGAGCCTTTTTCCACTCTGAGTAACGCTCCGCCATCGCCGGATCCTCCTGCGGCTCAAAGCGCTCGCGCTGGCGCTCCAACTGCCCCAGCGCCGCATCACTCGCCCACACCCCCAACGCCCGTCCCGCCAGGTGCGCGGCGCCCAATGCCGAAACCTCCGGCGACAGGCTGCGCACCACCGGGCGTTGCAGCAGGTTGGCCAGGAACTGCATCAGCCAGCGGTTGCGCGTGGCGCCGCCATCCACCCACAGTTCCTTGAGCGGGCTGCCGATGTCTTGCTGCATGGCTTCGAACACATCACGAATCTGATAGCCGATGGATTCCAGCGCCGCGCGCAGGATGTGCGCGCCGGACGTGGCTTCGGTCAGCCCGCAGATCAGCCCACGGGCGTCGGCCTTCCAGTGCGGTGCGCCGAGGCCGGACAGCGCCGGGACAAAATACACGCCGCCGTTATCCGGCAGTTGCGCGGCCTGTTCGGTCAGCGCATCCAGGGATTCTCCCGCCACCAGCTTCGACGCCCACTGCACGGCAGCGCCGCTATGGACGATATTGCCTTCCATGCCGAAAGTAGGTTGGCTGCCGTCGTGCCAGGCCAGGGTGGTCGACAGGCCATGGGTGGAGGCAATCGGCCCGCCCATGGGCGTCATCAAGGACGAACCGGTGCCGAGGGTGGCCTTGACCAGCCCCGGCGCGAAACCGCCCTGCCCGTACAGCGCCGCATGGGAGTCGCCGATCATCGACATCACCGGGATGCCGGCGGGCAAGCCGCCCAACGCGACGGTTTCGGCGAAGAAACCGGCGCTCGGCCGGATCGGCGCCAACGCCGCAGCCGGAATGCCGAACAGCGCCAACAGCTCAGGATCCCAGGCGCAGGTGTGCAGGTTGAACAGTTGGGTGCGTGCGGCGTTGGAATAGTCGGTGGCGAACACCTGGCCGCCGCTGAGTTGCCACAACAGCCAGCTGTCGACGGTGCCGAGGCAGATATCGCCTGCAGCAGCGCGGGCGTGACCATCCTCAAGGTGATCGAGAATCCAGCGGAATTTGCCCGCCGAGAACATCGGGTCCAACGCCAGCCCGGTCTTTTCCAGGATCAGCGCTTCATGACCCTGCTCATGCAGTTGCGTGCACAACGCCGTAGAGCGTCGGCACTGCCAACTGATGCACGGCGACAATGGCTCACCGGTATGCCTATCCCAAGCCACCACCGATTCACGCTGGTTGCTGATGGCCAACGCAGTGATCGGACGGTCCACCTGGGCCAGGCATTCTTCAATCGCAGCCAACGTGTTTTGCCAGATCAGCAGCGGGTCCTGCTCGGAAAACCCGGCCTGGGGATGGCGGATGCTCAAGGGTCGCGAACCGCGCGCAATCACCTGGCCAAGTTCGTTGACCAGCACCGCCTTGGCGTTGCTGGTGCCTTCATCTATCGCCAGGATCAGCGGGGTATTGTTATTCATTGAATTCACCGCAACCGAGTGGCAGCCGCCACGATCCCAGCCGCGTCGATGTTATGCAAGGCGCGGGTCGGTTCGCGGGCACCGGCGGCGGCGTACTCGCCATCGCCGATACCCAGGCGGATCAGGGCAATGCCCAACCCGGCTTCGGCCAGCACTTCGGCGACCAGGCTGCCGACGCCGCCATTGATGTTGTGTTCTTCCACGCTGATAACCGCGCGCGTGCCGCTCAAGGCGCTGAGCAACACATCACGCTGCAAGGGCCGGATCGACGACAGGTTGATCACCTGCGCCTGGATGCCCTGCTCCGCCAGCAATGCCGCTGCATCCACCGCTTCATGCACCACCGAGCCCAGGGCCACGATGCTCACATCGGCGCCCTGGCGCAGGATGTCGACCTGACCGGGCACAAACTGATAATCGGCGCCGTGCACGTCGGGCAAGGCTTTGCCGTCGAGGCGGATATACACCGGGCCGTGGTAGCGCAGCGCGTAATCGACGATCTGCCGGCACTCGACGGCATCGGCGGGGGCGAAGATCTGCACATTGCCAAACCCGCGCATCACCGAAATATCGTCGAGGCTGTGGTGGGTGCTGGCAAGCGGGCCATAACTGGTGCCGGCATTCAGGCCGAACATCTTCACGTTGGCCTGGTTGTAGCAGACGTCCACCTTGATCTGCTCATTGGCCCGCGAGATCAGGAACGGCGCCGCATTGCAGGTGGCGGCGATCTTGCCGCCCAGGGCCAGGCCCGCCGCGACGCTGACCAGGGATTGCTCGGCAATGCCCACATTGATCAGCCGCTCGGGAAAACGCTGGGCAAACGGGCCGATCTTGGCCGTAGAGGTGGAGTCGCTGACCACCGGCACTACGTCCAGCCCGGCATCGACGGCAGCGATAAACGCTTGCACCATGACGCTCGCCAAATGTTCACTCGCCATGGTTCAACTCCTCCAGTGCTGCGTTGATTTCATCACCCTTGGGCACGCGGTGGTGCCATTCGGGGCGGGCTTCGATAAACGACACGCCCTTGCCTTTAATGGTGTGGGCGATCAGCACCTGGGGCGCGCCGGTCTTGGTCTGCATGCTTTCCAGGGCTTCGATCAATTGGCCGACATCGTTACCGTCGCACTCGCTGACGCGGAAGCCAAAGGCCGCCCATTTCACGTCCAGTGGGTCCAGCGGCATGATCTCGGCGGTCAAACCGGCAAGCTGCAGCTTGTTCTTGTCGACGATCACAAACAGGTTATCCAGGCCGTACTTGGCCGCCGCCATCGCCGCTTCCCAGTTGGAGCCTTCGGCCAGTTCGCCGTCACCGGTGAGCACGTAGATGCGCTTGTTGCTGCCGGACATCTTCGCCGCGAGGGCCAGCCCGACCGCCACCGGCAAACCGTGGCCGAGGGCGCCGGTGTTCAGTTCGATGCCGGGGGTTTTCTGGCGTACCGGGTGGCCGGGCAGGTGCGAGTTGAAGTGCTGGTAGGTGGGCAGCCACTCGGTGGGGATGTAGCCCGCCTGCGCCAGGCAGCAGTACAAACCGCCCACGCCGTGGCCCTTGCTCTGGATATAAATATCGCGCTCGGGGTCTTCGGTGCGTTCCGGGCCGGTGTTGAGGACGCGGAAATACAGGGTGGCGAGGATGTCGGTTTCGGAAAGATCCGCCCCGGTGTGCCCGCCGGCCGGTGAGTCGGCGTTCAGGCGGATCACATGGCGACGAATCAGGCGGGCCTGTTCCTTGATCTGGTGGGCGTCGTACTGGAAGGCATTCATGCAGCGGCTCCTTTGAGGCTGACCACGCGGGGTGAAAGTGTCCAAGGCTGTCTTTGAATATTTATTCAGCAGTGACAATATATTTCTATTTAGACGCCGATCCTCCGGCAGGTCAAGTGAGCGAACCGCCGAAAAATCAAATAAAACTCGGAAATCCCCCTCGGACAAACGGCCAAAATCCCACGCCGGCTCCTCTAGACCGTAGCTTTGCGCCGGGCAAAAACACCGTTTCAGCGGCAGGCAAGAAAAATTAAGCGCTTGACTTTGACACGGTGTCACTGGAATCTGAATTAACAGTCAGGCACGCATAAATATTCAAGAAGCCTGAAGCACTCCAAAAAAAATAACTCAGGAGAACACTGTGGACGCCAAAGCTATTGTCCAGCACCCGGCCGAACTCAAGCCGCCACCTCGCCCACGTATTGTCAAACTGCTGCCCAGTAATATCGGCGGCCCGTTGATCGGGCTGGTGCTGCTGGTGCTGGTCTTCTCCTTCAGTTCCGAATTCTTCTTCTCGTTGCGCAATGGCCTGAACATCCTCGATCAGGTCACGGTGCTGGGCATCCTGGCGATCGGCATGACGGCGGTGATCGTGATCGGCGGCATCGACCTGTCGGTTGGCTCGGTGCTGGCCTTCTCGATGATGATGCTCGGCTGGCTGTATCAGGATCAGGCGGTGCCCCTGGGCTTTGCGATTCCGATCTCGATTGCCAGCGGCATGCTCGCCGGGCTGGTCTCCGGCGCGTTGATCACCTACGCCAAGCTGCCACCCTTTATTGCCACGCTGACCATGATGTCGGTGGCCCGTGGCCTGGCGAATATCCTCACCGAAGGCCGGCAGATCGTCGGCTATCCGGACTGGTTCACCAGCCTGGCGACGGTGCGTCACTTCGGTTTCCTCTCGGCCACCGTGGGCCTGTTCCTGGTGATGCTGGTGGTGGCTTGGGTGTTCCTGCGCTTTCGTGCCGGTGGCCGCAACCTCTACGCCATGGGCGGCAGCCCCGAAGTGGCGCGGTTGTCGGGCATCAAGGTGCGGGCGATTACCCTGTGGGTGTACGCCATCAGCGGTGCGCTGGCCGGCATCGCCGCGGTGACCCTGGCCGCGCGCCTGGACTCCTCGCAACCGAGCGCCGGGCTGAGCCTGGAGCTGGACGCCATCGCCGCCGTGGTGATTGGCGGCGCAAGCCTCAGTGGCGGCGTCGGCAGCATCGGCGGCACCCTGGTGGGCGTACTGATCATTGGCGTATTGCGCAATGGCCTCAACCTGCTGGGGGTTTCGCCCTTTATTCAACAAGTGGTGATCGGCGTGGTCATCGCCCTCGCCGTCACCATCGACACCCTGCGACGCCGCTCCAGCACTGCCCGTTAAACCTGTTCGACAGTTGACACCCTCCAACAATAAAACCAGGAGTCACCGACATGTTCAGCCCCAAGAAATTGCTGTTGGCCACCGCTCTCGCCGCCGCCACCCTCACCGTTGCCGGCACCACCTGGGCCAAGGATTTGACCATCGGCCTGGCCGTGGCCAACCTGCAGGCCGACTTCTTCAACCAGATCAAGCAATCGGTGGAAGCCGAAGGCAAAGCCAAGGGGGTCAAGGTGATCACCGTGGACGCCCAGGGCAACTCCTCCACCCAGGTCAGCCAGATTGAAGACCTGATCACCCGCCAGATCGACGTGCTGATCTACATCCCGGCCGGTGCCACCGCCGCCGGTGTGCCGGTGAAAGCCGCCAAGGCTGCGGGCATCCCGGTGATCGCCGTGGACCGCAACGCCCCCGACGCACCGGGCGACACCTTTATCGCCAGCGACAGCGTGGCCGGCGCCAAGACCCTGGCCGAGTACGTGGGCAAGATCACCGACGGCAAGGGCCGCATTGCGATCCTGCAAGGCCAGATCGGTACCACCCCCGAGAATGATCGCGCCAAAGGCTTTGAAGAGGGCCTGAAAGCCTTCCCGGACCTCAAGGTCGTCGCCCAGCAACCAGCTGAATGGGCCCAGGACAAAGGCTTCGCCGTGGCCCAGGACCTGCTCCAGCGTGACCCGAACATCACCGTGTTCTTCGGCAGAGCCGATGCCATGGCCTTGGGCGCTGCCCAGGCGGTGAAAGTCGGCAACCTCGATCACAAGGTGGTCGTGGTCGGTTTCGACGGCGACGTGGCCGGGCTCAAGGCCGTGCAAAGCGGTGTGCTGAACGCGACCATGACCCAGCAGACGCAGAAAATGGGGCGCCTGGCCGTTGCCTCGGCCATCGACCTCAAAGCCGGCAAGACCCTGCCCAAGGAGCAGTTGTTGCCCACCGTGCTGACCACTAAAGAAAACGTCGCGCCGTTCCTGCAACAGCACCCGTAAGCCTTGGAGGTCGTCATGCAAGCAGCAGCCGTTGACACCGCTCGATCAGACGCGGTGCTGTGCCTGCGCAATATCAGCAAGGCCTACGGGCCGGTGCAGGTGTTGTCGCAGGTCAACGTGGACATTCGCCCCGGTGAAGTACTGGCCCTGCTCGGTGAGAACGGCGCGGGAAAGTCGACCTTGTCGTCGATCATCGCCGGGCTGGTGCAACCGGAAGCCGGGGGCAGCATGACCTGGCTCGGCGCGCCCTACGCGCCGGCGTCACCGGGGGCCGCGCTGGGGGCCGGGATCGGCCTGATCCACCAGGAAATCCGCCTGCTGCCGCAACTGTCGATTGCCGAGAACATCTTCGTCGGCCGCCTGCCCATGCGCCGTGGGCGGGTGGACCGCGAGTACATGGAGGCCCAGGCGCAGATCCAGTTAGAGCGCCTGGGGCTCAAGGTGCCGGCCTCGCGCAAGGTCGAAGGCCTGAGCGTGGCGGCCCAGCAACTGGTGGAAATCGCCAAGGCGCTGACGCTGAAGGCCAGCCTGTTGATCCTCGATGAACCCACCGCCGCATTGGGTGGCGAGGAAACCGAGCTGCTGTTCAAGCAGGTGGAACGGCTGAAGGCCGAGGGTGTGTCGTTTATCTATATCAGCCACCGCCTGGAAGAGATCGCACGCATCGCCGACCGCGTGCTGGTGCTGCGCGACGGTCGCCAGATCGCCCTGCATGCCACGGCCCAGGTGCCGGTGCGGGAGTTGGTGGAGCAGATGGTCGGGCGCAGCCTGGAGCGGATCTTTCCTGCGTTGCAGGCGCCCCAGGAGCAGGTGATGTTGCAGGTCAAGGCGTTGAGCTGCCGTGAGTTTGCCTTGCACGGCATCGACTTCAGCGTGCGTGCCGGCGAGGTATTCGGCATTGCCGGGGTGGTCGGCGCCGGGCGAACCGAGCTGGTGCGTACCATTGCCGGCGCGGCCCAGGATATTCGCGGCCATATGGTGCTGGATGGCGAGGTCCGCCAGTTGCGCTCGCCCTTCGAGGCGATCCAGGCCGGCGTGGTGCTGGTGCCCGAAGACCGCAAGCAGCAAGGCGTGGTGGTGGAGCATCGCATCGAAGACAACCTGATTTATGGCAACACCGACCTGCTGGATAAACGCGGCTGGGTGTTCCCTGCCCCACTGCGCGAATTCGCGCGCACGGCGGTGGCGCGACTGGGGGTCAAAGGTGCGCCGCAGTCGCGGATTTCCAGCTTGTCCGGCGGTAACCAGCAGAAGGTGATCATTGCAAAGTGGCTGGCGCGCAACCCCAAGGTGTTCATCCTCGATGAACCCACACGCGGCATCGACGTGGGCGCGCGGGCGGCGATTTATGAAGTGATCGCGGACCTGGCGGCCAAGGGCATGGCGGTGATTGTGGTCAGTTCCGATCTGGATGAAGTGCTGGGCTTGTCCCATCGGGTGATGGTGATGAGCCGAGGGCGGCAGATGGGGATTCTGGAGCGTGGCGAGGCCACTCCGGTTGCGGTCATGGAAATGGCCACCGCATAACCAAAGACCTACAAAGATCCAAATGTGGGAGGGGGCTTGCCCTAATGCCAGTCAGTTAAGCGTACATCGGCCTCTGTAGGAGCAAGCTTGCTCGCGAAAAACGTCAATGATAACGCGTGCTTCCTGAATGTACGCGGCGCCTGTGGGTTCTTCGCGAGCAAGCTCGCTCCTACAAAAAACCTTGGGGCAAGCCTCCTTCCACAGGGGTTCCACTGTGATTTCAAAAATTGGAGTTATTCATGCAGCTTTTTAGTCTTCAAGGCCAAGTGGCCTTTGTTACCGGCGCCGGCAGCGGCATTGGCCAGGCTATCGCCGTCGGGCTCGCCGAAGCGGGCGCGGATGTAGCCTGCTTTGATCTTCCGGGCAGCCCCGGCATTGCCAGCACGGTAGAACGCATCCAGGCCCTGGGCCGGCGCGCCTTGGCGTTGAGCGGTACCGTCACCGAGCGAGCTGCCCTGGATGCAGCGGTCGCGCACACCGAGCATGAGCTCGGCCCGCTCAGCGTGGCCGTCAACTGCGCCGGCATCGCCAATGCCCAGGCCGCCGAAGACCTGGAGCTGCAACGCTGGCAAACCACCCTGGACATCAACCTCACCGGCATTTTCCTCAGTTGCCAGGCCCAGGCCGCGGTGATGTTGCCGCGTGGCAAAGGCGCCATCGTCAATATCGCCTCCATGTCCGGCAGCATCGTCAACCGCGGCCTGTTGCAGGCGCACTACAACACCTCCAAGGCCGGGGTGATCCACCTGAGCAAAAGCCTGGCGATGGAATGGGCCGACAAAGGCCTGCGCGTCAACTGCATCAGCCCCGGCTACACCGCCACGCCGATGAACTCACGCCCGGAAGTCGCCGACCAGGTGAAGATCTTTGAACAAACCACGCCCATGGGCCGCATGGCCAGCGTGGAAGAAATGGTCGGCCCGGCGATTTTCCTGGTCAGCCAGGCCTCGTCTTTCTGCACCGGTGTCGACCTGCTGGTCGATGGTGGTTTTGTCTGCTGGTAAGGAGTTTTGTCATGTCGCAACGTTTCAGCGGTAAAACCATCGTGATCACCGGCGCCTGCCGTGGCATCGGTGCCGGCATTGCCGAGCGCTTCGCCCAGGAAGGTGCCAACCTGGTGCTGGCCTCCAACGACCTGGAGCGCGTGACATTCACCGCCGATCAACTGGCCCGGGAATACAAGGTCGACACCCTGGCCCTGGGCATCGACGTGACCCGCGAAGAAGACATCGAAACCCTCTACCGCGAAGGCCACGCGCGCTTCGGCAGCATCGACGTGTCGGTGCAGAACGCCGGCATCATCACCATCGACCACTACGACAAGATGCCCCGCGCCGACTTCGACAAGGTGCTGCAGGTCAACACCACCGGCGTGTGGCTGGGTTGCCGGGAAGCGGCCAAATACATGGTCAAGCAAGGCAGCGGGCGCTTGATCAACACCTCGTCCGGCCAGGGCCGCCAGGGGTTTATCTACACCCCGCACTACGCCGCCAGCAAAATGGGCGTGATCGGCATTACCCAGAGCCTGGCGCTGGAACTGGCGCGGCATAACATCACCGTGAACGCGTTCTGCCCCGGCATCATCGAAAGCGAGATGTGGGACTACAACGACCGCGTGTGGGGCGAGATCCTCAGCACCGACGAAAAACGCTACGGCAAGGGTGAACTGATGGCCGAATGGGTCAGGAACATCCCCCTGCGCCGGGCCGGCAAGCCCTCGGATGTCGCCGGTCTGGTGGCGTTCCTGGCCTCGGATGACGCGGCCTACCTGACCGGCCAGGCGATCAATATCGACGGCGGCCTGATCATGTCGTAAGGGTTTGGTATCCTCACCCGCATTGATGTCATCACTGAGGCCTTCATGAGCCAGATCGAAGAACAGCGCCTGATCACCAAGATCGCGAGCCTCTATTACGAAGACGGGCTCAAGCAGTCCGAGATTTCCGCCCAGCTGGACCTGTCCCAATCCTTTATCAGCCGCGCCCTGCGCCGGGCGCTGCAGGAAGGCGTGGTGAAGATCAGCGTGATGCGCCTGCAAGGCCTGCACCTGGAGCTGGAAAACCAATTGCAACGCCGCTACGACGTGCGCCAGGTGATCGTGGTGGAAGCCACCGAGCCCGGCAACGATGAAAGCATCAAGCAAGCCATCGGCTCGGCGGCTGCCCACTACCTGGAGACCAGCCTGTCGCCCCAGGACCATATCGGCATTTCGTCGTGGAGCAGCACCATTCGCGCCATGGTCGGCCACCTGCATGCCCAGCCGGGCAAACAAGGCGCCCAGGAAGTGGTACAGCTGTTGGGCGGTGTCGGCAACAAAGGCGCGTTTGAAGCCACCCTCCTCACCCAACGCCTGGCCACCCTGCTCAACTGCCCGGCGTTCCTGCTGCCGTCGCAAAGCATCGAGCAATCGGTGGAAAGCAAACAGCGCATCGTGCAGATGGAAGAGGTCAAGGAAGTGCTGCAACGCTTTGACAGCATCACCCTGGCGATCGTCGGCATCGGCGACCTGGAACCCTCACAGTTGCTGCGCAACAGTGGCAACTACTACACCGAGGACATGCTGCGCCTGCTGGCCGAGCGCGGTGCCGTCGGCGATATCTGCCTGCGCTACTTCGATGCCCAGGGCAAGCCGGTGCTGGAGGAAGATGAAGAATTCGTGGTCTCGGTGGCGCTGCCCAAGTTGCGCAGTATCCACCGCGTGCTCGGCCTGGCCGGCGGGTTGAACAAGGTCCAGGCCATTCGTGGCGCGCTCAAGGGCGGCTACCTGGACATCCTGATCACCGACCTGGACACCGCACAGGCCCTCAACCAATAACCTTTTTTGGAGATTGCCGCTCATGACGTCCAAACTCGAACAACTCAAGCAATTCACCACCGTGGTCTGCGACACCGGCGACCTGGAAGCCATCAGCCGCCTGCGCCCGGTGGACGCCACCACCAACCCGTCGCTGCTGCTCAAGGCCGCCGCGATCCCGGAATACGCCGAGCTGCTGCGCAATGCCGTCAACCTGGCCAAGGGCGACGTCGGCCTGGCCTGCGACCACTTCGCGGTGTCAGTGGGTGCCGGCATTTTGAAGGTCATTCCCGGGCGTATTTCCACCGAAGTCGACGCGCGCCTGTCCTTCGATGAAGACGCGCTGTGGGCCAAGGCCAACCAGTTGATCGCCCTGTACGACCAGGCCGGTATCAGCCGCGACCGCGTGCTGATCAAGCTCGCCTCCACCTGGGAAGGCATCCGTACGGCCGAACGCCTGGAAAAAGCCGGTATCCAGACCAACCTCACCCTGCTGTTCTCGTTCGCCCAGGCCCAGGCCTGCGCCGACGCCGGGGTGTTCCTGATCTCACCGTTCGTGGGCCGCATCTACGACTGGTACCGCAAGAACACCGGCCTGGACTACACCGGCGCTGATGACCCGGGTGTGCAATCGGTGACGCGCATCTACAACTACTACAAGGCCAACCAGATCAACACCGTGGTGATGGGCGCAAGCTTCCGCACCCTCAGCCAGATCGAACATCTGGCGGGATGCGATCGCCTGACCATCAGCCCGGAGCTGCTGCAGAAGCTCGACGAAGACCAGGGCACGCTGGCACGCAAATTGGTACCGGTGACCGAAGGCGAAGCGCGCCAGCCAATGAACGAAGCGCAGTTCCGCTGGGCGTCGAATGAAGATGCGATGGCCACGGAGAAGCTGGCGGAAGGGATTCGACAGTTTGCGCGGGACCAGGAAAAACTCGAGGCAGTGTTGTCGGCGCTATGACCCCCGTCCAGCCGCTCGGCCAGTCGCGCACCTTGGTGTTCCTGGCCTACCCGCAAATGGGCCTGCTCGACCTGACCGGTGCCCAGACCGTGTTCTGGGCTGCCACCAAGGCCATGGTCGAGCGTGGCCTGCCAGGCTATGTGGTGCACACCGCCAGCCTGGCGGGCGGCTTGATGCCAACGGCCGAAGGATTGAGCGTCGACACCCTGCCATTGGCGCAATTTGACCCCGCCGCCCTGGACACCTTGATCGTACCCGGCGCCCCCGCCATTCAACAGGCGCTGGCCGCCAACACCGACCTGGTGGACTGGCTGCGTCACGCCTCCACTCGGGCCCGGCGCACGGCCTCGGTGTGCAGCGGCACCTTCCTGCTGGCCCAGGCCGGCTTGCTCCAGGGACGACGTGCTGCCACGCACTGGGCGATGTGCGACATGCTCAAGCGCGGGTTCCCCAGCATCGATGTGGACATGGACGCGATCTTTGTCCAGCAAGGCAATGTGTGGACGTCGGCAGGCGTGAGTGCCGGCATCGACCTTGCGCTGGCGTTGGTAGAGGCCGATTGCGGGCGTCACGTCGCCCTGCAAGTGGCGCGGGAACTGGTGGTGTTTCTCAAAAGGCCCGGCGGCCAGGCCCAGTTCAGCCAACTGCTGCAAGCCCAGACCGACGACACTGCCGGTTTCGATGCCTTGCACCTGTGGATCGCCGACAACCTTAGCGACAGCGAGCTTACGGTGGAGCGCCTGGCAGAACAAAGTCGCATGAGCCCGCGCAACTTCGCCCGGGTCTACAAGCAAAAAACCGGGCGCACCCCGGCCAAAGCCATCGAGTTGTTTCGCGTGGAAGCCGCACGGCGCCTGCTGGAAGACTCCCAGCGCAACATCGACCAGGTGGCGCACCTGTGTGGCTTTGGCGACGAAGAACGCATGCGCTACACCTTCCATCGCCACCTTGCGATTTCCCCTCGCGACTACCGCGCGCGCTTTTCCCGCTGACGGCAGGCCGCTTGGCAGTTATTCAGGGTTTTCTGTCCTACCCGCCAAACCGCGGCGCTCTTAGAGTAGGCCGGTAACGCATTGCGCCTTGAGCAATCGTATCGACCTGGTCCCTGGAGCATCCCCATGAAGCAGCACATCCTTATCATCGGCGCCGGGTTCGGCGGTGTCTGGAGCGCCTTGAGCGCCGCGCGCCTGCTGGATAAACATGATCGCCATGACGTGCAGATCAGCGTCCTGGCCCCGCAGCCGGCGCTACGTATTCGCCCACGTTTCTACGAGGCCGACGTGCATGCCATGCAGGCACCGCTGGGCCCCTTGTTTGCGGCAGTCGGCGTGGACTTCATCGAGGGCGCCGCCGACCGCATCGATGAACACGGCAAGCAGGTGACCTACCGCAACACGGCAGGCATCCCCACCACCCTCAAGTACGACCGCCTGGTGCTGGCCGCCGGCAGTCGTCTCAATCGCCCGCAGATGGAAGGCCTCCAGCACGTGTTCGATGTGGACCAGATCGAAGACGCCACGCGCCTCGAAGCCCATATCAAGGGTTTGAAAAACCTGCCCGACAGCCCGGCACGCAACACCGTGGTGGTGGCCGGCGGCGGGTTTACCGGGATCGAGACCGCCACCGAAATGCCGGCACGCCTGCGCGCAGCACTGGGTGACGACGCCACTATCCGTGTGATCGTGGTGGACCGTGGCCCGCAGATCGGGGCATCCATGGGCGATGGCATTCGCCCGTCCATCGTCGAAGCCAGCCAACACCTGGGCCTCGAATGGCGATTGAACACCTCCGTGGCCGCGGTGGATGCCGGCGGCGTGACCCTGGCCGATGGGCAGCGCATCGAGTCCAGCACCGTGATCTGGACCATCGGCTTTCGCGCCAACCCGCTGACCGAACAGTTCAGCGGTACCCATGACCCCCAGGGCCGCCTGCATGTGGACGGCAACCTCAAGGTGAAGGGCCAGGCCGATGTCTTTGCCGCCGGTGATGTGGCCTACGCCGCCACCGACGACCTCGGTCACTTCGCCGGCATGTCCTGCCAGCACGCCATCGCCCTGGGCCGCTACGCCGGCAACAACGTCGCCGCCGACCTGATCGGCGTGGCCCCGATGACCTACAGCCAGCCCAAATACGTCACCTGCCTCGACCTCGGGGCCTGGGGCGCGGTGTACACCGAGGGCTGGGATCGTCAACTCAAGCTGGTGGGCCAGGAAGCCAAGGAGCTCAAGCAGCAGATCAACACGGTGTGGATCTACCCGCCAGCCGCCGAACGGGCCACCGCCCTGGCGGCGGCTGACCCGCTGATTCCGGTGGCCTGACGCCCCACACCCGGTGCCCGCCAGCCCACTGTTTGCTGGCGAGCATAAATGCCAGGAGCGATCAGGCTCGCTCCTGCCTCAGCTTTGCGCGACACCCGTCCCAAACTTGCGAATCGCCAGGCAATACCCGATCAATGCCAGCGCCGCCAGCAACCCGCCCGCCACGCCGACCCAGGCGAAGCCGAAGTGGCTGCCGACCCAACTGCCCATCAGGGCGCCACCGCCAATGCCGATGTTGTAGATACCGGAGAACATCGCCATGGCCACGTCGGTGGCGTCCGGGGCCAGCACCAGTACCTTGGACTGCATGGCGAGGCCGAAGCCCATGATCGCCATGCCCCAGAACACGCTGAGGATCACCAGGTACGACTCGGCGCCGCTCAAGGGCAGCATCAGCGCCAGGCACGCGGCCAGGATAAACACCGCGCCGACCACGAACAGGTGGGGGTTGAAGCGGTGCACCAGGCTGAACAACAGCGAACCGATGATACCCGCGCCGCCGAACACCAGCAGGATCAGGGTCACCGCGCTGCCGCTCATGCCGGCCACGCCTTCGACGAAGGGTTCGATGTAGCTGTAGGCGGTGAATTGCGCGGTCACGGTCATGGCGGTGAGCACATACAACGCCACCAGCGCCGGACGCTTGAACAGCAGTGGCAGGCTGCGCAGGGAACCGGAGTTCTGGCTCGGCAGCAACGGCAAGGTGCGCGCCAGCCAGAACACCAGGGCGGCGGCGAAAGCACCGATAACCAGGAACGTGGTGCGCCAGCCCATGGCTTCGCCGAGCAGGCGGCCCAGGGGAATGCCCAGCACCATCGCCAGGGACGTGCCGGTGGCGAGCAGTCCGAGGGCTTGCACCTGCTTGCCTTCCGGCGCCAGGCGCACCGCCAGGGAGGCGGTGATCGACCAGAACAGTGCATGGGACAAGGCAATGCCGACGCGACTGACCATCAACAGGCCGAAGCTGGTGGCGACGCTGGACAAGATGTGGCTGGCGATAAACAGGCAGAACAGCACGATCAGCAGCTTGCGTCGCTCGACGTTACGCGTCAGCAGCATCACCGGCAGCGAGGTCAGGGACACGATCCAGGCATAAATGGTGAGCATCAGGCCGACGCTGGACACGGGCATGTCGAAGCTGGCGCCAATGGCGCTGAGCAGGCCGACGGGGACGAATTCGGTGGTGTTGAACACAAAGGCGGCCAACGCCAGGGCGATGACCGGTTGCCAGTTGGCTTGGGGGGTTGCGGCTGAAATGCTCATTTACAGGTCGTCGTACTCGGTTTCCGCGCGGGTCAAGGCGGCCCAATGCCGGCCCTTGAGCAGCGCGGAAAAATAGTAACACGGACCTTCAAGGATCCACCTGTGCCATCAGTTCCGGGATTGACTCCGGCCGCTTGGCATAACGCTGGGCCAACGCCGCACAGACCATCAACTGGATCTGGTGAAACAGCATCAACGGCAAAATCAGCACGCCCATGCTCGCCCCGGCGAACAGCACCTGGGCCATCGGCACACCCGTGGCCAGGCTTTTCTTCGAGCCGCAGAACAGGATGGTGATGCGATCTTCCTGATTAAAGCCAAAGGCCTTGCCCAACAGGGTGGACGCCACCAGCACCAAGGCCAGCAACACGCAGCAGGCCACCACCAGGCCGCCCAGTTCCCACAGCGGGATCTGGTGCCAGATGCCTTCGTTGACCGCTTCGCTGAACGCGCCGTACACCACCAGCAGGATCGAACCCTGGTCGACGAACTTCAGCCAGGCTTTATTGCGCCCCACCCATGCGCCGATCCAGCGGCGGGCGATCTGCCCGGCGATAAACGGCAGCAGCAGTTGCACGCTGATTTTCAGGATCGCATCGACGGTGGAGCTGCCTTCGCCGTGCACATTGAGCAACAGCGTCACCAGCAACGGCGTCAGGAAGATGCCGAACAGGCTGGAGGCCGCCGCGCTGCAGATCGCCGCCGGGATATTGCCCCGTGCCAGCGAAGTAAAGGCAATCGCCGACTGCACCGTGGCCGGCAAGGCGCAGAGGTAGAGCATGCCCATGTACAGGTCCTTGCCGATCAGCGGCGACAACACCGGCTTGAGCGCAAGGCCCAGCAGCGGGAACAGTACAAAAGTCAGGCTGAACACCAGCAGGTGCAGACGCCAATGGCCCGCACCGGCGACGATGGCCTGGCGCGACAGCTTGGCGCCGTGCAGGAAAAACAGCAGCGCGATGGCCAGGTTGGTGACCCAGCCGAAGGCCACGGCGGTCTGGCCGCTGGCGGGCAGCAGGGAGGCGAGGATCACCGTGGCGATCAAGGTCAGGGTGAAGTTGTCGGGCAGAAAACGGGGGCGAGTCATAAGCGAATCTTCCGGGGGTTGCCAAGAGCGTCATGGCGACTCTAACGTAACGCCTTGTTACCGACTAACGCCAATGAGCCAGTAAATGCCGCCTAAAGGACATGCCAATACCGTACGCCGCAGTGTGCCTGGGCTTTCCAGCCTGCCACGACCGGTGTATGGGCGCACCGAATCGCTGCCCAACCGTGCGCTGACCCGCCGGCACAGCCACCCGTGGGTGCAATTGTCCTACGCCATTTCCGGGGTGCTGGAGATCCAGACCAGCGCCGGCCGCTTCGTCGCACCGCCCCAGCGGGCGGTGTGGATCCCGGCGGGCATGCCGCATCGGGTGTACAGCTCGCCCCATACCGAGATGCGCAGCCTGTACCTTGATTGCAGCGTCACCGCCTGGGCCGCAGAGCGCTGCCAGGTGCTGGAGGTAAGCAGTCTGCTGCGCGAGTTGATCCGCAGTTTCAGCGAGCTGCCGGTGGAATATGCCGAGGATGGCCCGGATGGGCGCTTGGCCCAGGTGGTGCTGGACCAGTTAGCGGCAGCGCCCCAGGTGGACCTGATGCTGCCCTTGCCGCTGGACCCGCGCCTGCGGCAAATCTATCGCAGCCTGAACCTGCACCCGGAACAGCAGACCACCCTGGGGCACTGGAGCCAGAAGCTAGGGGTGAGTGAGAAGACGCTGAGCCGGTTGTTCTTGCGTGACACCGGCCTGACGTTTCGGGCCTGGCGCCAGCGTTTAAGGTTACTGAGCGCCCTGCCCGCCCTGGAGCAAGGCGAGCGGGTGACGGATGTGGCGTTGAACTGTGGCTATGAGTCCACCTCGGCGTTTATCAACGCGTTTCGGCAGCAGTTCGATGCCACGCCGGGTGAGTTCTTCCGCTGACACTTCAAACGCTGAACGTGCCACAGTTACAGTGTTCCTCCTTAACTGACCGGTATTAGGGCAAGCCCCCTCCCACAAAGTTGAGCGTATTTCCAATGGGGATCGACGTTCAGCTGCCGTTACCGCCATGAGCCTCTTCGAAAAAGTAGTCCTTCCAGCTCGCCGCCTTGTTTTTCAGTACGCCCAGTTCCTGCAATTTCTCGGCGTAGATATAGGTACGCTGCGGCACGATAGTGAAATCGATTTCCGGGTCCTGGACGATTTTTTCCACCAGGTCCAATGGCAGCTTCGACTGTTCTACGCGGATGTACGCCTTGGCCGCTGCGGGCTTGTCGGCCTTGATGATCTGCTCGGCTTCGGCCAGCGCGGCGTAGAACGCCTGGTAGGTCTTGGGGTTTTCGTCGTGGAATTTCTGTGTGGTGTACAGCACGTTGAACGTCGCCGGACCGCCAAGGATGTCGTAGGAACTGAGCACCTTGTGCACATTGGGGTTCAACAGTTCCTGGTACTGGAACGGCGGGCTGGAGAAGTGCGCGTTGATCTCCGAACCACCGGCAATCAACGCGGCGGTGGCATCGGGGTGGGCCAGGCTGATGGAGATGTCATCGAACTTCTTGTAGTTGGCATCGCCGAACTGCCTGGCGGTTTCAATCTGTAAGGTCCGCGACTGGAAACCCACCCCAGCAGCGGGCACGGCGATGCGGTCTTTCTCGGTGAAGTCCTTGAGAGTCTTTACCTTGGGGTTGTTGGTCAACAGGTAGTTGGGCATCGAGCCCAAGGAGGCGATGGCCTTGACGTTCTGCTTGCCCTTGGTACGGTCCCACAGGGTAAGCATCGGCGGCACACCGGCGGACACCACATCCAGAGCGCCGGCCAGCAGCGATTCGTTCATGGCGGTGGCGCCGGAAATGCTGTTCCATTCCACCTGGATGTCCAGGCCCTGGGCCTTGCCGTGTTTTTCGATCAGGTGCTGGTCGCGCACCACATCGAGGATCAGGTAGCCGATGCCGAATTGCTGGGCGATGCTGATCTTGCCTTCGGCCTGGGCACCAGGGCTGAGCAAGACGCTGGCGGCGGCGAGGGACGCGGCCAGGAGAGTCAGGGAGGAACGCTTGAACGTCATGGGGAATCTGCCGCGTTTTCGAGAAGGTGATGGAGCGTAGCCGCGGTTTTTTAGACAGCAAAAGAATATCTGGGTCTATTGTTATGCAAATACCCCCAAAATGGCGCGCGGCTGGTATTGTGCCGCGCTTTGAAAAAACAGCCGCACACTGCGAGGAACTGCACGTTGAACACTGACGAAAAAATGACCGGGGACCTGTTCGAGGTGGATAAGCGCCTGTCACTCAAACCCGTGGTGGACTTCAACAGCTACCTGCGCAGCGCTTTCGGCGACGGCCCGTGCACCTGCATTCGTTGCACCGCCAGCGGCGGTGACGAAACCGGCTACGCGTTCCAACACACCTTCAGCTTCGACGGCAAACCGACCCAGCGCCGCTTTGCCTCCACGGCGGGCAGTGATGTGTTGATGGCGCTGAAAAAGGCCTGGTTGTCCTTCACCAAGGCTGAGTTGCCTTCGAATGGCGCGCTGGCGCTGGAGACGGTGAAGGAATTTGTCGAACCGCAGTTGCACAAGCGCCTGGTGCCGCTGTTTCTGGCCAGTGGTTTGGCCAAGGATGTCGACGGCGAGTTGCACCTGCAGCCACAAGCCACGGCCTGACGCCTTCTCCCTGAATCAAATCGTCGCGTAGCAGCTGTCGAGCCCAAGCGAGGCTGCGTCGGCCGCGACTAGAACCTGAATCGGCAGCGCGCCTGACGCAGCCTCGCTTGCGCTCGGCAGCTGCTACGGGGGATAGATGAGCGTCAGCGCAAACGGGTGACGGTGAGCGCCACCACGGCGATCCGCTCCACACGCTCATAGCCGGGCTTCTCCAGCTCTTCGCCGAACACATCGGGGTCAAGTTCGCGGTAGGTCCACCCAAAGGCATCGCTGTCCAGCAACGGCTTGACGGCGGCCAGGAACGGATCCTCACCGGCGACAATCGCCACGCCGGTGTAGAGCACCAGGCTGCCGTCGAGGGCCAGTCGCCCCAGGGACTCGCCAGCGATGCGCACCGACAGTTGCTCGCCCAGTGCCCCGCCGCCATGCCGGTAGGCACGCTGGCGGTCGTCGTTCATATAGGGCGGGTTGGCGACGATCAGGTCGAACGTGCCTTCGACGCTGCCCAGCACATCGCTGTGGTACGCAGTGACATTCGCCAGTCCGGCCAGCTCGGCATTCACTGCCGTCAGGCGCAAGGCGCGCGGGTTGATGTCCACCGCCAGCACCTCGGCGTCAGGCCGCGCCCAGGCGACCACCAACGCGCCTACGCCGGCGCCGCAGCCGATGTCCACGGCGCGCTTGATCGGCTCGAAGCGCTGTTGCATATGGGCTTCGATCAGTTGGGCAAACCGATAGCTGTCAGGCCCGAAAAATACCGCGTCCGCTTGCGTGGTGGGGTACGCCGAGTGGGCAAACAGCAGGTCGTCCAGGCTCGACCAACGCACCGCACTGCGCCACAGCGCCTCGTGTTTTTCGATCACCTCGGCCTGCTGCAGCTCCTCTCGAAACGCCTCGGGCAACAGCTCGCGGTCAAACGGCAGCGACCAGCCGAAGACGTCCCGCAGGTCCTTCGCCAGCGGCCTCCCCTGGCGCTGGAAAAACCGTTCGTGGGTCAAGGGCGTTGGCGTGATGAAGCGGTAGCCATTTTCCTTCAACCCCCGGCCCAGGTTCAGCAGGGCGCGGTCGGCGAGTTGTTGTGCAGACATGGGTGATTTCCTTAGCGCAGGCGCGCACGCAGTTGGATAAAGCGGCGAGTGGCATACAACCCGGCGGGCGTGCAGTGACGCCGCGCCGACAGCCACGGGATCAGCGCATTGAGCTGCTGCTCATCGGGCAGGTTCCACAGCGAATCCACCAGCGCCTGGGTGTCCGGGTCGGACGGGCGATGCTGCTCGCGGGAGAAGCGGCTGCCGCGTCCGGGCCGCACGGGCGCCACACGTTGAGCGCTGATCCAATCACCCGCGATCCAATCGCGCAGCAGCTGTTTCTCATAGCCGCTGAACACGCCAAACATCGCCGCGCCCGCACCTTCGATCAACTGCCAGAAGCGGCTCTCGGCCGGATCCTGGTTGCGCTTGATCCAGCCCTTGTCTTCCAGGGCCTGGAGAAAGGCGCCGATCTGCCCCGGCCGCGCCAGCCATTGGTTGACGGTCTTGCCTTCGAAGCGGCAGTAATCCGAATGCATGTGCTGGCCGAACGTGCGCTTGCGTTCAAGCATGGCGACCACTTCGTCATTCAGGTTGAAGTCGTGGATAACGGCGTTGGTCCCCGGGCCGAGGTCATTCAGGCGGTACCCCTCGGCCACGCGGCGATAGAAGTCCTCCCTGCCCTCCCCCAGCGGCAGCAGGTTCAACACCGACTGCGCGGCCTTGCAGGCGTGGCCGCTGCTGGCATTGTCGATGGTGACGTGGAGGGTGAAGTAATACGGGTCGATGCCCAGTTCGCTCAGCTCATACGCGGTGATCAGCAGGTGCAACGGCAACTGCTCATAACCGAGGTTGAAACCGATGATCTCCGGCAGGAAGTCGTCGGCGCACAGGCCCAGCGCCAGTTGCAGGGCGCCTTGCAGGTAATGGTCGTCCTCAAGGCCGGCGTCGCTGTCGGCATCATGCTCGCTGAGTAATTTGCGGTAGATCACCACATGGTTCTGCGCCGCTTCGCCGTCACCCAGCTCTTCGAGATAGGTGGTGAGCAGGCCGTCGAAGCGCGGGTCGTGCCAATAGCGCAGCAGGCCATTGAGCCAGGCACCGTCGACCTGTTTGGTCGGTGCCACGCGCTGGAGGAAATACAGCGCATGGGCCTTGTTCTGAAAATAACGACGTGGCCGGCCTTGCTGGCGTTGCTCCAGGTAATCGGCATAGGCCTGGGCCACGTCGGCGCAGCGCTGTTCGATCCAGGCCGGCAGTTGTTCGGGCATCTGCGGCAACTCACTGGGCGCGTCGCGCACCTGCGCCAAGTGCGTGCGTAGAAACTCCCGCGCAACCTCTTCAGCGCCAGGGGTTTCGCCATACAGGTGTTGGTACAACCACTGATACTGACCCGGTTGGGTGATGGAGGCCGGCTGGCCCGACAGCGCTGTGAGAAGCGTCATGATGGCAGTTTCCGCAAAGTCCGATCCAACCAGGCCTCCCGACAAGGAGGCCCCGCAAGCGCGCTCAACAGCACACGCGTCTAAAATGCAGAGCCTGCGGGCATGGGGAAAATTCAATCGGGGTTGTGCGGCTGCGGATCAGTGGTCGTCAGTAGCCCACGCCGCGGATTCTGGCGCAGCGCAAAAGCCGGCGCGCGACGTCACTTATACAAGATCGCCTGATGGATATCCTCCAGCGCCATGATGCGCTGGGCGGCATTCAGCTTGATGGCCTCCTTGGGCATGCCGAACACCACGCAACTGGCCTCGTCCTGGGCCACCGTGGCGGCGCCGGCCTCGAGCATCTCCTTGAGCCCGCGCGCGCCGTCGTCGCCCATGCCGGTCATGATGATGCCGGTGGCGTTCCTGCCGGCGAACTTGGCCACCGAGCGAAACAGCACATCCACGGATGGCCGGTGCCGGTTGACCAAGGGCCCATCAATGACCTGGGCGTGATAATAGGCGCCGCTGCGAGTCACCATCAGGTGCTTGCCACCCGGCGCGATCAGGGCCAGGCCCGGCAGAATGCGGTCGTTGTTGCGCGCTTCGCGCACCTCGATCTCGCATACGCTGTTGAGGCGCTCGGCAAACGAGGCGGTGAACTTTTCCGGCATGTGCTGCACGATCACCATGCCTGGGCACACCCTCGGCAGTGCCGTCAGAACCGCCTCCAACGCTTGGGTACCGCCGGTGGACGTGCCGATGGCGACGATACGCTCGGTGGTCTGTGCCATGGCATGGCCATTGGCGGCAGGCAGGATCGCATCTGCGGTGAGCTTGCTGGCCGGGGCCAGTGCCGGCGCCGGGCTGGCGCTGCGCTTGCCCAGGTTCCTGACGTTGGAGTTCGCTGCGGCGCGGATCGCGGCCACCAGCTCGGCCGCCGACTCGATCAGGAAATTCTTCAACCCGGTAGTGGGCTTGGTGATGATTTCCACAGCGCCCGCCGACAGCGCCTGCAGGGAGGTTTCCGCGCCTTTCTGGGTCAGCGAGGAACAGATCACCACCGGCGTCGGCCGCTCGCTCATGATTTTCTTGAGAAAGGTGATGCCGTCCATGCGCGGCATTTCCACGTCCAGCACGATCACATCCGGCCATTCCCGGGCGAGTTTGTCCATGGCGAAAATCGGGTCGGAGGCGGCGCCCATGACGTGGATATCCGGCGTATCGCTGAGAATCGCCAGCAGTACCTGGCGCACCACGGCCGAATCATCGACCAGCAGCACACTGATTTTTTTGGTAGGCATCTTGTTGAATTGTTCCCATTGGTTGGTGCCGGACCCAGACGTTGCCGTTCCACAGGTCGAACATGATCGTGCGGTAACCGGTACTGCCCATGTCCTGGGCCGTCAGGTGCAGGTGATAGCGCTCGGCCAGGGCCAGCGCCGCGCGAATATTCAGGCTGGCCACGTCCTGCGTCGGCAGGCGGCACAGTTGGGGAAACATCTTGCCGCCGCCGAACAATTTGACCTGGTAATCCTGTGCATGCGTGCCATTGATCTCGGCGTGGCGCAGCAGCAGCTCCAGGGCTTCGTCGGCATATCGGCCGTCCAGGGGCTGACGGTCGCGCACGCGCCCCGGCAGCATGAAGTGACACATGCCGCCAATCAGCCGTTGCGGGTGCCAAAAGGTGATCGCCACGCAGGAGCCGAGCAAGGTGCGCAGGCGCGTCGGCCGCGTCGCAAAGCTGACCTGGCCAGGCGCCAATACCACTTCGGCCGTACCTACGGGCTTTTTCATGGCTTGCGGTAAATCGACGGCGCCACCAGCTTCAAGGTGTCGTTGACACCGTGGAGGCTTTCCGAGTGACTGATGATCAGGTAACCGCCCGGCTTGAGCAGCGGCAACAGGCGCGCGACCACCTGGCTCTTGGTCTGCTGGTCGAAATAAATCATCACGTTGCGCAGGAAAATCACCTCGAACTCACCCAGGGCCGGCAGCGCTTCGTTAAGGTTGACCTGGACAAAATTGACGCGGCTACGCAAGGCCTTGTCGATCAGCAAGGTGCCCTCCTGGCGACCAATGCCCTTGAGGCAGTACTTGGCCAGCAGCGGTTGGGGCAATGTCTCGGTGCGTTCCAGGGAGTAATGGCCGGTGCGCGCCTTGGCCAGCACTTGGGAGCTGATGTCCGAGCCGACCACTTCCCAGGGCGTGCTGCCGAGGCTTTCGGCCAGGGTCATCGCCAGGCTGTAGGGTTCTTCACCGGAGGAGCTGGCCGCGCTCCACACGCGAAACACCTTGCCCGGCGCGGCCCGGGGCAGCACGTGCTGACGCAGGAAGTCGAAGTGCTTGGGCTCGCGAAAAAAATAGGTTTCGTTGGTGGTCAGCAAATCCAGCGCAACCTGCAGTTCGCCCTTGCGCTGGTCATTCATGATCAGCTTGAAATACTCACCATAGCTGTGCAGCTCATAGTGCTTGAGGCGCTTGAACAGGCGCCCGGCCACCAGGGCTTTCTTGGTCGGCGACAGGTTGATGCCCGCCGCGCGGTACAGCCAGGTCTGGAACTGACCGAATTCATGGTCATCGATGGACACGGTGTCTGCCATGGTCGGGTCTCAACGCGGGTCGAAGTCGAGGGCCGGCGCCTGGCCGGCCTCGGCGAGGCTGGACATCTCATCGATGGACAGCACCTTGCCCACCTCCAGCACGATCACGAACTTGCCGTCGACCTTGGCCATGCCGCTGATGAAGTCGGCGCGAATTCGCGCACCGAAGTTGGGTGGCGGCTCGATCTGCGTCGCCGGGATCTCCCGCACCGCAGACACCGTATCGACCAGCAGCCCGATGTCCTGGGCCTGGCCATCTTCGGCACTCGCCTCGATGATGATCACGCAGGAGCGCCGGGTGATCGCCGAGTTGGCCCGGCCAAAGCGCGCCGACAGGTCGACCACCGGCACCACCGCGCCGCGCAGGTTGATCACCCCGCGTACGAACGCGGGCATCATCGGCACCACGGTCAGGCTGCCGTATTCGATAATTTCCTTGATCCCCAGAATGCCGATGGCGAACATTTCGCCGCCGAGCATGAAGGTCAGATACTGCGCATCCTCATCGACCGCTGCTGCGGTCTGCCGAGTCGTCATTGCTGCCCCCATGTCACTCTCCCTAGTAGGCCCGTATTGATCGTGGGATCAGAAGCGGGTGAAATCCGCTTCGTCCGGGGCACTGGCCATGGTGTAGGCGAACGCCTTGCGCTGCACCGGTGGTTTCGGCTGTGGCGCCTGACGGTTGGGCTTGCTGCCCGGGCTGTCCACGCTGTTGCTTTGAACCGCAGCCTTGGGCGCTGAATCCAGCACGAAAAAGCTCATGGCCTGCTGCAGTTGCTCGGCCTGGCTGCTCATTTCTTCCGCCGTGGCCGCCAGTTCCTCGCTGCTCGAGGCATTTTGCTGGGTCACCTGGTTGAGCTGGGTCATCGCGGTGTTGATCTGCGCGACACCGGCGGCCTGTTCCTCGGACGCGGCGCTGATTTCCTGCACAAGGTCGGACGTCTTGTTGATGGAGGGCACCATTTCGTCGAGCAACTTGCCGGCTTTCTCGGCCATGTCCACGCTGCTGGAGGACAGTTCACCGATTTCCTGGGCGGCAACCTGGCTGCGTTCGGCCAACTTGCGCACTTCGGCGGCCACCACGGCGAACCCCTTGCCGTGCTCGCCGGCCCGAGCGGCCTCGATGGCGGCGTTGAGCGCGAGCAGATTGGTCTGGTAGGCGATGTCATCGATGATGCTGATGCGCTGGGCGATTTTCTTCATCGCCACCACGGTCTGCTGTACCGATTCGCCGCCCTCGGTGGCTTCCTTGGCGGCCTTGCTGGCCATGCCATCGGTGACCTTGGCGTTTTCGGTGTTCTGGTTGATGCTGGCGCTCATCTGCTCGACCGACGCACTGGTTTCCTCGACGCTGGCAGCCTGTTCACTGGTGGCCTGGCTCATCGATTGCGCGGTGGCGCTGACCTCCTCGGAGGCGCTGGCCAGGTTATCGGCGGCGTTACGCACTTCGCCGATGATATGGGCGAGCTTGCCGACCATGTTGCGCATGGCGTTGAGCACCATGCCGGTTTCATCTTTCCCGCCCGGCTCGATGTGCGCGTTGAGGTTGCCTTCGGCCAATTGCTCGGCGGCGCTCGCGGCCTGGCGCAACGGGCGGGAAATGATCCGCGCGATGAACACCGCCAGGCCCAGGCCGATCAACAGGGCGGCGACCAGTACCGCGATGATCGACACGCGTGAGCTTTCGTACAGCGCCGAGCCCTTGTCGCCCGCGACAGTCGCGCCGGCGTCATTGAGCTCGACCATTTTCTGCAGACGGGCCGTCACCTCATCGAAATGCCCCTTGGATTCTCCCCTGAGCAAACCGCGCGCCTGGGCTTCCTGGTTCTGGCGGGAAAACTCGAGCAACAGCTTGCTGGATGCCAGGTAGGCGTCCCAAGCGCTTTTCACGCTGGCCAGGAGTTGCCGATCTTCATCGTTCGACAGCAATTGCTCGTAGGTGCCCATGCGGGTTTCGAACTGTTGGCGCGCGTCGGCGGCTTCGCGTTCGGCCTGGGCCTTTTCCTCGGCAATCTCGGTGCCGATGTGGCGGTTCTCTTTCAAGCGATAGTTGGCGGCAAAAAAGCGCATGCCTGCCGCTGCACGCATGGAGGGCATCCAGTTGCCCTTGATGTCCTGGGCGGCCTGGTTGACGGCACCGAGCTGGAGGATGGCGAAGCCGCCCATGGCCCCGGTGAGCGCCAGGACCACCAGGAATGAACAGATCAACTTGGTGGAAATCTTAAGATCGTAGAACCATTTCATCGGGGAACCTCCATGGAATTGCAAATGCGTCAGCGAGCGACGGCCGGTGGCGACTGAGGCGCCTGGGCCGTGCGGGCTTCCAGTTGTACGATTTGGTTGAGCAGTACCGGTACATCCAGGATCAGGGCCACCGCGCCGCTGCCCAATATGGTCGAGCCGCTGATGCCACGCAGTGCACCGAACAGCTTGCCCAGGGGTTTGATCACGGTCTGGAACTCACCGAGCAGGTCATCCACCACCAGCCCGGCCTTATGCTCGGCGTAACGCACCACCACCACATTCTGGCGTCGGGACGCGGGGCCTTCGTGACTGAAGTGGTCGCGCAGGTGCACCAACGGCAATACCTCGCCACGCAGGTCCAGATAACCCGTGTCGCGACTGGACTGGCGCTGCTGTTCATCCAGCTCGATACACTCCTGGACCATGTCCAGGGGAATCACGTAGGTGGATTGGTCGATGCCGACCAGGAACCCATTGATGATCGCCAGGGTCAGCGGCAAGCGAATGCGCACCACGGTGCCCTGGCCGGGACGGCTGTCGAGGTCGACGGTGCCGCGCAACAAGGTGATATTGCGCTTGACCACGTCCATGCCGACACCGCGCCCGGACAGGTTGGTCACCGCCTCGGCGGTGGAGAACCCGGCCTCGAAGATCAGGTTGTAGATCTCCTGGTCGGTGAGCACCGCACCGCTGGCCACCAGCCCGCGTTCCTGGGCCTTTTGCAGGATGCGTTCGCGGTTAAGGCCGGCGCCGTCGTCGGCGATCTCAATGACGATGCTCCCCGAGTCGTGGTAGGCATTGAGGCTCAGATGGCCCTTGGCCGACTTGCCGGCCGCACGCCGCGCATCGGCGCTTTCAATGCCGTGGTCCATGGCGTTGCGCAACAAGTGCATCAGCGGGTCGCCGATCTTCTCGACCACGGTCTTGTCCAGTTCGGTTTCCGCGCCGCTGATGCTCAGTTCGATGTCCTTGCCCAGTTCCTGGCTGATATCGCGCACCACGCGGCGGAAGCGGTTGAATGTGTCGCCGATGGGGATCATGCGCAAATGCAGGGCGCCATCGAGGATCTCTTCCACCAGCCCCGATACCGTCGAGGAGGCCTCTTGCAAGGGGTCGTTGTTACAGGATCGGGCCAGCAGGCTCGCGCCGGCGCTGGCGATGACCAGCTCGCCAACCAGATTGATCAACTCGTCGAGCTTGTCAGCGTTGACGCGCACGTAATTGCCGTCGCGGGTTTTCGCCTCGCTGGCTGCCGGACGCTGGGGTGCGGCGGTCACAAGGCCCGGCTCGACCGGCGTGACCAACTCGCCAGCAATGGCCGCTGTGCTGTCGGGCGCTTCGTCGACGGCACTGATGTGCACTTCACAGTCGTCACGCACAAAGTCGAACACTTCGTTGAGGGTGGCGTGGCTGGCCGTCGAGCGCAGGTCGATCTCGAAACCCAGGTAGCAGCTTTCCGGGTCCCAGCTGTCCATGGGCGGGATGCTGTCGGTCAGGGTGGCGACCTGTATCAACTGCCCCAAGGTCTCGAGGTAGCGCAGAAATGACAGCGGGTCCATGCCATTACGGAACACATCCGTGCCGAAGCGCAGGGAAATATGCCAAAGCACTTCGACCGCCACGTCGTCGGTCACCTCGGCGGTTTCGACGCTGGCAACGGCGGTTCGCATCGGCTGGTAGGCACTCAGCGCCTCGCGCAATGCCTCACCGCGCTCCAAAGCGGCAGGGGTCGGCGTTTCACCGCGGTCAGCGACCACTTCGACCAGTTCGAGCATGTGGTCGCCGCACTTGAGCAGCAGCGCGATCAAGGCGGCGTCCACCGCCACACTGCCTTCGCGCAGGCGGTCAAGCACGTCTTCGACGATATGCGTGAACCCCACGATCGACGCCAGGCCGAAAAGGCCCGCCGAACCCTTGATGGTATGCGCGGCGCGGAAAATCGCGCCGATGGCATCCTGGTCGCCGGGCTCGCTTTCCAATTGCAGCAGGGATTGCTCCATGGCCTGCAACAGCTCGCGCGCCTCAACGATGAATGTCTGTTGTGCCTGATCGAGATTGATGCTCACCGTGACTTTCCTTGTCGATCAAAAAACCTGGGAAGCGCTGGCTATGAGGCCGCGCTGCGACACAGTTGGAGCGCCTGCGTGACCGCCTGGCTCTGGCCGGTCACGCTCAAGGCTATGCCGGCATTATCGGCCTCACGCCGGATGACCGCGAGCAACTGCAAGCCGGCGCCATCCATTTCCGTGACCTCAGACAGGTCCAGCTCCAGGCGTGGCGCCGCGCCCATCTGCGGCAGCAGCGCCGCCGCCAGTTCCGCTACGGTGTAGATCGTAAGCTCGCCGTCAATGCGCACGTGGGCCGTGTCGTCGAGTGTTTCAGTGGTTATCGGCATGGGAGCCTCCCTGGCGCCAGGATCAAGGCAGGATCAGTTTAGACACGGCTGCCAACATCTGCGCAGGCTGGAACGGCTTGACCACCCAGGCCTTGGCGCCGGCGGCCTGGCCCTCGGCCTTCTTCGACTCCTGGGACTCGGTGGTGAGCATGATGATCGGGGTGAACTTGTAGTTAGCCAGCTTCTTGACCTCCTTGACGAAGGTGATGCCGTCCATGTTGGGCATGTTCACGTCGCTGATGATCAGGTGCACTTTCTGCCCGGTCAGCTTGGCCAGGGCATCCTTGCCGTCGCTGGCCTCGATGACGTCATAACCGGCGCTTCTCAAGGCTATGCCGACCACTTGCCGCACGCTGCTGGAGTCGTCGACCACTAATACATTCTTCGCCATGATGTGCTCCTAAAAGAAGGTGATGTCTTGAGAATTCTGCTGCACGGCCGCCTCTCCATGGTGCAGGCGCCGTTGCTCGTCGGTGGCATAGGTGGCTTCCATGCGCGCCAGCCATTGGCGGGCGTCGACGGCCACCGGCTGGTCCGGGGCCTGGCTGGCCTGCAGGAGGTGCTCATGCAGGGCGTGCATGTTGTCGCGCACGTGGCTGAGGATCTGGCTGACCCGGTCCTGGAATTGCAGGTTGACCAGCACTTCGGTCATCTCATCCCGGATGCCGTAGCTTTCCTGCTTGAGCAGGTCGGCGGACTCGGCCAGGCGCCCGGTGATGTTCTGGAAGCGTTCGAGCACCACTTGAATACTGTTTTCGGACTCGGCCACCGAATGGCTGTCCTGGTCGGCACTGCTGGACGCGGCCTGGACCAATTGCGTAATGGCGTTGTTGATGATGTCGACCTTGGCCGACATCTGCTGGCCGGTTTCACTGGATTTGCTCGACAGGCTGCGCACCGCGTCGGCCACCACCGCAAAACCGCGCCCGGCCTCACCGGCACGCGCCGCCTCGATGGCGGCGTTGAGGGCCAGCAGGTTGGTTTGCGCGGCAATCGCCGCCACATCGGCGGCCATGGTCCGCAGTTCGCCGGTATAGGCGGTCAGGCTGCGGACCTGGGCCAGGGTCTGGTCACGGCTGGTTTGGGTGGCCTTGAGCGAATTGATCACCTGGCTCAGCTCGCTGTCACTGCGTGCCAGCACCTCAAGCGCGCCGTCGGCGGCCTGCCCGTCCAGTTCACCGGCCGCGTGCTGCGAGGCTTGTACCGTCTCCTGCAATCGTGCGGCGATCCCGGTGAAACGGTTGGCCAGGCTCACGATCGCTTCTTCGGTCTGATGGCGCGAGCTTTCCACCTGCTTGGCCCAGATGGGCATGGCGCCCAGCAATACCTCATCGAGTTGGGCACGAGAGGCCATGCCGTCGTGCACCGCGTGCGCATCTGACTGTTCCGCCAGTGCAAGCGCTTGCAGCATTGCGTTGCGCTGCGAACTCGCGCTCCAGGCACAGGCACCGAGGCCGATCAGCACCAGTACCGTGCAGGCCAGCAGATTGGCCGACGAGGTTGATTGCACGAGTATCCACAACACGGCAGGCACGACCGGGATCAAAGCGAACCAGCGAAAACGTGGATAAACGGGAAGAGGCAGGCGGCTGGATTGGCGCTGGGGCATGAGTTCGATCCTTGAACGTTGTTGCGGATGTAAGTGACATAGTTGTTATCTGCGCTGTAACTTGCAACTTGAGGTGACTTAGGTGCCTTCCGTCTGGTTTATGAACCGTGGGTGACAGATCGGTCAGTTCTGGGTCCTTGTTCCTGAAGGATCAGCGGTGGTTTACCGAACAGGGGGTTGTCGCAGCGCTGGCTAGCGAGTCTGTCTTTCAGGCTGAGAAATCTCTTTGTGGTGAGGGGGCTTGGTTCCGTGGCGGCCTCTGGGCCGACCATGTCGTTGGGTTTGACCGAGTACATATCCGTTGCTGCGGTCACGGCCACTTAGGGTTCCGCTCTTACAGCGGGTCACTTTTGGAAAGAGCCCAAAAGTAACCAAAAGGCTCTCGCCCCACCACTCGGTACCTCGCCTAGGCTCGGTATGCCCGAACGCAGGCTTGAATCCGTGGGCCGCCGTCATGGGCCATCCCTGGCCCAGGACGGCTAACCCGGCGTCCTGCCGGGTTACCCACGGATTCAAGCCTGCGTTCGGCCAGCGTGGTTAACGGGGCGCCTAGGATCAAAAGCCAGAGCAAAAGCAGAGCAAAAGCAGGCTGAGGTCTGCCTGCTGGATGGAGATCCAAATGTGGGAGGGGGCTTGCCCCCGATGAGCATGGGTATCTACACAACTTCCAGTGAATACGGAATCTATGGCAATTAGGCTTCTGTGGTGAGCGGGCTTGCCCCGCTCACCACAGAGTTATGTGTCAGCCTTTAAGAGTTGTAGATACCTATGCCCCGATGAGGGAGTGTCAGTTGATGGATTTGGTACTGACCCACTGCAATCGGGGGCAAGTCGAATCGTCGCACCGCCCCTCCCACATTTTTAACCCAGTACACCAGACCAAACTCCGGTCGGCTCTAAGGCCGCCGCGCTTTGCCTTTTGATCTCAAATCGCCCCGTCAAACACGCTGGCCGAACGCAGGCTTTGGAGCGTGGGTAACCCGGCAGGACGCCGGGTTAGCCGCGCTGGGCCATGGATGGCCCATCGCGGCGGCCCACGCTCCAAAGCCGGAGTGAGGGCACACCGAGCCTAGGCGAGGTGCCGAGTGTTGGGGCGAAGACCTTTTGGTTACTTTTGGGTCTTTCCAAAAGTGACCCGCTGTAAGAGCGGAACCATAAGTGGCCGTTACCGCAGGAACGGATATGTACTCCCCCCAAAAAAAACCGGTCGGCCCGAAGGCCGCCACGGAAGCAAGCTCCCTCGCCACAGACCACTGAAAATTGTGTAGACACCCATACTCAGGATTGCCTGACCACCGCGCGTCATCGGTCACAGAGCTGCGCCTTCATGTTTGCACCAAAACAAAACGGCACCTGGGTGCCGTTTTGTGTTCCACGCCCCGGCACGTTTACTTACGCGCTGCCTCCCACTGCTTGAGCAGGTCGCCGTAGGCCACGGTCTCGCCTTTCGGTTTCTCGTTGGCCAGTTTCGGTTTCGGCGCGCCCGGCTGGTCGAACCAGTATTGCGCGTCACGCTCGGGGTTCATTTTCGGGCCGCACACCGGTTGCACCTTGGAGCGCTCCAGGCGCGTCATGATCGCGTCCTGCTCCTTGGCCAGGTTGTCGAGGGCCTGTTGCGGGGTTTTCTCGCCGCTGGCGGCGGCGGCGATGTTGCTCCACCACAGTTGCGCCAGACGTGGGTAGTCCGGCACGTTGGTACCGGTCGGGGTCCACTCGACCCGCGCCGGGCTGCGGTAGAACTCCACCAGGCCACCGAGTTTCGGCGCCATGTCGGTCATGGCCTGGGAGTTGATGTCGGACTCACGAATCGGCGTCAGGCCGACGATGGTTTTCTTCAGGGACACGGTTTTCGAGGTGACGAACTGCGCGTACAACCAGGCCGCGAGTTTCTGCTTCTCCGGCGTCGACTTGAGGAAAGTCCAGGAACCCACGTCCTGGTACCCCTTCTTCATGCCTTTTTCCCAATACGGTCCGACCGGCGACGGCGCCATGCGCCATTTCGGCGTGCCGTCGGCGTTCACCACCGGCAGGCCCGGCTTGGTCATGTCGGCGGTAAACGCGGTGTACCAGAATATCTGCTGGGCGATGTTGCCCTGGGACGGCACCGGGCCGGATTCGGAGAAGGTCATGCCCGCCGCTTCCGGGGGGGCGTAGGCTTTCATCCAGTCCACGTATTTCTGCGTGGCGAACACCGCCGCCGGGCCGTTGGTGTCGCCGCCACGGGTGACGCTGGAGCCCACCGGGTGGCAGTCCTCCACGCGGATGCCCCACTCGTCCACCGGCAAGCCGTTGGGCAGGCCCTTGTCGCCGCCACCGGCCATGGAGAACCAGGCATCGGTGAAGCGCCAGCCCAGGGACGGGTCTTTCTTGCCGTAGTCCATGTGCCCATAGATGCGCTTGCCGTCGATTTCCTTGACGTCTTCACTGAAGAATTTGGCGATGTCTTCATAGGCCGACCAATTCACCGGCACGCCGAGGTCATAGCCGTATTTTTCCTTGAACTTGGCTTTCAGCTCCGGACGCTCGAACCAGTCGGCGCGGAACCAGTAGAGGTTGGCAAACTGCTGGTCGGGCAGCTGGTAGATCTTGCCGTCCGGCGCGGTGGTGAAGGAGATGCCGATAAAGTCCTTGATATCCAGGGTTGGCGAGGTAAAGGCCTTGCCTTCGTTGGCCATCAGGTCGGTGATGGATTCGGTCTTGCCATAGCGAAAGTGCGTACCGATCAAGTCGGAATCGTTGACCCAGCCGTCATAGATATTCTTGTCGGACTGCATCTGGGTTTGCAGTTTCTCCACCACGTCGCCTTCCTGCAGCAGGTCGTGGGTCAGCTTGATGCCGGTGATTTCGCTGAAGGCCTTGGCCAGCACCTTGGATTCGTACTCGTGGGTGGTGAGGGTTTCCGACACCACGTTGATCTTCATCCCACGGAACGGTTCCGAGGCTTTGATAAACCACTTCAACTCCTCCAACTGCTGGTCGGCCGTGAGGGTCGACGGCTTGAACTCGCTGCCGATCCATTTCTTCGCCGCATCCTCATACGCATCAGCCCAGGCCGAAGCGCTCAAACCGCTGAGGGCCAGTACGGCGGCCAATGAAATGCTATGTCGCAGCTTATTGTTTTTATTCAACATAGAGACCTCCTGGTTAATTTCAAAAAGGACTACAAACGCCACAACCCTCTGTAGGAGCGAGCTTGCTCGCGAAAAACCCGAGGACACCGCGTACATCCAGAATGCCCGCGTTATCGTTGGCGATTTTCGCGAGCAAGCTCGCTCCTACAAGGTGTCGGGGCACTAGCCCCAACGCATCACACTCAACAGCCATACCAGGGAGAGCGCGGACGCTACCCAGATGCTCCAGTCGGTAACGCCGATCACCAGCAAATGCAGGTAGGCGCTGCCGAGAAGACCGATAAACAAGCGATCACCACGGGTGGTGCTGATCGGCAGGACGCCGCGCCGCGGAATGCTCGGCGAGCGCAGCTCCCAGGTGGTCATGCCCGCCAGAATCAGGGCAATGCCGCCAAAGAACAGTGCAGTGGGGGTGGTCCAGGCCATCCATTCCATCATCGACTCCTCAGACCCGGCCCAGGGCAAAGCCCTTGGCCACGTGGTTGCGAACAAACCAGATCACCAGCATGCCGGGCAGGATGGTCAACACCCCCGCCGCCGCCAGCACGCCCCAATCGATACCCGAGGCCGACACCGTGCGGGTCATCACCGCGGCGATGGGCTTGGCGTTGACCGAGGTCAGGGTGCGCGCCAGCAGCAGCTCGACCCAGGAAAACATGAAGCAGAAAAACGCCGTCACACCGATGCCGGAGCCGATCAGCGGGATAAAAATCTTCACGAAGAACTTGGGAAAACTATAGCCGTCGATGTAGGCGGTTTCGTCGATTTCCTTGGGCACCCCGGACATGAAGCCCTCCAGGATCCACACCGCCAGCGGCACGTTGAACAGGCAGTGGGCCAAGGCCACGGCGATGTGCGTGTCGAACAGGCCGATGGACGAATACAGCTGGAAAAACGGCAGCAGGAACACCGCGGGTGGCGCCATGCGGTTGGTCAGCAGCCAGAAGAACAGGTGCTTGTCACCCAGGAAGCGGTAGCGCGAGAAGGCATAGGCCGCCGGCAACGCCACGCTCAGGGAAATCACCGTGTTCAGGCTCACGTAGTACAGCGAGTTGAGGTAACCGGTGTACCAGCTTGGGTCGGTGAAGATCACCTTGTAGTTGGCCAGGGTGAAATCCTGCGGAAACAGGGTCAGCCCGCCGAGGATTTCGGTGTTGCTCTTGAAGGACATGTTCAGCAGCCAGTAGATCGGCACCAGCAGGAACAGGATGTAGATCAGCAGCGGAATAACCTTGCGCTTGCTCATGTTGGCGGCCTCAGCGGTTGGCGTCGGAGTGGGTCATGGCGGTGTAGAACAGCCAGGACACCAACAGGATGATCAGGAAGTACACCAGGGAAAACGCCGCCGCCGGGCCCAGGTCGAATTGGCCTACGGCCATCTGGGTCAGCGTCTGACTGAGGAACGTCGTGGCATTCCCCGGCCCGCCCCCCGTGAGGACGAAGGGCTCGGTGTAGATCATGAAACTGTCCATGAAGCGCAGCATCACCGCGATCAGCAGCACGCTTTTCATCTTCGGCAACTGGATATGCCGGAACACCGCCCACGCCGAAGCCCGATCGATACGTGCGGCCTGGTAGTACACATCCGGGATCGCTCGCAGCCCGGAATAACACAGCAGCGCCACCAGTGAGGTCCAGTGCCACACATCCATCACCAGCACGGTGACCCAGGCGTCCATGGTGTTGGCCGCATAGTTGTAGCTGATGCCCAGGGCGTTGAGGCTGTAGCCCAGCAGACCGATATCGGCACGGCCGAAAATCTGCCAGATGGTGCCCACCACGTTCCACGGAATCAGCAACGGAATGGCCAGGATGATCAGCACCAGCGACGACCAGCGGCCCTTGGTCGGCATGGTCAGGGCGATGGCGATGCCCAGGGGGATTTCGATCAGCAGCACGCAAGCCGAATAGATGAACTGGCGCAGCAGCGAGTCATGCAGGCGTGGGTCGAGCAGCACCTGCTTGTACCAGTCGGCGCCGACGAAGTAGCGGCTGGACTGGTCGAAGATGTCCTGCACCGAATAGTTGACCACCGTCATCATCGGGATCACCGCACTGAACGCCACCAGCAGGAACACCGGCAACACCAGCCACCAGGCCTTGTTGTTCTGCACCTTGTTCATGGCTGCACCTCCAGCAGGTAGTCGTCGGCATACACCATCAGCCACTGCGCGGGAAAGCTGATGGACGCCCTGCCCTCGGGCACCGGTTTGTCTTCGGCCAGGCGCACCTTGAGGGTGGCGCCGTCGAGGTTGAGGGTCATGATCTTGTAGGTGCCGAGGTCTTCGAGGTGAGTGACATCGGCCTGCAGGGCGTCAGGGTTGTACTCGTCCCACACGTGAATGAATTCCGGGCGGATCCCCACCTGCAGCGTCTTGTAGTCGCTGCCGGCAATGCGTTGCTGCAAGGCCTCGGATAACGGCAGAAGCGTACCGGCAAAGCGCACACCGCCGGCCTCGGCCTGCACTTCGATCAGATTCATCCCAGGGCTACCGATGAAATAGCCGACAAAGGTGTGGCTGGGCCGTTCGAACAACTCACGGGGCGTGCCGAACTGCACGATCTGCCCGCCGTACATCACCGCGATCTTGTCGGCGAAAGTCGAGGCCTCAAGCTGGTCATGGGTGACGTAGACCATGGTGATATTGAACTGCTCATGGATCTGCTTGAGCTTGCGCCGCAGCTTCCACTTCAGGTGCGGGTCGATCACCGTCAGCGGTTCGTCAAAGAGGATGGCCGACACGTCATCCCGCACCAGGCCACGGCCCATGGAGACTTTCTGTTTTTCGTCGGCGGTGAGGTTGCGGGCTTTTTTGCTCAGCAGGTTTTGCAGGTCGAGGACTTCGGCAATTTCCTGCACCTTGCTGTGAATTTTCGCCTCGGCCATGCCTTGGTTTCGCAGGGGAAAGGCCAGGTTATCGAACACGGTCATGGTGTCGTACACCACCGGGAACTGGAACACCTGGGCGATGTTGCGTTTTTCCGGGGTGAGGTCATTGACCACTTTGCTATCGAACAGCACCTGCCCTTCGGACGGGCTCAGCAGGCCGGAGATGATATTGAGCAACGTCGACTTGCCGCAGCCCGACGGCCCGAGCAAGGCGTAGGCACCGCCCTGCTCCCACACGTGGTTCATTGCCCGGATGGCGTAGTCCTCAGGGCCGCTCGGCGTGGGACTGTAGCTGTGCGCCAGGTTCTGCAAATGGATCTCGGCCATCAGGCAACCCTCGCGACGCGGCGCCCGGGGGCCTGGACCAAACGGCCCTGGCCATCGAACACAAACAGTTTATGGGTGGGGATGTACACGCGGATCGGCGCGTCGACGTCGTACTCATGCACCCCCGGCAGGTGCAGCACCAGCAGGAAATGCTCGCTGCGCACATGCAGGAAGGTTTCCGAGCCGCTGATCTCGGCGACTTCCACGGTCACCGCCAGTTCGAGGTCGTCGTCGTTGCTCGGCACCAGGCTGATATGGCTGGGGCGCACACCAAAGCGGAATTCGCCTTCGCCGATGGGACGCAGGTCAACGTTCAGCGGGAAGTGCACGAAATTGGCGAAGCTCACCTCGTTACCGCTGATACGCCCCGGCATCAGGTTGATCGGCGGCTCGGAAAACAGCTCGGCGGCCAACACGGTCTGCGGTTGGTGATACACCTCGGCAGCCTTGCCGCTCTGGATCACCCGGCCCTCGTGAAGAATGGTGGTGGTGCCGCCCAGGGCCAGGGCCTCGTTGGGCTCGGTGGTGGCGTAGATGGCAATGGTATGCCGCGCCTTGAACAGCTCGCGCATTTCCTGACGCAGCTCTTCGCGCAGTTTGTAGTCCAGGTTCACCAGTGGCTCGTCGAACAGGATCAGTTCGGCGTCTTTCACCAACGCGCGGGCCATGGCCGTGCGTTGCTGCTGGCCACCGGACAACTCCAACGGGTGGCGTTGCAGGAATTTCTCGATGCGCAGCATCCGCGCGGTTTCCAGCACCTTGCTCTGGATCAGCTCGTTGGACACACCGGCCTGGCGCAACGGCGAGGCGATGTTTTCGAACACGGTCATGGTCGGGTAGTTGATGAACTGCTGATACACCATCGACACGTTGCGCAGGCGCACCGGTTTGTGGGTGACATCCACGCCGTTCATCAGGATGCGCCCGCTGTCGGGCTTGTCCAGGCCCGCCATCAGGCGCATCAGGCTGGTCTTGCCGGACAGGGTGCGACCAAGCAAGACGTTGAAGGAGCCGGCTTCGAAGCGCAGGTTGGCGTCGTCGATCCAGGTTTGGCCTTCGACGACGCGGGAGACATGTTCCAGGGTCAATGACATGACACGACCTTTTTATTATTGGAATGAATCTGGCCAGTCGTCAGAGCGAGTTTCATGCCAAAAACGGCAGGTGCTTGATCCGCAAGGAAATGGGTGAAACGGGATGTTCAGGAGCGAACAGAAATGAACAGGTCTGGCTGAACAACTGAACAATCCGGGGGTTGACAATGAACAGTTATGAACAACACTCTTTGAACCCGATTGACGTGGTTGCATCCGTTGATTGTGCAAGACCCCAAAACAATAAAAAGAAGGTCGCCCCATGGCCGAACCCCTGGCTCACGACACCCTTATCCAGGAATCCTGGCGCCGTTGCCGCGCCTTCGGCCTGGACCACCAGAGCACGCCCAGCTTCGATCAACTGCCCGCCGAGGGCATCAGCCAATTGCTGGAAAGCCAGCATTCCCTGGTGCAGACCACGCACCAGGAAGTCCTGCCCTACTACGAAAACATCCTGAGCAATTCCAACTGCCTGATCATGCTGGCCGACAACCAGGGCCAGGTGCTGACCAGTTGGGGCACTCAGCGCTTTATCGAGCCCAAGCTGGCCCGAGGGTTCAGCGCCGGCGCCAGCTGGATGGAGCGTTCCAGCGGCACCAATGCCATCGGCACCGCACTGGCCTGTGCCCAGGCGGTGCATATCGAACATGACGAACACTTCCTCAAGGCCAACCGCTTCATGACCGGCTCGGCAGCACCGATCTTCGATGCCCAGCGCGAAATCATCGCGGTGCTGGATGTCTCCAGTGACAGCTACCTGCCGCCCTCCCACACCCTGGGCATGGTCAAGATGATGAGCCAGACCGTGGAGAATCGGCTGATCCTCAACCTGTTTCGCGGTGAGCATTTCCAACTGACCTTCAACACCGGCCTGAGCAACCTCGACAGCCAATGGGCGGGCCTGCTGATCTTTGACGAGAGCGGCCAGGTGCTCTCGGCCAACCGCCGGGCCGACAACCTGTTGGGCATCAGCCTGTCGCGGGTGATGATCGACAGTTTGTTCAAGGTGTCGCTGCTGGAGTTGCTCAATCAACCGGAGGGCCTGCCCTTTTCGTTGCAGGCGGCGGGACGCAATCGCTTCCAGTGCCTGCTGAAGCGACCGAAGCAGATGCCGGTGCAGGCCCGCGTGTTCAGCGAACCCGTTGCGCCAAAGCCCGCCGCGATTGGTTTGAAGACCCTGCACTTTGGCGATGTGCGCGTGGAAAAAGCCGTGCGCCAGGCCGAGCGTTTGCTGGAGAAGGACATCCCGCTGCTGATCCACGGCGAAACCGGGGTGGGCAAGGAAGTCTTCGTCAAGGCCCTGCACCAGGCCAGTTCCCGCAGCCAGCAGGCGTTTATCGCGGTGAACTGTGCGGCGATTCCCGCCGAGCTGGTGGAATCGGAACTGTTCGGCTACGAAAAAGGCGCGTTCACCGGCGCCAACCAGAAAGGCAGCATTGGCCTGATCCGCAAGGCCGACAAGGGCACGCTGTTCCTCGATGAAATCGGCGATATGCCGCTGCCGACGCAAGCGCGCCTGTTGCGGGTATTGCAGGAGCGTTGTGTGCAGCCGGTGGGCAGCAGCGAGTTGTTCCCGGTGGATTTGCGCATCATCTCGGCCACTAACCGGGCCTTGCGCGAGCAGGTCCAGGCCGGGCGCTTTCGCGAGGACTTGTACTACCGCATCGGCGGCCTGACCCTTGAATTGCCACCGCTACGCGAGCGCAGCGACAAACGGGCGCTGTTCCAGCAACTGTGGCAGCAACACCGGGAGCCAGGCCAGTGGGCCGGGCTCAGCGCCGAGGTGCTGGCACTGTTCGAACAGCACCCGTGGCCCGGCAACCTGCGCCAGGTGAGCAGCGTGCTGCAGGTGGCGCTGGCGATGGCCGAGGAACAGCCGATCCGCCCGGAGCATCTGCCGGACGATTTTTTTGTCGATTTGAACGTGACGGCGCCACTGCCCGCCAGTGAACACCTGGATGCCAGCATCGACCTGACCCAGCGCTTGAAGGCCGCTGGCGGGAATATTTCCCACCTGGCGCGGGAGCTGGGGGTGAGCCGCAACACCCTGTACAAGCGCCTGCGCCAAGGCAATGACTGAACGCACGTAGCCACCCATCGCGCGCCCCCCCGTAGGATTTGTGTGAGGGTGGATATGCGGGGAGAGGCCTCAGCGCGGCTTCACCACCACCAGCAGATCGGTGAAGTACTCCACCTGGATCGGCAGGTTATCCGCCAGGGTCGACAGCGCCGCCGCCGTGTCATCCAGCTTGAACACCCCGGTCACCCGCAGGTTCTGCAGGGCCTGGGGGTCGAAGCGCACGAGGCCGTGGCGATAGCTGGCCAGGGTTTGCAGCACTTATTTCACGTCCACCGCCGAGTTGCTGTTGAGTTGCAACTGGCTGCCGTCTTCAAGGGCGATCTGGCGCCGCTCGCCCACCCCGGTGCGCTGGTCGGCCATCCACACCGGCAGGTGCGTAAGGCCCAGCCAGCCGCAGAGTAATACGCCGAGCACGCCCATCACCTGGGCACCACGCGCGCGGCGCGGGGCAAATGCGCGGTTCAGGGCCACGCGTGCGGGTTGTGCAGGCAAGGTATCGAGGCTGCCCCACAGTGAGCGCATGCGCTCGATGGCGACGGCAACTGTACAAGGGGGCTTGCTCCCGATAGAGGGTGGATCAGTCAGCTTATCTGTCGCTGATACACCGCTATCGGGGCATGGCTATCGGGGGCAAGCCCCCTCCCATAGTTTGATCTCCATGCAGCAGGTAACTGTGTGTCCTCTTAGCGCCAGCTCCATGAGACACCGGTGTAGATCCCGCGTCCGTCCGCCGGGGTGGAGCGTGCGACATCCAGGCCCTTGTCGTCGTAGCCCGGCGTGACGGTGTTGGCGTAGCGGCGGTTGGTGAGGTTGCGCAGGTCGACCCAGGCTTGCCAGTCCTGCTTGGGTGCGTCGTAGCCGAAGGTCGCGCCCAGAAGGGTGTAGGACGCGGCGTAATAGGAATTGGCGTAATCCTCCGCCACCCGCGAGGAATGCTCGGTATTGAGGCTGGTGTAGAAGCCCGTCGGGTGGCCGTAGCGCAGTTGCGCCTGATAGTAGTGCTGGGGGATGCCCGGCAAGCGGTTGCCGCCGAAACGGTCGTCGTCGCGGTAGTGGAAGTCGCTGAAGGTATAGGCCTGGCGCAGGTCGAGCTTACCGCTGCGGCCGCCGTCCCACAGCGGGCTGAGCAGACCCAGCTCCACGCCCTGATGCACGGTGGGGCTGGCATTGGATTCGGCGACGATGGCATTGCTGGTCGAGGTCTGGGCCTGGGTTTCCACGGTGAGCAGTTCGTGGCGCACTTCGGAGCGGTACAGCGCCAGGTCCCACTGGCCGAGCCATGCTTCGCCACGGCCACCGATTTCCAGGGTGGTGGCAGTCTGGTTTTTCAGGCTGACGCCTTCGCGCTGTAATCCAGTGGCCGGGCCGCTGCCCGCTGGAAAGTATTTGTTGGAACCCCAGATCATCGACCACGCATGCGGCGGCTCGACCGAGCGGCTCAGGTTGCCGTACACCTGCAACTGCGGGGTGAAGTCATAGCGCAGGCCGATGCGCGATGCGTAGTCCCAGTCATGCTGGCTGAGCGGCGCCTGGCCTTCGGGATAGGTGACCTGGGTTTCACGGCGGGTGTAGATCGCGGCCAGGCCGGTGGTCAGCCACAGGTCCTGGACCAGCTCCAGGTCATTGCCGATATGCAGCACGGTGTCTGACCCCAGGTAGCTGTAGTCGCGGGTCTTGGTGCCTGGGGCATAGGTTGCGGTGTTGCCGGCTGGCGTGCGCACGTATTCCGATGTGCCGTTGTTGGGCATCGCCTGGGTGGTGCGCAGGCCGAGGGTGGTTTTGCTGTCGTGGCCGAACAGCGTGTCCTGGCGGATGTAATTCAAGGTGCTGCTGATATCGGTGTAGGCCACCTTGAGACGGTTGGTGCCTTCGCGCAGGTCCATCGGGTAATCGTGATAGGCCAGCCCGACTTCCAGGCGCGAATTGTCGTCCAACTGCAAGGTGGTCTTGTTGGCGATCCAGGTGGAACCCGGTTGCAGGCGCTTGGAATCGCGGGCAGCGTTGAGACTGTTGGCGGCACGCGGGTCGTGGCTGATCTGGGCGCGGGTGAGTTTGCCGGGGGTGTCGTTGGTGGTTTCGCGGTAGCGGAAATAGAAGCGGGTTTCCAGGTCCGGGTTGAAGCGGTAGCCGAAGTTGGCGGCCATGCCCTTGCCGGTGGCGGCGCTCTGGCGCTGGTAGCCGTCGGATTCCGAGTCGGTGAGGCTGATGTAGTAGTCGGCATCCCCCAGCACCTGGCCCGAACTGATCTCACGCTGGGCATAGCCACGGCTGCCAGCTTCATAGCGCACTTGCAGCTTGGGCGCATCGTAGCCGGTATGGGTCACGTAGTTGACCGCGCCGCCCAGGGCCAACGCGCCTTGATCAAAACCGTTGGCGCCACGCAGCACCTCGACGCGGCTTTGCCACAGCGGGTCCTTGAGTTCATAAGGGGTGCCGCCGGGGCCGGTCAGCGGCAAGCCATCGAACATTTCGTACAGCCCTGAAGCATGGGCGCCCGGGCTGCGGTTCAGGCCCGAACCACGAATGGACAGCTTCACCCCTTCATTGTTTGCCGCCTTGGCATACACCCCAGGCTGGTACTTGAACACGTCTTCATTGGTGCTCACCCGCCCCTGCTGCACGCTGCTCATGTCGATGTAATTGGTAGCACCGGGCACGCTCTTGAGCTGCGCCTGGGCGACTTCGCCGGCGCCGGCCTCGGGCGTGGTAACTTCGACCGGCGCCAATTGCAGGTCTTCGGCGTGCACCAGGGAGCTAAAGGTCAGGGCGGCGAACAGGAACGGAGGTGGGCGCAGCAGCATGGGCGGATCCTTGGAATTCGGGGGCGTGAAAGGCTGGGCCGTCACGCGAACAGTGATGGGAAGACAACGATGCCCGCCAAGTCACGCCTTAATAACGGACCAGACGCTTCCCACAACAGCGTCGGACCGGATTTATTTTTTAAGTCCAAAATCGAATTAATACATGCAAACTCAGTATTTAAAGAAATAACCAGTACGCATTACTGTGGAGCCATCGAGTCACCTACGAGATCGCCTCCCATGCCTGCATCCGCCACCGTCATCGACTTTACCCTCCACCGCAAACGCCGCCAGGCACGTGCTGCGGCCGAGTTGATATGGGCGATGTACGCGGCGCGCGCAGGGTTGGCGGTGTTTACCACCCACGCCGCAACGCCCAGCGATACACGCCGGGCGTAGGCCAATGAATTTCCTGCATGTGATTCCCGAACCGCCCGAACCGCTGCCCAAGCCCAACACCGATGACGATGTGATCAGCCTGTGCGTTGCGCATAACCTGCAACGCCTGCGCAGCAAACGGCACTTGTCACTGGACGCCCTGGCACGCGCCTGCAGCGTGAGCCGGGCAATGCTGGCGCAGATCGAATCCGGGCGCAGCGTGCCGTCGATCAAGGTGTTGTGCAAAATTGCCAAGGGCTTGAAGGTGTCGGTGGCGGCGTTCCTGGAAGACCGCGCGTTCGAAGGGGTGGAAGTGTTGCCGGCGCAGCAGAGCAAGCGCCTGGTGAGTGCCGATGGTGCGTTTATCAGCCGCGCATTGTTTCCCTACGATACGGCACGCCAGTCCGAGTTCTACGAGATTCGCCTGCGGGCACTCGGCGAGGAAGTCTCCCAAGGCCACGGCCCGGGCATCCAGGAAAACCTGGTGGTGGCCCAAGGCGTACTGGAAGTCAGCGTCAATGACGAGCGCTACCTGCTGTCCACCGGCGATTCAATCCTGTTCTACGCCGACCAGCCCCACCGCTACCGCAACCCGGCGGACAGCGAAGCCGTGGCGTTCCTGGTGATCACCTACCCCGAGCGGCTGGATTAATCACGGCAAAAAAAACGCCCCGACTTATCGGGGCGTTTTTTCATCGCGCGCGACCTGTCAGCAGGTGCAGCACATCATCGGCATGCCGTTGCAGCTCATCATCATGGGCATGGCGCAGTCATTCATCATTTTGTTCATGAGCATGCAGCAGTTGTTCATCATGTCCATGCTCATGCCCGGCATCGGCATCATTTTGCACATCATGCCGTCGGCCATCATGGTGCATTCCATGACGCACTTCATCATCGGCATCGGCATGCCCATCATCGGCATCATGTTCATGCCGGTCATCATGGCCATGGCGTCGGCCGACATACACATCATCGACAGGTTGGCGCACTGCATCATCATCGGCATGCCGCAGTTCATCATCATCGCCATCATTTCGGCATTGGTCTTGAACTGGGCCATGTCCATGCCGGCTGCCGGCTTCATGGTGCACATCATGGCGTCAGCGGCCATTTCGCATTTCATGGTGGCCATCATCATCGGCATGCCTATCATCGGCATCATTGGCATGGAGGTGTTCATCGGCATCTGCATTGCATTCATCATGTTCGAAACTCCGTAATCGACAGGAAATGGCTAGGTTCTGGCGCCGATTCTAGAGAGACCGGAGGGCTGCGCAAGACGCCGGCAGAGCAGCAGGAATGGGTGTTCCCAGGCACGCTTAGTCGAACAAGACAGCTGTATTTGGCGTGATAACAGTGATTAGGACGCTATTGCGTTACTTATATCCGTTATCTGGCGGATATGGACGTCATGGATATTCGATTGAGGAATCTAGTCCAATCTTAAGGAAATAAACGGTCTAACGGATGACGCTAGCCGTCGGGCTTTTCCAGCGACTGCATCAATTCATCGGCCTCCGACCCTGGTGGTAGCCTGAACCCATGCATTTCATCAGTGGCCAGAATTTCCCCCAGAGCAGCGAGCAACTGCGCCTCTGTCGGCGAGTCTCGCAGCAATTTATGCGCGGGCAGCAACAGCTCAGAGGGAACGCCGTGAACGCTCGCGGCGTCGATCACAGCAAAGAGGATAAAGCGCAGGCGTATTTCGCGGTCCGTCGGCCAAGCCGTTTTTCGCTTACCCAAGGTAGGGCCTCGTTTTTTCAGAAAAATCCGAGGCTATTGCGCACAGGGAGGTGTTTCAAGCATCGGAATGCAAGATAGGCAGATTCCTACATTCAAAGGAGAAACAGCATACCGAACAACCCAGTTACTGCACCGGCAGGAAATTCATCAACAACAGGCTTTGTGCATAGTTAAGCCCAATACGGCGGTAGCGTTCGTCGAGCATCTGGGTCAACAGGTCCAGACGCGCAACAATCTTGCCGAACTCGACGGCGAAACTCAGGTTGCTGCCCTCCTCCGAAATCTCGTTGGAAAACAGGAGCAGGACGCCATTTGCATCCTGGCGCTTGCTGAGCAACCAGGTGGCCTTCTCGATGTTGCGCGCGGCATTGCTGACGAACTGCGGGTTGATCGAGTCGGTAATGTAGAACTCGGTACGCCCACCGTGGGCGGTCACGATCATGCTGCCGATGGCATAGATAAACGCCCCGACCCGATCGCCCTGAAATTCAGGGCTCAAGGAGTAGCTCAGCGCTGCCAGGTCGCGACGCTCCCCGAGGGCAGGCAATGAGCGGCGCTGCTCAATGGCCAGGCGGATCTCCCGCGCAGCGCTCACCGCATCCGGATAACCCGACTGGCGCCACTGGTTGGGGTTGCGCAGGTAGAGCTTGTTCATAAGCAAATACAGGCTTTGCAAGTTGTCGCGCATGCCCAGGGTCGCCATGCGATCGACACTGGTCTGGAAGAATTCATCGGGTTTGCCATCACTGAACTGCTTGGCGATGTCCCGCCCCTGCTGCTGGGTACAGCCACTGGCACAGAGTATCAACACCACGGCCAGCCACAGGGGCCGAGGCACTCGTCGAGTCTTGAATAAAAGTAACGTGCGATCCATCGGCACCCGATCTGGTTCTTTTGCCCACGCGGGAAATCGGCAGGGCTGGGACAAAGATAGATTGGATAAATGAAAAAAAGTGCGATGGGCTGGGCAGATAGTTGTAAGCAGAGCCTGCCGGGGGACTGAATCGGCCCAATCGTGAAAGATTCGTTTCAGGGCCTATACTCAATGGAACAGTTGCGAGTGTTGTTGGCGATCCAGGGAGGATCTACATCGCGTACGACACTTCCCCCCGCAGCTGTACAGGAGGGTCGCACAGATGAAACATCCCATTCGAGCTCAGATTTTTGTCCAGGTGATTTGCCTGCTTTCGGTGGCTCAGCTTTTCTGCTGAGCCATGGGTCACTGCCTTTAAGATCAGCTGCGCGTGTGGCTGGGGCAGTTTTCGCCCTGTATTTGGGCCCATCAACTTAAATGCCATTGCTGCCGCAGTAGCGTTCGCGCGGGTTTCAAGCGCGGACGGCCCGACACTACGAGTCTGGTATTAACGCGAATGTTTCATTTATCCAGATTCACCAGCTCGTGCATCCGCGCCCCTATCATTCCCCGCAACCATTCAGCGTGAAACGCCATTTCGTCCAGAGAGATACCCTCACCCAACCGATATTCGAAAACCTTGTCCTTGGGTCCCTGACCCACGAGGTGGAAATGCCCATAGCGATCAAACCGGGCGAGGACGTAGGGGCAGACGTAAATGATGTTGCTGAATGGCACCCGCACTTCGTAGGGCCCGCGGCCACGACGGATAACCGTGAGGCTGAGCAGTTGCTGGTTTTCATCGAACGTAAAGGCCTCCACATGAGGCGTAGAGGCCATCCAGGCAAACATCGCACCGATGAGCACTGCGGTACCGAGCATGAACAGGATGAGCGTCGACGTCGTAAAACTCGATTCAGCGCTGGGCGGCGCGCCCTGCAGCGCTCCGAGCCCGGCCAGGAGCAACATCACCAGCCCGTAGCCCGGCAACAGCATCAGTAGCGCAATGTAGAACCCCAGGTTCCCCCGACCACTGCCGCCAACGCTCGGTAGATCCGGGCCGTAATACCAGGTGGGTGGGTGCGCGACAGGGCTTCCAGTGCTTGGCGCTCCGGGAAGCGTGGCGACGAGGTGAGGTGGGTCTTGACGGTTCATCCAACAGGCTCCAGGGGTTGCAGCGTTCAATAATGGGCGAAAAGCCAGGAACCTTTGCGTTCCCCTCAAACCGTTAGTTGGACGCCCGCCTACGGGCGGCCTTACTTGAGCAGGGCAATCACCGCGCAGACAATCATGATCGCCAGCGCCGGCCACTGCATGGGCATGAAAAAGAAGTGATGGCGCACGCCATCTTCATGCACCTGCCGATTCAGGACAAAGCCCAGCACGGTATTGATGGCCGAGCCAATCCCCACCCCCATCAACAGTTGCATCAGTGAGGTATTGCCGGGTTTGACGCTGGGGTCGGGCCACACCCCCATCAGCAACAACACCATGGCCACCGGCGTGAACAGTGTCAGCCAGCCTGCGCCGCGATAGATCATCGTTTAATCCTCATGAATGACACGATTGGCTCAAGCCGGTTCGCGTGCTTGCTCTTCAGCCGCAAACACGGCATCGAGTGTGTTGAGGAACAGGTCGTGGCTCAGAATGCCGGTGGCGATGGTCGACAACACGGGTTTGCCGCTCTCGTCCTTGATCACCACCTTTTCGGTCCAGGCGTTGAGGTCGACGGTACGCAGCGACGACATCGGCACCTTGCGCCCCTGGTATTCGAGAAAATCCTGGCTCACCACAATCGGCGTCGTGGTGATTTTGAGGAAGTTGCCGCTGACACGCTTGCCCCAGACCTGCCCGGAGCTGATGCAATTGAACCTGACCGCCCCACCCGACTCCAGCGTCGCCCGCACCCCCGGCAGACGTGCACGTACGTGCAGCTCACGGACCAACTGCTGGAAATCGTGAAAGCCCTTGAGGCTCTCGATCACTCGATGAAACGGCTCCGTGGCATTACGACGGTAAGCCACGTTGGTGATCATGCCGGTCAGCACGGTTTGCCCGGAGCCAAACAGATACAAGTCATCGATCTCGGCAAAGGCGGTGTATTCGCGCTGATCGTTGATGATGCGCTCGATACCATGCTCATACACGTCGTAAAGCGGCGCACGCAGTTTCCTGTGCCAGGCGTAAGCGGCAAATACACCCAGCCCGAGAACCGCCAGCAAAGCGCTGGTGGCGTAAATCAAGGTATGGGGGCTGCTGAAGCTGAAGGCCATGCCACGGGACGTCTGGAGGCTGACCGGCCCTTCATTGCCCGGTGGCAGGATCGTGCCCAGATACAACACAAACCCGGCGAGACCTAACAACACAACGCCAAATATCAAACTGAAAATCAGAAAACCCTTGCCGTGACGGAAACTGGCGATCAGTTCGCCGGTGGCGGAAGGCGCTTGGGAGGGGGATGACTGCATAACGCTTGCGTCCTTGTAATGGGGTTGCGCGCACCGCTGTTTATGCGGGGCCGATTGAACCCTGCCGTCATTGGGCGGGCTTGGCACGGCAGGTTGGAACATGGCCCATTAACATCGTTCCCTGTGCATATGGGTTAATGCCAACGGGTTCACAACGTTCGCGACATTGGGGCCGGAAACACGAAAGCCCCGCTAAGGCGGGGCTTTCGTTTAAGTCCTGGCGGGAAACCACGCCTGGGACCCTCGTCATCTTTCGGACAGTGCAGCGCTTGTTTCACCAGCTGGCAAAAGACGTCCCCGGACGTGGAATCATTATCGGGCTTGGCGAAGCACAAGCTCCGACAGACGGGTCTTAACTCGGAAGCAGAACTCACGAATTTGAAATTGATAAGCGGGCATAACCATGTAGTTTAAATCGGGACCCAATGAGTCTTTAATTTCCATGTATTTGGCAGTCTTGGCAGCAATGGCCTGGTATTGCGCCTCGTATTTATCGTAAGACGCTTTGTTGTAGACCTTTAAAACATCCAGTTCTTTACGGCATTGCTCAGCGCGATTTTGGTTCAAGTTTGTTTCTGTTTCTGACTGAGCAGACTCCAAAGAAGCTGCTTTTGGGGCGTCAGCACTGGCGTTCGCAGGTGCAGCCTCGTATCGCACAGTCCACTTTTCTGGGGTCGAAGGTGCGACCTCAGGCGGTGCTTCCTGGACGACGGCAGGAGGTGGAGTCACATCAGGTTTTTCGGGAGTTTTCGTAGCGCATCCAGAGAGGGCAAGCCCTACCACTACAACGATGCCACACATTTTATCCATCGGTTCCACCAAGAGGTAATTACGGATGGCTGAGTCGTTAGGTTCTGGGTAAAAGTAATAACTCATTCAATGATCGAGTGTAATTTTTCTACCAGCCTCAAGGCGCTCAGCCTCTCTTCCTTGAGTGCGCAGATGAACGATAGTAGTAAAAAAATAAAAAGATGACGAGCAAAAGCTGGCTGAAAAAACCACGAATTAAATGAGCCAGTGGAAGTGGCTTCAGTTGCTTGATTCAGGTCCCGGGCTGCATCGGCAATCATCAGTATTGGCTGCGCGAGTCTGCTACAGGGCACAGTAAGCAGAAGATCGCCAAACCCCAGAAACGCGAAAGCCCCGCATAGCGGGGCTTTCGTTTGAATCTTGGCGGGAAACCAGGGATTCGAACTCTTATATAAGGTTCAACCCAATACTTCCTCAAGCGCCATTACGGTAGCTTTAAGCTGCACTTTAGTCAACATCAATGAATCCGGGCTCTCTGCCAATGAAATACGAGCGTAGCCCGTTGTCGCCCCAAAGCTTGCAAAGGTGCAACTCGTTGCATGTTAAGCGTTGCACCTTAACGAGGCCGAGAGACTCAGGACAAAAGACCGGAGCCAACCCCACCACCCGGTTCGGTCTGACGATCACTCGCGGGACTTTGCAGTCTCAGAGCGTGCTCGCATGGGCAGGCGGCTCCTAGAGATGGAGGATCAGCATTGAGAATCTCTATGCTCACAGGCTGCCCACCGCATCGTAACCTCACCAAGACTCGATCTACCGAAACACTCCTGAAGTCACCACTCATGCTCTGCAATCGCTAATTCCGCATTTTATAATTTCGGCGTCGGTCTTTTACGGAAACTCGCACAATGGATAAGCGGCTTCCGCTATAAATATAAATTATTGACAGGCACTCAATTCAACAGCAAACGTCACAAACAAAGTTTTAATCAATTGCATTCGGGATAATCGCTGAGCAATAACAGCATTTACATACTAAAACACAAACTAATGCCCCCATCACTATAACCATAACGAAAAACCAATAAAACAAAGCCGCGCTAGAAACTTTCTGAAAACCACAAAATCAAATTAAGAGTCTACTTTTAATATACTGTTAAAAGATTACCACACGCCGAAAAAAGTGCAAAAACACCTTGACGTCAGCGCAGTCACTCCTCTTAAATGGCAGCCCTCTCATGACGGTGATTGATGATGAGTCGAGCAAAAGAAGATATGCAAAGCAAAGCGACTAGGCCTTTTAGTCGAGGTGAGCTGATGCAAATAAAAGAAACTCTCGAACAGAAAGGCTCGCTTACAGATCGGTTACTTTTCTCCCTAATGCTCACAGGCATGAGGCCCAGCGAATATTTGCCGATCAGATCGCAAGACTTGGTGCTTGGATTCGAGAACACAGTAAACTTCAGAGCAGTTTCACTGCCAAAGCAAGACGTAGATCTTGCTGTAGAGATACTGAACCTGAGGAATAGCTCAAAGAATGACTATATTTTCCCCAGCGGCTCAGCTTCAAACTCTCCGATGAAGCCTGAAGAACTTAGTAAGAAGCTTGGGAGCTGGCTGAAGGCTGCGAACGTATGCCATGGCGGACGCTCGCCACACGTCGTTCGTCGTTCGGTAATTATAGCTAATGCAGAAGCGGCGATACAGGTATCCAAGCGTTTCGATCCTGCCATGGGCACAATCAGCCGGAACATGACCCATCACTACGTTATCAACAAGCGCCCGCCGCAAAACTAATAAGAACAGTGAAAGGGCGAGACCGGGCCAAGCTTTTAAGCTAACGGAATAGTCTCTAGTGGGGTTACATACCCGAAATTCTTGCCGAAAGACAGCTGACAAGCTAATCAATTGCCCACACCATCAGAAATGGCGCCTTTCGCACCTGATAGCCCTGTTCCGCCTACGCTTTAACTAAGAAGAAATGAATGAAAAACCAACAAGTTGACTTAACTTTCGGACAGCCGTCACGCGCGAGGCTGAATCTAGCCAAGCTGCTTCCGTTTGAGCAATATGAAAACAACTGTGATATACCGCCCGAATGGATCGATCTTGAAGACGTTGAGTTAATCTGGTGGATTGTTGCCTCTAGAATTAGCAAGAAAGAGCTTAGAAATCGTTTAAGAAAGATTGCGGACAGCTACCAAGATTGTGGTTGTTTCGCATTCGCTGTAGTTGCAGACGGGAATGGTCGTGGGCGCTACCCCAGAGGGGTTGTCAATACTCTCCGGTCAATTCTGAAACCAAGCAAGCTGATGTGGCGGCACCCCACGGAAGATGTTCTCCGCATCCAAATGGTGATCTGGCATTTATGCATCTCTGCTGCGCTTGATTGGTGCCCTGCTGAAGCTCTCCCCATGAGACTTCAAAGCCTGAAATTTGAAAAAGCTTTGGATTGAGAGTTGTACAAGACTAGATCGATACTTTCATAAAACGAAATCTTTCGGATCGTCGACACGGCAGACGTCCCTAGCCGCACTCTTCTTGACTCAAGCACCTCGACCTATCGGTAGCTTCTGGGAAAACCATTCCCTCGTTTCTTTAGGCGCTATACCAATGACAAAGCATAAAAATGCCACAGCAAATTCTGCCGCTAACTTCCAGCCATTACCCAATCGATGTCTCGGCGCGCCACAGTGACGCCCCACATATAAATTAAAAATCCTTCGCCAAAACGGTATCCAACATGATTTATTCCCGCTGGCTTCATACCGAACATGAGCAACCTCACAACGATGATGGTGAGGGCGCGTACACGATTTTTTCTACACAGCAGTTATTCGGCGTTGACTGCATGCCGCTCGAGGTCGTGTGCATTCAGAGATTCGCAGTGCTCTGGGAAGGACAACCTGACACTAGGGTGATCGATCTGATCGAGCAGTCTATTACCTTGGCAGTTCTCTCCCCCGTGAAGCTTTTGCATGCGTCCAAAGGGATGCTTGTCGTGGTGTATGACTCCATGTTTGCCGGTGAGACTTATAAGTTGTTTCACCTCGCCTGGGCGAAAATTGCTGCCGGCGCGTTGTATGAAAATTGGACTGTCCTTCTAATCAAAGATACGGATGTCGGACGTGGCGTTGATGGAGGCAGGATTTTCAGACATTTTGCTCGTGACATCCTGGACGACAGCGAAGTCGGAATCGCTGAATTTACGCGTGATATGTTCCTTTTCAAAGGTGACTGGTCGCCTGAAAATATCTTTGGGCCGTCTCCTGCCGAGGAATCGGACGCCGCCTCGGAACGGCAGAGAGACGAGCCAGACCTATTCGACGATGACTTGGATTCGTGGCTCCAGTCGGCGAAAGCGTGCGACTGAACCGCGAGACAAGGTGAAGGATCGGTAGCAAGGACGACGTTCTACATGTTCGACCGGTACAACCTTAAGATGTCTCGCCAGCAGCAACAGCTACTAATGGCATGGGGCAAGCGGTTTCCAGTTACGCCCTGGGAACAGGAGAAAAATAGACGTATCACCGCGATCATGGGGCATCCCAACCCTTTCGTAACTCAAGAAAGCAGTTGGAATCAAGGCTATAAGACGGTGGGCGACGGAGTAGCCATCGGCCTTACGGCAAAGTCGGCGCAATCACAAAAACCGACATCGGTATCCCGCTCCACATCAGTTGGTAGCATTATCGGTAATGGTAAAAGCCATGTTTACCATCTACCTGAAGGTTGCCCAAGCTACGACAAGGTGTCCTCGAAGACCCAGGTAACCTCCGAATCAGAATCCGCCGCTAAATCTGCGGGTTACCGAAAAGCAGGGAACTGTAAATGAAACAACAGACTGAATGACCACGAAAACTGAATCCACTGCCCCGTTCCTACAATCCGGCGACACCGCAGTTCTCTTCGACGGCACATGCAAGCTCTGCAACGGGTGGGCTAGGTTCATCATCCACTATGACAAGGCTCACCGAATTCAGCTCGCTGCGGTTCAGTCGCCTGAAGGCCAGGAGCTTTTGAGGTGGGCCGGACTGCCGCAGGACAAATTCAACACCATTGTTCTCATCTCAAACAACAAGGTGTCCATACGTTCTGAGGCGATGTTCGAGATTTTAGGTCGCCTAAATGCCCCGTGGCGCTGGCTCACGGCTGCACGTGTTGTACCAGCAGCAATGCGAGATTGGATGTACGACAAAATCGCGGTAAATCGCTATCGGTTGTTTGGTCAGTACGACTCCACCCACCTTCCAGCGTCAGATCACGATAAGCGCTTTTTGAAAGCAAACGTCGCATTGGTTCACTAGACCTCAGATTCAGGCGTCAGGGTCGGTGATATATGATCGAACGCATGGTCTTTTCGCTTTCCACTTTACAGATATCGCGAATGCCTTCTATTGCTGAAGGGGGCATTCGCGTCTCTGCAGCATCTGCACAAAAATCCTCCATTCAGCTCAAGTTTTGCCAAAACACACCGTTTTCAATTGTATGTACACGGTGAGAAATCAGCCTTGACCCAATCAATGTCTTCATCCATTAAGATTCTGCGGGGAGCGATATCGTTTCCCGAGACGATCCAGGGCAACCGTCAGCGGAGAACCTGGGAACGACTGATTAGTTACATTGAGTCATCCGACTCACCTTCCGCATTCGATAAGGCAGCATCCTACATCGAAGGCTATGTGCACGCGCTTGTCGATAGCGACCAGATCCACGTTTCTATCGAACGAGATCTGTTGATCATCGAGACGGTCGACGCTTGGCGATGCACCCGTACTGAATCGAACACTTCGCCTTATCTGAACGCCCCAGGAAAACCATGACTTCCTTTTTTAAACGCTACGCCGACGGCGGAACATCAGACCGGCACATCCATATGCCGCAGCGTCTTCTGCCCACGACTGTCAGTCATTGTCCCCTGGAGGTCTTAGTCGGCCATTGGGAAAAGTATCTGGTAGACCCCTCCTCTGCTCGTGAGCATTTTCCATGGGCAGCGCGATTCGTTATGGGCATGCCCGTTCCAACCTGGGCGCGCGGAATGGAGTGGAACCTCGGTCAGAAGTCTCGCTTCATCTCCGCAGTTTGGTCAGGCGGCGATCTGGGGAGCTACCTCACGAATGACTGGTACGAGCCAGTGATCGGTAGCAGGGCATTGGCCGAAAACAGCGAGATTCTGGTTGATGGTCAGCAACGCCTGCACAGCCTGGAAGAATATCTCCTCGACCGTTTGGCGATTCCTGATGCACAAGGACAGCCAAGGATTTGGTCTGAGCTTGGCAACGGCGAAAGGAAACGCTTTCTGTCGACGATCTTTACCCATGTCAGGGTCTCGTCTGGTGAGGAGGTGGCATTGCGGAGGACATACGATCTTTGCGCGCAGGGCGTAGTGCCTCGGTCATTTGATCAACGAGCTGTTCGGTAATCTTTTAATCAAGGCGGTCGGGCGTATCCCTTCGGGAGCGGCTGTCGTAAACCGAGCCCCGCTACGCTGGGTCTCGGCCCTTCGGGCTTCCATCCTTTCGCTCTTCGACCATCATGGTCTGCGCGCTCTGCTTGCAGAGCGATCCGACTTACCTTCTTGCTTGGACATTGGCTACCGCTCCCACATACTGCTGAGCATCCGATCAAAGATGAGGCCGGGCAAATGGGTTGGCTCTTTTGGAAAGACAAGCGCCCCGCATGGGTTCAGGCGGAAGAACGGGAATTCATCAAGGCTGCGAACAGTCTAAAATCTCTCCAGGTAACGCCTCGCGGTGGCATGCGTATAGATCCCGAGGAGATCAGGGATCAGATCCTTGAGGCCCGAGAGTTATACAAAGACCTGGTTCAGAAATAGCGATTGCTAGTGGTCAACCGATTTGGAGCCCATCCGGCCTAGCTCGTACTCCACGCCATCACCCGCCAGAGTCACCAGAATACATCAATCAGTCTTGTGCTTATTTTTCAAGCTAGTCATCTGGGGCCGTCGTGCGCTCAAAACTTCATTGAGACCGCTGAACGGTGAGCTTCCAGGTGCTTGTCCTGGGTATTCGTTCCGCTCGAGCTTACTCCATAGCCTGATTTGTACAGCACACTGACTAGGAACAACGCAGGTGGTCATCCTTGCCATATGGCCTTGCAGGTGGATTGGAACTCACCATCACTGTAAGCATCGGTAACGATTTCCGGTACAACGGATGCATTCTGATTGAAGAAAGTCGCCGCTTCGCTCGCCCGCCCCTGAGCACATAGAATTTTTGTGGCGTTGATGGCTACCCACCGACGAGTCCGGTTTTCGCTTGGGTTGAGCTTCCAGGCACGACTAATGCTGGCTAGCGCGGCAGCGAATTGCTTCGTTCGAAACTCTGAATACGCCTTGAAGTTCCATGCCAAGGGGTCATTGGGATCTCGGGCAACTGCAGTGTTGAAATTTCGCAATGCGCTCTCATAGTCCCCCTTCCTAGCATAAGCCCGACCTTCAGCCATACCAGGCGCCGACTGTTGATCTCCTGAAGCACTAAAAGCGCGAGGAGTGACGATCAATGGTGGAACAGAGCTTTCCTCTTCAGCGGTGTCGTGTTGCGCCATAGGAGTGGCGTTGGGTTCTTGAGCGCCAGAGCGCTGTGACGCGAGCTCTTGTCTGATCGTGCGAACCTGAGCAATCAGAGCATCCGCGTCCGCTGGCAGTGCAAGTCTTGCCAAGGCAATCAATCTAAACTCGGCGTCGGCTTCATCTGACATGATCATGTCTATGTGGTCTTGTAAGAACTTGACTCGGGTAGCATCTCTAGAGCGCTCTATCTCGCTCTGCTTCAGTTTCAGGTCATCTGCCTTCTGCTGTAGCTCTACCTGTTGTCGCTGGGCGTCTAGCTTGAGTCGCCCCGATTCGTTTATGTAGTTTGACGCAGCCGGGATGACAAACCCGAAAACGCTAACAAAAGCGCCTACCCATAAAACTGTTCGGTTGTGACTACTTTCCGACCTAAATTTTGTATGCTCAAGACGAAGCCTATCGCGTTCGACTCCCTGGTTGGATGTATCCTGATCCAATCGCGTTTCCCCACACCGACAATAGGTGATGAATAGTGATGGTAGTAGGCTACCTTCACCCATGTCAGATTGCCACTTAAGTACCTGCACTTCCTTGATCAGGTCGACCACTCGATTGGTGGCTGGCGGCTGATGCTGTGCGCGCCCTTCGGGACGGCTGTCGTAAACCGAGCCGCTCGCCAAGGCGGCGTATCGGCCCGGTGGGCTTCCATCCTCGCGCCTCGGCCTCTCGTCCTGCGCGCTCTGCTTGCCATCAAACAAGCAGCCGATTTCTGGCACCACAGTCCCCGAAGAACTTGATGTCTTCCCTGGCGGTTTTTCCTTGGAGCAGGCGCAAGAGTTGCGAGCCGAGCTACAGAGTGTGGTGACTGCAGCACTCGATTCTTATCCTATTGATCAGGTAAGACAGCTGGTGGCCTCGTACATGCTTACGTTGATTAGTCAAGTTTCCGCCATCAGCGAAACAGTCTCGAGCACCTGTGACATCGCTCTTGTAAAAGGTAACGAGGTGATGATTGCGATGTCCTTCAGGGCCGGCGATCAGGCGCTTACGTTCGCTCCGATGGCCCTCACAGTGCATGATTAAACTAAAAGGTGACGCTCCTTGCAGGCCTGCGTCGTGAACCAAGCTACTCGCAGTCTGACGCGTTCCGCCCAAGGGCTGCCTGCTCAGCTTGCCCCTGCGGAGGGTTACCAAGCTCCAAGCCAGCAACGATGTAACCTCCACCCTCAACAGCCTGACGACGAGTCGGGAGCACAGGCGCACTTCAGCGGCATACCCACGACCCACTGTGAACGCCAACAGGGCCTGCTCATGAAAGTCCTTAACCGCCGATTGCGACTTATCCGCCTCATAGGTCGGAGCATCCATCTTAGGCGTGAGCCACAGCGCTATAGGTGCCGGTCTCCCATTGCTAAGGCATACTTCCAGAAGGGCGGTCATAGGTTGAAGACGCTGATCACCAATGCGAGCTACCTGATCGTCCATCGAGTACGCTGTGACTAGGCTCTTGCAGCGTTAAAGTCGACCCATGAGGCCAGCTAATAAATAACACGATACGAGTTGCCTACCTTTATCTGGACATACCTAAAGGAGTAGCCATGCTTCAGGTCGCCACAGCTAAATTATTTACCCACCCTTCGCACACCAACCGCCTGAAAGGGGTGCTATACACCAATGTACATCTACCCAGTGACACAACTGTTGATACAGCAATGGGATCATTCACCCCCCTTGCGCACACCCAATACGGGAATGCACTTTATTGGGATTTCACAGAGCATGTAGAGGGCACCGAATTTGGCCCTGGTGTTTTACATTCTAATGGTATTGACGCCTATATTGATGACTGTGCAAGCGTGCTGTCTTTCGCGCTAGAGTGTATTTGCACGCCAAGCTCGTCCGTAGCTGATCGACTTATCAGAGTCGGGGCAATTAATCGGCGTGATACACCCAAACAGCTAATACCCAAAATATTTGACAAAGATAGATATATTAAACCTGAGGATATCCCTTACTTTCAGAGTTTACTGAAAAGCATAATTGGTCTACCTCGCGTTAAGTTTCTAGGCGTTATGAAGGCAATCCGGACGTACGTTGCAGCACTTCACCGCCTTGAAGAGGATGTAAATCTCTCGTATACCCTCCTTGTCATGTCCATGGAGACTTTGGTTCAGGATTTCGACGGATATGAAAGCAGTTGGTCAGACATCGAGGATCGAAAGCGCCAACCGCTTGAAAAAGCTATGGAGGACATTGAAAAATCTCATGTAGATGCCATCAAGGATACCTTAATAAAAGTTGAGCACGTGGCCGCTAACAAGCGATTCAAGGCATTCATCCGTAGCCACATCAGAGATGTCCACTTCTCTGTCGAGCTCTCTGGCGAGCCATCGCCGGTAGGTAAAAGGGATTTCGAGGAAGCGCTGAATAATGTCTACAATGTACGCTCTAAGTACGTACATACTCTCAAGCCGCTTCCCAATGAATTTTTAGCTTTTTCAGGCTCCAGTGAGACAGTCCATATAGGTGGCGAGCTCATCTTTACTCTTCGCGGTTTAAGAAGGGTAGCAAAGTCAGTAATTCAGTCCTTTATAGAAAACCAAGAACAGATTGAGAAAGAACCTTACAATTACACTTGGGAAAGCCCCAATATAATTCAGGCAAAAATGTGCCCTAGCACGTGGGTATCAAGAACAGATGGCCTTTCGAATGAGAGTTTTAGGCTGTATTTTGAGGGATACATCTCGCTTCTAGATCAGTTCCTCACCGTCCACCCAGACGGAAAATTATATGACGTTCGAGGGGTTTTAGAAATAGGATTAGCCAAACGCAGTCAACTTAAAGCGGAGCATCATCGTGCCCTTGTCGGCCTATATATTGCCTTTACTTATTTTACCCATCCGACTCTTCACCCTGAAACCAAGCTTGAAAGCATTGATTACGAAGCTATAAACCTTCCTTCTATCGAGTCACTAATAATTCACACTGCTACAGGAGAAGTTACGGATTGGCCTATCGAAGAACATATAAAGCAGCATAACGCCTATTTCAAGAAACGATATAAGACGTCCGGAATCAAGGTACCTCCCAAATTAGAGGCATGTATGGATCTTGCGTTGGCTGAGCGATGGCGGGCATCAGGCGATCACGATAAAGCGTTCGAGACGCTCAATTGCGCACGGCTTAATAGCCCTGGCATAACTGAGATACACAGTTTTAGCGACTCATTCCCTCCAGACTCAGCTATTCAATGGCTTAGAATCGTTTATCCATCGTTGAATAAAGTACGTTCACAAACCACTTTGGACGACAGCGGTCTCTAGAAGATATGCACAAGCAATCAGGTCGCACACATCGATAGCCAATATAAACTGGGGCAATACAGCAGCGGTCGCGTTAGGAACGCCAATTACCTGCCGCCCCCCGCACGGATCCGTACGTGAAACTACCGCATACAGCTCCTGCCTCGGGTATGTGACACGCAGCGATCCTCAGGGTAAGGGTGTGCATTTCTAGGTCTCGGAATATAGAGATCGGACGCCGTCCGTAACGTGACCGTTGGAGCCGATTACGCTGTCTGCGACGCTTAAGGGGGTTGCTGTCAGAGAGGACACAAGGAAAGGATGGATTGGCCGCAGCGATCTGAGCTGTGAACATAGTCGCCTGAGTGCTGCTAGCCAAAGATTCCGGTTACCAGTTGCGGATATCGCAAAGGCGTTATTAATGCGGGAAATGCGTGTCATTAACCGAGCTTTGGTGAAGCCCGCAGCTCGGCCATAGCCCTTATCCCGCGCTCCGCCTGCCATGCCCAACCGAAGCGCCCCAGAGAGCTTGACGACTGGCATTCTCTAAACTCCGGGTTTGCTTCCTATGAACCATCGCGTCACTACGCGCCCTGATCTGTTCGTAGAGGCTTGCCGACATTAAAATTTCATTGATGCAGATTAACCGGTCAATTTCGCCCCTATGTAAGCCTGCCAGCGCCGATTTAATTTTTTCTGGCTAAACTTATAAACCCCAGGCAAAGTTGCTGGAGCCCGCTCAATAGCTGCATTATAATCTGACATCAAAAGCAAAACATCAGATTCGGAATAATTTCTTGCTGCAGCCCCTTCCACGCGCGTAAAAACCTCATCAATTGTGCTCGCTGAATTCTTATACGAAAGGAACAACCCTAGCGCATCCGACGAAATTACGAATATCATGATTGCTATCATTGCACGAGAAGTTGATATCAAAGCATCAGAATCTAACGATGCGATAGCTGCACCACCAGCTACGAACACTACCGCCGCAAGAAAAAACAATACCCCAATCATTACTTTTGCACTCAACCTCTGCAAAGCACGCGTCCAGTAAGAGGATTCTTCAATCATCTCTGCTAGTCGCTTATAACTTGGCACCTCCCGAGTGGCAAAATGATCTTCTTCACGCCTAAGTGTTTTTCCTGAGGTAACTGCATGAAACCCCTCATTGATTCTAAGCTTTTGTCCAGCAGATGGTTTCATATCCAATCCGCTAATTAGCAAAACCGCACGACGTGCCTGATCACCCGCAGACCGATGTTTCTGTTGCTCCTGACTTAAATACAACCAACCCAGCATTAAACCAAACCCTAAAAACGCTAATATAAAGAGATAACTGTTACTACTTAAATACACTGAAACGGCTGCAACGACGGCTATTCCCAGCTGACTACTCATCATCCATATTTGTAATGTCTCAGCTTTACTGGACTCTGCACGCTGTTGACTTAGCAGACGATTGACACTAAATTCCCCATCTACCTCACGCAACCTTTCCTCAATAAATGGCTTCTTACCAATCATATAAGTACCAACATTACCATCATGCTCCTCAGCAAGTTTCCCTTTCAACTTACCGTAGGCCCGAGCCAACCCATCATCAGACGCCAGCTCATTCCTGAAAACCAGCATATCTCTACCCCAGCTACGAGCCGGCTCACAGACATGAATATGGTATCCCTCTAATTCTCCATGCGTATTTTTTGTAAGAAAATATCTAGGAACTTCCTTGCACACTTCGCTGACACTATAGCCAATCCCCTCCAACTCAGTCACTAGACCTTCCACAGCAGCCCAATCACCAAGCGAAATTAAAATATCAATTATAGGTTTGCTCGAGAGTCCTCTCACTGAAGTTGACCCGACATGATCTACATAAATCTTTGCACACTTAACAGAGGACTCAATTAACTTTGCCTCCCTCGAAAAATCTTCCGCCCATGCACGGCTGTATTTAGAGATTTTAACAGCATTCACCTTCCTCCCAGGCCTTAGTTCTTCCCTGCACTTCAAAAATCTCATCATCGCAGCAAGTTTTTTCAATATATATCGAAGTACATCAACCAAACCTTCACCCCTTTTTAGTTAACTAAAGACTGAACTTCTCCACCACTGCGCCTGTCAGTTCGTATCATCCATTGGCAAGTATAAAGACCTAGCTGCACAAGACCTTTGTATTAATCGTTACAATAACCTGTAGGGCTGGTCTCAGTTAATACGGACGTGTCGCAATCATCGCATCTTCTCGCCGCGTCCATCATTCCGGCAGAGCAGTACCTTGCTGCTAAGGCGGACGGGCATGCTCAAGGATAACGCGCTTTCCGGTGCCAACCATGTACTCGATATGGAGATCCTCGCACCCGACGATGACGGCTAACAGCGGCCTTCCGTCGACTCGGTCAGCTGCTAGTATCTGCCACTCGTTAAGGTCTATTGAAGACGGCGTCGGATGATTCTGGGGATGGGTATGCCACTCTCCGATGTATCGTACTAGGCCATTGCTGTCTTTCCACCGATTCATGGCCAGGCGGTGATGGAAGTAGGGCATTCGCTCAAAGAGAAACCTGAAGCGCCTGTCCCAAAATGAGGGTTCTGTCGCTTCGATAATCTCCAAATGCTCACCGCGAACGTGACCAAGCAAGATCCCCCCAGCCTCCTTTGAGTCGAGGCCCTCTTGGATATACCTACAGAAGACCTCTAACGGCTGCTGATGGAGATAAACCAAATTCTGTGTGCCGGGCACAACCCAAGTGGTTACGAACGGCATGCTGGACATCCCACATGCGGCAACGGTGAGCAATCTGGAGTTCCTATCTCGTAGCTGTGATCGGTCAGCCGGGTTGAGAGAGCGGGCCATGGCTTGTCTCCAACCCAAGCCAGGGCAGTATCCAATGCTAGGGCAGCAGCCTGAATTGACACAGATGCAGGGAACGGTACGTATAGCCCTTCACACCCCTGCCCTGCAAAGATGGGTGGAACGCCACCGACTACCGACAACAGGCAACCTTGGATATTGGCCTCGGTGAGGCACCGGAAGCAGCCCTGCTCTGTGCTAGCTCTGACCAGCGAGCGCACGGCGACACCCGCTCCCTCAATCCAAACGTTCAAGGTAGGACAGGATGCGGATTTTGCGAGCCAATGTCCGAATGACTCTTCACCGGTGGCATCAATGATCATAGCCAGGCCATCCAGGTTCACATCCCTGGCGTCTATTGCGAAGGCACGCACGTTCACAGTCGGCATGATCATCTTGATCTCATCTGCCATTGCCTCCGCTTTCGGGCGGAAGAGATAATTGAAACCCAGTCGATGTCGTCCCAGGTTTTGGGGCATCAGATAGTCGTTGTCAATCAGCAACAACTCTCCACCGCTGGTTCCCGCGCCAGCCTTCACGAGCATATCGGCAAGGAAGCCGCCGATAGTGCCGCACCCTATCAGCGCGATTCGCTTGCCGACGAAAGTCGTCCGTCCTGGGATGTTGCGCTCAGTCAGATACTTGTCATCCATGCGAAGCAACGACAGAGGCTCGATGGCACACTCGAAGATGGGCAGACGCTGATCAAGGGAGCGTCGGTCATCTGGTCGATCACGTTGCAGGTCGTGAACGATAAATCCATAGCTGTAACCCGTTTTCTCTGACTCAATCACAATCACCATACCGGGACAGCCTTCGCGATAAGCAGCTGTGATTTTGTCCCGCACTTTTCGCCTGCAGGCAACATCCATTTCGCCTTGCCAGTCGAGAATGTCGCCAACTGTCTTAGGGGGCCATTTTTTTTGCATCGGTCTAGGTGCAGCGCTGGAGGTAATCATCTCCACTTTCGCGGGATATGCATTAACCGCTCTACCTGGCCGCGTGAATTTGAGTCTACTTCTCAGGGGGGAGTCAGTTAGCACATATCGTTTAGTGTCCGAAAGTTGAAGGACTTCTATCTCACCGGATGAGCGCCGCTCAATGTCATGGAAGCAGTAGATGCCATCCCAATAGACAAAAAACTCTTCCTGTAAATCATCCATCATCTTTCCAGCCAGCACCTGCTCAAGCACCTCCGTCGCTTGAAGCAGAGACGTACGGGTCTGCCCTACGGGATCAAAAATGTCGATGACCTGGGTACCGGGGGCAGCATAGCAAAGGTAACCATCAGGACTCAGGTGAGGAACGAGGTTAGGAAGAGGCTTGGGGGTTTTCGTAACCCAGACCTTTAGGGGGCGCTCAAATGAGCGATCAATCCATACTTCGCAGTGAACAGATCCTTGGGTGGCTGTCAGCAACTCCCCAACCATAAGAAGCCAAGAAGAGGTTGGTTGGGGATCTACCTTGATAAACCCCCAACCAACCATATGGCGAAGCACTTCCGGTATGGCATCCATGAAGCTCAGCCTGCCTTCGTACGCTTTACAGGCTCTGCAGGGCCAGCGAGAGGCGCAATCGCGGCCATCGGTGCCGGTATGCCGTCAGAGTTGGACTTCATACGATGCGGCGCATTTGGGAATCGGTTACCGAGCATCCGGAGCAACCAGACGCAAGCCGTCTCAGCGTCAGGAGAGTTGATGGCGCCTTCCAAGTGAGTGGCGAATATCTGGAATTTCTCAACAGCATCAGCAATAGCTTCTCTAGGCATGTGAGCGGTTAGCGATGCCTCAGGATCGATTGGGCTCATGACGCCGTTTTGCAGTGCAGCCGGGATTCCCTTAACCACGTTGAGCAGCGCGCGGTCATCGCGTTTGTCGATGGACTCAAAAAGCTGGCAGGCCATAGCCATCAGAAGGATCGAACTCGGGCCCTTCTCTTCCCATTGCTTGTCCCGGAAAGCCTTGAGATAACGGACGACGCGGATGAGTTGATCCGGGCCCTTATCCTGGCACTCCTGTTTGAACCAGTTTTTCATGGCCATTGGATCTGACTTACGCCAACCCTGATTACGGTCAGCCAAAAGGATCCTATCTGACGGGAGGGTTTTCCAAGTGTCTCTCTCGGAATTAATCGCGCTATCAAATACAACCTGCCCACGATTTTCCATATTGGACTTGATCAAGAGAAACAGCGTGTCCGGGATCACGTAAAGGGGCAGATCTATGTGGGCATAGGGAGAAATGGTCACACGTACGCACGTATCCTTACTCTCAGTTTGCCAATTTCTTTCGGCGCAAATTGGGTCAAGGACGTCAACGACAGCATCAAAGAACAATGCAATCGCAAGTTTAGGGCTAGTCTCTTCCCGCATCACACTCAACGGAAGATAAACACCGTCATCAATATCCGACTGCTGGGGCGGAGTCGTGCAAGGGCTATTGAGGGTTTTGTACGACCGTGATCCTTGAATGTAGAACCGAGGTGGACAGATATCACCGTCTAATCCTTTTTCACGAAGCACCCGAGGCAGGTCAGCCTTTAAAGCCTCTCTGATATCTTTACGAGCTCCATCGATTCGTGCCAGCTCATCGGGAGCAAGGTTGAGCTCATCAAGGAAACAGTCTTCCTCGGTGGTAGTGAATAGCAATGTACTAAAGTTTGGCATGAAGCCTCCGCTCAAACGCGAGATGAACGGTGCCTCCAGCAATTGCTGACCTTCACATCAAGACTACTAAGCGCCTCTGCGCTCTTGAATCTCGTCACTGCCACCCTACGCCAACCACGTAATCCAAAGGGTGCAGTCCTTCCCGGTTTGTCAGCTACCATGCTCGATGACACATGTGAGATGACATAGTGCCACCTCACCACATATAGATCAATAAAAACCAAAAAACACCACATGTAGTGCTGTTTGAGCTTCGCGATCAGTACGGTCGCTTTTAGTTTCTCCGTCACGTTCAACAGGCCTAAGGTCTGGTGAACGTGACTTGCCCTGCCGTATTGAGCCCTTCTGTCCACTTACGGTCGGTGAAATAGGTGCCGTCCATCACTAACCCGTCGCCAGTCTCTTTAACGAATACCCGAGCCGCTCCGGTGTGCGTGTTCGTGTCAGTAGCCACTGGAACCTGGGTGTAATTTATGTACATGTAGTTCAGCTCAAGAATACCAATCTGATCGCTGGAACGGACGGAGACGCTGATCGTTTTGGATTCGGAGTATGGGATGTCCGAAGTAAATTCCATTTTGACGCTGAACAGACGTGCTTTGATCTTGGCCTTACCCTGGACTATATGCAGCGAAGATCCGTCACCCTGCCCAAGCCATTTCTGCATGATCCCCCAGTTAGATTGCAGTCTCATGTTCCACTCCCCGTCGATGGGCGGGAAAAATTTGCGAACAAAAGGCAGCTTGCAAAGCCATACAAACACAGGGGTTTGGCCCAGGACGTAGAAAACGGCAGCTCCGATCCCTACAGCTGATCTTACAGGCCGATAAAGATCAATTAGAGACCCGGACAATATCTCTGACATGTCCCTGAAATGCAGTACCAGGAAGACGACCAGGCATGTGGTGGCAAAGCATCCGAGGGTCTTGGTGATCCCTATGACTTGATACATTCCCCGTCCTCTATATTTTAGCGTACGAGACCTACCCTATACGCTCGCACGGCGCCGCGCTACGAATGTCTCCATACCAGAAGCGCGGGTAGTACGCTGTCGCATCGGCTAACCCGTTCTCAGGCGGTACGGATTTTTACCAATCATGGCTCACGATAGCGTCACAGGCGGATGCTTGCGCAATAGGCTGCTTGTCCCAGTTTTTCCAGTTTGCGATAAACCAGTCATGTTGCAAGCTTCCATCCTTTGCGAACAGGTCTTTGCCTCGTGCAAGCGGGAGAACGTAGATATGCTTGTCACCGGATTGAGTCGAATACAAAGTGACCTTCAATGCTGCATCTCGACCGTAGGTATCAGAGAAAAACTGGTTCAGTTCATCCACATAAATTGATTGGGCAATCGAATATGGCTGGCCATCGATGCTATGAACGAATACCGGCTGCAGCTTTTCGTCACTTAGGAATTTCGACACACCAGGCAGGTCGACGGTTCGGCTAATCGCCAGCCTAGTTGATTTGCCGGGCGCAATTGTCAGGGGAGTGTTTTCATTGTCGACCGCCTTCAGTACACACCTACCGAATATCCCCCCCTTACCGACCTTTGCTCCGCTGGCATGCACCACCTCTAGGTCTGCGGAAGTCAGCATCACCATCTCTTTTCCGTAGTTTCTGACCTCTAAGCTAAGTGACGCTTCATCTCTCCCATTCCGAATTCTAGGATCTCTAGCCAAAGGAGAAAGTCGGGCGGTTACCAGAACCAAGGGATCATCCTGCCCGAATAGCTTTTTGACGTTTTCCAGCGCCCCACCTACATCACTCAAAAAACCAACAATGCCTGCTGCAACAACAAAGGCCGAATAGGTGAAATATTTTTTGTATCGAGAAAGCATCTACAGCTCCTTAGTAATAGCTCCACCCAACAGCGAAGCACTTCCATGTGCGCCGAGAATGTACTTCAACTTAGCGCTAAGTCGGCAATAATAGCTGCCTTCGCACCGTTATTGAATCGAAGGATTTGTGACAGACAGACTGGTCTCTTCTTCGTGCGCAACCCCTGGTTGTGCGTACACATATCGAAGGCAGATCTCAGCGTTCAACCAGCTAAACCGTAGGTTTGCAACTTACAGCTTTTGAGCATGCCCCCTATGCAGGGGACGGCTGACGTGAGCCAAGCCGCCTACGCGAGCGGGCATCTTGACCCTCCGGGCTTTCATCCTCACGCCGACGCGCTCCGCTTGCGTCGCTCCCACATTTCAGCTGAAGAATTCAGCACAGGCATAACGGCTGCACAGAGGGTAACCGCGATAATCTTCGATACCCTGCTGACAAGTACGTAACTGGCTTAGTTATTTTTAGCCACACATTTTCGCCTCGAGCTAAGCCCGTAAAGCTTGAGGTGATTGAAGAGCACCTTTTCCTAAAGTGTTTGATCGTTCAAATCTGAGTCCGAGCCGGTACGCCAATCGATAATCTTGTCTCAGATCCTCCAAGACTTGGTTTCAAGTGAATACACGCAGCTAGTGAGGCTTTGAAGCAGCTGGTACGCCTGCTCGCCTGTTAGCAGTAATCCACATTGCCCTTGCCGAAGAGGAACCCGCCCCGCTAGCCAAAGCTGGACGGGCAATCTCTCATTTCAAGGACGACAAATTTTTCCACCGATGGCAAATCCCAACCTCGAAATCAACGCTGCCGAATTTGAGCGGTTGGTCAGGGACTGGATCGTAAAGCAAGGAGGTGAGCTGACATCGATGGAGGTGAAACACGACGTGAAGGTCGAGGCCTACGACTCAACCTACCAGATCGACGTGCTGGCGAAACTCCAAGCTTTTGCAGGGGCCGAATTCACCGTGCTGATTGAGTGCAAAAAATACCGTAACGCAGTCGAGCGAGAGCTGATTCAGGTGCTGCACGACAAGGTGAGATCTGTGTGCGCTCATAAAGGAATGCTGTTCAGCACAACAGGGTTTCAATCCGGAGCGATAAAGTACGCTACAGCACACGGTATAGCGCTGGTCTCGATAATCGACGGTGGAGCTACCTACGAAACTCGCTCGGCGTATCCAGTTGCGGTGAAGCCACCGACTTGGCTCAACTTGCCGAAATTTGCGCTCTGGCACGTCGGTGAAAATGGCGCCGGCAACATCACGATGAAATCCTTGGGGCGTGCTGATACGGAGCTCAACGAGATGTTTGGTGACTAAACCTAACTCTACAGCCTAGGTACCTATAAACCTCCCCGTTAGTGGGTTCTCCAAGAAATCGATGGGCGTACTGCACTAATGCTTTATGCCGGCAGTCGTCTTGGATAACGAATTCCCCGCAGTCACGGGCTTTATATAGAACCCTACCCTGCAAGAAGGGTCTGCTCTAGTATCAGATCTCGGGAATACATCGAATGTCCGCGCAACACAGCCTAGTAATACTCGCTCGGGGAGGCTACGCCGCTCGGGGAATGCTGTATTTGATCATCGGTATTTTCGCGTTGCTCGCAGCACAAGACTCGACAAAACCGAAGGACAGCCACAAGAGCCTGGAAGCATTGCTAAGCCAACCTTTTGGCTATTTTTTAGTTGGGCTTGTTGTGGCGGGTCTCCTCGCGTTTGCGGCTTGGCGCGTCCTGCAAGCTACGCGTGACGTCGATCACCACGGCAAAAAATTCAAAGGTTTGGTGATTCGCGCAGGCCTGTTCGCGGGAGGCATCGTCAACGGCGCTCTTGCGTTTTTTGCGTTGGGCCTACTCATTAGCGGTATTAAAAGCTCGGGCGATTCCGGAGGGCAAAGCAAAGACTGGCTAGCGCATTTCCTATCCTGGGATCACTCGAATTTGTTGGTGTACCTTATCGCTCTCGTTCCCCTTGGTGTGGGTGTTGCTCACATCATCAAGGGATGGAAGGCATCGTTCGAGAAATATTTTGAAGCTGACGAAGACGTCATGCGGTATGTCCGTCCGGTGTCGCGGTTCGGCCTAATAGCCCGAGGGGTTGTTTTTATAGAGATTGCGTTGCTGCTGGCAATCAGTGGTTCCACTTATCAAGCCATGGATCCACCTGGTATGAAGGAATCACTGGATGCGCTCCAAAATCTGCCAGCTGGTTGGTTGATTTTGATGGTGATGGCCTTAGGGCTGATTGCCTTCTCAGTTTACAGTTTCTCAGAAGCCTTTTGGCGCAAGATCAACATGGATGTGCCGGGAGTACCGAGCAGGGGTTGATGAGAAACGGAAGTCTCACCGCGATGAGGAGCCTTACTCGCACCAAGACCCCCATGTTGGCGGGTTATCTACGATATCGATGGACGTACTGAGTTCGTCTTGCATGTGCTCGAAGACTTTGTCGAGACGCGGATGAGCTCTCGATTCTCGGAGTGCATTTACTAATTCCAGAAGCTCTCGGCCCTGGGCTAGCGGCATCTGGATATCGCAGTACACCGTGTCATCGTCTTCAACCAGGCCCTCACCCGCTCAGTCTTTTTTAGATTTATTTCTTGCGGCCCGATGCTGCTCCAGGTGTCGCATCTCTGCTTCCCAACTCGCAAGGAATTTATCCCAGCCTGAGGCGTATGGCCCATCGACCAACCTGGTCGACCCGACGCTTGCCTGGTAGAAACGCTCTCTCCAGGGTTGCGGAATAGTCTGCTCCAAAATAATGATGATTCCGGAGTTATGGCGCATCACCGAGACAGAGTTACGAACCTGAATGAGGTCGAGTGGCTTATCGCTAGAGGGGGTGTCGTTTCGCTCTTGGTCGTCGAGATCATCGAGGATGGCAAGGAGGTCGGATGCGTTGGGATCACCAGGACGGAGGCTGGCAAGTGCCCACAGAGTCCTTCGTCTAGCGCCCTCAAGCTGACGGAGTTCATGGTGGGTCATTTCAGCCGCATCCTTATTGATTTATATCGGGCAGTAGCTATGGCGTGCCACCTGCGGTGGAAGGCTGGCGTGAACCGAGCCGTGGCAAGCCACGTCTCGGCCCTCCGGGCTTTCATCCAGCACGCCTGCGCGCTCCGCTTGCCCGATACTCGCAAGGAAAGGAAAGTCTGGCGTAGCGAGTCCGAAGCCGGGGCAGGTGTAACCGCCCCCTACGTACAGGATTATTACTTATGGAGCTTACTGAAGCGACTCGATAGCACTGCAGCTTCGGTAGTTTTCCAAGCTTCAGGATCAGAAGTAGCGTTGAACATCACCCATGCCCTCCACAGGAAAAAGGCGGCAACCAAGCTCGACTCAATTACTGCAAATACCGTAGTGGTATACATATAATCTGAATTTTCCCCGAAGACAAACAGCACTGGAAAGATCGAAGCGATCCAGCCGGCGACGAAAGTTAGACAAAATGCGATGGCCGCAGTGACCGTCAGGAAAATCGGGACTTGATATCTATACTGGGTTGCAAATGAGTTCTCGCCGTTTTGCTTCGCTAGGCCGTACAAGATGCCTGTGTTTTTTTCTTTGTCATTGTTTCTTTTAAACAAGCCATACAAAGTTACACTCTCGCCGACCTCTAGCTCTTCGTAAAGCTTGTTCGACACTTGCAAATTCGGAATAACTGCACCGTCAATGCTGACTTTAGCTTTATGTCCGCCGTTCATTCGATCAACAGATCGAACGTAGTCAACTTTTCCTGAAACTTTCACGCAATCGAACTTCATCACTCACTATCCCTGCCTTCGCTTAAAAAAGTGGATCTGGTTTTTGCCAAGACGTCGCTCAGTGACGAATGCAGGCGGGCTTACGCAGGCCATAAACGGAGGACTTGATGAGCGCGTCTCCCATCGAGACACCCTTGACCGTGTCTTAGGTGCTGCTCTCATGACCAATCCATCACCAATCCAAACATCCCGCCGCTATGATCAAACGACTGCTTGGCAAACCATATGTCACGATAATATCACCATGGCCTGTTTATCGAAACACGCTTGCCGTGGCTCTATCCTCAGTTTTGAGGATCCGACTCATGCATCTGAAAGAAGCGCTGGCAGGAGCATTGCGTGGAGCTCGTGCTCATCAGGGGTTGAGTTACGAAGAGTTGGCGGGGGCAACGCACAGAACGTACGTGGGTAAGCTTGAGCAGGCCCGAGCGAATGCGACGTTGGAGAAGCTGGACGAGATCGCTGACTACCTAGGCCTCGACCTTTTGACTATGGTCACTCTCGTCATTGCTGCGCAGGGTGAAGAACTCCCGTCAGAGGCCTTACAGCGTACTGCCTTGCGTGTCAGGGAATTCGAGATGTCTGGAGGGTGGCAGTTGGTGGAGGAGCAATTTAGTGACGGAAAGCTCATCAAGCGCTCCCAAGGCAAGCCAAAGCGGCCCGTTAATGCGAATTACATTCGAGCCCTGAAAGCGCAAGGTTTCGACAGGAAAACAATAGCCGAAAAGCTCGGCGTTGCGCGAAGCACTGTCCAAAAATATTGGAATACCTGAGCCGGTAGATCATCAGCGATCCTTGACTCACCCTGGCGTAACCATCCCACTCGACCAACCGTTTCTCCTGCATTCGCTCACGCAGTTTCTGACGCGGTTTTGAGTGGTTGCTCTAACTTCGTAGAGGTAAGGTCTGCCCTCAACTAAAGAAGAGAGCCGATGTTTTGATGAAAAAAGTCTTAGGCGTAGCTTTGCTGCTAATTGTGGCGGATGCGCAGGCACAGACTGTGGAAGCGGAGATGACAAAGCTGAAGCGGCTTGCCGAAAGCTGTATCGCTTCACTTTCTACTCAGAGTTGCGGCGCAACCACTTCCTGTAATGTGTTCAAGATCTACAGCAGAGAATTGATGCCGGATGGCCCTGCTGGCTATTACGAGTTGCATGGCCCGGATAAGTCAATGAACCCTCAAAATGGAAAGCTGGTTAGCGAGGCAGTGAAAGCCGCTTCCAAGGCAAATAAGGCCGGAGAAAAGTGCAATCCGACGTAGCTGCTTTGGGATCTGCAGGGCGCATTCCTATGCGATTCAGGTGGCCTATAGCAGTCTAGCGCCAGGCAGCTATCAGCCGGTTCCGTCCGTTTACGTAAAGCCCAGACGCTCGAGCGACTGCTGAAGACAATCTGAGCAAATCGCGGTTTATGGCGCGCCCTATCGGGTCGGCTGTCGTAAACCATGCCATGGCTGATGCCAAGTCATGGCCCTTTGGGCCTCCATCCTCGCGCCTCCGGCCTACTGGCCTGCGCGCTCCGCTTGCCCGAAAGCAATGGAGCGGAGTCATCCTGCTTTGTCATATTTCTGTTGGAAGGTGCGGTTGCCGGGGGGACAATACGGTTTTGGTAGCCTGGTAAGTGGGCATTGAGGAAGGAACCCCGCGCATGAGTCAGAAAGTCCTGAGGCTTCCCCGGAACGAGGTCGGTCGCGACTTCGTTATCGGTGACATTCACTTCAAGTCGATTGATCTCTACAAAGGATTATTGAAGCTCGGTTTCGACAAAACTATCGACCGAGTCATTGGGGTGGGTGATCTAATAGATCGCGGGCCTGGAGTCCTCGACGGTCTGAAGCTTCTTGGTGAGCCATGGTTCTTCACCGTTCAAGGTAACCATGAGCAGATGCTTATCAAGGCTTACAGGGAAAACCCCAGCGCTCGTTATGTAGCTCATGGTGCGGGCTGGTGGTCGACCATCGCTGACGAATCGAAAGAGATGGTCATTGGGAAGCTCGAGAGCCTTCCCACAGTCATAGAAATCGAGTCCCCTCGCGGTTTGGTTGGCGTTGTTCATGCTGATGTCCCTGCCGGGATGTCATGGGTCGAGTTCACTCGAGACATATCAATCCCTGCTGTAGAAGAGATCGCGCTATGGGGGCGCGAGCGGATCAAAAAGCACCATCGAGAAGGTGTCAAAGGGGTCTGGCGTGTGTGCACGGGGCACACCTGGATTCCAGAGCCTGTTCGGCTAGGGAACGTTCTTGCACTTGATTGCACCGGAGGGGGTGAAGGGCCACTAGCTGTCTATTGCGTTCAGGCGGACACGATTTATGTGGAGGGGCGCCCCGTGTCACTTGACCAGTCGGAGGCTGTTACCGAGCTACTGGACGAACTTGAGCAGGCTTTAGGTCATCTTAAGGCCACCACCAACGCTAACAAGCTAATTGAGTCACAACGCTTGAGCCACGAGGCCGACGAGTTAGTTCGTCGATTGAACACTACCTGGCTGACTTTGAGTTCGGAAATCGGTGAGTTTCAGAAGTTGCTGAATGCGCTTCACGGACTCAGCTTGCTCACCGGCGAACGAAGGGAAGCTAAGCTCGAAGACCTGAAATTCAAGCATGCAGGCACCCAGATTGAGGGATTGCTGTCGAGGCTTCTTGATTGAAGGTTGAGTACCCGTAACCTTTGGGATCTAAGAGAAATGATGGCCGAATCTGTGCGAGTAGTTCGTAAATGAAGCATGTGAGACTAATACGACATGGAGAAAGCGCTGCGAACGCGGGCGAAGCCACTTTAGATCACGCGACTATTACTCTCACCCCGAAAGGAGTTGAGCAAGCGCAGCTGGTCGCATTGTCGTTCAACCATGCTCCGGCTCTGATCGTTGCCTCGCCTTTCACCCGAGCGCACTCAACCGCTATGGCGACCGCATCGGTGTTTCCTCATATCCCTTTTGAAACTTGGCCCATCCAAGAATTCACTTACCTTGAACCCGCGCGGTGCACTAGCACAACCGTCGCTGATCGGCGCGAATGGGTGGAGGCGTATTGGGCCAAAGCAGATCCTGGTTTCACGGATGGTGAAGGCGCTGAGTCATTTCTAGATTTCATAGCTAGAGCTCAGTCTTTCCTGGAGCGTCTTGCTGAACATCCCGCCCAAGACATCGTAGCGTTTTCGCATGGTCAGGTTATCAACGCTGTAGCCTGGCTGATTGAGCGCAAGCCTCTCGGCATCGATGGCGGAGCTATGGTGGACTGGCGTGAGTACGAGATCGCGAACCACGTGCCCAATTGTGGTGAGTGCCTGCTTGCAAAAGCACACGACGAAGCCGGTTGGAGAGTAAGCCGGTCAGCCACTGAGAAGCCACGAATGGATGCCGCTTGGCGCGTGCCGGGCAGAGCCTATCAAGTCGCTCGTGATCCTGAGCGCCTGCTCATTGAAGAGCGTGCCGAAGCTCTCTCAGTCGCAGGCTATCCGCTGCCAGGTGATGATCCGGCTATGTACGCTGAGCAAAGGCTGAAAGCTGCCAGAACGGCAGCTCGTTCATCCCAGGTAGGTAGCGTTAGCGAAAACACTGCGGCTGAGCTATCCGCAAGAGAGGTATCTCAGGTACTGAGGGAGGCGATTTTCGGTCGAAGCGTTATGAGTAAGGTTGGTCATGAATCGTGGGACGAGATTTATTCCGGCCACTTCCAGATCAATGTAGATGATTGGCAGATGTCGATTTATAACGACTGCGATCAGCTGGGTTACTGCGAAGAATGCGTCAGTCCGGATGGACGGCGATGGTCGTTTGACGCGGGGGATAGATTTGGAACAGATCCCATTGCGTTGCTCAGCACATGGGAACATCAGACGCTTAAGCGTCTCCTGAAGGCGCTCTAGGGAGCCAATGTCGAGCGGGCCTCTGCGAGGACGGCTGTCGTGAACCAAGCCTCGCCGTTGCCGAGTCTTGGCCCTGTGGGCTTCCATCCTCCCGCCTGCGCGCTCCGCTTGCTACTGACCCCATGTCACCTTTCCACGAGCCAAGAGGCCCAACAGCCTCGCCTTAATTCAGACGCGGTGCTTGGATGGAAGTGAGTCGGGCACACGAGACTTCACGAATGAAGCGCCTCAACGAGCGCGGCAAGCAGCAAGCAGACGCTCGCCACGAAGGTAAGCCGTAATCGCATCGGCAGGTACCAGGCGGGCAAGCTCATAACCCGCAACAGCTGCCTGTCCTGCCGGAGGTGGATAACAAAGCCGATGACCAACAGCAAGCAACCCAATGGCATTGGCAATAACGTGGCAATCCAAGCAATAAGTGCAGGAGTGACACTCCAGATAAACCGGTCGGAGCGTTGCTCGGCGCTTATGTCTTGCACGCTCATGGCGAAGCCCCAGTGCAAGGCTCCGACGAAGCTCAGGATGACTGCGCCATAGTTAACAAGCGCAATTTCAAACAATGGCCGATAGTCGAGAGAGAACGGGATCAGCAGCGCCAGAAAAATAAACGGCAACAGACCGCCATAACCCAGCAGGCTGACGCGCTTTGGCATAGAGGTTAAAGGCAACGCGTTCATTTGTATTCCTTACGCAGTGAGCGACACTCAAGACTCTAGGCCCAAAAGCCCTGCTTGGGCGAGATATTGATGGCAAGGTGGGCTACATGAGAGCCCGCTTAAAAACGGGAGACACCATCGCTCCAAATACTGGAGTTCGGGAGGTGTGTTCGACATCCTCTTACGACGGCCCCCCGTACGGATCCGGTTTAGGTTGAACCTCTGTTACTTAGGAGGACTCCCAAATCTAAATCCAGGAGAAACGTATGACCCAGACAGCTTTGGTTGTGGGCGCCAGTGGCATCGTCGGCAGCGCCATCACTCAGTTACTAATCGACAACAAGTGGCAGGTCGCCGCGCTATCGAGGCACCCGTCGCAATCGCAAGGCGTGATCCCCGTCGCGGCAGATCTCCAAGATCCAGCTTCGCTGGAAGATGCGCTTGCGGATCTGAAACCTACTCATGTGTTCATCACCACATGGTCACGGCAAGCTACGGAGGCCGAAAACATTCGCGTTAATGCCGCCATGGTTCGCAATGTGCTCACCGCCATTCGCCCAGCCAAGAGCGTCGAGCACGTAGCATTGGTCACTGGCCTGAAACACTACCTCGGCCCATTCGAAGCCTATGGAAAAGGCAGCCTCCCGCAAACGCCGTTCCGCGAAGAGCAGGGTCGTTTGGACGTTGAGAATTTCTACTACGCCCAAGAAGACGAACTCTTCGTTGCTGCTGAAAAGGACGGCTTCACATGGAGCGTTCATCGCCCGCATACCGTCACCGGGGTTGCTGTAGGTAATGCTATGAACATGGCAACTACCCTCGCCGTCTATGCCTCGATTTGCAAACAGACCAATCGCCCTTTTGTGTTTCCCGGATCAAGGGTGCAGTGGGACAGCCTCACCGATATGACGGACGCCCGGCAGTTGGCGAAACAACAAATGTGGGCGGCCACCACACCGGCTGCGGCCAATCAAGCATTCAACGTCACTAACGGCGATGTATTTCGTTGGAAATGGATGTGGAGCCGAATTGCCGACTACTTTGACTTGCCTGCCGCCGATTATCCCGCTTCACTCTCCCCTCTTGAGAAGCAGATGGCTGACGATCAAGCCCTATGGACGCAAATAGTCGCGGAGAACGGCTTGAAAGAATCCGATATTGGTCGCCTGATATCCCCATGGCATACCGATGCAGACCTCGGTCGACCAATCGAAGTAGTAACGGATATGTCGAAAAGCCGTGTCATGGGCTTCACTGCCTACCAAGCGAGCGATCAAGCATTTTTCGATGTGTTCGACAAACTACGCGAGATGCGCTTGATACCCTAGGTCGTGCCACAACGGATATGCTCAGATGATTCCAAGGAGAGGAGAGGGAAAATGGCAAGCGAATATTCGTTATCAGACGTTCTGGAAAGAATGTACCAAAATCAGCTCGCTCTCGAAGCTGCACTCATGGAATTGACCCTCCATGTGGAGGCTCACGGACATGCGGATGTAGGAAACAACGTCCGTGGCGCCCTTGAAACCATTGGCGAAAACGCCGGACATATCAAGCAAGGTCTAGCCCGGCTCAAAAAACTCCCATGAGGCAGCCGCTTTTTGATTTTGATCTCAAACGTGTCTCACGCGAGCACTACGTCACAGGGAAAGCAGCCATCAACTTTCCGCATTCAGGAAGCACAACGGGTGGTTGGCATTACCTGTCCTACTTTGACCGAGTGTCCGGCGTAGCCAAGGTATCTCTCGCGGGTATTCACTATCCTGACACCACCGCCTTCTTTAGCGACCTGGGCATCATCGATGTCACTGAGCAAATGGCGAAGCTTGGCTGGTCTGTAGAAGGTCGACAGTTACACATGGCGGATCACTATCGAGCCGCCGCCGACATGATCGTGCGGTGGGCATTGAGTGAGTCTGCTCACTGCAATCTCGAGGTTGATGAGTGGTTTCCATCCCCATCAGAGAAACAACAACTCCTTAAGGTACTCGACGTGGCAAAGCCGGAGCTCTTCCAGGTTGGCAGGCTGCAGAAAGTGGAGGCTTGGCTAAGCTTGCAGTGAATACCGGCACGCAACCAGCAGCTTGGTGCGAACTGTACGAGGGCAATGGATATGCGCAAAAAATCCCAGTCGTGGTTAGTCCCGCTTGTAATTCTCTTCGTGGTCTTTTGGGCAATAAGCAAGAAAGACACGCCTCCCGCTAAGGTTCCGCCCAACAAGCAGCCCACGCCGAACGCCTTAATTTCTGCTCCGCTACCAGCGACCCAGCCAGTACAGAGCGTACCAGTCGATCAGTTTGTAAATGCGGATAGGTTGAACCTGCGGAACCAGCCTGGAGGAAAGGTTATCTCGACCTTGAAACGTGGCGACAGGATTCAAGTCTTCGAAAAGAAAAATGATTGGGTTCGCATCAGCGTAGATGGTCAGCCAGCTAAATGGCTATCATCTAAAAGCCTCTGTGACGGGGCGAATTGCTACGCAGTCTCCAAGCAGGAACCAGTGCGTCAGACGAGACCTGCTCCTCAGCCTATTCCTCGGCAAACGCCGAGCTATGGATCCTCTTGCCCTTGTTCATCCGGAAACGTCTGTATCGGGCCTAGAGGCGGTCGGTACTGCATCACTTCTGGGGGGAACAAACGTTACGGTGTTTGATTCCATCTCCATCACAGCACACCAGTCCTAATGGGCTGCGGCGACTCGCAGGGAGCTAATGGGCACAGCGACCTCGATGGTGTAGTACATAGCCACCATCCTATAATCCGTGCCTGCAATCTCCCCAGGAGCTCATCACTATGGAAGCGAACATGCCTCAGCCTTGGTACAACACTCGTCCAGCCCCCGTCTTCATGACCGTCTTCTACTGTTTCATCATCCTGCTTCAAGCTGGCGTCTGGGTGGTGGAGGAAGGTTTCGAGCAAACTCGCTTTGGTGACATTTCTATCTCGGTGTTTCTCAATATCTGCGTAGTAGCGCTGCTGATGTTCGTTGGCGGCTTGATGCTATTAGCCAGGAAAAAGAGTAGTTCGCTTTGCTTCATTCTTGCCTTGGCGTTAGGTGTAACGTTTTCCATTAGCCGAATGGGCAGCGGTTCTATAGTCCACCTGCTCACCCTTCCGATGTTCAAGGAGTACGCTTTGGTTTTCGGGATCTGGGTTTACAGCCTTCAACTGCGCACCACCGGATACTTCTTATCGAAGTAAACTGCTAACCATCATCAACGTGGGTGCCGGTGTGAAAAAGAGCGAGCTTCCGGTAAAAACATGCCTTACGTGCGGCCTTCCTTTCACTTGGAGGAAGAAATGGGCGCGCTGCTGGGAGGAAGTTCGTTATTGCTCGGAGCGCTGCCGGCGCACAAAAAGTTGAGCCAAAAAAGGGCCATTAGGGGCCCTTTTCTATCAATAGAGATTACTTCGCGAGCCAAGACTCTACAGTCGCCGCGCCGTGCTCACTTTTCCACTCTTTCAAACCTTTGTGATTGCCGCCCTTCGTTTCGATGACCTCGCCGGTATGCGGGTTCTTATAGACTTTCACCTGGCGGGCCTTGCGCGTGCCCGCTTTCGGCGTGTCTACAGGAACGCGTCGACCGGCTTGCGGATCAAGCAGGTTGATAACGTCCTTCAGGCTGTAGCTGTATTTTGTGAGCAAATCGCGGAGCTTCGTTTCAAACTCAATTTCTTTCTTGAGGCCTGCATCGCCCTTGAGAGCTTCGAGCGCCTGGAGTTGTTCAGCTAGATGTTTTTCGAGTTGGCGGAATTCTGCGAGTTTGGACATGAGAGTTTCCTTAGTAATTAGTATTGTCACGTTACGAGAGAATAGACACTCGCAGGAAGGAGAAGACTCAACTCTTAGATCCCTATAAAATGCTGGGTGTTCTTCGTTTACGATTGAATCAACGCGCTATCGGTAGGAGCGTAAGCAAAAGCTGGGGGGAGGCAACAAGTTGAGCTCCCCTTCTGTCGCGTTACAGCTTGAAACGCGAAACGACAGTACGCAGTTGCCCAGCCAGCAGCGAGAGTTCTTCCGCAGTCACAGCGTTGTCCTCTATCCCCTCCATCAATGCAAGGCTACCGTTACGAATCTCGGTCACATTGCGATTTATATCCTCCGAGACGGCGTGCTGCTGAACCGCCGCGCTGGCTATCTGGGTGTTCATTCCTACGATTTGCTCAACGCCGTCATTGATTGCATCCAGGCTGGTAGAGGCCTGATCAGCGGATTCGATGCACTCCTGCGCGCGCAGTTTTCCCGCTTTCATTTGCTCGACGGCGTCGCCTGTTGCAGTTGCAGCTCTTGGATAATCCGGCGGATCTCTTCAGTGGAGTTTTGTGTGCGCGAGGCCAGAGTTCTGACCTCGTCGGCGACCACCGCGAATCCTCGACCCTGCTCAGGCTTAGGCACAATCATCGGGCCTGCTGGTAACTTCTCGTCATTACCTGACGCTGCAAAATGGTTGCTTACCATTGGCATGCTGCTGGGACGGCTGGAGATACTCACCGTCCTGGTACTCGTAACACCGGTTTTTTGGAGGTATTAGTCCTATCAATGAATAGGTGAATACCCATGGGCGCAAAAAAGCCTGTCGAGCGGCTCCGCCAAAGCTGTTTGGAACGAGCTGCTTATTTGGTTAGTCTTGCGGTCAATATGGCGACTTCAAGGAAGCCCTTCGGGTGATCAAACCGATAATGCTGTTACGCCGAGGCTTCGCCTCAATGCGCTGGCGCACCAGGGTCACGTTATGGATTGCGGCAACCATTGCCGGCCTACTGGTGGTGGCTTTCGCAAGGCTGGCAGACATGGCACTGGCGCAGTTTGCTCAACAGACCGCTGAGCGAGCGTGGCTACCTTTTATTTACACCCCACTGATCGGCATGCTCGTAGTCTGGCTGACAACGCGCTTTTTCGTGGGCGCCCAAGGCAGCGGAATTCCTCAGGTAATCGCAGCAACACGACTTGCACGTCAAGGTAAGCCCATTAACAGACTGGTTTCACTGCGCATTGCTTTTGCCAAGATAAGCCTTGGAACTCTAGCACTGACCGGCGGTTTTTCGGCGGGGCGTGAGGGGCCCTCAGTTCAGGTTGCGGCATCCATCATGCACTTCTTTCACCGTTTCTTGCCCAATGCGCGAATCGTACGCAGCGAGGATCTTATTCTGGCGGGAGGTGCAGCGGGTATTGCGGCAGCATTCAATACGCCCCTGGCAGGGATAGCATTCGCGGTAGAAGAGCTGGGACGCAAGCTGGAAACCCGTACCAGCGGCGTTCTTCTTAGTACCATCATCCTATCTGGGATGGTTGCCATTGCCTTGCAGGGAAACTACAACTATTTCGGTCACTTCGGCATTCAGGAAATCAACTTCGATATAGTCGTGCCGGCACTGGTAATCGGGATTGGATGTGGGCTATTGGGTGGTTTGTTTAGCCGCATGTTGTTATGGCCCCAGCGTCACCCACAGTTCATCATCTGGCAATGGCGGCGCCTGCATCCGGTGTGGTTTGCCGGTATCTGCGGATTGATCGTTGCCATATTGGGCTGGCTGAGCGGCGGAATGTCGTTCGGCAGCGGTTATGGCATTACCTCGCAGGTCATCGCATCCGATGTTGTCCTGCCATGGCACGCACCAATTACGCGTTTCTTGGCGACCGTAGTGACATATTTTTCGGGTATCCCTGGCGGGATTTTTGCCCCTTCACTGGCGGTAGGGGCCGCTGTCGGCGCGAATACCGCAGAGCTGTTCCAGCTTGCCGCGCAGCCTACTATCGCACTCTGTATGGTGGGTTTTCTAGCTGCCGTTACTCAGTCGCCAATCACCTCCGCCATTATTGTGATGGAGATGATTGATAGTCACAGTATGGTGATCAGCCTCATGGCGGTAGCCTTGATTGCCAAGGCCGTCAGCTCAAGAATGGGGCCTGAATTGTATCAGCAATTAGCACGCGGCTTTCTCCAGGCCGGAGAGCCCAATTCCACGGCAAGGAATCCGACCTGATGGGCTTTACTAGGGCATCGTGCTGCGTAACGTCAGTTGAAAGACACACCAGTAAAAACGAACTTTTCATTCTGATCTAAAGCTTAAATTGGGCTACCAGCTGATTGAACGACACTGCAAGCCTTGAGAGTTCGCGGCTCGAAGCATTTGTCTGATGTGCTCCTGTAGCAGTTTGAGCTGATAAGCTTTGGATGTTCACGAGATTACGATCTACCTCACGAGCAACCTGCGCCTGCTCTTCTGAAGCGCTGGCGATCACGAGGTTGCGTTCTGTAATCGCCGCAACACCCTCGGTGATTGATTCCAGCGCAACGCCGGCTGCCTGCGCAAGCTGACGTGTGTTATCTGCCTGGCGCTGACTTTTGCTCATGGTTTCCACTACAGAAGTCGCGCTTATCTGCGCGGCACTGATCATTCCCTCAATTTCGACTGTGGAGGATTGAGTACGATGAGCCAAGGCTCTTACCTCGTCGGCCACTACCGCAAAGCCGCGCCCCTGCTCACCCGCTCTAGCAGCTTCAATGGCGGCATTCAATGCTAGCAGGTTGGTTTGGTCAGCAATCGAGCGAATCACCTCAAGCACCTTGCTAATCTCTTTCGTCTGATGAGCCAACTCTTGGACTTGCGAGCTGGACGAGTTGATTTCGCCAACCATGCCTTCAATCGCTACAACCGCTTCTCCAACCTTACTCTTGCCAGCCATGGCATCTTGATTGGTGCGTTGCGATATTTCTGCTGTAGAAACCGCATTGCGAGCAACTTCATCGACAGCTGCGGTCATCTCATTGACCGCAGTGGCTGCTTGCTCAATTTCGCTGTTCTGCTGAGTAAGGCCACGCGTACTTTCGTCCGTGACGACGCTTAGTTCTTCTGCTGCAGAAGCAAGCTGGTCGGAAGCACTCGATATATTTTGGATCGTATTTCGAAGGTTGGTCTGCATTCCACCCAGGGAGGAAAGCAGCTGCCCGGTTTCGTCGTGGCTACCCGCGTCGATATGTTGCGTAAGATCGCCGCCGGCAATGCGCTCTGCAGCGGCGACTGCGTAAGACAACGGGCGTGTAATAAGGCGTGTGATAAGAAGACCCAAACCCATTGCCAGAAAGAAGGCAATTACCATACCCGCAATCAATATGAGTTTAGAGTTCAGAATGAGTACATCACTATCACGTTTGAGATCATCTGCTTGATCAATATTAGATGCTATGATCCCCAACATCTCTTTTTCAGCGAAACCATACTTACTACTCACCTCTCCTGTCAGAAGCGATCTCGCGCCTGGCAAATCCCCCGACTTCAAAGTATTGGCGAACTGATTAGCCGCCTTTATATAAGCAGGCCATTCAATTTCAAACTTGTCACCTAGCACTTTTTCGTCGTCACGCAGCGGTGTGCTACGATAAATGGCGAATGCATTTTCTACAGTACGCTGACGGTCAGACAATGATTTTTGAGTAGTTGCAAGCTCCGCCTCACTTGCGTTACCTGCCTTTTGTGCCAGCAGTAGGTACAGATCTCTATTGTGATAAATTACTTGTTGAAGCGCCTCATTGACTTTGTTGATTGAGGTTATATTGTTGCTGAATACGGATGCGATGGTGTCGCCTAACCGGGAGTTGCCGTTCATCCCGACAAGCCCAATCGCGACAGTGATCAATGCGCAGAGCAAAAAGGATATCGACAGCTTTGCCGCAAGACGCAGGTTCAGGAACCAAATCATAGAGTTTTCTCTTCATAGTGTGAGATCTGGTTAACCGAGAGGCATGCCATTGATCAGAAGAAGTATCGGCTAATCATTTTTTTTATTTAGTATTATTTTTCGCCGAATGCTAAATAGATAACTTTAATCCTGCACACTAACACTGGAAATATTGCTTTCAATAATAATTCGCACTTAGAGTCCCAATACTGTAGTTCGAGAGGTGTGCTCCCGAAACCCTACTGCCTAAAAGCTTCTCATAATGTTCATCAAGCTGAGCCATGATTTCGCAATCCTCTTTCTGTACCGTCTGACAGCTCGTGGAAGTGCGAGTTATCCGCACTACACAGTCCAAAGCTGATCAACACGGGTCGTAAAACTTTGGCTCATCGCCTCTCTTCGCATTCCCCAACCGGGATCGGTAGGTGCAATCGCCAATCGCATCGTCCCCCTGCCCCAACGACCATTGATCGCATCCAGCCCCATGACTTTCTCGATAGCCTCAGGCTGGGGGATGGAAAAATTTATCGATGTACTCACCCTTCTGGCAGAGGTTGACCAGAAGCACTTCTGCTTTGCTGGTAAGCGTCCGAGGAAGTCATCTACCCGATCCCTGCGATGGCTGAATGTGTACGGCAACGTCTTTCAGCAGGCTTTTGAGAAGGTATTCAGCCCTCCCTAGCCCGCAAAAGCTATATTCGCTAGCTCTTAAATCACTGTCGATTTCTCGGTGGAGACGTCGGTGTAGTCAGCTTACGATAGCGCGCTCTGCATCTGTCTTTTCTCACCGGGGTACCACTGAATGACGCCACTAAGTGCGGTTTTTCGCAACCTTCACCAAGATAATTTGTTGGTACTCGCCAACGTGAGCGATGCTGGCAGCGCACGTATTGTCGAGAGCGTAGGGAGTAAGGCAGTCGCGACCAGCAGCGCCGCCGTTGCTTGGGCGCATGGATACCAGGATGGCAATCAACTTCCCCTAAAACTGCTGACTACTACAGTTGAGTCAATGGTTCGAGTGCTTACAGTCCCCCTCACGGTCGATGTCGAAGGGGGCTATTCCGACGACCTTGAGTCGGTTGCTAAAGTTATTGACTGCGTAGTTAGGGCTGGAGCCGTTGGAATCAACATTGAGGACGGAACAGGCAGCACTGATCTGATTTTGCGAAAAATCGAAGTGGCAAAGAAGGTAGCAAACAAGCATGGAATAGACTTGTTCGTGAACGTACGAACTGACGTTTATCTGAGATGTTTGGTAGAGCCAGCGCGACAATTGCCAGAGACCCTCTTCCGTGCATCGCTGTTCGAGCAAGCAGGTGCAGACGGCATTTTTGCGGCTGGAATGGTTGAGGAAAACGACATTGCTACACTGTGCGAGGCAACGCGGCTACCCGTCAACCTGCTTGCCTGGAACGGCCAACCCGGCATGGATGAATTAACGAGTCTAGGCGTCAAACGGCTAAGCGCTGGTTCCAGCATTTCTGAATTCTTATGCGGCGCCAACAAGGCGTTCGCCAAGAGCTTCCTGCGAACGGGAAAGCTTTTCGAGTATCCATTGGACGCATATACCTACAGCGACCTGAATAACCTTATGGCAGCAAAAAAACACCTAAGCGAAAAGTTATCTTCGCCCTATTAATCTGTGATCCGCATGAAAATCGCCGCTGTTTTCCGCACCTCGAAAGCGATTTTCACACCCATTCGAGGACGAGGCTACGCTCTAATGAGATCTTACAATCACGCTCTTCCGCCCAGAAGCGAGATGGTAAATGCGATGCTATGCAGCGACACCGCCTATGAGGGCGTTTTTTTCACTGCTGTCAAAACTACAGGTATTTTTTGCCGCCCTACATGTGGTGCACGTAAGCCAAAGCCCGAGAATGTAGAGTTCTTTTCGCAGGCCAACGAAGCGATGGCTGCAGGTTATCGGCCTTGCTTACGATGCAAGCCATTAGATCTCGCGGCTTCCGCGCCAGATTGGGTCAAGGGGCTACTGGCCTCTGTATCTGCATCACCTGACGCTCGCTGGAGTGATGCTGAACTAACTACGCGTGGTATCGATCCGTTACGCTTACGCAGGTGGTTCAAACAAAATTTTGGCATGACTTTTCATGCATGGATGCGCTCTAGAAGGCTCGGTGTCGCCCTAGGCCGGATTTCTTCGGGCGAAACCCTGGATAACACAGCATTTGACTTAGGATACGAGTCATTGAGTGGCTTTAGGGATGCTTTCAAAAAAACATTTCAAATGCCCCCCGGTAAGGCAACTGAAACGTCCCTCCTGCTTTATCGCCATCTGACTACACCGTTGGGCCCAATGATTGCCATGGCAGAGGAACGAGGTTTGGTACTCCTCGAATTTCTTGACCGTCCGGCGCTAACCGCTGAATTAAACGAACTGCGTGGGCGTCATGGGTATTCAATTGCGCCTGGCGAGCATCTCCACATCAAGCAAATCGAAGTGCAACTAAAACTTTATTTTGAGGGAAAGCTAAAGAAATTTTCAGTACCGCTCCATATGCCAGGCAGTTCTTTTGACAGGCTTGTGTGGGCAGAGCTTTTAAAAATCGACTATGGAACCATTTCAACCTACGGTGCCATCGCTGGGGCCATCGGTAAGCCAGGTGCAAGCCAAGCAGTGGGCAATGCAAATGGACACAATCGCTTATCCATTATCGTTCCCTGTCACCGTGTCATAGCGACGAATGGAGCACTCGCCGGATATGGCGGAGGACAGCCCCGAAAAGAATTTTTACTGCGTTTGGAGAAGACTACTTTGCAGATAACTCAACAGGACGAATTCCTGTTGGATTAGCTGCTAATCGGAACATATGCAGACACAACTAAAGAGTTCCGGAAACAGACCCTCCGAACTCCAGAACTAATAGCGTAAGTCCCCACGTGTCAGCAGGTTAATTCCACATCACCTATTTCCCAACGGTGCTGGATTGAGTGATACGCGATGAGACATCCCGGGCTAACCACAAGACGTGTTGGACAGAACCTTACGATCAGCTATTGTCGCACCAGTTTAAGCTTGGCTTCTAACGTATCAGCGAGCGTTCTAAATGCAATCAATACTACGCTTCAGGACTATCACGTTTGGTCTGATGCTTTTTGCAAGCCAACCCCGTGCAGACTCACTGGTAAGCGAAGAACAACTCTTACTGCCCATCCAGGTTGACTCACATATTGAGAAAATCGAAGCATTAATCGTTCGTCCCGTAAAGGAGGGTAAGTACCCCATTGCACTGATTGTTAACGGCTCGGCGGCAACATCTCCGTCCGCCGCACATGCCGATTGGCTTGCTCATATCGCTCACGACTTTGCGCACCGTGGCTGGCTTGCCGCATCTATTGTATGGCCCGGCTATGGTCGTTCGACCGGAAACTTCATGAATGAAGGGGGAACTTGCACCAATCCCAACGTGGCACGATTTCTCGATGCGCATGGCAGAGAGCTTGGCGCCGCATTGGCGGCTGTGCGTGAGCGTCCAGATGTAGATCCATCCTTGGCAGTAGGTGTTGGTATCTCTATCGGCGGAGCGTCAATGCTAGACCTCGCGGCTCAACCAAGTCACCCATTGACGGCGGTAGTTAACATCTCTGGCGGCGTTTACCACTACACAAATGTGGGCTCTGCGGACTCTAATTGCTCGTTATATCAAACTGATCTTGTGCGAAACCTCACGAAATTTGGCAAAGGCAACCCAACGCCAACGCTCTGGATTTACGCCGAGAATGATCCGTTTTTCAGCCCAGATCTTGTAGGTCGGATGATCGCGGGCTACCGCTCGGCGGGAGGTAATGCTGAACTGGCGTTGCTACCCCCATTCGGTAGGGATGGGCACTCGCTCTACAAACAAGAGGCCAATACCCTTTTAAAGCCTCATATCGAAGATTTTCTCAGGAGCAACCGGCTTCCTGCCATGGACGACAGCGCATTAATGCTGCTGCTTTCGAAGCTGGCGCCCGAAGACCGTGCGAGCGCTGAGGCTTATCTTCAGAGCGTTACCGAGAAAGCCATGGCCATGTCCAAGGAAAGTAGCAGCATTTACTGGTACTACGGCGCGCGCTCACTCAAGACAGCACGAAAGCAGGCGCTTAGCAATTGTCGCAAGGCAACTGGCAAGCCCTGCCAGCTCGTTGCGCAAAATATGGAATTGATTGATGGCTGGCAAGATGTGGTTTCCCCATCGGAGAAATGACGAGCTGCTTGGCGTATCGACCATATGCACTGAGTAACCAACGCAAGCGGAGCGCGCAGGCTGGCACAGCCGAAGGCGTGAAGGATGGACGCCCGCAGGGCCGAGATACGGCGGGACGCGGGAGCTCGGTTCGCCACAGCCTGCCCGCGCACAGCGGCTCGCCAACTGAAGTAAGTCAGTCAGATCTTGCGGCCCGACTCAGTAGCGCTAGAGAAGCCACCAACCCCACATCGGTAAACTCCCAAATTTTCCCACCAGGATAAGCAATCAAAATGGGGAGTGTATCGTAATGATAAATTGCGACTGCTGCTTTGCCAGCTCAGCGATACCTCCATTGCCGTGCGCCAGAGTAGTAGAGCACTGATCACAAGGTAGTCAGGCGATTAAGCTGCTCAACCGAAGGAAATCCCAGTGTCCGATAGCGACGTGGATAGCCCGCTTCTGTAGCCAGCAGATCGCCAAGCTCGGATTCAAGTTCACTCCAGGAGACGGTTTTGACTGTCGCTTCCCCACCCTCAACAGGTTCAACCAACGCGACGCGATCTGTCTTGGGCAACAGCGTCAGCACACCTTTTGTCCAGGCGCTCATCGATACCGTCTGGTTTGGTTGGTCAGCCATTTGGAAGAGGTTGTAGGAGGCGACGAAGATGTCGATGCCCTTTTCCAGATTGAGCTTGTCGAGCAACTCTTTCTGATTGGCATAATTACTTTGCAGCAGCAAATGCTCCAGTGTAACCAACCGACTGCTGACCCCTTCATCATCACAGTTAAACGGTATGATATCGCGACCTTCGTAGGTGTAAATATCGGTAGAGACAGCACGCCCCCTTTCAAGAGCCTGGAAAGCAAGCTCTACCATCTGACGAATTCCCTGTTCGTCCTTGTCTCCAGTGACCATCAGGACGTCTCGACTGGGCACCATGAACACTGGCCGACCTTTAACTGGCACGCGCTGAAGGACATCTGGCAACAACACCCTGCTGGTGTCGTACCCATCCGCCCACTCCCCAGCGTATAGGCCTGGAATAATCTCCCCGAAGGCTTCGTCTGTCGTATCACGCAGGTTCTCGATGGAGATCTTTACCGCCTCTTCCATCGTCACACCCCAATGTGCTTCGGGGCCATTGGTAAGGGTGGCAGTGGACTCGGGCGAATCGACAGCAAGCAGAATAACGCAGTCTCGGCCCAAAGGCAGTGAAACATAATCGTACTGCTTGTCGCCATTTTTACGGGCGTGTTCCAGTCGAATTTCTTCAAGCATGGCAAGGTTGCGAATCACCGGACGCAGCTGTGCTTTGACATTATCAAACACAGTCTCGGTTTTTCTACCCGCCTCTAACAGAGTCGATACGTATCCGGTCAGAACGGCGGATTTCTGTGCTTTGTCTGCATTTTGATAGTCGCGAAAGGCATTATGGAGATTGAAGTACGATCCATCCCCATGGCGGATGCGGAACTCGTTCTTCTCAAAATTCAGATTCTCGCTGAAGCCAGCTTTACGAGTCGAATCCATAAATTTTTTGGCAAATGCTTCATCAGTTAGCGGTCGATTGAAGAATTTGTCGAGCAGGGAAAAAAGCATGTACAGAATCCTTTTTGTCAGCAGGCAATTGTAAACAGTGGGAATTGGGCAGGCTTAAACTTGTTCAGAGCTTGGGACGGCTGCTCTCCATATCGACAGCTATCAGACGAAATTGAGGTTACGTAACGGAAAACGAGCAGCGCCAATCATGTGCCTGATTGTAGTGGATGTGTGGATACTGCCCTCCTACGAGGCGGCAAAAAGCTCCAGACCTCTCACAAGCTTTGTTAACTATTCAGCCGGACTTTGGATGCGACGAAGCTCACTCCACGTAACGGAGCCAAAGATGCGTCCGACCGGAGATCGCCTGCGCAACTTTGGAAACACGTCCCTGTAGGTTTTCATCGCTAGTGTTATAGAGCGCACAGAAGTCTTTGGCTACGACGTTAGCAAATGATGTATCAGGCGGTTCAGCACGAATGAAGCCGATGTAAGAAGCACCTACGCCCATCAACTCATAGCCATGCGCTTCTGAAAAATGACGCGCAACGGCAAAGTTTTTCGCGGGATCCAGATCCGAAGTGAAATAGCCATTCGGAAAAGCCGCGAGTGCCTGGCAGGACTGCTGAACGGGTACCAGGAGCGCTGAAAGAGGCTGCTCTAGAAGAGAGATAGGGTTGTTCTGGTAACCGATCCACTCCTGGAGGGCCTGCTGATCTAGCGTCAAACCATGAGTACAAGCATCCTCGAAAGACGTGGCTGCAACCAGGGTCATGAAATTGCGAAGACAGATTGCGAACTCCTCTTTCGTAGTCGGATAGCCTATGTATTCACCATTCTCAAAGCACTCTGGAGGCAAGCCCGCTATGTCCTGCTCCGATGCATCGTCCATCCCTAAATTATTGCGCACATGTCCCGAGGTGTAGCGGGCTTGGTGCAGATCATCGAGCGAGAACAGAGGTTTAAAGCCTGGATGCGCCTCAGCAATCTTACGACGAGCTTCGGTCAGATCGTCAAAGCTGGTAATCCCGCTCACGCCGTACTCATCGCATGTACCTACAGACGGATTATCACGCTTGCCGTTACCGCGAAATTCGATATCCATAAACCGTGGCCTTCTCCATTTTGGTACTGAATTGAGTGAGTAATCCTAAGCGTTTCAGGATCATCATTGAAGGTCTGCCGCCAAGCGACAATAAGTCTTCCTGCCACCACATAGCAGCGCGCTACGCTAACTTTGACGTTCGCACTTCGAGGTAATGTTGATGTCCGAAACTGGCCTACCATGCAATTTCTAATCGACTCAGGGAAGAAACTGATGACTACAGATCCATTATGTCTAGTCTTTGTGCCGGCTCTGGCGGCAGTGCTGCAAGCCGCCGAGGATAAAAAGGGCCAGCCGCTTACCGAGATTGAGGTGTGTGAAATCCGAGACAGATCCACCTGCATCGCTTTGCCTTTTAGCGCAGCCTTGGGAGTGGAAGAAGATCGTGGTTATCCAGACATCGTCGCGGAGGACTGCTGGAATGAATGGCAACGTCTACGCTCCCAGTGATTTGCGCCTGTACCAAAACAATGCAGCCCTTATGTGATCAGACAATCATCCGACTGTAAGCAACCGTTGCTCTCTGTCGGCCACGAGACGCTGATAGCACACCGAGTACCTCCCTATCTGCCAAAAATGAGTCACCCCCTCATGAACGAAGGTTGGCAAAACGACGACTATTTCATCATCTTCACGGAGGATGAGAGCTTAGCTGCCATGAAGGCCTACGGATTTGATCATCATCTTCCGGGGTACACGCTATTAGGTCTAAGAGGGTGGGACGACTTTATCGTCATCAACTCTTCCGGAGTAATGTTTACCATTCCGACGCTGCCACTCAATGCGTCCTATGCCGCGCCGTTTGCCCTTCCCCAGCAGATTTCCCTTGAGCCGGACGAGCGTTTCGCTGGCAAGATCAAGTGGTATACGAAGCCCTTAGTCTTTGGGGGCGACCCGGCGGACAAAACAAATTTTGCATGGATCACTCACGAGCAACATGCTGAACTTGTCATCTGGTGGAACGAACAGTGCAGGAGCGCCAAATCACAGAGCTAGTGCAATTTGCCCATAAAGCGGAAATCGCAACACATGCTCAAATGGCGTACTGAGGCACTCACGACTAGCCGAGACCCTATTTTTTTACCAGAGCTGCTGGGTGCTATCGATGAGTGTCCGTCTCCTCAGCCGGATAAAACTCGCCTTCCTTCCCCATCTTTTCCAGCCGTTCGCGCACCATCAACTCAACGTTGGCCACAGCAGCGTGATCGCCAAGGTTGACCACCTTCACGCAAAGACGTCTGACATTCTGATCGTGGGTGCCCTCGCTCATCATCTCGTGGGTGAAGACCTGTTCGCCACGCCATAGGCATAGCTGGGTATGAGTCCCGCCGAGCCATATCTCGTTGATTGATCTCAGGTCAGTGGTCGCCAGTTGATCGACGGTGATTGTCTTATCCATTGCACTGTACCTTATCCGTGAGTAGACACAGGTAGACATACAGGCATAGCGGGTCGTTCCAAGCGTCTGCAGCTCAACCGCGCCAATGGTGGAAAGTACGCCCCGGATCAACGTCGGACAATTGAAGGCGCAAGTACGAACAGACAAGGGGAATCCCATGACTGACCCGCCTGGTTTTACATGCAGATGGCCGCGCTTGGATAAACCTTAACCCACCCTCCCCTGTCCAATACTGCCAGCTCAATAATCAGCACAGCACGGAAGAAAAGCACTGGCTTCAGACGCATTCCGGCACAGTTCACGACGGCGTGCTGCCTATGGAACGACTGACAGCTATCGGCCAAAAGCGGTCAGTCGTCCCTACGAAATTTTGGACGATTCAGCGTGCTACCTGAGGGCAGTAGCTTGTTAAAGGAGTTGGGTAACATCTTCATCGGTGTCACGACTATGCACAGCTGTTATGAAAGTGATACACGAGCCTGTGCAAGATTATTAGCCGGAAGGCGAGCCCGCGCTGATGCCCGTCAGCACCAGAAAATAAGGAGATTGATCATGTGGCTCAAAAATGTAGCATTTGCGCTGTTGATTTGCCCCCTCGTCACCGCATGTTTCAGCGAGCCTTTTCAGCCCCCTACGGCTGATGCTGACTTATGGGAGAAGCCGGGAGCGAGCAGGAATGATGTCTTGGCGTCCATGCTAGCTTGCGGTGAGAAAAATGGCTCCGGCATCGATCCTAATGCCAGCTTCCAAGAGATGGCCCAGCGATTTGTATGTATGAAGCGTGCGGGCTATACCCGGCGTGACGGTTTCGACATCTGTGCATTGCACCCGAAGGAGCCGTTGAAGGCCTGTGAGTCGGCGCAATGAAGCCATAAAGGCGTCGCACGGTATTGAGGGAGTCGGCATTGAACTCTTTAGGGTGAATTGGCCCAAGTATTTATAGGTACATGCGACTGACTGCTTCCGCCCCAAAGCGGTCTGTCAGCTGCTTAAAGATCGGCCAAATCGACGATGGTGAGGGGGCGCCCTGTGAAGTCCCACTTGCTTATCTGCTTGGCGTTACAGCACGATGCCGGCTCAAGAGCAAGGATAGGCCCGATGACCAAGCCCCTCGAACAAGAAATCTCAATGTGAACTCACCAAACTACACGGCTAAGGGCGAAGACCTCGGCAACCGCATGATGAAGGTCGACCATGCGGGCGAGCATGGTGCGATCTGTATCTACAGTGGACAGTTGTTTATGGCCCGGCTTTTCGTCCCGGGCATGGTGAACGAACTCAAGGAGTTCCTCTCCCACGAGCGCCGCCATCGGACGGTTTTTCTGGAGGAGCTGCAACGTCGCAATTATCCCCGCTGCCGTAGCTATTGGTTGTGTGGCATCGGCGGTCTGGCGTTGGGTCTGGTTACTGGCATCTGTGGCCGCAAAGCCATTGTCGCTACTACCGTCGCGGTTGAAAGTGTGGTGCTCAAGCACCTGGCTCATCAACTTGATGTGCTGGCTGTTATCGATCTCCACGCGGTGGCTGCCATTACGTCGATTGTGGAGGAGGAGCAGCAACATCATGACCACTCAGCAGCGCAGATTGATGTGCGCGATCCCTGGTTCAGGGTACTGACACCGATGGTGACTGCATGGACTGAAGCGGTAATCTGGATGGGTATGCGTTCTTAGAAAACAGGTGTAATTATCCCAGTTTCACTGCCGCAATTTGGACAAATGACTGACCGCTTCTGGCCGATAGCTGCCCGTCACGAACGGCAGTAATCGGCCAAAAGCTGACGGTGGCTACAGGCAGAAATCGACCCACTGCAGCCGTCTAGATCAGATGTGATCTTTGTTGGAGCGGGCTTACCCGCAAAGAGGCTGCTTGAGCAACGCACATACTCTTCGAGCGATGTCATCTGCGCCATCGGGAATGTCCACTGAAATGCCTAAATAGTGTTCAAGGTGTAGGGTGAGCGTGTGTTCATCTACCAACAGATCCCAGTAGCGCTGGTCTTGGCCATTGAGCCTCTCTTTCCAGCAACCTCCCAGCCCTTGCTCAAGCACCCGGGCCACGTCCTCGAAAAGCGTCCAGTCGGCTTCTTCTGATACTTCAATCCTCACCATGCGTCACCTCACCACCAGAAGTCCCCCGATTCTGGTGGCTCCTGCGAATGGTCGCAATGGGTCGATATCTGCCGGTGACTACCGGCCAATAGCAGACAAGAGGAGTAAAAATAAGCTGCCCGTTATTCCTATGCATACGACAGAATGTGACCTTCCCTTATGTTTTTAGGCCTTGGACACCATGGACGACTCTCGTTTCACACCCGAGCAGGTGGCATTGCGATCTGGTAATGCTCAGGTGGATAAGGATGTGAGGCAATGGTTAGTGGGCCTTCCAATCGCTGAGAGACTCGATTTTTTAAAGCAACTGTGGCCACTGAACTTTCGGCACTCACTCAGACTGCTCCAAGCGGCACAGCTACCTAGGCAGAAAAACGAATACATGTTCAGGCACTGGCTGCGTGCTGGCCATCACAATACGGCGCAAGAACTCATCAAGCGGTTTGAGCCGGTTCTCGGGGAAAGAAAATTCTGGCAGATTGCTTCGCAAGAGACACTTTCACCGACTATGCGCGAATTCATGAATTACTACGGCCTTGGACGCCTGGACTCACAAACCCAAGGAAAATAAACCTTGAGCCTTCTAGAAAATCTGTTTTTGGCGCACCCGGATACTGACGCCATTGGTGCTGACTGTTCTCCGCTGGGTTGATTCCTCCTCTTAGTGCTAGGGCAAAAAACGACCATTAATCGGGGGAGAAGATGAACGAAGAATTGAGCTATGTCTGGCTATTACCGTTGCTTGAGAAACCTTTCGAAACGGCTGCACTCGATTTGCCAGATGCGGCAAGTGCTCTTAGCAAAAAATATACGCTACCTGCCGACATTGCGTTGCAGCCGCTGGTGATCACAGCCTTGACGTCGCATTCCGAATATTGGTCGGGACTGGCGCTTAAATGGTTGGAGGATGGTTTTCCTGTAGACATTGCGCTGACCGAGCTCTTGGCTCATTGCGCCGAGGACAAAACGCGGTCTCAGTCTTGCCGTCATAGAGCACGCAGGATTGTTGGCAGGTAAAATCATGGGGCTAAATCCTATGTCTGGCTGTTATCGGCCAGAACCGGTCGACTCGCTCTGGCTTTTTTGCCGCTTTCAAGCACTGGTGTAAGTCAGATTAGGGTAGCTATTGTCCTCACCTTTAACCTATCGAAAGGCAAGAAATCTGGTCATTGCTGTCTAAGTAATACATCCCATCTAGGAAGCCAACCATCGGCGTAAGCCCGAGCAATGGTTCAGACTTAAATGTGATAGGGAAAGAAATCCGTTTCGCTTCATTTGAGGCTTCATCCCAGGAGGGTTTAACAATTCCTCCCCAGAACGAGACAGCTGTGCCGTCATTGAGGAACAGAGTGGGTTGTCGATGGCCAATATGTTCAACCAGACTCCAGTGCACATACCCCAGATAGCGAGTGCCATCGGCATCGCAAAATTCGGCTCGCACGATCATCGCCAAGCCTACTTCCTCAACACAAGGTCGGACTGTGCATTCATCTTCAACGGACTCGTCCATCGGAAAGCACCATACCCCAACATCGTGCAGATCGTTTTCTGTCAGTTCCCAAATCTGCTTGTCGCGCACCTCACGCCTCCTCGTACGTTGATTAAGATCCTGCAAAGTGCAGGTGCCAGCTTTGTCCTTCAACAAGCTAAAGAGGTCAGGGCTGTTGTTTTAGTCTAAGCGTTCGGCTTGAAGCGGGCGCTAGGGCTACAACTGATTGTGCCGTTTTGACCGTACGTACTTAGCCGAAAGGTTGCTGAACGTCCGCCATGGGTCGAAAGTCGTCAATCGCGAAGCGCAGCTATTGGCCGGGAGCTGCGGTACGCAACTGAAAGCTTCCGGCCCAAAAAAGCGGCTCCGAATCGCCGAATGAAGGCTAAGAAACCTGATCACCTATCACTATGATGGGTGCTCCGAAGGTTACATCAGATAGCCGAGTAGCCTCAGCTAATGCCCGTAAAGGGGCAGGCAAATCGAAAAGTGTCAGTGGATTCAGTGGGCGGCATTGCAGCTCATACCTCCTCAAGGCCTGGCGTGAATCGCGATGAACGTCTGACCAGTCGTACGCGAAGAACCCACGTTTGGCAAATTCAACGAAAGCGTTTACGCCAGCCCTGGCAGTGACCCGATCTACATCGGACACCTCCGGCAATGAAAGGACAAATTCTTCGGAGTTTTCGACGGAGGGCATTGCGGAATTAGGAACCGGCCCCGGCCCCCCCGTAGTGAAGAGCGCAACCTGCCCGACGGCGTCGGTGGCGACCCATCCAACATCAAAGTCCTGGAGAACGAAGGGAGCCACCATTTGCACCTACTTTATAAAAAGGGACGAGTTGATTTCCTAACTCTACTTGCCAGCCCAGAGTGTGTAAGAGCGCGTCGGCAAACTCTTAAAGCGGGAAGAAATTCGACGAGTTCATTGCCCCAGCTTTAAACATCCGGTTCTGGCCGATTACTGCCCGCTACGACAGGCAGAAATCGGCCAAAAGCAGCCGATAGGATTAGACTACATCTAAGTCCTGTCAGAGATTATTTGTATGCTGATTGAGTGCCAAAGGTGCAGCCAAGGTTACGTTCGAGCAATGCGGGTGCGCTCCACAAATATTTTGCTGTGGGTGTGCGAAGAGTGTGAAGCAACGTGGACGAGCCAGGATGAGGTGAGTGCCAGTAATTTTGAAGACTACGGTACGTTAATGGCCGGCATTGGGCGCAGTTGTTTATGGTCAGAATTGGAGCCACAGTGAAAAATTCGTTACCGCTTACATTTCTGTCAAATGTCCGCTTTGGGTCGCTTGCTGCTCCTCACGACAGGCAGCAATCGGCCAGCAGTAGCTCTTCATGACAGCCTGCAATCGGCCAAGAGCAGACTTCAGCTATCTACCAGGCGATATAGCGCTTGAGCGTGGGATGTCGCTAGCCCTGTACGCTGCAAATTTCGGCGACTTTGCGAGCTGGGAAGCGCGGTTGCGGCGATCACAAGACTGCCGTGTTTTTTTGCTTGCTCTATCCGATGAGATATCAGGGCTCCATGGTAGCCCTGGCCTCGTGCATTTTTTCGGGTGGCAGCCGTCCCAAGGTAGGCAACTCCATTGCAGGCCAGGTACATCAACGCTCCTGCCACGACCTTTCCATCAGCTTTAAGGACGTACATTTTCAGACGTTCATTTGACATCAGTCCTGCGAACGAAGCCTGGCTCAACTGAAGATACTCTGGCTTGGTATGAAATCCACTCGCATGCACGGCTGCGAACTCAAGAAGCGTTTGTGAGGTGGCTTCTTCGATTTCGAATGAGTGGTGATTCAAGACCACATTTTCGATGGTGCACGCGAGTTGCAGATGCGTCCACCCCCTCAGACGCTCCAGCCGCTTCTCACCCACCAAAGTGTACTGTTCCAAAGTCGAGGCCTTTCCGATAAGAGGCGTTACTGTCGAATACTCTGCTGATTCCTTGAGCAAGCTCAATAGTGACTTGGGTCTGTCGGTACTATCGCCGTAGATGCGATTGAGCATCGGGCTAGGTGATGCCTTCACCTGAAAGCATGGAAAAGCTTCGTTGAAAAACACACGAGCACCAAAAGGGTTTCCACTTATCCGAGACAAACTCTCGACGCGGGCACACAAATACTCGCTTTCTGCGGCCTCAATCGCATTAGCCATTCCGACATTCATGTGCATAGCCCTTATTGCGTGATGTCCCAGAAGGGTAACGGCAAATTCAACAATACACACCTCCAAACACACAGCTGGTAGATAACCTGCTCCGGTGTGCCTTTGGGATCGACAACTGCCTGTCGCGAAGGGCTGCAATCGGCCAGAAGCAGTCGTTCAGCACAGCACAAACGGCTGACGTCACCCCGGCGAAGAAGAGTAATTGAGATATCTTGTCGAGCTGTCGATTCGCTCAACATTCCAGGGAAGCCAATGCTCATTTCACTCTTGTCAAATGGTCAGCCACAAACGCCAGACCGATTGGAACTGATCGCCCCCTGGTGGAGTTTCACGAAAACGGTCTTGGCTGCGACGGCCCTATCGTTGGTGCGTGACGGACTGATCGGATTGGACGACCCCATTCCCGATCACCCTTTCACGTTACGCCAGCTACTGCGGCACGAGGCCGGCTTGGCTGATTACGGAGAACTTGCGGAGTATCACACCGCCGTTACTAACGGTGAGCCAGCATGGACGGCAGATGAAATGATGCGGCGCCTTGACGGTACTCGACTTCGATACACCTGCGGAACCGGCTGGCGTTACTCGAATGTCGGCTATTTACTCATCGGCAGGCTAATTGAACGGCTGACTGATCTGGCGCTTGATGATGCGGTGATTCAACGTGCTCTTTCCCCTCTGGGCATCTCGAACGTTCGCTTTGCTAAAACACGAGCCGACTTACAAACGTCCCCTCTTGGACGCGCCTCAAATTATGACCCCGCATGGGTTTACCATGGCTTGTTGATCGGCCCGATTTCGCAAGCAGCGCTCTTTCTGGATCGACTTCTCTGCGCAGATCTCCTCTGCGCGGGCTTGCTCAAGGAAATGCAGACAGCACGAACACTAGGCGGCCCGATTCCCGGGCGCCCATGGGTCACCCCGGGCTACGGCCTCGGCTTGATGCACGGTTCGATTGACGGTGGGTATTCTCTATCCGGGCACACAGGCTGCGGGCCAGGCAGCGTCATTGCTGTCTACCGCATCTGCGACGGCGACGCATCGGCTTGCTGCGCTGCTTTTGAGGCGGATGCCAGTGAAGGTGCCGTTGAAGCCCTCGTTGTTGGGCAACTGATGCAAGTTTTGCGACAGGGGGGTGACGGCATCAAAATCCTTTAGCCGGAGGCCTTATGGTTCGCCGGATGACCGCTTCGGTTCGAAAGCGCGCAGTCGTATGCAAACGCAGACATGCCCTTTCGAGCAGTCAAATTGAGTTGAACAGACCGAGATATGACATGGTTGCGGTGCTCTCCGGTAAGCGCACCAGCGGCTCTACATCGGTAGTGGTCGAACGTCGGTCGCCCCAGATGGCATTCGAAACCAGCCTCTTCAAGGGCGGCTTTCGCGAGCCGAGCCGCCGGGGGGGCTCGGCCCTTCGGGCATTCATCCTTCACACCTACGGGCTTCGGCATGCGCGCACCGCTTGCGATGGAACGCGCCAGTCCTCGTTAATCTGTAACCTGCGGGCAAGGGTTAAAAACCTCGGTTACGTCGAGTGTTGTATGCCACGGGATGGCAGTGCCTGACACCATTCCGCCTACGGTTTGCTTTCGACCCGACTTGCGCACATATCCGCCATCCGTCCCAGTGAAGACGTGCTGCCCTGGCTTCGTCAGATAATCAAAGAAACTGACTTTCACAGGCACATTCATTTGCCCACCCGGCGTAATGACGGCGAGCATGATCGCTCGGTCTTTGGTGAATACAACGAACGGTTCGACTCCAGTGCGACCACCAAGTGTCTTCACGCACTGCACTTGTTCTGGGAGGATGCGTGCGGTTTCAGTGTAGGTGTGGTTGTTGTAGAGGCTGAGGATCAGGCCTTTGCTGGTCAACACTCCCAGGCCTTGAGTGGCCCTGCAGCTGCCTTCGCTTCCATATGGGAACAAGCACCAGTTAGTTTCCGATACGGCTTGAATATCCGATGGTGCAATTTTCAGATCGCGCTGGATTTGGGCTTTTGATTCCGGCGTGTCGTAAGGGATCATGACGCATCCGCCGACTGTCACTGCTGCGATGAGGCCTATGGCCGCAGATACGTTTTGAACTGATGATTTGAAGGTGTTCATTGTTCGCTCTCCTTGCTGTATTACCACCACTGGAAGGCTGTGGCGATTTTGGTAGCGAACCTTACGGCATGGGCGAAAAGCAGTCATCCTCGTGCTGATAACTGGATCGGTAGATGACTTGATTGGACGCTTACCTATTTCTGACCGATTGCTGCACCCTGGCAAAATCGTACGCAATACCTTGCTTAAAGAGCCAGCAACTCAACGCTCGAGCCTGTCGTCACTCTCCTCCGACATTTTGGTACTCGCTTTCATCGCAGATAGCGTCGGCTTGGCAGCAGCGATGACAAGGCGCCATTGAGGGAGCGCAATTGCCGCAGCGTCGTTCTCTATGAGTTCAGGTGTTGCTTCGCAAAAATCCTCGATGGCTGCGCTTACATTTACCAAAAAAACGCTCTGCATTGGAGTGAACCCCTGATCGACGAAGTATCCTTTTGGCGACGGAGTTGGCACCCAATCTTCCCATGAATTGATTAACTCATTCATACCACACCGAGGTGGCTCATTCTCGCACTCGATCAGCCACTCAAGTAGCTCGACAATTCGATTTCGTATTCGTTGGTAGACAAGCTGTCTGGTCATAATTTCACGTCTGGTTGAATCGTCATCCGCCCCAAATGAGGACAATTTTAGCCTTAGTCCAGTGCCTGCGCCTGGTCAAAAACGGGCCTAACCTATGAGGCCGTCAGCTCAGTTGAACAGGCCGAGATATGTGATGGTTGCAGTGCTCTCCGGCAAGCGCACCAGCGGCTCTACTTGGGTAGAAGTCGAACGACGGTCACCCCAGATGGCATTCGAACCCACCATTATAAAATGCGTGAACTCTCCTACCCTAGAGCTGACCAACACTCTCTCGGACTGACTGCGGATTTGCGCTATGACGTCTTGTGGGGTGCCGGCAAGCTCAACGAAATCTGAATCCATAGAGAACCCCAGCTCCTCCGCTAGACGCCAGGTTGGATTGCGGTCTTCCCACGAAATGTACTCGGCTTCGCTTACGCTTTCAGGGGGCTCTGGCTCCCACTGCTCAAACACAAATTTCTTCGCCTCGGATTCAGTGGCAAAATTGGCACCGAAGAGATGGAAGGGCCAGCAGCCATCTTGCATGACACGATCTCGATTGTTGATGAGTCGTCAGGATCGTAACTGATTACAATCGGAGGAGCAGCTTGTCAGGGAAGCCCGACGGGAAAAGATGCTCACAATCCGACCTCGTCCTCATCGTTGTACCAAGGTTGAAATCTGCCCGTCCGTCCAGGTGCAATATAGGCTGCCCTTCAAGCGTCCGAGAGTAGTGATCTGACGCGTAGGGTGATATCACTGGAGTATCATCATTCTCTGTGACACAGCCGCACGGCTTTAAAGGACTTCGCCATGCACCAAGCTATCAGCGCCGCCTACCACCGACCTGGATTCGCCAGGAGCGCTTGCGCATGGTTAATGATTGACGGCATTGGAATTGAGCAATGGCTGTCCACTCATCTTGAATGGTCGGACGTCGCAAGCCTTGGTCTTTCTCTGATCTGGCTTATCGACGAAGACGAAGACGCTCTTGCGAACCGTCGCATAATCCCAGCCGAAGATGGAAGCTCTACAATCGTGCCGTTACTGGTCTGTAGCGATGACATGAATTTTGACTGCATCGTCTTGGTCGCAGAGCAGGTAATCGATGCTAACACCGTACACTGGCGGCGCTTCGGTCGAAGTATTTCGGACAAACTGGAGGTTGGAATTGAATCGCCCCGGATTCTCTAGACACCTTGCAAGCTCATTGCGTAACGCTTTTCAAACTCTACCGGTGACAGCTGATTGTTGAAACCATGGCGGCGTTTTACGTTGTAGAACATCTCGATGTAATCAAACACATCACTCCGAGCATCTTCCCGCGTGGTGTAGATTTTTCGCTTGATCCGTTCCCGTTTCAGAAGCTGGAAAAAGCTCTCGGCCACGGCGTTGTCATGACAGTTGCCTCGGCGACTCATGCTGGCAACCAAATTGTTTGCCTTCAAAAAGCTGCGCCAATCGGAGCTGCTGTACTGGCTGCCTTGGTCGGAATGAACCATCACCTCTTGCTTCGGTTTACGCCTCCAAACCGCCATCAACAACGCATCAATAGCCAAATCACTGGTCATCTGCGACTTCATTGACCAGCCAACGACCTGCCGAGAAAACAGATCCAGTACCACCGCCAAATACAACCAGCCTTCATACGTACGAATGTACGTGATGTCGGTTACCCAAACCTTGTTGGGTTCCACAACATCGAACTGGCGCTTCAGCAAATTGGGTGAGACGACCGCTGGCTTACCGCCGTACTTTCCAGGGCGGCGTCGATAACCTGTCTGAGAACGTAGACCTTCAAGACGCATCAGCCTCGCCACACGATGACGACCACAATCCTCACCGACCTCGCGCAGATCGTCGTGGATTTTGCGATAGCCATAAACGACGCCGCTCTCCAGCCAGGAATGCTTGATCAAACCCAGCAGCCGCTGGTCGTCTTTGGCGCGTACAGATTGCGGCTCAGACAGCCAGGCGTAATAACCGCTGGGATGGACTTTCAGGGTCAGGCAAAGCCGTCGAATCGAATAGTCGCCCGCGCGCTGCTTGATAAAGGCGTACTTCAGCCGCACTCCTTGGCAAAGTACGCGGCGGCCTTTTTTAATATGTCTCGCTCTTCAGTGACGCGCTTGAGTTCCGCTCGCAGACGACGTAGCTCAGCGTGCTGATCATCATCCTGCTGCCGTTCTTCTTGAGGTTTGCTGTAGCGCTTTATCCAAGCATAGAGGCTATGCGTCGACACGCCGAGACGGGCCGCTACCTCAGCGACAGGCAGCTTCTTTTCGGTCACTTGATTGACTGCTTGGATTTTGAATTCTTCGGGATAACGCGGATTGCTCATGGCACCTCCTGATTGGCCTCATTTTAAGGCATGGAGGTGTCTACGAAACCCGGGGCGATTCAAATCTCGACAAAATGGATCGCCGAGAGCAAGCCGGTAAGCTTTGCATTAGAGGACTTCCAAAACGCATTGGAGCAGTTCACTCAGTTGTCGAAGACGAAGCCAGCCAACCATTGCGATGAACCCTTAAGCCCTCAATAGCCTAGCTTACGTTGCATCATTTTTATCGCTATCAAGCCCACTACCACGTTGACATGTTGTGACCACGTAGCCCGAATTCACAGTGGCCATACATGCTCCCAGAGGACACGCTGGAGCCGCCATCCTAGTAGAATTCGTCGAGCTGATTACCGCCCACTTTGAGATGTTCTATGAACTCTGATTTAACCGAAGAAGAAATGCGTCGTGCCCTGTTCGGTGCGGCTCAGCCCGAAGAGCAGGTGCCCACTCCTCTAATAAAGGAGCCTGTGGAAGAGGTTGTGCTCGCGAAGCAGGTGCTCGCTCCAGCAACCAAGAAGAAAGTGGCGAAAGCATTTACGCCCAGGCTGAGGGTCACGCTTCGGGTTGGAAACGAGTTTGAGGGGAAAATGATCGAGTTGATTCACGAGGCCGATACGCTGAGCTCGTTGCTTGCTGAGCAGGAGGCTGTGAAGGCTGCCAAGAAAAAGTACAAGTACGTGGAATTGGTATCGGTCAAATCTATGTAGAAAACGTAGCTGGGCTCATGAGGTAAGACGTCGTGCGCTTAGGAGATCCCGTATCTCTCATGAGCAAGCCCCTATTCGCTCTGCTCTCTATCTGAGTCAACTCGGCGGCGTTGTCGACGAACAGCCCGTCACTTGTGGGTAAGTCTGGCAAACCAGCATAATTTTGTTTTTGGGCTCAAAGCCATGATCAATCATGCAGCGTTGCACTTCTGCAGTGCGCCCGATGCTGGCGACGTCCAGATTCGACCCAAGTGGTTTCGCATAACCGCACGCATACATCACTGGCAGGGCTTCACTATCATTGGCTACCTCGAATTCGAAATGGCGTGATGCTCCCGCTTTACGCCATGAGACCTGCATACGTTCATCCCGACCAGAATTAGGCTTGATTGGATGAAATGCTTCATCTTCTACAAACGGCAACGCTTCGAGCTGCGACAAACTGAGCGGGCGACCCTGCCTTTTTTCGACGCAGGCTGGCATATTCTCCATTATTTCACAGTATTCAAAGCCGTCTTTACGGGTAAAACCGAGACGCTGCATACACTGAAAATGAATTATTTCTTCGTTTATTGGGAAACGGTTTAATGGCCCTGCCACAGGGTCACCACATTCTGCCATTGCGGCTTTAACGTCCTCTACAGAGGTAGAAGCGCGTTTCCATTGGGTGAAAGACGCCGGTGGCGGGCACCCGGTGAGCAGAAGTACCGATGAGATCAGGACTGGGATGGTAATGATCTGAGATTTTCTGAACATATTTTGTCCTTAATTTATGTCAGGCCACCCGAATGGTGTCCAACTCCTCGGGGCGAATAATTCCACCATATGACTCCCACGGTACCAGTCGCTACCTGGGCGGTCTCAGGTATGCCGGGTGTCAAAACTGCCGGTTGATTTAAGCGATGTCCGTTCTTAATGAAATCTGATAAGCGCTACTCATGGAAAGGCTTAGCAACGCTGCAGTTGCCATCCATCAACATCGATAACTGAATCTACATAAGCCGGGCATTCGGGAGAGTTCTCGTGCCGCTCCTGTGACCTAGACCATGTAACGCGCACTCTAAAGGCGCTTGTGTCCTCTGGTGCCGCTGTAGCACCTGCCATTGTTATGTGGCGCAGAGCCCTGTGTTCATTCAAGATCGAAAATCACTCTGTCAGGCACATGCAGCTTTCCAAGCTTACACAGCTTGTAAAACCTCCGCCCACCGTGAGCGGGCTTCTTTTATTCCGGTTCCTGCTTGCCCTTCAAAATCGACTCCGTCTGCTTAAGTACAAACGCAGAGCAAGCCCCTGAGAGGTGATTGATAAGCTGTGCAACATCAGAGCCTGGCGGCGTGTAACCATCGTTTTTGCCATGGGCGGTGCTGCTGGAGTTCCTGAGAGTCCCGACCCCGTGGAAAATAGTTCCGATCCCTATAAGTGATTGCTTAGCTCCTTCATTCAGCGTGCCGGCTTCATGCAGTTTTTTTGCGGTACGAGAAATGAGACTTTGCATGGTCAGTGCTTCATATCCAGTATCCCTAAGCTGCTTGAGGCACGCTTTCAGGACTGTTTCTCCGTGAGAGCTGCTGCGAGCGATGGAGTCTTCTGGATCGACCTCTACAGCCTTCTGAGCCTTCTGCCATGACTCAAGCAAAGTGGGATGGTGCTCGAGCTGTTTTTCAATGTCTGAGTCAATGGCCGCTTTTTCTGCTGAGACAAACTCGGTTAACCATGCATTGGTGGTGCTGATAGTGATGTGCTCTTCTTCCAAACTCCTTGTGATATCTGCTACTAGCGATTCTAAGATTTCCGGTGTACTCAGCAAGAGCAGCCATTCAGGCTTGATTTCTGCTAGCTCGCATTCATTCCATTCAGGTTCGGGCCAGCCGTCTGCAAACCGCTCGACTCTTACAATCAGTCTCTCGCCATTGAAGAACAACCAGCCGGTGGTACCACCGCTTACGGCAATATCTTCTATCTCCCAATGATCAAGCGTTAATGACTTGCTAGAGCCGCAGCAGCCAAGGCCACCCGAAGAATCTAATAGCTTTTTATCGAACGTTTTCAGACGATCTATTAATCGTTGCCGTTCGCCCTTCACTTTTGTGGACAATGCCGCCAATCCGGTTAACACATCGTTCTTCGCCATGATTTTCTATCCCCTCAATCAGAACTGATCTTTTACAGGAGCCCGCCGAAAATCTCGACTGGGTACTCGACCCAGAACGGCAAACTAAAGTCTGCGGTCTGCCTCTAGGTGTAGTTACTACACGCAAACCGCAGTATCAACTCGCCTACAAGCCAAGAAATACAGGGCTCACAACGTTTCATCCTATGGCAGCTAATGGCGGTAAACAGGCGTTGCAGGATTCCCCAAGAACGACGATCAGTCGGCTGCTGACCGAGAACATCGCCCTACGCGAAAATACATCCCTCCCGCGATTCGAGCTCCAAACCTCGGGATCGTCCTCTGTTCACCTTGGGCATGAGCACAGTTTCTATGTGTGTAGCGCGCCCTATCAGCGAGAGCAAGCACAGGGATCAAGCTTGCAATGGCTTTTAGCCTCGATGCCAGCTAGATTTGGAGCTTTCTACGATCAAGGAAGGATATGAAAAAGCTCATCGCAGTAATGGGGATCTGTGTCGTACTTGGCGGTTGCGCTACGTCCCACTACACCGCAGGCCGAGACTTTCCGTCAGCTAGTGTAGCGAGCATCACCAAAGGCAAAACCACGACTGCTGAGTTGAAGTCGCTGTTTGGTGAGCCCTACGCCAAGAGCGCAGTCAGCGAGACTGACGAGAAGTGGATCTACACCTACACCAATGGCTCAGCCCATGCCCAAAGCTACGTGGTCACCATGAAGGTGACAACTACGGGCACTCAGAAAACGCTCGACGTCTTGATCCGAAATGACGTGGTCATCAACTACACGTTCAGCGAAGGCCCCGCTCCAGGCACTACCACTGCGACGAACTGAGTTCGCCACCTTGCCATTGGGCGACCCCACTGCGCTCAGCACGTTGTTGATGGAGCAAGCTCATGGACAGAACATATGCCTTCGTGGATGAGTCCGGGAACTCCGACCTTGATACGTCAAAGGGAGGAAGCTCGGGCTTCTTCATCGTGTGCTCCATTCTGGTGGCAGAGAAAGACCTGGAGGCTGCTTATGCCCAAGCTGAAGCACTCCGCATGCGTCATTTTCAAACGGGCGAGATCAAATCCAGCAATCTGAAGCCCAAGGATTCAGATCGCCGTGCTCGGATCCTAAATGAGCTCGCCGAGCTGCCATTCAAGCTCTATTTCACCGTCGTTGATAAGTCCCGAATTCACGAAGACGGCGGTCTCCGTATCAAGACCTCGTTCATAAAATACGTGAACGGGTTGCTCTATGAACGTTTGTTCCGCGCATACCCTGACCTCCAGATGATCGTAGACGAGCATGGTGGCCAGGAATTTCAGGAGAGCCTCAAAAGCTACGTTGCAGAACGATTCGTGGACGACCTATTTGGCGATAAGGATGCCTTCCGGACGATGGCCAGTAAGGACAACGTTTTGGTTCAGGTTGCAGATTTTTTTGCTGGCTCAGTCGCTCAGATCTACGAAGAGAAAGCATCGGAAGAAGCAGTTCTTGCCTACAAAAAGATCCTACGCAGCCTGACTCTTGGAATGCTTGAGTGGCCATCCAAGTACCAGTCTCTTCTGCCACCGCCGAAGGATGAGTCTGGGTATGCAGACTACCAGGTACACCAAGAAGCTCTCCGCCAGGCTGATCGTTTTAGCGAGCGGGCTGGCGAACACCCTGATGAAGATGAGCGCCTGCAATTGAGTATCCTGCGGTTCTTAAGATTTCAAAGCGAATTCGTCACCAAGGATTACGTGCTGACTACGGAGATCATGGCCCATCTAAAAGACAGCGGACTGGGAGAGGTCAACGGCCAGAGAATTCGTTCCAGTGGCATTGCCAAGCTTCGGGATGCGGACGTCATCATCACAAGCGCGGCCAAAGGCTACAAGATCCCTCAAACACGGGCAGACATTAACGAATTTCTTGAAAGAGCGTCAGGCATTGTTGTTCCTCTACTGGAACGGGTGAAAAAGGCTCGAGAGGTATATCGGCTGAGTAGTCGAGGAGAATATGACATCGTGACTGCAGCCAACCTGACTGAGCTAGCCAAGCTGCTCGCTGCGCTCGAGGCATTTGCAGATGACTGAACTCAGTAATGGCCAGGAACCTCACCAGGCTGCATTGATCCAGGATGAAATCCTAGAGATTTTGAAAGAGGCCAAGGTGCTCGCGCGTAGATTCTATCGCCTGACCGGCAAGCCGCTGGGCGTGACCGGCGAGGTCGCAGAGTACGAAGCTGCTGCTAGGCTCGGCCTGTTACTACATCCTGCAAGGCAGGCAGGTTACGACGCTACAGAGGCGCTGGAAGATGGTGTCGCGAGAATCCAGATCAAGGGTCGCTATATCCTGAACCGGCAAAAGATTACGGGACGTATGGGTGCAATCGATCTACGACAACCCTTCGATACTGTGCTCTTGGTGCTGCTTGATTCTGAGTTCAACGCATTTGCAATGTACGAAGCGAGTCGCGGCAAGGTAGAGGCAGCACTGACCCTGCCTGGCTCGAAAGCCAGAAATGAACGGGGAGCGCTGGCGATTAGGCAATTCATGTTGATAGCTACCTTACGCTGGTCTCGCCATGAGGCCAGCGGTGTTGGCGCTGACGCTGAATTGACCCATTGACCGATGCGGTACTGACCCAACACCAACCGACAGAATCCAGCGCTGGTAACACTCCCCCAAGCGAGGAGCCCGGGCCAGTGTAGTTTCGGTAACTGGGTCAATCCTGCTCTGGCGATAACAGCCAAGGCGTCAGGTGATCCAAGCGAGATGAAGAATGCCAAGGATCGCGTTCAGGCTGCCAAAGTGAGTCTAGGGGAGCGTGGGCCAGTTTGGTAGGGCGACGGTGCACCAGATTCGAATCGGCACCCAGTGGAAAACACTCTGTATGCTGACTGGTTTCGAACCACCGGGAGAGGTCAATAAGACTTATATGCTGCTCATAATTGTTTGAGCCTCAATCAGAGCTCTGAGCAAAACGCGCTGGCATACAAACGATGCCAGCGCTAGCCGGGTAACGCATCTGACACGCATGGAATCGGCTACGCCGTTCTGGATCAGCTCACCAAACGGTTCAGGTGTTCTATGAACGATTCGTCATCAGACAGTTGGGATGAGCTCAACGCTCCGAGTAGTTCTTGGGATCGAACCTTGAAGAACATTTGAGCAGTTTCATCCCAATCTTTTCCATTGGTCATACCGAAAATATCAATGAACGTGAGACGGGTGGAAAAGATGTAAATTGGGGCGCCGTTGTACGCTTGAGTATCCACATGCCATGCCCACTTACCATCAGTGCCGGAGGGAATGGAAAGCTCTAGTTGACTGATCAGGGCTTCATCAGGGCCGACGAAGTCGATACTGTCCCCCCAAACACCGAAGCCTATGCTCAGCTCAGGCAAACCTTCCGAAGCCGGTGAGATGTCGTAACAAGTTTTAGAGAGAACCCCAGCCCAGACTAGGAGTGACGAAGCGCTGGCCTTTTGTCCCTCGTAGCTAAGGGCTGCTCCGAAAAACGTAGGTGGGGTCAGTTCACCTAGATGAGCATGCTGTAAAGGGAAGCCATCAGTCGTGCTGTTGATTGCCACCAAGCTTTGGGATAATTCACGTTTTGCAATGCTTCCAAGCTGCGTCATCCCCTGATGGAGTCGCTCATAGGCTGGAAGCACAACGATGTCGCTTAGTTCGAAATGAGTACCGGCCATCCCAATTTCCTCCATGTGTTGTGTAACTTTCAGTCCAATATAATTAAAAGCACTACCAGGGTTCCCTTTGCGATAGCAGCGGCGCATCACGTTGAATACACGGCTCCAATAGCTAACAGGCCCGAACCAGCAGGCGGGTGGATCAGTGGTATAGGTGATGAAAGCGACCCCGCCGTATCGCTCCGGCCTGCTATCTCGATACGCTTGATAGAGTGGGAGCTGATGTTTTACTTCTCCTGTCTCCTCACTCTCGTAAGAAGTGAACCCAGCTGAGACCTTGTTCTCGATGATCAGGAAGAAATTCTTCCCAGAGCCTACAAGGTCTGGACGCTTACCGGTCGCGTCTCCGTAACCTGGCCCAATAATGTGCTGCGTGTCCCAGCGAACAGTTGCCAAGGTAGAGCTATCACCGATTGAATCTTCGCAGTATCCAAAAATGCCTTCTAGCACCTCTCCGAGCATTCCGGCCTCAGTAGCAAGCCGCAGCCATTCGGCCAAGAGCTCCGTTAGATAATCTTCGCAGGCATTCCTAAATTCAGACTGACGATAGCGGTATAACCGAGAGAAAAATGTCATTTGGTACCTATCCCTGAGACTCCCAAAACACTGCAGCCTTTGTCGGTTGATGTTGGCCAGAACTTTAGGAAAAGGAGTAAGTACCACAGTCCTCAGCAAGCGGAGTGCGCCGGCCCGAAGGGCCATAGTCGTGAGGTTGGAAGCCCATACATTCGCTCATGGCTATCTCCTCACCGGTTTGATGATTCTGGGAAAGCATTCGAAGTCGGTGAAACGAACAAGCAATCTCAGAGATCGTCTTTTTCCTTTCGGATTTCAAACTCCCCAAACGCCTAAATAGATATTCTTACAGGTCATTTTGGTGATGAGGCCGTGTTCCAAAAATATTCGTGGGATGTCACTCATCAGACTGGCTATTTCCCAGGGCTCCGTCACGGGCGGTGTAATTTCTTCCACAAAGTCGTCGAGATCAAACTATCGCATAACTTTAAAAGGGCCCGCCCTGTCGTACCCTTCGAAGATACCTGATGCGATGCAAATGACTTCGCCTTCTCTAACGATCATGACAAAACCTCTAGGTTTTTCAGGAGGCTTCGCTCACGGCAAAAACAAGCAGACCGTTACTGAAGTACCGGTGGTACGGAATGGTGCTGTCCTCGTGAAAGGCGCAAATATTCACGCAGGCTCGTGCGCCCGTTGTCACGTTGGAAGGTTGCGAGCACGTACCGGCTATTTTCCGTAGTCATCACCCAAAACCTCCCCTCACGTTCGACCTTCAGCACGTCAGAAGTCCTGATCAGGTGGCCATCGCCAAACCGACCGTACTGGTCTTTACGCTTGTGGCCAAAAACAACACCGATGCCTGCGCGCGCCCTGATGGATACGCCGCAAAGGTAAGCAGTTACCGGTATGTCGAAGCCCTGTTCTTGGGCTTTTATGATTCGCAAAAGGTCGAAGTCTGTATGGCGTTTAGCATGGAAATTTACATCAATGGTGTCGAGCATCTTTGCGCTCCAATGGGGAGTCCGTATGGCGTCATCAGGAATTTCACACGCAACCAGAGGCGCTGGTATCGTGGGGGATTCTTGATAAATTTCAGGCTGATCGAATCATGGTTTCAAGAAAAATTGGCCGGCAGTTCTGTAGTAACTGAACTTGAAAACCTGGGCGGTGTGAGTTGTGGTAAATAGCTCCACTGTCCACCTCCATCAGACTGACTTCAAAGTCGTTATCATCACCGACAGTCACCTTAACGACACGATCCATGCGCCAGCCATCGCAGTTATTCATCCAAGGCGGGGTAACCACTTGCACGTCGACTATCACTTCCCCCGCATTTTGCTGCACAAGCATTTGCTGCAGTCTGTGCTCACCTTCGATCATTCGCGTGAACTCAGTGCTTCGACCCTGCTCGCTGATTCGAACGGTCAAGTGATACCAGTGCGATCTGAGCACCCGTGACACGCCCTGCCAGTGCATCAAGCCTTCGCCAAACAATCCCGGAACGCCAATAGCGTCTGAGTCTTCAGTTCTGAACATCAGGTGCCTCAGTTTTCTGCGGACGCAAAGCAGCCCGGTTGGTTAATTCAAAATAGAGAGAAGATCTCTTTGATGGTTGCTGATTTGCGATGACCCGGCCCGAGCAGCACATAGACGCTATTCCGAGTTTCGAACAGAAAGCCGTCGTTGAACGCAGTGCCCATACTCGACCTGACCCAGTGGCCAGGTTCAAAACGTCTCTGCTCGTCATCCACGACCTTGTGGGCAAACATAAACATTGGTTGGCAGCCTGCGGCGGATACTTTGGCTCGCTCTTCGTCGGTGACGATGGCATCTAGGACAATCCACTCCTCGACGGCGCATAGGGGCATCCATTTGTAGCGCTTTCTGGCTACATTAAGGGCCTCGTCTATAGCGAGTCTGCAGCCTTCCAATTCAGTCCCAGCATCCCCCAACAGCCCATCGTCGATAAGACTGCCCATCCACTCCTCCCTAAATTTGCATGAATTGACGACGCCCACCAACAGCAGCAGAGATTGATTGCGGCGCAATACTCGCATGTCATCTCGACCTAAGCGCCACTCATATCAATATATAGATTTGTGTGACGCTAGGCAAACACGGCATACCGTCTACTTTTGCGGGTATGGAAAATGTCGCTGCGTAAATCCTTCGCAGCAGCGCTCAAGCTGCTTCGCACACAACGTGGTTTTTCTCAGGTTGAGATCTCCAAAACCGTTGTGCAATCCCACGTCAGTCAGCTCGAGAGTGCATTGACCACTGCTACAGTCGACGTGAGCTACGAGCTCGCCTGCGCCCTAAGTATTCAACCACTGACGTTGTTCACGCTGACACTCGCTGGACACAAGCAACAGACGGGACGCCAAATTCTTCTAGACTGCTTGGCTGAGCTCGAAAACTTAGATTTAGCGGATACGCTCCTACCAGATGAACCACCCGCAAAAATGACGCCAGCGATGGTAGAAGCTAGAAAGAAGTGGGTCGCAGTACAGGAAATGAAAGCTCAAGGTTTAACCCAAGCAGAGGTGCGCAAGCGACTAGCCCTACCTGAGCCGACAGTACGTAGGCTCTGGCATCGAGAATCGGCGGGCAACTAAGAGGACGGCAGACGATTGCAACCTTGGATTAGATAGCTATCCATCAACCAGAAAAAGTGCTTTGAGTTGAGATGTGCTAAATCGTAAAAGATTTATTTTAAATACGGATCTACTCCATATTTTCCTGAGGTGAGTTTTATATATCCAGTTTCTGACGCAAGCCCTCAAGCCGCAATAGGTCATCGTACGTAGCAATCAAGTCCATCGGCCCATGCAAGCCAGCAACCGTGAAATCTGTATCTTCCTCACCTGGCATTTTCGTAACAAACATCCCGCCTGCGCCACTTAATACGTCATCAAGCATACCAATAACGAACTTAAGATCGCCTGATAAGCAAGCATTATCTTTTAGCAATTTCTCGCCATCTAGACTCGATACAGAGTCGCCTGAATCAAGATTTCGGATCGTCAGTTTAAGCTGTTCAATGTGGCCCGCCAGACTAGCATTTCGTATTTTTAGCGCTTCGAAGTCTGAGGAGCTTATCGAGACTGGAACGCAAGATTCCACGTTCTGACCTAGATGCTGCTCAAGGATTTGCCGGTACTTATCATTTCTCAACAGTGTGATGTGACTGATAGGTTTAAAGACTTTAGCTTGCATCTCACTTGGCAAACCTAAATAGTTCCTTAACTCAATTTCGGCGACGATTTTGGCAACTGCTTTAGCCAAATTAGTTATATTTTCATAGTTAGCAGATGACAAAACATCCAAGGCACTTTGGATACGTGCAATCCGAGCAGCCCTAGCCTCCTCCCTGTGCTCTTCAAATGTATCAACGCGCGATGCCAAGAGATTACCCCTCCGGTAGAATGACCCCAATTTTAGCAGACATGGATTGCACAGGCTTAGCTTCCAAGGACGGATTAGCAGCAGCGTGTCCAATTTTAACCACATCCCTCACATTCAGCACTCCGGCGGTAAGCATGCTCGCAATCTGGGAGGATAGCTGATGGCTCGGAGGCCTGGGGTCGACACGCAACAGTTCTTCAAACCTACCTTGCCGCACAAGCATCATGCTACGCATGTAAGCAAATTTTTGATCAAGACGCGCACTGTTAACATCAGGAAAGTTTTGAACGTCGATAAGACGCTTCAGCAGGTGCTCACCTTCTGAAAGGTGAATTTTCTTATAATGAGCGGTCAACCCTTTCTTATCCGTGAGAAATAGGCTTTTGACATCCCCATCAGTAGCCATTTTGTAGAGCTGTTGTTCAATTGCTTCAAGAGCACAAGCCTCCCTAGCATGGCGGTCGTATTCACTATTGAGCGTCTCCTCCACCTGGTGATTCCGAGAGGACGGTTTCAGAGCCTGGTACTCCCTCAGTTTGTCCAAGACACCCCGCATCATTTCTTTAGACTTATCTTTTTCCGCACACACGGCTGGCAGATGATCAACGCCTCGAATTGCGTAGGGGCAAAGTGCGCAAGGTCTACCCACGCCGAGTTGATCCACAACCTCTTTCGGACAATGGTTGTTAAAAGGACAGATATGACAGTTGTTATATGCCAGTGTCGTGTAACGTTTGGCGCGCAAAACCTCCAGGCCGTTTTGCTCTTCCTTAACACCAGTCAAGCTCATCAGACCATGAGTCTCAATAGCCTTAATTGGGTCTTGATGTATGCTGTCCTTCAACCTTGCATTCAGCTTGAGAACCGCCTGCGCAAGTTCTGGCGCTTCACCGCCTTGAAGCTTGTCCATATTCTTGGTCATATAGTCAGCGAGTAGTTTCTGGTGGTCGGGCATATTTTCATCATCGAAAATGGTGTAATACCATACAAGCTCTTCCGTCTGTCCCGTCATAAATTGACCAATGATAGAAGGTGGCAGGAAGCGCATCGCCTCAGTCACAAATCCAGCACGCAAACCGTGAGGGGTATGCGGACTGCTGAGTGAGCTCACTGAAACCTTACTCAGAGACAAATCGTCGTATCCTGCGATAGGCGTTTTCTCATTCGGTGCGGTCTTAATGAAAACCAAATCCTCACCAGAGTCATCTTCCATAATGATCTTGATGAAATACTGAAGAATCATCAAAAAAATAGGAAAATGCCGGTTATTTTTCCAGTTACTGTCTGTGGTACCTGAATTACGAAAAAGAGGTTTGTATTGACCAAATTTCGAACCCTCTGTCATACCATACCAGAGATCTTCCTTGTAAGACTCGGAACTGCACGAGTCATACCATTTCTTTTGTCGATCCATGATATGGATAACATGCCTGGACACAATGGCAGTCCATTCACCATGAGACTTATCTGAACTTACGAAAAGCGGCGCTAAAGGACTCTTCCAGTAGCGATCCAGAACACAATCATATTTATCCTTGTTAAGCCACGCGAGGTGGTGCTGACGAAGCCCCGTCTCGCACATAAGCTGTGTCAATCGTACCTCGTTGGGAGAGACGAGTTGCAACACACGCCCTCCAATTTCGAAGTCAACAATTTTATAAAAGCGGGGTAAGAAATCAAACCTATATATCTGTTTCTCATGATAAAAAATAGGCGTGTAATTCAACAGGGATTGGTTGACCTGCTCCATGCCCTGAACCTCCCGCGAAATCAACCCCGCCCATGCATGGGAGTGCAGAAGGTCAGCCATAGACGGCTGAAGTAGCTTTCCATCCATTACGCCGTAATTGATGTCCATTTCCTTCCGACCTGCGACGAATGGCATCAAATTGATATGCTCGGCCAGGTACTCAAGGCTATAGAGCATGCTGAGAAATGTGGCGAAATAAGGGCGTGGGATAGGGCGCTTTACTGTTCCCGACTTCTTTTCAATCGACGGAAAGCAAGAACTTGTGAAAGTACACTTAGATTCGTTAGCGTCAGGCAAGGCAAGACGATTATCTTCAACATACTCACAGAAGTGCTGCATAATCAACACTCGCGAATAGTGAGTTTCATTAGTCCAACCATGCGCTCTAGCGAACGCCTCCACATATGTCAAAAAAGTATGAGGCGGAGCCCGCAAATATTTGATAACGCCGTCTAAGAAAATTGATTCACGTGTAAAATACAGACTGCAAGAAAAGTCATTAAGTGTCCTGGGATAGTTTTCAAGCGACCCGTCACGGCGCATGAAGAAATTCGGTAGGTAGGCTAACAAATAGCTCATAAGCATACCAAGCATGAACGTGTGGCCGTCCGACTTCTGCAACCGCTTAGACTTCAAAAAAGATCTGAAAACGGCGTCGATATGAAGCGCAAACGCCTGTACTTGCGGATGCGACCATTCAAAAAAAGGGAACCGGGCGCCCTCCTCTCCTAAACTAAAGATTTCTCTGATACGAGGTGAGGGGAAGTGGGCTTTGAACGTTTCTTTGAAGTCGAAATCACGATTTCCAGAGGCTAACTGTTGCGCGACTTCAAACGACCTCAAAACGGACTCTTCAGCTGCAGTCTTTACCTTCACCTTAGTCGAAATGCGACGTCCCAAGCGAACACGCTCCGGCTTTGCTACTAGCTTAGATATCTTGTATTGGGCAAAGATCGCTTCTACTAGCGCCTTTTTTTCTTCGCACGCGGCAGTAACACTCAGGAGGAAGTCGTTGACGTAATACCTACGAAGCGGCAAGACGCCAACACCGTTCGCACTATCAAATAACTTCTGACAGTCCTCCGACTGGATATCATCCACACCATAAAAGTTTGTACTCAGCAGCAACCTCAGCCAAAAATTAACTCGACTACTTCCGTCATTGAATTCGCCTCTTTTGAAGATACTCGCGATCTTTGACTCAGGATGCAGGCCCCGAATCAAGGTGAGCGACTCAACATCAAGCTTCTCACAGAGCATATCAAAACACTCAACCTGATGATTGATTGTCTGAATTGACAACGGTGCAATCAGCACTCTCCGCCCCCAAAGGGCAATGAACACCATACGAAAAAATTGGCTCAGTGCCGTGCCGTAGGAGGGTGGTGTATTTGCGAGCGTGCGGTCGACATAGCTAAGCGTGACTTCACTATCACGAAATGTCACTTGCAAAAGAGCATCGAGTTCTGGTCTTCCCCACCTACTGATATCGACGCCACAATTCAAAACCGCCTCAACCTTATAAGCTAAGGAAGTGGTGCTGCTTACACCATGAACTTTCCTGTAAATTTGGCGTACAAGCGAGACGGCCTGTCGAAACTCGCCATTCAGTTGCTCGTCGGAAACCAACCAAATAGCGCTGTTCTTATTCAAATTAATCATGCCGCCTCCCCTACAGAGATCAAAAGCTTCAACTGCTCAATTTCACTCTCCAGATGTTTGATCTGCACTTGAGTTACGCTAAAATTAGATGCAGACATTCGAAGCATGTTAATCGCGGCAAATGTCGCCTCGAGCATTTTTGCATCCTTGCGCGCGTAACGTTCCGTAGATTTGATTGACTTATGCCCCATCAACGTCTGCACCACCTTGAGCTCCAACCCGAACTTGTTTTTACCCGCTGGATTAGGACAATGATTAACAAGATAATAGGCGTACATATGACGCAATGAATGGAAGCCATAGCTAGTGCCCGTCAAGTTGGCTGCGGCCCTACTAAATCGCTCCCAAACTGCTTGGTAGGATAGAGGCATAGCATTGCCATTTTTGAGGTTACGAAAAAGAAAACGATGCAGAACTGGACGGCGCCGTTCTTTTTCCTTTGCACGCTGCTCTTCGTTGTAGAGACCAAGGTTGTACCAAAACATCGAGGCAAATGGCTCAATAAGGAAAGTACCGGGCTTGTCCCTTCCTTTATGATTAAGCTTATTCAGATCTGCTTCAGACATGTAATCAATCAGCACATCCCGACGCGTATCAGGATCAACGATATATATCTTGTTCAGATTCGGATGCTCAGTGTCGACCTCAATATCATCAAGCAGTACCGTCAGGGCTTCTGAAATCCTACAACCAGATGCAGCGATGAGCGACCACAGCACCTTGTCTCTCAGACAAAGTGCGCTGTCGATCAGAGATTTGCACTTATCAATAGGAAATGCTATCTCATCGCCCCCAAACTCATCTGTGCGCGCCAAAGTTGATGCCTTTGATTTGGGTGCAAGATTTTGCATCTTGATTCGCTTCACACCGCCTGCAAGGCAACCCGCTAACCAACTATTAGCTTTAATAGATGCACTGACAGCCTTAGGGGCATCAATGTGTTTAGAGATAGTAAGAGGCATCATCGAGATCGCCGCTTCAGATACATAACCACTGCGCTGCATTTGAAGCAAGCCGTCTCGCATAGCCTCACTAGCAGCGATGAAACGGTTTACTGCAACAAGATGCACACCGACAGATGCCCCCGAAATTTTCGGGGAGCTCAGCGCCTTTGCAGCATCACGAGCAATCGGTGCATCACTACCTTCTCCGAAGACCAGATAACTTTCATAGCTATCCAAAGCATCATTGAGAAGAGTCGGGGTAAGGCCGTGGTTATAGATGCTAACTTGGTGCATGAAGTTAAGAAGGCTTTGAACCGCATAGCAGTACGCCTTAACGGTTTTGAATTTCTTCAATTTGGCTAACTGATAAGCCCAGCTATCAAAAAATTCAGACATCGCCTGATCCGGACATAGGAGCCGGAAAGTAGGGATACCGTTACGGGTGGTTTCATACAGTTCTACGTGTTTCATAACCTGACATGCGCCCTCATATAATTCTTCAGAGCATGACTGGCTCCAAATTTCGGGCGCATCCTTCCACATCAAAATGATGAACGCAATAAGATGCAATAAATTAGTTGCATCTTACAGTATGCTCGCAGCATACCGTTTTTTAAACGCTCAATGAGGGCTGCTATGATGGTGTGACACCGCCCCCAATAGAGGGCTAGTCATATCGTCGCGATTAACAGCGACGGACGAAACAGGTGGCTCTGCGTCCAAGCGAATGCTTTGTCAGCTCGGGCTCTCCTATGACGCACATCCCATCTCGTTTACCGCTGCTAAGTGAACGGAAGCTTTTTAAGACCAGAAATGGATTCAAGCTGGCGCCACATCGGCGACTTTTCGATACCAAAAATCCAGCAACATCGTGCGGGGAGGATCAGCCAGGAATCGGAGGAAATCGGTCTCTGAACGAAGACTCTGCACGAGAAGTAATGTTGCCGAAGGAGGAAGCCAATCAGTTCGCCAATCTGAAAATGTCCCTACCGAGCATCTTACGCCGCAGCTTTTTCATTTCTGCTAGTCATCAACGGGGCATCACAATGTGCACATGCCCTCTCCTTTGGCCACCATCAGACTCTGGGCTCTAGCTCATATTAGGATTGAGGCAAATCGCCCGACTAGCGAACCACGTTCATTTATTGGACGTGCGTCTAGGGGAAGAACAGAGAGAAGTGAAAGGTAGCCACTCACCAACCCAAAGCGTCAACTCAAAGGATTGGCAAGGCGCAACTGGAATTGTTGCAGTCTTAGAGAGCACCTCATTTTATCCAGAGAGCGGCACGCCCTACTCCATCTCTCGTCCGAAAAAAACACAAAAAAAGGGCCTAGATTTTCATCTAAGCCCTTGATTTTGTTGAGTTCGCGGCGGGAAACCAGGGATTCGAACCCTGGGAACGCTATTAACGTTCGCCGGTTTTCAAGACCGGTGCATTCAACCACTCTGCCAATTTCCCGTTTATTCCGATGACGCGATGAAGCGGTACAGCAAGGTGCAACTGGAGATAGCCTTAGATAAGAACCCTGGGAACGCTATTAACGTTCGCCGGTTTTCAAGACCGGTGCATTCAACCACTCTGCCAATTTCCCGTTTATTCCGATGACGCGATGAAGCGGTACAGCAAGGTGCAACTGGAGATAGCCTTAGATAAGAACCCTGGGAACGCTATTAACGTTCGCCGGTTTTCAAGACCGGTGCATTCAACCACTCTGCCAATTTCCCTTGTGCATCACAGGATTAGGGTAGCCCATCCTGTCTCAGCGGGCGCCATAATACCCGAATGAAACACACTGTCAAACTCTCGCCATCGCTTGTTACAGAGCGTCTGTTATGATCTTTGCGACTGAACGTTTCAAAACCGAAGGAGTGTCGCCATGCGCGAACAGAATTACGCAGTGAATGGTAACGCGCAGGCTGAGCAGCTTGAAGTCAGCCGCGTGTTGCGCAACACCTATGGCCTGCTCGCCCTTACCCTCGCATTCAGCGGCTTAATGGCGTTCGTGGCCCAGCAGATGCACGTCGGCTACCCGAATATCTTTGTCGTACTGATCGGTTTCTATGGCCTGTTCTTCCTGACCAACAAGCTGCGTGACTCGGCCTGGGGCCTGGTGTCGGCGTTTGCCTTGACCGGTTTCATGGGCTTTATCCTCGGCCCGATCCTCAACCGTTACCTCGGCATGGCCGGTGGTGCGGAAGTGGTCAGCTCGGCGTTTGCCATGACCGCCCTGGTGTTTGGTGGTCTATCGGCCTACGTGCTGGTCACCCGCAAGGACATGAGCTTCCTGGGTGGCTTCATCACCGCGGGCTTCTTCGTGTTGCTGGCGGCGGTGGTGGCGGGCATGTTCTTCCAGATCAGCGGCCTGCAACTGGCGATCAGCGCGGGTTTTGTGCTGTTCTCCTCCGTGTGCATCCTGTTCCAGACCAGCGCCATCATCCACGGCGGTGAACGCAACTACATCATGGCGACCGTCAGCCTGTATGTGTCGATCTACAACCTGTTTATCAGCCTGTTGCAGATCTTCGGCATCATGAGCCGCGACGACTGATTTACTCGCTGCATAAAAAATGCCCCGTATCGAAAGATGCGGGGCATTTTTGTTTTCGGGGTATCAGTACTGGTTGGGTTCCATTTCCAGCTCGACCTTGAAACGCTGGGCGATGTCGCGCTGGATACGCTGGGCCAAGTTAGCAATATCGTGCCCTGTGGCGCCGCCATAGTTGACCAGCACCAGCGCCTGCAGGGCATGCACGCCGGCATCGCCGTCACGAAAGCCCTTCCAGCCGGCCTTGTCGATCAGCCAGCCAGCGGCCAGCTTCATCTGCCCATCCGCCTGTGGGTAAGCCACCAGGTCCGGATACTGTGCCTGTAACTCTTCAGCCAGGGCTTTGGACACCAACGGGTTCTTGAAGAAGCTGCCAGCATTGCCAAGCACTGCCGGGTCGGGCAATTTTTCGCTACGGATGCTGCAAATCGCGCGACTGACATCGCTCGGTGTCGCCTCGGTGATCCCCTGCCCTGCCAGGCGCTGCTGCACTGGGCCGTAGTCGAGCTTGAGGTGGCTGGCGCGGCTCAGGGCAAAGCGTACCCGCAGGATCAACCAGCGCCCGGTTTCGTGCTTGAACAGGCTGTCGCGGTAGGCAAAGTTGCATTCTTCCAGGCTGAAATCGCGCAACTCGCCCGTCTGGCGATCGAGGGCGGTCAAGCCGGCAAAGACGTCCTTGATCTCCACACCGTAGGCACCGATGTTCTGCATGGGGGCGGCACCGACGGTGCCGGGGATCAGGCTGAGGTTTTCCAGACCACAGAAGCCCTGCTCCAGGGTCCACAGCACAAACGGGTGCCAGGCCTCGCCTGCTTCGGCTTCGACCACCACCTGCACGCCATCATCCTGCAGCACGCGAATACCCTGGGTGGCCATGCGCAACACCAGGGCAGGAATGTCCTGGGTCAGCAGCAAGTTGCTGCCACCGCCGATCACCAGCAAGGGCAACGCCTGGGTCGACGCATAGGCCAGTGCCTCGCGCACATCGGCGTCACTGCGGGCCTCGGCGAAGAGTTGGGCACGCACATCAATGCCAAAGCTGTTGAATGGCTTGAGCGACACCTGCGCCAGCACTTGCAAGGTCATAACCGCCCCTTCAATTCGATCACCAATAAATCACACGCCTGCTCGATCAAGTCCAGGACCCGTTCGAAGCCTTGTTCGCCTTCGTAGTAGGGATCTGGCACCTCGTCCACTTCAGCCTCATAGCGCCGCAGGAACAGGTCCAACTCCGCCTTGCCCTGGCCGGGCTGCATGGCCTTGAGGTTGCGCAGGTTGCTGTGGTCCATGGCCAGGATCAGGTCGTACCGTGCAAAGTCGGCGCGGGAGACCTGCCGGGCCCGCTGGGCCGACAAATCGTAGCCGCGCACCAGCGCCGCACGTTGGCTGCGCTGGTCCGGCGGGTTGCCGACATGCCACTCGCCGGTGCCGGCGGACGCTACGTCGACCTGCCCCGCCAACCCGGCTTCGCGCAATTTATGGCGCAGTACGCCCTCAGCGGTGGGCGAGCGGCAGATATTGCCCAGGCAGACAAACAGAACCTCCATCAGGCCCCCAGCAGGCGACGGACGCGCTCAAGGTCTTCCGGGGTATCGACACCCGCAGGCGGTGCTTCCAGAGCATCGCCCACGTGGATGCGTACGCCGTGCCAAAGGGCTCGGAGTTGCTCCAGGGATTCGGTATTTTCCAACCAGCACGGCCCCCAGCTGACGAAGTCATGCAGAAACCCCGCACGATAGGCGTAGATACCTATATGGCGACGATACGGCACGCCTTCCGGCAGCAGGTCAGGGTTCCTGGCGAAGGCGTCGCGCGCCCAGGGCAAGGTCGAACGGCTGAAGGTCAGCGCCAGGCCGTTGACATCACTGACCACCTTGACCACGTTCGGGTTGAACAGGGTGTCGATGTCTTCAATCGGCTCAGCCAGGGTCGCCATACGCGCTTCACCGTGGGCGGCCAGGTTGGCGGCCACCTGGTCGATCACGCCCGGCGGGATCAACGGTTCGTCGCCTTGTACATTGACCACGATGGCGTCTGGCGCCAGGCCCAACTGCGTGGCCACTTCGGCCAGGCGATCGGTGCCGGAGTTGTGATCTTCACGGGTCAGCACCGCTTCGGCGCCGAACCCTTTGCAGGCTTCGATGATGCGCGGATCATCAGTGGCCACCACGACACGCTCAGCGCTGCTTTTGCAGGCCTGCTCCCACACCAGCTGGATCATCGGCTTGCTGCCGATCAGTTGCAGCGGCTTGCCCGGCAGGCGTGTCGAGGCGTAGCGGGAAGGAATGACAACGGTAAAGGCTGTGGTCATTTATCCAGGCGCTCGTCGGTGGTCAGGGTGCGGGCTTCGCTTTCCAGCATCACCGGGATGCCATCACGGATCGGGTACGCCAGGCCGGCGCCCTTGCTGATCAGCTCGGTTTTATCGGCGCTGAGCTTGAGCGGGCCTTTGCAGATCGGGCAAGCGAGGATGTCGAGCAGTTTGGTGTCCATGAGTGTTTCCTGGAAAAAAGCGTTTAAGGCAAAAGACGGGCGGGCAGCAGGCGCATCAGCTGCGTGTCGAACCAGGCGACGAACGCCGGCGACGGCACCGCATCCACCGCAAGGTACCACCAGTCGGGCTGGGCAAAGGCGCGGCACTTCACCGCGTCCTTCTCGGTCATGACCAGTGGCAATGACGGGGTAAAACTCAAGACCTCGGCACTGTAGGGCGCATGGTCGGCGAAAGCATGGGGAATCGGCTGCCAGTGTAGCGTTTCGAGGGTGTTGAAGAAACGTTGCGGGTTGCCGATACCGGCAACCGCATGTACCTGCTGCCCCTCAGGAAAATACGCCAGCGACTGGCGCTCGCCGCTGTGCAGGTTGACCAATGCGGTAGGTTGCAGGCGAAATCCAAAGCCGTCGTCGCGATCCGAGCCGGCACCGTTGTAGAGCAGTGCATCCACACTGTGCAAACGCTCAACCGGTTCGCGCAACGGCCCCGCCGGCAGGCAACGGCGATTGCCCAGGCCCCGGGCGGCGTCGATCAGCACCAGTTCCAGGTCACGGGCCAGGCGGTAGTGTTGCAGCCCGTCGTCGGAGAGGATCAGGTCGAGGGTCTCGCTGGCAAGCAAGGCCTGCACCGCACGACTGCGGTCGGGATCGATCATCAGCGGCACGCCGCAGCGCTGCACGATCAGCAAAGGCTCGTCGCCCGCCACCGTGGCGCTGTGGCTCGCCTCGACGCGCCATGGCAACTGCGGCGGCTTGGCGCCATACCCGCGACTGACCACACCCACCCGCAGGCCACTGCGCCGACAGTGTTCGATCAACCACAGGATCAACGGCGTCTTGCCGGTGCCGCCCACGGTGATATTACCGACCACCACCACCGGCACCGGCGATTGATAGATCTCGCCCTCTCCCGCCAGGAACCGCGCGCGCTTGCGCTGCACCACCCGGCGATACAACGATTCCAGCGGACGCAACAACGCCAGCGCCGGATGGCCCTCGTACCAGGCCTTGAGCAAACGATCGGACATGGCCATCAGGGTTGGCTCGCCGCCTCGACAGTGCTCATGCGCAGATGGCTGAAACCGAGCTTGCCGGCAGCGTCCATCGCAGTGATCACGGCCTGGTGCTGGGTCTTGCCATCGGCACTGATGGACAACGGCATCTTGGTATCGCCGCCGGACTCTTTCTCCAGGGCCGCCATGAGGCTGGCGAGGTCGTTTTTCTCGAGCACCTGGTTATTCACCGAAAACGCGCCGTCGGCGCTGATGGCGATGTCCAGTTGCTTGACTTCCTGGTCTTCGGCCGGCGAACCACTCACGGCTTCCGGCAGGTCGACGCGCAGTTCGGTCTGCCGGGTGAAGGTGGTGGTGACGACAAAAAACAGCAGCAGGATAAACACCACGTCGATCAACGACGCGAGGTTGATGTCGACATTTTCCCGTTGCTTGCGGCGAAATTTCACGCTTTGCCCCCAACCAGGTCCACATCACGGTCGCCCTGCACCACTTCCACCAGCTTGATGGCTTCCTGCTCCATACCGACCACCAGTTCATCGATGCGCCGCTGCAGGAAACGATGGAAGAACACCGAAGGAATACCGACCATCAGGCCCGCCGCCGTGGTAATCAGGGCCTTGGAGATACCGCCGGCCAGCACGGCCGCGTTGGTGGTCATGCCCGAGCCCATGAACGAGCTGAAAATATCGATCATGCCCAGTACCGTCCCCAGCAAACCGAGCAACGGCGCCATGGCTGCGATGGTGCCGAGGGCGTTGATATAGCGTTCCAGTTCATGGATGACCCGGGCGGCGGCCTCTTCGATGCACTCCTTCATGATCTCGCGACCATGCTTGGAGTTGGCCAGGCCGGCGGCGAGGATTTCACCCAGGGGCGAGTTGGCGCGCAGTTCCTTGAGTTTGTCCTTGTCCAGCTGCTTGTTCTTGATCCAGCTCCAGACCTGCCCCAGCAGATGCTCGGGGGTGACGCGACTGGCGCGCAGGGTCCACAAACGTTCGGCAACGATGCCGAGTGCGGCGATGGAGCTCAGGATGATGGGCAACATCATCCAGCCGCCAGATTTGACCAATTCCCACACAGTGAATGTCCCCTCGAAAAAGTGCGCCACTTTACCATATAGGTTCGGCGGCGGGGTTCGTCGGCCATGGACCCGTCTGTCCCAGGCGCCGGCCTTTGGCATGGCCGGCTCAGGGTAACGTTTCGCGCCAAAAACGGCGTTGACTACGCGCAACAGTGGGTGGCTGGAAAGCCCCTAATTGCACGCGCACCGCGCCCAGCTCGGCACTGTCGTATATCTGGCTGCCCAGTCGCTGGTAGCGCTCCACCACCTGCGGGTGAGGATGGCCGAACGCATTGCCACGCCCACGGGAAATCAGCACCGACGTGGGCGCCAGCCGCTGTAGAAAAGGCCAGGACGACGAACTGCGGCTGCCATGGTGAGGGGATTGCAGCCAGTCGGTGTGCACGGCCAACGAAGACGCGAGAAATGCTCGCTCGGCAGCCCGATCAATATCCCCCGTGAGCAGCAGCCGCTCACCATTGGCCTGGACCTGCAGAACACAGGACTTGGGGTTGCCATCAATCGCATCAGGCCACTGCCACAGCTCGAATGCCACACCGTCCCACTCCCACTGTTCGCCGCTGACGCAGGGCTGGGTGGCGAGAAACGCGGGCAACCCTTCGGTTTCACCGCCCACGACACGCCGGATCGGCAACCCTCGGGCAACAGCCGACGCCCCACCGGCATGATCGGCGTCGGCGTGGCTCAGCAGCATCATATCCAGCGTCCCGACGCCGAGCTTTTTCAACGCGGGCACTACCACACGGGCACCGAGGTCAACCGTCCCCGAACGCGGGCCGGCATCGTAGAGCAACGTGTGATGGCGGGTACGCAGGATCAAGGCCTGACCCTGCCCGACATCCAGCTGTACCACCTCCATCCGCCCATGGGGCACGAGCTCGCGGGGTGGAAACACGGCCAACAACAGCAGTGGCAAGCCCAGGGGCCGAAACGGCACGCCGCTGGGCAGCAATAACAGCACCGCGCCGACCAGGCTGATCAGCCAGTAACCCAGGGGCACCTCGGCCGGTATCCAGGCAGGCATTTGCCCAGCGAGCCATGCCAAGCCCCGGAACAACCCGTCAAGCGCCCCGCCCGCCAGCCACAACAAACCCTCCCCGGCATACGGCAGCGGCAACAATGCGCTCCCCAGCAAGGCCAGGGGCAACACCACCAGGCTGATCCACGGCACGGCAACCAGGTTGGCCAGCGGCGCACTGACGCTGACGGGCAAGCCGAGCACCAGCAACACAGGAAACAGACCAACGGCAATCAAGCACTGGGGACGTGTCCATGCCTGCCAGACACTCCACGGCCCCAAGCGCCCACCAAATCCCAGGACCAGCACCGCGACAGCCATGAAGGACAGCCAGAATCCGGGTTGCAGGCTGGCCAGTGGCTCCAGGATCAGCACGCCATTGAGTGCCAGCAACAACGGCCACCAGAAGCCCAGATGACGAAAGCGCAGGCGCCACAACAACACCAGCCCCACCATGACGCAGGCCCGTTGCACCGGCACGCCAAACCCTGCCAGCAGGCCGTACCCCAGCGCGGCGGCAAACGCCAGGCCGCACGCCCACGGCAGCCACGGCCAGGTGCGGGGCCAGCAGCCGTAGCGTGCAAGTAGCGCGACCAAGCCGTAGATCAACCCCGCCAGCAAGCCAATGTGCTGGCCGGAAATCACCAACAGGTGCACCGTGCCAGTGTCCTGCAACACCTGCCAGTCTTCGGCCGCCAGCCCGGAGCCATCCCCCAGCACCAAAGCCGCCAGGCCCGCCTCGCGGCCTTGGGCATCCACCGCCATCAGACGTTGGCGGACAGTGTCACGCCAGGCATGACGAGCCGGTGCCAGGCGCTCACCATCCTTCACCGAGCCGGTGGCGCCAATGCGCTGGGCCAGCAGCCAGGCCTCCTGATCGAAACCGTGAAAATTGAGCAGCCCGGCAGGCCGTTTCAGCGTCACGGCCAGACGCCAGCGCTCGCCACTGCGTACCGGCGGCCCGCCGTGCCAAAACACCCGGATGCGCTTGGGCAACCGGGCGTTGCGCGCCTGGCTGTCGGCCAGCTCAAAACGCACCCCCGTCCCTGTCTGCTGCGGCAACCCGGTTACACGGCCTTCCAGCCATCGCGTCTGGCCATCCAGCACCGGCCGTAGTCGATCATCCAGCGCCCATTGCGCGCTGATGCAGGCCCAGCTCAAACCCAGCAGGAAAAATGCCAGTGGCGACGTACGAAAAGGCAATAGCATCAATGCCAGCACCAACATGGCTATCAGCCACCCCGTCGACGGCAACGCCGGTAGAAAGCGCAAGGCAAGCAACCCCAGCGCGAGCGCGAACATCCCTGTCTTCATGAACCATCCTTTTCAAGTGATCCACTCAGTCTTAGACGAGGGCCCAGCGTGTCCTATGATGTTTTGTCACAAAGTCTGAATTTTCTGTTTATAGAATGCGGGCATACTTGCCCCTCGAACTGACCTGGACCCCCTATGCCTCGGCGCTTATTCAAACGGTACATGCCCGACCCCACCAGTATCAGGGAACACAAGTCATTACAGTTTCTTGGCACGTTGCTGCACGACCCGAACCTCTGGCACCTGAATCGGCATTCCGTGGCACGCGCCATGGCCGTGGGTTTGTTCGCGGCGTTTATCCCGATCCCGTTGCAGATGCTGCTGGCGGCAGTGCTGGCGATCACCGTGCGCGGCAATATGCCCATCGCCATCAGCCTGGTATGGCTGACCAACCCGATCACCATGCCGGTGGTGTTCATCTGCACCTACATGACCGGCGCCTGGCTGATGAATGTGCCACCGCGCAGCCTGCCCGACGACCTGACCTGGGAGTGGATCAGCGGCCAGTTGAGCACGCTGTGGCAGCCCTTCCTGCTGGGTTCGGTGGTGTTGGGGCTGGTGCTGGGCGCACTGGCCTACTGCCTGACCATGGGGTACTGGCGCTGGTGGGTCGCGCACCAATGGAAAAAGCGCAAGCAGCGCCGAGGCTGAGACCTATCGCGCCGGCAACCGCAGGTGCACACGCAGGCCCTGGCCGGTATTTTCCGCCCACAGGCTACCGTCCTGGCGTTGCACGGCATTGCGTGCGATGCTCAGGCCCAGCCCGAAGCCACCATCGCCGGGCCTCGAACCGTCCAGCCGCGTAAACGGCGCAAAGATTCGCTCCAGATCCTGCTCATCGATTCCCCCGCCCTGGTCTTCCAACCAGAGGTGCCAATACTCCCCCTCGCGGCATCCATCCAGGCACACGACCCCCTCCGCCGGGGAATGGCGTATGGCGTTGCGCAGGATATTCTCCAGGGCCTGGGCCAGGGCATTCAGGTTGCCCCGTACCCAACTGTCGGCGCCCAGAAGGCAGGGCAGCCGCGACGCCGGCCAACCGCTTTCAAAGCACGCGTTCTCGCGCAGCATGTCCCACAGCGCCTGCACCTGAATATCTTCTTTGGGCAGCGGCGCCCGCTCGGTATCCAGCCAGGCCAGTTGCAGGCTGTCTTCCACCAGGCGCTGCATGGCATCGATCTCCCGCCCCAGCCGCTCACGCAGGCGCGCAAGATCCTGCTCACTGTCACAGGCCACCCGCAAACGGCTCAAGGGCGTGCGCAGTTCATGGGACATGTCCCTTAACAGCTGCTGTTGCAGCATCACCGTACCCTGCAAGCGCTCGGACATATGATCAAACGCGCGCCCCAGCTCGCCCAATTCGTCCTGGCGGCTGGTGGCGTCGTGGGACATCCGCGTATTCAATTGATCGGCACGCCATGCGTTGGCCTGCTCGCGCAGTTGATTGAGGGGCATGATCAGCAACCGATAGAGGCCGATGCACAGCAACAAGGTAAAGAGGCCGGGAATCACGCCGTTGGTCAGCACCCGCCAGAACAGTTGGTAGCGCCCCGGCATAAAGCGCTGCGGCAGTTCAATCACCAGCGAACCGGCGCCCGGATCCACCGCAAACGGGATCTTCAACCACGGCAACCCCTTGACGTGGCGGCTGACCGGCCAGTCCAGGCCCCGCAGGAAGGTCAGGCGCTGGCTTTCCGTATCGGTCAGCGGGTAGCTGCTCAACGACTGCAAGTCATTGCCGATCACCCCGATCCACGTGCTTTCGCGCTTGCCCATTGCCTGCAGCCACGCATCGACTCCGGCATTGCCGCCCTGGTTCCAGGCCTGCTCGGCGCCTGCCGCATAACCACTCAAGGTGCTCCTGGCCTCATCGGACAGGTAGGCGTTCTTTTGCTCCATGTACCGGCCCCAGGACCAACTGAGCCAGATCATCAGCAAACAGAAGGCGATCAGCAGGCAGGCAAGTTTCCAGAATAACGAGTGCCTGCCCGGCAGCCGTTTCAGCGACGCCTCAAAGCCCATCGTCGTGACCGCTCAGCACATAGCCCTTGCCCCACACCGTGCGTACCTCACGCTCGGTGTAGCCGATGGCCTTGAGCTTGCGGCGGATCTGGCTGATATGCATGTCGAGGCTGCGGTCATGGGGCGCATAACCCCGTTGCAACACGTGCTGGTAGAGGAAGGCTTTGCTGAGGACTTCTTCAGCGTTGCGATGCAGGGTTTCCAGCAGGCGATATTCGCTGCGGGTCAGGCCCGCCCAGTGCTCCTGATGAAAAACATCGCACAGCTCATCGTCGAAACGCAGCGTGCGGGTATCCTCGCGCACGGGCGCAAGCGTCGGCAACGGGCGCCGATCCAGGGCCACCCGCCGCAGGATGGCTTCGATACGCACGCGCAGCTCTACCATGCTGAAGGGCTTTGGCAGGTAATCATCGGCACCCAGGCGAAAGCCGCTGACGCGATCGGTTTCAGCGCCCAGGGCCGACATCAGGATCACCGGAATCGAATGGCTCCGGCGCAGATGGGTGAGGATCGACAAGCCATCCAGGCCCGGCAGCAGAATATCCATCAACACCACGTCGAATGCCTGGTCGCGCGCCATCTCCAAGCCCTGCTGACCGTTCTGGCACCAGGTGACCTGGAAGCCACAGCGCCCCAAATGCTCATGCACATAGGCACCCAGCACGGGGTCATCTTCAATTGTGAGGATACGGGGTAGGACAACTGCTGCGGGATTCATTAGCGTCTGCAAGTCATTCTCAATCACTGATTATTCAAGATAACCCCGCCGCAGGCAATCGCCACACGGCGTCCAACGGCCCGAAGATTGCCCTCTGTCATTAATTTGCAAGATTCCAGGCCGCGCAAATGGCTACACTGCGCAGGTGGCGCGGGCCGGATGCCGGCGCGGAAGATTGATATCAGTGTGGTAGCAGGAGAGTGGCGTGCTTAAAAGAATGGGGATAAAAGGCCGCGTACTGTTGCTGACCTTATTACCGACCAGCCTGATGGCCTTGTTGTTGGGGGGTTACTTCACCTGGATGCAGCTCTCGGAGTTACAGGCCCAGTTGCTGCAACGCGGCGAAATGATCGCCGAGCAGCTGGCGCCCCTGGTGGCCCCCGCCATGGGCAGCAGGAACACCGACCTGCTGGAGCGTATCGCCACCCAATCCCTGGAACAGACGGACGTGCGCACCGTGGCATTCCTCGCGCCGGACCGCACGCCCCTGGCCCACGCCGGCCCGACCATGCTCAACCAGCCGCCGGTGGGCAACAGCTCCCACCTGCTGCAGCGCACCGGCAACGACGCCACGCGCTACCTGCTGCCGGTGTTTGGTCGCCATCGCAACCTGGCGGGCGATTTGATCCCCGATGAAGCCGATCGCCTGCTCGGTTGGGTCGAGGTGGAGTTGTCCCACAACGGCATGTTGCTGCGCGGCTATCGCAGCCTGTTCGCCAGCCTGCTGCTGATTGCCATCGGCCTGATCTGCACCGCAGCCCTGGCCTTGCGCATCAGCCGTACGATCAACGCGCCGATTGGCCTGATCAAGCAAGCGGTGGCCCAACTCAAGGACGGCAACCTGGAAACCCGCCTGCCACCCTTGGGCAGCCAGGAGCTGGATCAACTCGCATCGGGCATCAACCGCATGGCCGAAACCCTGCAAAACGCCCGGGAAGAATTGCAGCACAGCATCGACCAGGCCACCGAAGACGTGCGCCAGAACCTGGAAACCATCGAGATCCAGAACATCGAGCTGGACCTGGCGCGCAAGGAGGCCCTGGAGGCCAGCCGCATCAAGTCCGAGTTCCTGGCGAACATGAGCCATGAAATCCGTACGCCGCTCAACGGCATACTCGGCTTTACCCACCTGCTGCAAAAAAGCGAGCTGACCCCGCGCCAGCTGGACTACCTGGGCACCATCGAAAAATCCGCCGACAACCTGCTGGGCATCATCAACGAGATCCTCGATTTCTCGAAGATCGAGGCCGGCAAGCTGGTGCTCGACAGCATCCCGTTCAACCTGCGGGATCTGCTGCAAGACACCCTCACCATCCTCGCCCCCGCCGCCCATGCCAAGCAGCTGGAACTGGTCAGCCTGGTGTACCGCGACACGCCGCTGGCGCTGGTGGGCGACCCGCTGCGGCTCAAGCAGATCCTGACCAACCTGATCAGCAATGCGATCAAGTTCACCCGCGAAGGCACCATCGTGGCCCGGGCGATGATCGAGGACGAGCAGGAAGACAGCGTGCAACTGCGCATCAGCGTGCAGGACACCGGCATCGGCCTGTCCAGCCAGGACGTGCGGGCGTTGTTCCAGGCGTTCAGCCAGGCCGACAATTCACTGTCGCGCCAGCCCGGCGGCACGGGGCTTGGCCTGGTGATATCCAAGCGCCTGATCGAACAAATGGGCGGTGAAATCGGCGTCGACAGCACGCCGGGCGAAGGCTCTGAATTCTGGATCAGCCTGAACCTGCCCAAGACCCGCGACGACGTCGAAGACCTGCCCTGCGCGCCGTTGTTGGGCCATCGTGTAGCGGTGCTGGAAAACCACGACCTGGCTCGCCAGGCCCTGCAGCACCAATTGGAAGACTGTGGCCTGGAAGTAACGCCGTTCAATACCCTGGAAAGCCTGACCAACGGCATCACCAGCGCTCACCAGACCGAGCAGGCTATCGACCTCGCGGTACTCGGCGTGACCGCCAACGATATTCCGCCCGAGCGCCTCAACCAGCACCTGTGGGACCTCGAACACCTGGGTTGCAAAGTGCTGGTGCTGTGCCCCACCACCGAACAGATGCTGTTCAACGAGTCGGTACCCAACCCCAACAGCCAGTTGCAGGCCAAGCCGGCGTGTACCCGCAAGCTGCGCCGTGCCCTGTCCGACCTGATCAGCCCGCGGCCCTCCCGCAGTGAACCGGGCGAGCCGTTGTCCAGCCGTGCGCCGCGTGTGCTGTGTGTCGACGACAACCCGGCAAACCTGCTGTTGGTGCAAACCCTGCTGGAAGACATGGGCGCGCAGGTCCGGGCAGTGGAAAGCGGCTACGCGGCGGTCGACGCGGTGAAACAGGACACCTTCGACCTGGTGCTGATGGACGTGCAGATGCCGGGCATGGACGGACGCCAGAGCACCGAGGCGATCCGCCAGTGGGAAAGCGAGCGCCATGGCACGCCCTTGCCGGTGGTCGCCCTCACCGCCCACGCCATGGCCAACGAAAAGCGCGCCCTGCTGCAAAGTGGTATGGACGACTACCTGACCAAACCCATCAGCGAACGGCAACTGGCCCAGGTGGTGCTGAAATGGACCGGCCTGGCCCTGCGCAACCAGGTGCCGGAGCGCGCCGTCGAAGGCCTGGGCCCCGGGGTGCAATTGCCGGTGCTGGACCACGAGGAAGGCCTGCGCCTGGCCGCCGGCAAGATGGACCTGGCGGCCGACATGCTGGCCATGCTGCTGGCCTCCCTGGAAGCCGATCGCCAGGCCATTCACGTCGCCCGCGAGGCCAAGGACAACCTGGCCCTGATCGAACGCGTCCACCGTCTGCACGGCGCCACCCGCTACTGTGGCGTGCCGCAACTGCGCGCCGCCTGCCAGCGCGCCGAAACCCTGCTCAAGCAGGACGACGCCAAGGCCATGACCGCGCTGGACGAGCTGGACATGGCCATTGCACGGCTGGCTAGTGAAGCGCGGGTCAGCGCCTGAACTCATCAAAAAGGACGCCTTTGATGCGCGTGATTCTTTTCAGCAGCCAGACCTACGACCGCGACAGTTTCCTCGGCGAACCCTTGCCGCGCGGCCTGGAACTGCAATTCCAACCCGCCCGGCTCAACCTCGACACCGTCGCCCTGGCCGAACACCACGAGGTAGTCTGCGCCTTTATCAACGATGACCTCAGCGCCCCGGTGCTGGAACACCTGGCCAAGGGCGGCACGCGGTTGATCGCGTTGCGTTCGGCCGGCTACAACCATGTGGACCTGCCTGCCGCCAAACGTCTGGGCCTGACCATCGTGCGCGTCCCGGCCTATTCGCCCCATGCGATCGCCGAACACGCGGTGGCCCTGATCCTCGCCCTCAACCGCCGCCTGCATCGCGCCTACAACCGCACCCGCGACGGCGATTTCAGCCTGCATGGCCTCACCGGCTTCGACCTGGTGGGCAAGACCGTCGGCGTGGTCGGCACCGGCCAGATCGGCGCCACGTTCGCCAGGATCATGGCGGGCTTCGGTTGCCGGCTGCTCGCCTACGACCCGTTCCCCAACCCCCAGGTCCAGGCCCTCGGCGCTGACTATGTGAGCCTGCCGGAGCTCTTGGCCCAGGCCCAGATCATCAGCCTGCACTGCCCGCTGACCGCCGACAGCAAGCACCTGATCAATGCGCACTCCCTGGCGCGGATGCAACCCGGCGCCATGCTGATCAACACCGGTCGCGGTGGCCTGGTCGACACGCCAGCGCTGATCGAAGCACTCAAGGACGGCCAGCTCGGCTACCTGGGGCTGGATGTGTACGAGGAGGAAGCCCAGCTGTTTTTCGAGGACCGCTCCGACCTGCCCCTGCAGGACGACGTGCTCGCGCGCCTGCTGACCTTCCCCAACGTGATCGTCACCGCACACCAGGCGTTCCTTACCCGCGAAGCCCTGGCGGCGATTGCCGGCACCACATTGGCCAATATTGCGGCATGGGCCGATGGCCGGGCGCAGAACCTCGTCGAAGGATGATCAGCGGTCACATACCAGGCTCATGATCAGCAGGCACCCGTGATAGGATGCCGCGCCTATTTGGAGGATCCATGGCCGAACACGATTTCCGCTTCAGCTTGCTGAGCCCGCAACACACCCTGATCGAATGCCGTGCCCTGGTGCCGGGCCGTTACCAGGTCACCGGCAACGGTGGCTCGATCAAGCATGACGACGTGCTGATCGTCACCCTGCGCGGCAGTAAAACCTTGTCCATGCGCCTTACCGTCGAAGGTGACGCGCGCTACTCCATCCGCCCTGCCGGCCAGTGGGTCGCCATGGCCCGCGGGCCGAAGTTCGGCGAGCTGGAGATTCACACCTGGAAGGTCAACTGCGACAGCTGCGACACCGTGCTGGAGTTTGAATTCGCGGTGGAAACCAAGCTGACCAAGGAGCCGCTGCAACCGGCCGCCAATGCACGCATTGCCGAGTTGGGTTGGGCCAGCGAAGGCGACAAACATCGTTGCCCGAAATGCCAGAAGGCCGGGCAATGAAAGGCCTGCTTCTGCTCGCCGCCGTCGGTGCGGCCCTGAGTGGCTGCGCCGGTGACGCGGCCAAGCTCAAGCAGGATCACAGCTACGTGGTGGAGTGGATTGGTGAGCGGCCGTTGATGGATTACGCACACCTGACCGTCACCCTCGGCGCCGATGGGCGTGCCTACGGCAACGGCGGTTGCAACCACTGGTTCGCGCCGTACACCCTTGAGGGCGACAAACTCAGCTTCGGCAAGCTCGGCAGCACCCGCAAGCTCTGCGCCGAGGCCCTGATGGAGCAGGAACAGCGCTTCTTCCAGGCCCTGCAAGGCGTACAGCGCTGGGACATCTCGCCGATCGAGCAGACCCGCTTCTGGCCGACCGAAGGCAAGCCGATTCGCCTATGGCTCGAAGAGGGCTGATTCCACCGACCTACAGGTTGGTGAGATTTAAATAATGAGATGGGTTGGCAGGTGGGAAGTTGCTCGGCTGTAGATCTCGTGGGCACCGCTGGGCCCCTGTGGGAGATGTCGAGCTTTAGCGAGGCTTCGATGGCGGCGGCATGGTTGGCAGGTGTGTCGGCTGACACACCGCTATCGGGGCAAGTCGAATCGTCGCACCGCCCCTCCCACATTTGATCGGGGGCAATACTCTAGCCGCGCAAGGCCTTGAGCTTGGCCAGCACCCCTTCCGCCGTCTGCTCACCCATCAACTGCTCGCGCACCTTGCCCTTGTCATCGATGATGTAGGTCACCGGCAACGCTTCGCTGCGCGGAATATCGAAGATCCCATCCGGGTTCTGCGCCAGCACGGTGAACTTGATCCCCAGTTTGTCGCTGGCCTCCTTAAGCTCCGCCCCCTGCACATTGTCGAAGTTAACCCCGAACACCCCCACGCCCTGCCCCTTCAACTGTTCTGCCAGGGCGTTGAGTTCGGGGATTTCCGTACGGCATGGGCCACACCATTCCGCCCAGTAGTTGACCACCAGCCACTGTTTGTCCAGGCGCTCGGCCGCGACCTTCTGGCCGTATTGGTCAACGCCGTAGTCATTGCCGCAGCCGCTGAGCAGCAGGGTTGTGATGATCGCCAATGCACCGATCAGTCGCCTTGTCATGGGGTAATCCTTCGCAAAAATGAACGTTGGCTGCGACCTATCGCCTCTTACGGTTTAAGGACAGGACGCCGCGCAGGTAGAATACCCGCCACCTTACGCAAGATGCGACCCGCACATGACCGATCTGACGCTTTATCACAACCCGCGCTGCTCGAAATCCCGCGGTGCGCTCGAACTGCTGGAAGCCCGAGGCCTCGCCCCCACCGTGGTGCGTTACCTGGAAACCCCGCTGAATGCCGCGCAATTGAAGGCACTGCTGGCCAAGCTGGGCATCAGCGCCCGCCAACTGCTGCGCACCGGCGAAGACGAATACAAGGCCCTCAACCTGGCCGACGCCAGCCTCAGCGAAGCGCAGTTGATCGCCGCGATCGCCGAACACCCCAAGCTGATGGAACGCCCGATCCTGGAAACCGCCGATAAAGCCATCATTGGCCGTCCGCCGGAGAACGTGCTGGAGATCCTGCCGTGACTGCGCCGTATGTGCTGGTGTTGTATTACAGCCGCAATGGCTCGGTGAGCGAAATGGCTCGGCAGATTGCCCGGGGCATCGAGCAAGGCGGCATGGAAGCGCGGCTGCGCACCGTACCGGCGATCTCCACCGAATGCGAAGCCGTGGCGCCGAGCATCCCCGACGAAGGCGCGCTGTACGCCAGCCTCGATGACTTGAAAAACTGCTCGGGCCTGGCCCTGGGCAGCCCGACGCGCTTCGGCAACATGGCCGCGCCGCTCAAGTACTTCCTCGATGGCACCAGCAACCTGTGGCTGACCGGTGCGCTGGTCGGCAAGCCGGCCGGGGTGTTCACCTCCACCGCCAGCCTGCATGGCGGCCAGGAAACCACGCTGATGTCGATGCTGCTGCCGCTGCTGCACCACGGCATGCTGATCACTGGCCTGCCCTACAGCGAACAGGCGCTGCTCGACACCCAGGGCGGCGGCACGCCGTATGGCGCCAGCCACCATGCCGGGCCGGATGGCAAGCGCCTGCTCGACCCGCATGAAATCACCCTGTGCCGGGCCCTGGGCCTGCGCCTGGCCAAGACCGCCACGCTGCTGGAGAACGGCCGTGGCCAGGAAGCCTAAGGTCCTACCGCCGCAAGCGTGGCTGGAGCCACGGGTCAAGGCGGCACGCGCGTTATGCCTGCTGGCGTTTTTCGCCCTGGTGGGTTTGTTGTGCGGGTACTACCTGTTCGTCGCCGACCTGCACGGCGCACGCCCGTGGGTGATCCTGCTGATCGAACTGGTGCCGCTGCTGGTGCTGGCGCCGGGGATGATCATCGGCAGCGCGCGCGGGTATTCGTGGATGTGCTTTGCGGTGAACCTGTATTTCATCAAGGGCGCGCTGGCGGCGTATGACCCGAACCGGCAATGGTTCGGGGTGCTGGAGATGCTGGCCAGCCTGGCGGTGTTTTGCACGGCGCTGCTGTATGTGCGCTGGCGGCACCAGTTGAACCGCCGGTTGGCCATACCCTAGAACCCGGTCAGTGATTCACCGTATAGGCCAGCATCATCGACAGCTGGCACATCGGCCGCCCACTCTCGGCATGCCACTGGTTGAACGCAGCCTGCACCGTGGCCAGGTCGCGCAGGCTGGTGGGTGCCTTGTCGACAATCTTCTGCGCATTCAATGCCGCGACCACGTCATCGCTCGGCACAAAGGTATCCTTGCCCACCATCCGCAAAAAGCGCGGGGCCGACAGCCCGCCCAGCTGATGACCGTGCTTGCTCAGGTATTTCCATAACCCGACGATATCGGTCACCGGCCAGTCGGCGATAAATGCGCCGAAGCTGCCTTTTTCCTGCTCGATGTCCAGGATCATCTGCGCATTGCGCGGCACGCTCTTGAGCTTGCCCAGGTGACGGATGATGCGCGCGTCCTGCATCAGCCGCTCCAGGTGCTCGGCCCCCATCAACACGACTTTTTCCGGGTCGAAGCCGAAGAACACCTGCTCGAAGGCCGGCCACTTGGCATCCACCACGCTGTGTTTCAAGCCGGCGCGAAACACGCGCAACGCCAAGGTCGACAGGTAGCGATCATCACTGATCTTGCGTAACTGCGCCGGAGTCTTGGGCACCGGCAGGTGGGCGTCCAGCTCGGCCGCTGAACCGAAGCGATTCAGACAATATTCGTGCAGCCACTTGTAATCGCGCATGCCCTCTCCTGCTGTTGAATGCTGGCAATGGAATTGAAAACGGCGCCCGCGAGCGCCGTGTGTCAGAGCGTTGAATGAGCTCAGAGGTTCACAACATTGACGAAACGCGGCGCGGCGCTCTCATCGATTTTAAGGCTGGTGAAGTCGAACAGGTTGCGGTCGGCCAATTGCGACGGCTGCACGTTCTGCAGGCTGCGGAAGATACTTTCGGTACGCCCGGGGGTCTTGCGCTCCCAATCCACCAGCATGTCCTTGACCACCTGGCGCTGCAGGTTTTCCTGGGAGCCGCACAGGTTGCACGGGATGATCGGGAATTGCTTGAAGTCGGAATAGGCCTGGATGTCCTTCTCGTTGCAATACGCCAGCGGGCGGATCACCACGTTGCGCCCGTCATCGGCACGCAGCTTGGGCGGCATGGCCTTGAGCGAACCGTTGAAGAACATATTGAGGAAGAAGGTCTCGACAATATCGTCGCGGTGGTGACCCAGGGCCATCTTGGTCGCCCCGATCTCATCGGCAAAGGTGTAGAGCGTGCCACGGCGCAGGCGCGAGCATAGCGAGCAGGTGGTCTTGCCTTCAGGGATCAGTTCCTTGACCACCGAATAGGTGTCTTTTTCGACGATGTGGTACTCGACGCCCAGCGCCTTGAGGTAGGCCGGCAGCACGTGCTCGGGGAAGCCCGGTTGTTTCTGGTCCATATTGACCGCAACGATGTCGAACTTGATCGGCGCGACCTTTTGCAGGTGCAGCAGCACGTCGAGCATGGTGTAGCTGTCTTTGCCGCCGGAGAGGCAGACCATGACCTTGTCGCCGTCCTCGATCATGTTGAAATCGGCGACTGCCTCACCGGCCAGGCGGCGCAGGCGTTTTTGCAGTTTGTTCTGGTTGACCGTAAGAGTGCCCATGGCGCTTGGATCCGCTGGAGGTGTGTGACGAAAAGCCGGGTATTTTACGCAAAAAAAACAGCTAAAGGGCTAACAGTAAAAGACCCCGCCGCGATTAGGCCCCCTGTTTACAGCGCAATTTGCTCTAAAGGCCCTACGGTTATTCCGGTCATCCCTTCCTATACTGCGACTTGAGGTCGCACACATATATCCAGACCTTTGTGGCCATCTGGCCCGTGGGCGCTCCGATGGGGGGCGATGGTAATAACGACAGGAGTGACTGGCATGATCCATCACGTCGTGGGGCTGTTTACCCATCCCGACCAGGAATGGCGGGAAATTCGTGGCGATAAAGAAGAAAGCATCGGCCACATGTACCTCACTCACACCCTGATTCTCGCGGCGATCCCCGCCGTATCGGCTTTTATCGGCACCACCCAGGTCGGCTGGGTCATCGGCAACCGCTCCCCGGTCATGCTGACCCAGGAAAGTGCGCTGTGGATGACTCTCATGTCCTACGCGGCCATGCTCGGCGGCGTGGCAGTGATGGGCGCGTTCATCCACTGGATGGCCCGCACCTACGACGCCAACCCCAGCATGGCGCGGTGCGTGGCGTTTGCCACCTATACCGCGACACCTCTGTTTATCGGCGGGCTGGCGGCGCTCTACCCGCATATGTGGCTGGGCATGGTGGTGGGCACTGCGGCGATCTGCTACACGGTGTACCTGCTGTATGTCGGCGTACCGACCTTCATGAGCATCGATCCGGATGAAGGCTTCCTGTTTTCCAGTTCGATACTGGCCGTAGGGCTGGTGGTGCTGGTGGCGATCATGGCGTTTACCGTGATCGTCTGGGGCCTGGGCGTGGGGCCGATCTACACGAACTGACCCGTTCAATGGCAAAGGCAAGGCCACCGCAAGGTGGCTTTGTGCGTGATGGATGACCATTCGGCGCCTGACAGATTCGGAAACACCCCGCTTTGCGGCATACTGGACGCCTCTGGAGATATGTACAGCATGCCCGAGCAACTCAATACCCGCGTCGAAGATTGTTTCCTGCAAGCCGAATCCTTTTTCAAACGAAGCTTCAAACGCCCCCAGGTCAGCCTCAAGCTGCGGGGCCAGAAGGCCGGTGTCGCGCATTTGCACGAGAACCTGCTGCGCTTCAACCCACAGTTGTACCGAGAAAACAGCCAACACTTCCTGAAACAGACCGTGGCCCATGAGGTGGCGCACCTGATTGCCCACCAATTGTTCGGCGAACGCATCCAGCCCCATGGCGAGGAATGGCAACTGATCATGCGTGGGGTCTATGAACTGCCGCCGGACCGCTGCCACACCTATGCCGTGAAGCGTCGCCAGGTAACCCGCTATATTTATCGTTGCCCGTGTGCCGACAGTGACTTTCCGTTTTCGTCGCAACGCCATGGCATGGTGGCTCAGGGGCGGCGGTACCTGTGTCGGCGCTGTCGGCAGACATTGGTGTTTACCGGCGAAACCAGAGTGGAATAAAGGCCTCATCGGGAGCAAGCCCCCTCCCACATTTTGATCGTATTCACAGGCCTAATGTGGGAGGGGGCTTGCTCCCGATAGCGTCCGCCCAGCCACTACATAATCACCTTGGAGCTGCGCAGCTCGCTGATGCGCTGGGGGCTCAAGCCCAGCTCCGCCAACACTTCATCACTGTGCGCACCCACGGCGACGCCAATGTGCCGGGGCGCTGGCAACCCTTCCGAAAACTTCAACGGGCAGGCTATCTGCGCCTGGCTCGAGCCATCGCCCCTGGGCACCTGGCTGACCAGCGCCCGCGCCTTCAACTGCGGATGGGCCACGGCTTCGCTGAGCGTCAGCACCGGCTCCACGCAGGCATCCACCCCGGTAAACAGCTCGCACAATTGCTCGAAACTGCGCTTCTCGAACTCCACCTGCAAGGCCTGCTTAAGCGCCGGCTGCTGCTCAGGCTTCAAGCCCTGCGCGGCCAACTCCGGGCGGCCCAACGCTTCACACAACTGCTGCATGAAAGCCGGTTCCAGGCTGCCGACCGACATCCAGCGCCCATCTCGGGAGCGGTAGTAATCGTAGAAACTCCCGCCATTGAGCACATGGCCCTCCCGCTCAGGCTCCACACCACACGCCAGGTAACCCGCGCCGGCCATGGCGTTCAGGCTGAACGAGCAATCGGTCATGCTGACATCCAGGTATTGGCCGACCCCGCTCTGCTGCCGGGCGATAACGGCCGCCAGCAGCCCCACCACCGCATGCAGCGAACCGCCGCCCACGTCCGCCAACTGCACGCCCAAGGGCAGTGGCCCGCTGTCCCGGCGCCCGGTGTAACTGGCGACCCCGGCCAGCGCCAGGTAGTTGATGTCATGCCCGGCGCGGTCCTTATAGGGCCCGGTCTGGCCATACCCGGTGATCGACACATAAATCAGCCGCGGGTTGATCGCCTTCAGCGCCTCGTACCCCAGACCCAGGCGTTCCATCACGCCGGGGCGGAATTGTTCGAGGACAATGTCGTAGTCCTTGACCAGTTCGCGCACGATCTCCAGCGCCTGGGCCTGCTTCAAATCCAGCGCCAGGCTGCGTTTGTTGCGATTGAGATAGGCATGACTGGCCGAAGTCCCCCGGTCATGGGGCGGCAGCACCCGCAGCAGGTCCATGCGCGTAGGGGACTCGATGCGCAGCACCTCGGCGCCCATGTCCGCCAGCATCAAGGAAGCAAACGGGCCGGGCAGCAAGGTGGAAAAATCCAGCACTTTGAGGGACGCCAAGGGACCTGACATGGAGACTCCATTTGGGTTTCGGATTCCCACAGACTAGGCAGCCTGGCGCCTACCGGCAATCGTCAGAACGATCATCGAGGGTGACCGTTTTGATCATGGCGGGCTTTTTCGTGGCGGCGGCTTTATCATTGCCCCACGTTTGCTTGCAGAGTGTTCCATGAAGTTTGCGATTGCAGTGTTTTCCGCCGCCCACGCGCCCTCCTCGCGTCGCGCCCTGCTGTTCGCCCAGGCAGTACTGGCCGGCGGGCATGAGATTGTGCGGCTGTTCTTCTATCAGGACGGCGTCTACAACGCCTCCAACACCCTCGTTGCGCCCCAGGATGAGCAGGACGTCGCCCGCCAATGGCGCGAGTTGGTCAATGCGCATCAACTCGACGGCGTGGTGTGCATCGCTGCCGCCTTGCGTCGTGGCGTGCTGAATGCCGAGGAAGCCACGCGCTATCAACGCAGCGCGGCCAACCTGGATGCGCCCTGGGCGTTGTCGGGCCTGGGGCAATTGCACGACGCCGCCCAGGCCGCCGACCGCCTGATCTGTTTTGGAGGGCCGTGACATGTCCAAATCCTTGTTAGTGATCAGCCGCCAGGCGCCCTGGTCCGGGCCGAGCGCGCGCGAAGCGCTGGATATCGTGCTGGCCGGGGGCGCGTTTGATCTGCCGATCGGCGTGCTGTTCATGGATGACGGCGTGTTCCAACTGGCGCCGCACCAGGACGCCAAGGCCGTGCAGCAAAAAGACCTCAGCGCCAATCTGCAGGCCTTGGGCCTGTTCGGCATCGATGAGGTGTTCGCCTGCCGCCATAGCCTGGGTGAGCGCGGGCTGACGCAGCCGGCCAATGCCCAGTCACTGGACAGCGAAGCGATCTCCAGGCTGATTGACCGTTACGACCAGGTGATAACCCTCTGATGTCGACTTTACATGTGGTATCTCACTCTCCTTTTACCGATAGCCGCCTCGCCAGTTGCCTGCGCATCTGTGGCGCCGAGGATGCGATCCTGCTCTGCGGCGATGGCGCCTACGGGCTGCACGACCCGGCCCTGCGCACCAAGGGCGTGAAGGTGTTCGTGCTGGCGGAAGACATGCAGGCGCGCAATCTGCCGCTGCCGGACTGGGCTGACAGCGTGGACTACCCGGGTTTCGTGCAGCTGTCGCTCGACTACAGCAAGGTCAACACCTGGCTATGAACACCCTGACCGTAGGCGCGCGCACCCTCGAGCTGGACAAGGACGGTTACCTCGTCGACCTGAACGAATGGTCCCCTGAGGTGGCCGATGCCCTGGCCGCCGCCGAGGCCCTGGTGTTGACCCCGGATCATTGGCAGATCCTCGAACTGCTGCGCCAGTTCTACGCCGAATTCCAGCTGTCCCCCGCCACGCGCCCGCTGATCAAGTACACCGCCTTGAAGCTCGGCCCGCAAAAGGGCAACAGCCTGCACCTCAACACACTGTTCAACGGCACTCCCGCCAAACTCGCCGCCAAGCTGGCGGGCCTGCCCCGGCCGACGAATTGCTTATGACCGACTTTGCCCCACTGACCCTTGAAACCCCTGCCGAGCATCCGTTTGCGCAGTTCGTGCGCATCCTGGGCAAAGGCAAGCGCGGCGCGCGCAACCTCACCCGCGAAGAGGCCCGCGAAGCCATGGGCATGCTGCTCGACGAAAAAGTCGAAGACACCCAGCTCGGCGCCTTCCTGATGCTGCTGCGCCACAAGGAAGAAAGCCCGGAAGAACTCGCCGGCTTTACCGAAGCCGTGCGTGAACGCTTGAACGCCCCGGCACTGAATGTGGATGTCGACTGGCCGACCTACGCCGGCAAGAAGCGCCACCTGCCGTGGTTCCTGCTGGCGGCCAAGTGCCTGGCGCAACATGGCGTGCGCATCCTCATGCACGGCGGCGGCGCACACACGGCGGGCCGGCTGTACACCGAACAATTGCTGCAAACCCTGCACATCCCGCTGTGCCGTAATTGGCAGCAGGTCGGGACCGCGTTTGAACAAGGCAACCTGGCGTTTATCCCGCTGGGCGATTGGGCGCCGCAACTGCAACGCATGATCGACCTGCGCAACACCCTCGGCCTGCGCTCGCCGATCCACTCCCTGGCGCGCCTGCTCAACCCGCTGAATGCGCGCTGCGGCCTGCAAAGCATTTTCCACCCCGGTTACCAGGGCGTGCACCGCGATGCCAGCGGCCTGCTTGGCGATCATGTGATCGTGGTCAAGGGCGACGGCGGCGAAGTCGAGATCAACCCCGACACGATCAGCCACCTCTATGGCACCACCGGTGGCGAAAGCTGGGATGAAGAATGGCCTGCCCTCTCCGACCAGCGCCACGTCAAGCCGGCAACCCTGGAGCCTGATCACTTGAAGGCCGTGTGGCGCGGCGACGTAGAAGACAGCTACCCGCAACTGGCGCTGATCGCCACCATGGCCCTGGCCTTGCGCGGCCTCGGCCACCCACGGGAACAGGCGTTCGAATTAGCCCGGCAATACTGGGATGCACGGGACAAATCGATTTAATCGATCATTCACGCCCGGTCTTTGCGCTTTTAGTTCGAACTCATCCCTTTAGACTGGGCTCCAACGCTTATTAGCCAAGGAGCCAGTCATGGGTTTGCTGATCGAAGGACACTGGAAAGACCAGTGGTACGAAAGTAGCGCAGATGGCGCTTTCCAGCGCGAACAGGCCCAGCGCCGGCACTGGGTGACCGCCGATGGCCAGCCGGGGCCCAGCGGCGAAGGCGGCTTCAAGGCCGAGGCCGGTCGTTATCACCTTTATGTGTCCCTGGCCTGCCCCTGGGCCCACCGCACCCTGATCCTGCGCAAGCTCAAGAGCCTGGAAAGCGTGATCGACGTGTCCGTGGTCAGCTGGCTGATGCTGGAAAACGGCTGGACCTTCGACAAGGCCCACGGCTCCACCGGCGATAAGCTCGATGGTTTCGAATTCATGCACCAGCGCTATACCGCCGACACCGCCGACTACACCGGCCGCGTCACCGTGCCGGTGCTGTGGGACAAGCAGCTCAACCGCATCGTCAGCAATGAATCGGCAGAGATCATCCGCATGTTCAACAGCGCGTTCAACGGCCTGACCGGCAACACCCTGGACTTCTACCCTGAGCCGCTGCGCGCGACCATCGATGGGCTCAACGAGCGGATCTACCCGGCCGTGAACAATGGCGTGTACCGCGCAGGCTTTGCCACCTCACAAAAAGCGTATGAAAGCGCGTTTGATGATGTGTTTGCCGAACTGGATCACCTGGAGCAGCACCTGGGCGACCATCGCTACCTGGCCGGCGAGTACCTGACCGAGGCGGATGTGCGCTTGTTCACCACGCTGATTCGTTTTGATGCGGTGTATTACAGCCACTTCAAATGCAATCTGCGGCGGATTGCCGATTATTCGAACCTGTCGAATTGGCTGAGGGAGATGTATCAGTGGCCGGGCGTGGCCGAGACGGTGGATTTCACACACATCAAGGGGCATTACTATGGGAGCCACCGCACCATCAACCCGACGGCGATCGTGCCGAAGGGGCCGTTGCAGGCGTTTGATGCCGGGCATGATCGAGCGCGGCTAACCAGCAAAGGCATTTGGAGCTGATACAAAACCCGTAGGAGCGAGCTTGCTCGCGAATAACTCAAAAACACCGCGTGCATTCAGGATGGGCGCGTTATCGTTGACGATTTTCGCGAGCAAGCTCGCTCCTACAGTCGATGTGTGCGCAGGTGCTCAGACTTGTGACTGGGCGCCTTCAAACCACTTCAGCTTCTCGCGCAGCACCACCACCTCACCGACGATCACCAGCGTCGGCGCATGCACTTCATGCTCCGCCACCATGCGCGGCAAGTCCGCCAGGGTGCCGGTAAACACGCGCTGGTTGGACGTGGTGCCCTGCTGGATCAACGCCGCCGGGGTATCCGCGGCACGCCCATGCTTGATCAGTTGCTCACAGATGATCGGCAAGCCAATCAAGCCCATGTAGAACACCAGGGTCTGCGACGGCCCTACCAGGTCACTCCAAGGCAGGTCCGACGTCCCATTCTTCAAGTGCCCGGTGATAAAGCGTACCGACTGTGCGTAGTCGCGATGGGTCAGCGGAATCCCGGCGTACGCCGCGCAACCACTGGCTGCGGTGATCCCCGGCACCACCTGGAACGGGATGCCATGGGCCGCCAGTTCCTCGATTTCTTCACCGCCACGGCCAAAGATGAACGGATCGCCCCCCTTGAGGCGCAGCACGCGCTTGCCTTGCCTGGCCAGGTCCACCAGTTGCTGGTTGATCTGGTCTTGCGGCACGGCGTGGTCGGCGCGGCGCTTGCCGACGTAGATGCGCTCGGCATCACGACGGCACAGCTCCAGAATCGCCGGTGCAACCAAACGGTCGTACAGCACCACGTCGGCTTGCTGCATCAGGCGCAGGGCACGGAAGGTCAGCAGGTCCGGGTCGCCTGGGCCGGCACCGACCAGGTACACCTCACCCGGCGCATAAGGCGGTGCGCCGTTGACCTTTTCGATCAACAGACGCTCAGCCTCATCGCCCTGCCCGGCCAACTGACGGTCGGCAATCGGCCCTTGGAACACTTCTTCCCAGAACGCCCGACGCTGCTGCACATCCGGGTACAAACCTTTGACCTGGGCACGAAAGCGCGCCGCCAGCCCGGCCAACTGGCCGTAGGTGGACGGAATCCAGGTTTCCAGCTTGGCGCGGATCAAGCGCGCCAGCACCGGCGCATCGCCGCCGCTGGACACCGCGATCACCAAGGGCGAACGGTCGACAATCGCCGGGAAAATCACGCTGCACAAGGCCGGCGCGTCCACCACATTGACCGGTACGCAACGACGTTTGGCGTCACTGGACACTTGCGCGTTCAGTGGCTCGTCGTCGGTCGCCGCGATGATCAGGGTGCAGCCTTCCAGGTCGGCCTCCTGATAACCGCGCAGAATCATTTCCCCGCCACTGCCATGCACCAACTCACGCAACTGGTCTTCGATCTGGGGAGCAACCACCCGCAGCACTGCGCCGGCGTCAGCCAGCAGGCGGGATTTGCGCAAGGCAATCTCCCCCCCACCGACGACGAGCACACGACTGCCGCGCAGGTTATGAAACAGCGGCAGGAATTCCATTTAGCGGATGACCTCGACGCCCGCCATGTAAGGCTTGAGCACTTCAGGTACGCGGATCGAACCGTCAGCCTGCTGGTAGTTTTCCAGCACCGCCACCAGGGTGCGACCTACAGCCAGGCCCGAACCGTTGAGGGTGTGCACCAGCTCCGGCTTGCCGGTTTCCGGGTTACGGAAACGCGCCTGCATGCGCCGGGCCTGGAAATCACCGCAGTTGGAGCACGACGAAATCTCGCGGTATTTGTCCTGGCTGGGTACCCACACCTCGAGGTCATAGGTCTTCACGGCGCTGAAGCCCATGTCGCCGGTGCACAGCGCCAGGACGCGGTACGGCAGCTCCAGCAGCTGCAGGACGCGTTCGGCGTTGGCGGTCAGGCCTTCCAGGGCTTCCATGGATTTGGACGGCTCGACCACCTGGACCATCTCGACCTTGTCGAACTGGTGCTGGCGGATCATGCCGCGGGTGTCGCGGCCCGAGGCGCCGGCTTCGCTGCGGAAGCACGGGCTGTGGGCGACGAACTTGAGCGGCAGTTGCTTGGCATCGAGGATCTCGCCGGCAACGATATTGGTCAGCGACACTTCGGCGGTCGGGATCAGGTACAGATCGGCTTCGCCATCGCGGCTGATCTTGAACAGGTCTTCCTCGAACTTCGGCAGCTGGCTGGTGCCCATAAGCGCCGGCGCCTGCACCAGGTACGGGGTGTAAGCCTCTTCGTAACCGTGCTCGCCGGTGTGCAGGTTGATCATGAACTGCGCCAGGGCACGGTGCATGCGTGCGATCGGGCCGCGCAGCAAGGCAAAGCGCGCACCGGACATCTTGGCGGCGGTTTCGAAATCCAGGCCGCCAGTCAATTCGCCCAGGGCGACGTGGTCCTTGATCTCGAAATCAAACGCTTTTGGCGTGCCCCAGCGACGCACTTCGACGTTGCCGTCTTCGTCTTCGCCAATCGGCACGGACTCGTGCGGCAGGTTGGGGATGCCCAGCAGGATCGAATCCAGCTCGGACTGAATGCCTTCCAGCTCGACCTTGCCGTCGGACAGCTCGGTGCCCATGCGCTCGACGTCCGCCATCAACGGCGCGATGTCTTCGCCACGTTGCTTGGCCTGACCGATGGATTTGGAACGCGCATTCCGCTCAGCCTGCAGTGCTTCAGTGCGGGTCTGGACGGTCTTGCGCTGTTCTTCCAGCGCTTCGATGCGCGCAACATCCAAGGCAAAGCCACGGGATGCCAGGCGGTCCGCTACGTCCTGAAGGTTGCTACGTAACAGTTTGGAATCGAGCATGTCGGTCTCTCGTTTATCAAAGTTTGGTCAAGGACAGGCCGGCCCAGGTGGCGAGCAGCCCGCCGAACACGCTGATGCCCAGGTACCCGAAGGCGATCAGGGCCTGCCCGCTTTCCAGCAGGCGCAGCGTATCCAGTGAAAAGGATGAAAAGGTCGTCAGACCGCCTACAAAGCCGACAATCAAGCCGGCGCGAATTTCAATCGGTACTTCCGGGCGCAACAGGAACCAGCCGTACAACAACCCGATGATCAGGCAACCCACCAGGTTGACCGCCAGGGTCGCCGCATAAAAATGCTTCGGCCAATTGGCGCTCACCCAAGTACCGGTGGCGAAACGCAATAATGTACCAGCGATGCCGGCTGCGGACACGGCAAGAATCGTCTTGAACACTACTTTCTCCGCTGTTTTGGGCTGAGGCGGTCGAGTTGGGCGAGGTGATTGAGCTTTTCACCGATCTTCAGCTCCAGGCCACGGGGCACCGGCTGGTAGAACGGCTGCGGCTCAAGCTCGTCGGGGAAATAGTCTTCGCCGGCGGCATAGGCGTCCGGCTCATCATGGGCATAGCGGTATTCATCACCGTAGCCCAGTTGTTTCATCAACTTGGTCGGCGCATTGCGCAGATGCAGCGGCACTTCGAGGGAGCCGTGTTCGGCGGCCGCACGCAGGGCGGACTTGAAGCCCATGTACACCGCGTTGCTTTTCGGCGCGCAGGCCAGGTACGTGATGGCCTGGGCCACCGCCAGCTCACCTTCCGGGCTGCCGAGGCGCTCCTGCACTTCCCAGGCCGCCAGGCACAGGCTCAGGGCGCGCGGGTCGGCGTTGCCGATGTCTTCACTGGCCATGCGCACCACGCGGCGCGCCAGGTACAGCGGGTCGCAGCCGCCGTCGATCATGCGCGCAAACCAATACAGCGCGCCGTCCGGGTTGGAGCCACGCACGGATTTGTGCAGCGCCGAAATCTGGTCGTAGAAAGCTTCGCCGCCCTTGTCGAAACGCCGACGCGTATCGCCGAGCAGGCTTTGCAGCAGGTCGACGCCAATCTCGCTGCCGTCTTCGGCCAGGTCGGAGGCGTTCTCCAACAGGTTGAGAAAGCGGCGACCGTCGCCGTCGGCACCGCTGAGCAGGATCTTGAAGCCTTCGTCGCTGAGGCTCAGCTGACGCTTGCCCAGGCCCTTGTCTTCGCTCAAGGCGCGGTGCAACAGCTTTTGCATCGCCGCTTCGTCGAGGCTCTTGAGCACATAGACCCGCGCCCGCGAGAGCAACGCGTTGTTCAACTCAAACGAAGGGTTTTCGGTGGTGGCCCCGATAAAAATCAGCGTGCCATCCTCGACGTAGGGCAAAAACGCATCCTGCTGCGACTTGTTGAAGCGATGCACTTCGTCGACAAACAGGATGGTGCGCTTGCCGTACTGTCCGGCCTGCTGCTTGGCCACCTCGACGGCCTGGCGGATCTCCTTGACCCCGGCCAGCACGGCCGAGACCGTTTCGAAGTGTGCATCCGAGACTTTTGCCAGCAGTCGCGCCAGGGTGGTCTTACCCACGCCCGGCGGCCCCCAGAAGATCATCGAGTGCAGCGCACCCTGCTCCAGGGCTTCGCGCAACGGCTTGCCGCGAGCGAGCAGGTGTTCCTGACCGACGTACTCATCCAGGTTGGTCGAGCGCAGGCGCGCGGCCAAAGGCTGGGCAATCGGGTCACTTCGAAACAGATCCATGGGCAGCGTTTGAAACCTCTGGGCAGTTTATTCCTGGATCACGTCGGCACCCTTGGGGATGTCGAACTTGAACTTGGACGCCGGTACCGGCTGGTTGGCCTTGACCCCGGAGAACAGGATATCGGTGCGCTGGCCGACGCTGTCGACCAGGCGCATGTTATTGATCACGCCGTTGCCGAACGACAGGGACAGCGTGTCAAACAACGTGTCCTTGGATTTCGGCTTGAGGGTGAACTCGATCACGTTGCTGGTTTGCTTGGAGGTGATGTCGAAGCTGTCGTTGATTTTCGACACATCGCCCGACAGCAGCAGCGCCGGCGTCTGGTTCAGGCGCGGGTCGAGCTTCTTGATGGTCGCCTGCTCCAGGTCCGGGTCCCACAGGGTGACTTTCTGGCCGTCCGAGACGATGGTCTGCTCGGCCTTGCCTTCGGTGTGCCAGTAGAACAACCCTGGGCGCTGCACGGCCATCTCGCCGGCGGTTTCCTGCAACTGGGTGCCACCGGCATCCAGGGTGAGCTGGGAGAAGCGCGCAGTCAGGGTCTGGGATTTGTCCAACAGGTTTTTCAGGCTGGCGACGGAGGCCGGGTCAGCGTGGGCCGAAACAGCGGTCAGGGCCAGTGCCGGCAACAACAGCATGCGGATAAGACGCATGGGAGTCCTCATTGAGTCGTAAGGGCGCGCCGCGTGCTGCCACGCGGCACGGAATCAGTCGCGCATCTGCCCGGGGGCGATGACTTCGCGCGAGCCGTTGGTGTTCATTGCAGTGACGACGCCAGCGTTTTCCATGGCTTCGATCATGCGCGCAGCGCGGTTATAGCCGATCTTCAGCTTGCGCTGCACCGCAGAAATCGAGGCGCGGCGGCTTTCCAGCACGAACGCCACGGCTTCGTCATACAGCGCGTCGGTTTCGGCATCATCGTCGCCACCGCTGCTACCACCGTCGAAGCCGCTGCCGGCCTCTTCGACACCGGCGAGGATGTCGTCGTTGTATTCGGGCGCGCCACGCAGCTTCCAGGCCTCCACCACGCGGTGCACTTCATCGTCGGAGACGAAGGCGCCGTGGACCCGGATCGGCAGGCTGGTACCCGGCGGCATGTAGAGCATGTCACCGTGGCCCAGCAGTTGCTCGGCACCGCCCTGGTCGATGATGGTCCGTGAGTCGATCTTGCTCGACACCTGGAACGCCATGCGGGTCGGGATGTTGGCCTTGATCAGGCCGGTGATCACGTCCACCGACGGACGCTGGGTGGCGAGGATCAAGTGAATACCGGCCGCCCGCGCCTTCTGGGCGATACGCGCGATCAGCTCTTCGACCTTCTTGCCGACGATCATCATCATGTCGGCAAACTCGTCGACCACCACCACGATGGTCGGCAGCTTGCTCAACAGCGGTGCTTCGTCGTGGATACTTTCGCGCTTGTACAGCGGGTCGGTCAGCGGCGTGCCGGCGTCCTGGGCTTCCTTGACCTTGGCGTTGAAGCCCGACAGGTTACGCACGCCCATCTTCGCCATCAGCTTGTAGCGGCGCTCCATCTCGGCAACGCTCCAGCGCAGGGCGTTGGCGGCGTCCTTCATGTCAGTGACCACCGGGCAGAGCAGGTGCGGAATGCCTTCATAGATCGACAGTTCGAGCATCTTCGGGTCGATCATGATCAGCTTGGCGTCTTCCGGGCCGGACTTGAACAGGATCGACAGGATCATCGCGTTCACGCCCACCGATTTACCCGAACCGGTGGTACCGGCCACCAGCAGGTGAGGCATTTTGGCAAGGTCGGTGATCACCGGCTTGCCGCCAATGTCGTGGCCCAGGGCCAGGGTGACCGGCGACTTGAAGTTGTCGTATTCGGGCGTCGACAGCACTTCGGAGAACCGCACGATCTGGCGGTCCTCGTTGGGAATCTCGATACCCACGGTGGTCTTGCCCGGGATCACTTCCACCACGCGCACGCTGGTCACGGCCAGGGAGCGCGCCAGGTCCTTGGCCAGGTTGGAAATGCGGCTGACCTTGACGCCGGCAGCCGGCTGGATTTCGTAACGAGTAATCACCGGACCGGGATGGATCGAGTCCACCGACACCTCGACGCCGAATTCCTTGAGCTTGATTTCCAGCAGATGGCCGACGGCCGCCAGGGACTCAGGGGAATAGTTGAGCTGTTTCTTTTCGGCCGGGTCGAGGATCGAGATCGGCGGCAAGGTGCCTTCCACGGCGCTGTCGACAAACAACGGCGCCTGTTTCTCTTTCTGCACGCGGTGGCTGGGCTCGGCCGGCTTGGGCGGCGCCGGGGCGATCACCGGCGGCACCTGCTTCTCGCGGTCCGACATGTGTTTGCTCAGGGCCTGCTCGCGTTCGATCAGGCGTTCCTTGACCTTGGCCTGCTCACGGCGGTCCGGTGTGCTTGGGGCCACCACTTCGTTGACGCGGGTATCCACCTCGCGCAACTGGGCCACCATGCGCTTGCGTTCGACCCGGGCGGCCCACCAGCGGTTGGCAGCGCCCTGGAACAGCTCCAGCAGGTCGAGCGTGATCTTGCCCGTCACGTCCATCACCTTGAACCACGACAGGTCGGTGAACACGGTGAGGCCAAACAGGAACAGCGCGATAAACATCAGGGTGCTGCCCTGGATATTCAGGGTCTTGCGCGCCAGGTCGCCGAGGCTCTCGCCCAGCGCCCCACCCGCGCCCGCCGGCAGGCCGGTGGGTGCGTGGAAATGAATATGCGCCAGGGCGGCACCCGACAGCACCAGGAATACCAGGCCGATCAGGCGCCACGAAAACAGCCAGCCGCTCCACTGCCACGGCTCATGACGCTGGCGGAAGATCTGCCAGGTCTTGATCGCCAGCAACAGCGGGAAGATATAGGCGAAGTAACCCAGCACCATGAACAGGATGTCGGCGCTGTAGGAGCCGGCAGGCCCACCGAAGTTCTGCACGTCTTCGATCTTGCTGTTATGGCTCCAGCCCGGATCGTCCTTGCCATAGGTGAGCAAGGCCATCATCAGGAACAGGCACAGCGCGCCGATAGCGATCAGCGCGCCTTCCTTGAGTCGATAGTGCAGGTGCTGGCGCCAGGCCGGCACGACGGCTGCTTTAGGTGTTGCGGCGGATTTCTTCAAAACGGGTCTTTTCCTGCGCCTGTTAGCGCGTCCATCTGTTGAATAACTGCAAATACTGCCCAATCCGAGCAGCTGAAAAATGAACGAACGTCGTGGAATCTACTTTTAACACTGGGCGATTGCTGGATGAAATGGCGATAACACCACAATGGCCGCATTGTACGGGTTTGTGTTGCGGTTGCCACGCCACTTGGCTTTCTTCAGGCAGCATAGCCAATTGTGTGTCACAACATGTTCAATTTGAGCATGCATTGTCTTTGCTGACAAAGGCTTATGAGCTGTTTTTACCAATCCAGGCAAGCTTGGCAAATGGCCTGCAGGGGCCAGACCCGATTACGACCACGCCTCACGCAGAGAGTTGCAGAAACACCCGCTCATGCTTCTGCACGCCAACAGCCGATTCGGGCTGGCCCCACAGCGCTGCGTCGACAATAATCACACCCCTTGGGGCAGGCGATCCGCCTGCCACTCCCCTCCCCTTCCGCAAGCCTGGATGCCATGCTGACCTGGTTACAACGCGACTCACTGACATTTCCCCCGCTGGCCAAGGCCATGCGTGAACCCAATGGCCTGCTCGCCGCCGGTGGCGACCTGTCGGCCGAGCGACTGGTGCAAGCCTACCGCCACGGTTGCTTTCCCTGGTTCTCGGAGGGCCAGCCGATCCTCTGGTGGTCGCCGGACCCGCGCACCGTGATATTCCCCGACGAGCTGCACGTTTCCCGCAGCCTGGGCAAACTATTGCGCCAGCAGCGCTATACCGTGACCTTCGACCAGGACTTTGCCGCCGTCATCCAGGCGTGCGCCGCGCCGCGCGCGTATGCCGATGGCACCTGGATCACCGAAGGCATACAGAGCGCCTACCTGACGCTGCATCAGCGCGGTTACGCCCATTCGGTGGAGGTATGGGACAACGGCGAGCTGGTAGGCGGCCTGTATGGCCTGGCGATGGGCCAGCTGTTCTTCGGCGAGTCGATGTTCAGCCGTGCCGACAACGCCTCGAAATTCGGCTTTGCCACATTGACCCGGCAATTGCAGGCCTGGGGCTTTGTACTGATCGACTGCCAGATGCCCAACGACCACCTGCACAGCCTGGGCGCCCGCGCCATATCCCGCAGCGACTTTGCAGGTTTCCTGCGCAACCATCTGGACCAACCCAACGCAGGGCCATGGGTTTCTTAGGCGACATCCGCACACCTGGCTTACACTTATTTCAAAGCTTATCCGAGGGTTGATCATGACCGAGTTGGCGCGTTTGAAGTTCTATGCCACTCAACCCCACTCTTGCAGCTATCTGCCCGACGAGCAGGCCACCACGCTGTTCCTCGACCCCAGCCAGCCAATGGATGTGCACGTGTATGCCGATCTCTCGGAAATGGGTTTTCGGCGCAGCGGCGATCATCTGTACCGGCCCCACTGCCAGAACTGCAATGCCTGCGTGCCGGCACGCATCCCTGTGGCGCAGTTTCTGCCGGACCGCAATCAGAAGCGCATCCTCAAGCGCAATGCCGACCTGACGGTGGCAGCTGCCAAGCCACGATTCACCGAAGAGTATTTCGACCTGTACCAGCGCTATATCGAGCAGCGCCACGCCGACGGCGATATGTTCCCACCCAGCCGCGACCAGTTTTCCACCTTCCTGGTGCGTGACCTGCCGTTCTCGCGCTTTTACGAATTTCGCGCGGACGGCCGCCTGGTGGCCGTCGCCGTGACCGATTTGCTGCCTAACGGCCTGTCAGCGGTCTACACCTTCTACGAGCCGGCCGAAGAGCGGCGCAGCCTCGGGCGCTTCGCGATCCTCTGGCAAATCGGTGAAGCACTGCGCCTGGAACTCGACGCGGTGTACCTCGGATACTGGATCAAGAACTGCAAAAAGATGAACTACAAGACCCAATATCGCCCCATAGAACTGCTGATTAATCAAAGATGGGTCACGCTTAACTAGAACCCCTTGGCTTAAACACCCTTTTTCGGGCACAATGCACGCCGCTTTTGCCTGGCGCAGTTGCACCGGGCCATTCACTGGATACCGAGGGCTTTACTGCATGTCGAAAGAAGACAGCTTCGAAATGGAAGGCACTGTCGTCGACACCCTGCCCAACACCATGTTTCGTGTGGAGTTGGAAAATGGGCACGTCGTAACCGCGCATATCTCCGGCAAGATGCGCAAGAACTACATTCGTATTCTTACCGGTGACAAAGTGCGCGTCGAGCTGACGCCCTATGACTTGAGCAAAGGGCGTATCACTTACCGCGCTCGCTAAGCAAGTCAATACAAGACGCCCGGTTATGCCGGGCGTTTTTGTGTGCATGGGATTTCTCAAACACCGAGGAATCCTGCGGGAGGGGGGCAAGCCCCATTCTGAGAATTGCATTTCAAGACAGCAAAAAGGCGCCTTTCGGCGCCTTTTTGCGTTATTGCAGAACGATCAGGCCATTTCAGCCGTGGTTTCGAACTCGAAGGTCAGCTCGCCATCCTTCAGGTCGATATGCACCACGCCACCATGGTCGGAAAGCTCGCCAAACAGGATCTCTTCGGCCAACGGCCGCTTGATCTTGTCCTGGATCAGGCGCGCCATCGGGCGAGCGCCCATTGCCGCGTCGTAGCCACCTTCGGCGATCCAGCTGCGTGCCGCTTCCGTGACATCCAGTTGCACGCGCTTGTCTTCCAACTGCGCCTGAAGCTCGGTAAGGAACTTGTCCACCACACTCTTGATGACCTCATGGCTGAGGCGACCAAACTGGATAATGGTGTCCAGGCGGTTGCGGAACTCCGGCGTGAAGCTCTTCTTGATCACTTCCATCGCATCGGACGAGTGATCCTGGTGGGTAAAGCCGATCGAAGCCCGCGCGGCCGTCTCGGCACCGGCGTTGGTGGTCATGATCAGGATGACATTGCGGAAGTCCGCCTTGCGCCCGTTGTTGTCGGTCAGGGTCCCGTGGTCCATTACCTGCAGCAGCAGGTTGAAGACTTCCGGGTGGGCCTTCTCGATTTCATCGAGCAGCAGTACGCAATGGGGCTGCTTGGTAATCGCCTCGGTCAACAGGCCGCCCTGGTCGAAACCGACATAGCCCGGAGGCGCACCGATCAGGCGCGACACGGTGTGACGCTCCATGTATTCGGACATGTCGAAGCGCACCAGCTCGATCCCCATGGCCTTGGCCAATTGCCGCGCCGCCTCGGTCTTGCCGACACCGGTAGGACCGGCGAACAGGAACGAACCGACAGGCTTGTCCGGCGACTTGAGGCCCGCACGCGACAGCTTGATCGCGGTGGACAGCGCGTCGATCGCTGCGTCCTGGCCGAACACGGTGAGCTTGAGGTCGCGCTCCAGGTTACGCAGCAGCTCCTTGTCGGAACTGTTGACGTGTTTTGGCGGAATCCGCGCGATCTTCGCGACAATGTCCTCGACCTGAGGCACGTCGATGCGCTTCACACGCTTCTCGACCGGCTGCAGGCGCTGGTAGGCCCCTGCCTCGTCGATCACATCGATGGCCTTGTCCGGCATGTGCCGGTCATTGATGTAGCGCGACGCCAACTCGGCGGCCGCACGCAACGCCTCATCGGTGTACTCGATGCCGTGGTGCGCTTCAAACCGCCCCTTGAGCCCGCGCAGGATGCCGATGGTGTCTTCGACCGACGGCTCGGACACGTCGACTTTCTGGAAGCGACGCGCCAGGGCACGGTCTTTCTCGAAGATGCCGCGGAATTCCTGGAAGGTGGTCGAACCGATGCAGCGGATATCACCCGACGACAGCAGCGGCTTGAGCAGGTTGGAAGCGTCCATCACCCCACCGGATGCCGCACCGGCACCAATGATGGTGTGGATCTCGTCGATGAACAGGATCGCCTGCGGGCGTTTTTTCAGCTCGCCGAGCAGGGCCTTGAAGCGCTTCTCGAAATCGCCACGGTACTTGGTCCCGGCGAGCAACGCGCCCAGGTCAAGGGAGTAGACGACACTGTTGGCCAGCAGGTCCGGCACCTGGTTGTCGACGATGCGCTTGGCCAGGCCTTCGGCAATCGCGGTCTTGCCCACGCCCGCCTCACCCACCAGCAACGGGTTGTTCTTGCGACGGCGCGCCAGGATCTGCGCTACGCGCTCGACCTCAAGCTCACGCCCCACCAGCGGATCGATCCGCCCCTGGCGCGCCAGCTCATTGAGGTTGCTGGCATAGGCATCCAGCGGGTTGCTTGAAGAAGAAGACTCACCGCCCTCGTCGTCCTGCATATCCTGCTCACCCTCGGAATGATCGCCGTGCCCAGGCACCTTGGAGATACCGTGGGCGATGTAGTTGACGACATCGATACGGGCAACGCTCTGCTGCTTGAGCAGGAACACTGCCTGGCTTTCCTGTTCGCTGAAGATCGCCACAAGCACATTGGCGCCTGTGACTTCACGCTTACCGGAGCTCTGTACGTGGAAAACAGCACGTTGCAATACCCGCTGGAAGCCCAGGGTTGGCTGGGTTTCACGGTCCTCGTCATGCACGGGGATCAGTGGCGTGGTGGAGTCGATAAACTCCTGCAGGTCATGCTTGAGCTTGTCGAGATTGGCGCCGCACGCACGCAGAACCGTGGCGGCAGCTTCGTTATCCAAAAGTGCCAGCAGCAGGTGTTCGACAGTCATGAATTCATGACGCTTCGAACGAGCCTCCTTGAAGGCAAGATTGAGGGTGACTTCGAGCTCGCGGTTTAACATAGCTTCACCTCATACCCAAGTGGTCGGCGTTAACCGTCCTTCTCGATTTCACAGAGTAGCGGATGCTGGCTTTCCCTGGCGTACTGGTTGACCTGCATGGCCTTTGTCTCGGCGATGTCACGGGTAAACACTCCACATACTGCCCGTCCTTCTGTGTGAACGGCCAGCATTACCTTGGTCGCCAACTCGCGGTTCAGGTTAAAAAACACCTCGAGCACTTCGACCACGAAATCCATCGGTGTGTAGTCATCGTTGAACAAAACCACCTTGTACATCGGCGGCGCCTGTAAAGCAGGCTTGGCCTCCTGAACAGCAATGCCTGCAGAACCGTCGTCATCGTGTTCGTGATCCGGTCGATCCTGATTGAATGTTAGTCGAATCTGGCTGATTGCATGCATGGAAAGAAAGGTTCGTCAGTGGTTCAAATACAGTGGTGGGGGCGACCTGTCAGAATTTCAACTCCTGACCACCCGGTCGCCTTGACTATCGGCAAATCGGTGTTACAACCAATAGAACCCACAGTGGGTAAAAAAGGTCCGCGCAGTCAACCTTATTTATTCGGGTTAGGACGGATAAACTGGATGATACTCCAGTGATGGAGTCTGGTGCAGAGGGATATGGGTATGTCTGGCGTCAAGATCAGTGGCAAGGTCAAGTGGTTCAACAATGCCAAGGGATATGGCTTTGTTAATGAAGACGGTAAAACCGAGGACCTTTTTGCGCACTACTCAGCGATTAACATGGATGGGTACAAAACGCTGAAGGCGGGCCAAGCTGTGAGCTTTGAAATCATTCAAGGACCGAAAGGGCTGCACGCCGTGAATATCGGTGCAGTGAAAGCCGAAACACATGAAAAAAACACGCCATCAACCGCTCATAACGAAAAGAAACAAACGGCCTGACACCCCGCGAAGCGAGTGACATGCGATAAAAAACCGGCCGCCCGATCGACTTGGGTTGGCCGGTTTTTTTGTACCAGGCTTTTACATATGCGAAATCAACGCATCCCCAAAGCCCGACGAAGACACCAGCTTCGCGCCATCCATCAGGCGTTCGAAGTCATAAGTCACGGTCTTGGCCGAGATAGCACCGTTGGTGCCCTTGATGATCAAGTCGGCCGCTTCGGTCCAGCCCATATGACGCAGCATCATTTCCGCCGACAGGATCAATGAACCCGGGTTGACCTGGTCCTTGCCCGCATACTTGGGCGCAGTACCGTGGGTCGCCTCGAACATGGCAACGGTGTCGGACAGATTGGCACCCGGCGCAATCCCGATACCGCCCACCTCTGCCGCCAGGGCGTCGGACAGGTAGTCGCCGTTCAGGTTGAGGGTCGCGATCACGTCATACTCGGCCGGACGCAACAGGATCTGCTGGAGCATGGCATCGGCGATGGCATCCTTGACCACTACATTCTTGCCGGTCTTCGGGTTCTTGAACTGCATCCACGGGCCGCCATCCAGCAGGGTCGCACCGAATTCTTCAGCCGCCACTTCGTAGGCCCATTCCTTGAAGGCCCCTTCGGTGAACTTCATGATGTTGCCTTTGTGCACGATGGTCAGCGAGTCGCGATCGTTATCCACTACATATTGCAGGGCCTTGCGCGCCAGGCGCTTGGTGCCTTCCAGCGATACCGGCTTGATACCAATGCCGCAATCCTGATCGAAACGAATCTTGGTGACGCCCATTTCCTCCTTGAGGAACTTGATGACCTTTGTCGCTTCCGGCGAGCCGGCCTTCCACTCGATCCCGGCGTAAATATCTTCGGAGTTTTCGCGAAAGATGGTCATGTCCACATCGCCTGGTTTCTTGACCGGGCTGGGCACACCTTCGAACCAGCGCACCGGGCGCAGGCACACGTAGAGGTCGAGTTGCTGACGCAGGGCCACGTTCAGCGAACGAATGCCGCCCCCTACCGGAGTGGTCAGCGGGCCCTTGATGGACACCACGTAATCCTTGACCGCATCCAGGGTTTCCTGGGGCAGCCAGGTGTCCTGGTCGTAGACCTGGGTCGCCTTCTCGCCGGCGTACACCTCCATCCACGAGATCTTGCGCTTGCCGCCGTAGGCCTTTTCAACAGCTGCGTCGACCACCTTGATCATCACCGGGCTGATGTCGACGCCAATACCGTCACCTTCGATATACGGGATGATCGGTTGGTCAGGAACATTGAGAGAATGGTCTGCATTGACGGTGATTTTGTCGCCGACTGCCGGAACCTGAATCTTCTTGTATCCCATGCTGAACTCCATCTATGGATTGAACATCTGGCTGCGTTCGAGCCTACTCCAGATAAATGGCGACTGAAACCTCGCGCCATGCTCATTTGCATCGAAAACAGCATAAATTGTCGCCTACAAGCCTGAAAGCAAAGGGAAAAGCGCCAATCTTGAGCACTTCGTGCGACTTTAGGCGTAACCCGGTACCTGCGACCTTTAGACCAATGGACGACACACCTTTTGTATGAAGGCTCGGCGTAAGCATAGCGACCTATGTATAATGCCGCCGCTGACCAAAGAGTCACGATGGCAGACCGCTCTGGAACAGGGCCCTCCGCTACAAAGCAGGACTAATACAATAGTCCACCCGCTTGACGCTCGACTGATGCAACCCAACATCACCGCGAAGAAACCTCGACCTTTCGCTCATGGATGACTTTGAACGAACGCGCTCCACCCGGCGCATCTCGAGTTTCTGCGCACGCTTTCAGCAAAGAAGAGAGTTAATCCGAATATGCCCACCCGCTCGAAGATCATCTACACCTTCACCGACGAAGCCCCAGCCCTCGCCACCTATTCACTGCTGCCTATCGTAGAGGCCTTCACCGCTTCCGCTGATATTGCCGTGGAAACCCGCGACATCTCCCTCGCAGGGCGCATCCTCGCAAGCTTCCCCGAGCAACTGGGCACCAAGGCCGTACCGGACCACCTCGCCGAACTGGGCGACCTGGCCGTTACCCCTGAAGCCAACATCATCAAGCTGCCTAACATCAGCGCCTCGACCCCGCAGCTGCAAGCGGCGATCAAGGAACTGCAGGCCCAGGGCTACGCCCTGCCGGACTACCCGGAAACCGTAACCACCGACGCGGAAAAAGAAACCCGTGCACGTTACGACAAGGTCAAGGGCAGCGCCGTGAACCCGGTACTGCGCGAAGGCAACTCCGACCGCCGCGCGCCGCTGTCGGTCAAGAACTACGCTCGCAAGCACCCGCACAAGATGGGCGCCTGGGCTGCAGACTCCAAGTCCCACGTTGCCCACATGAGCAACGGCGACTTCTACGGCAGCGAAAAAGCCGTGCAGATCGAAGCCGCTGACGCTGTCAAGATCGAGCTGGTCGCCCAGGACGGCACCACCACCGTCCTGAAAGAAAAGACCAGCGTCAAGGCCGGCGAAATCATCGACAGCGCGGTACTGAGCAAGAACGCCCTGCGCAGCTTCATCGCCGCTGAAATTGAAGACGCCAAGAAACAAGGCGTGCTGCTGTCGGTCCACCTGAAAGCCACCATGATGAAGGTCTCCGACCCGATCATGTTCGGCCAGATCGTTGCCGAATTCTATAAAGACGCCCTGGCCAAGCACGCAGACGTGCTGGCACAAATCGGCTTCAACCTGAACAACGGCATCGGCGACCTGTACGCCCGCATCAAGGCCCTGCCGGCCGAGCAGCAGGCGCAGATCGAAGCTGACATCCAGGCGGTCTACGCCGCTCGCCCTTCCCTGGCGATGGTCAACTCCGACAAAGGCATCACCAACCTGCACGTGCCGAGCGACGTGATCGTCGACGCCTCGATGCCGGCCATGATCCGTGACTCCGGCAAGATGTGGGGCACCGACGGCCAGCTGCACGACACCAAGGCCGTGATCCCGGATCGCTGCTACGCCACCATCTACCAGGCGGTGATCGAAGAGTGCAAGGCCAACGGCGCCTTCGACCCTACCACCATGGGCAGCGTGCCAAACGTTGGCCTGATGGCGAAAAAAGCCGAAGAGTACGGCTCCCACGACAAGACGTTCCAGGTCAAGGCTGACGGCGTCGTCCGCGTGACCGACAGCAAGGGCAACCTGCTGATGGAACAGAAAGTCGAAGCCGGCGACATCTTCCGCATGTGCCAGACCCAAGACGCGCCGATCCAGGACTGGGTCAAGCTGGCCGTCAACCGTGCCCGCGCCAGCAACACCCCGGCCATCTTCTGGCTGGACCCACAGCGCGCTCACGACGGCGTCGTGGTCGAGAAAGTCCAGGCCTACCTGAAAGACCACAACACCGAAGGCCTGGACATCCGCATCATGTCGCCGGTCGACGCGATGAAGTTCACCCTGGAACGTACCCGCAAAGGCCTGGACACCATCTCGGTGACCGGCAACGTACTGCGCGACTATCTGACCGACCTGTTCCCGATCATGGAACTGGGCACCAGCGCCAAGATGCTGTCGATCGTGCCGCTGATGAATGGCGGCGGCCTGTTCGAAACCGGCGCCGGCGGTTCGGCGCCGAAGCACGTGCAACAGCTGCTGGAAGAGAACTTCCTGCGCTGGGATTCCCTGGGTGAGTTCCTGGCCCTGGCCGCTTCCCTCGAGCATTTGGGTGTGACGTACAACAACCCGAAAGCCCTGGTGCTGTCCAAGACCCTGGACCAGGCCACCGGCCAGTTCCTCGACAACAACAAGTCGCCATCGCGCAAAGTCGGCAACATCGACAACCGCGGCAGCCACTTCTACCTGGCGCTGTACTGGGCCCAGGCCCTGGCCGCCCAGACCGAAGACACTGCACTGCAAGGTCAATTCAGCGAACTGGCCAAGACCCTGGCCGCGAACGAAGCAACCATCGTTGCCGAGCTCAATGCCGTACAGGGCAAGCCAGTGGACATCGGCGGCTACTACGCGCCGAACCCGGAGCTGACCAGCAAGGCCATGCGCCCAAGCAACACCCTCAATGCGGCGATTGCCAAGTTGAAGTAAGGTTGTAGGGATGCATCACAAACCCCGGCCACGTGCCGGGGTTTGTGTTTTCAGGGTTTATGCAACACCGTATTCCTCGCGCCATGCGGCCTCGATAATCGCCAGGAACTGCGGTTTGTACCAAGGCTCCCAGCCCGGCCTCTGCTTGAGTTCAACCCCAAACCCCGGCAGCGCAGGCAAATGCGCGAGCGCTTCGACGTTTTTCAAGCCCGGCACCTGGGCAAACCAGGGTAAAAGCGTCACACCAACTCCCGCCTGGACCGCTGAACGCAGCGACATCAAGTCTTCAGACTCATACACGCAGCGCCACCTGATGCCACTCTCCTCCAAACGCCGAATCGCCAGGCTCCTGAACACGCAGGGCGCCTTGAACAGCGCCAGCGAAACTTCCTGCCCTTCCATGGGGGCTGCCGCACACTCGCCACCCAGCCACATCAACGAAAGTGCATGCAAAGGCACGCCAGCGACTTTTGGCAACTCATCAATCATCAGGCCAATATCGATTCGTCCCTCACTGAACGCCTCTGCGAGCAACAGGGAACGCGCGACCTTGACCACAATTCGCACTGAAGGTAATTCAACCGCCAGAGCAGGAATAACGCGCTGCAGGATTTCCTCGCTGAAATATTCGGGAATACCCAGCGTCACGGACTCTTGAGTGCGACTGGCATCAAACAGGCTCCCCACCTTGTCGTTGACGCTGACCATCTGCTGGGCATAGCCGGTCAAGCGCTCTCCTTCGAGGGTGAGCAACACCTGCCGATTGTCGCGAGCAAAAAGCTCGACACCCAGCAAATCCTCAAGTCGTCGAATTTGCTGGCTGATTGCCGGCTGGGTCAGGCTCAACGCTTGCGCGGCCCGGGTGAAACTGCCCAGCTCTGCGACCTTGAGGAAACTGCGCAGCGACTGAATATCAAGATTGACTCTCATGCCACCCCCATGGGAGTGAGTAATTATTCCCCGCCATTAGTGCAAGGCGCCCGCTATACCTGTCAAGACTACCTACTTGGCGCGCACATGATTCATCCAATAAACCCCTGCCCCTGAAACAACAAACCCCACAATCGCCACCCCACTCGGCACCTCACCCAACACCAACGACGCCATGATCTGCGTGACCGCCGGAATCACATGAAACAAGTTCGTCGCCTTACTCGCCTCCCCACGTCGAATCATCAAATACAGCAGCGTCAGCGCACCCACGGAGTTCATCAGCGTGATCCAGGCCACCGACGCTACGAATGGAACCCACTCGGTGACCTGCATGGTTTCGGTGGTGTATGCCAGCAGCAACATGACCAACGACGCGGTGACCATCTGAATGAAACACCCCACCCATAGATTCACCCCGCCCAGAAAGCGCTTCTGGTAGAGCGTGCCAAGCGTGATACCCAATAGCGCCAAGCCCACCGCGCCGTAACCCCCCACTGACGCCTCGGAGCCAAAAAAGCTGCTGGCCACGACGATGGCCACGCCGCCAACGCCGAGGATCGAACCCGGAAGGTCGCGCCAACTCAATTGTTCACCCAGGCAGAAATAGGCACCGATCACCACGAACACCGGCATCAGCCCGACGATCAATGCCGCCTGCCCTGCGGGAACGCCGTGGCTGATGCCGGTGTAAAGGCCGCCGAACTGCAGGGCCTGCAACAGCAGCCCCACTGTCGCAGCATGGAAGTAGGGTGCAAGTCGTTTCGGCCATTGCGCCTTGATGGCGAGTGCAACGCCCAGGAACACCAGGGCAGCCAGGGCAAACCGATAGAACGTCATGGTGAACGGCTCGCCATAGCGCACACCGAACGCACCGCCGATGTAGCCGGAACTCCACAGCAGGATGAAGGCAATGGGCAGTGGCGATGTAAGGCGTACTTCGTAGCTTTTATCGGCAATCGGGTTCATGACACTCTCCAAACTGAGGGTTCTGGAGAGATAAGCTGCGCCAGGCGCTGAAATCGGTAAAATCATAAAATGTCAGGCGCATCATGCAGATTGCTTATGCATCATCCTTGTGGGAGGGGGATTGCCCCCTCCCACACTGCTGTAATCCTGCTCCAAGACTGCGCTGCATTCAGAATCGAGAGGCATCCCATGACCTGGCAACCCCACATCACCGTCGCCACCATCGTCGAAGACAACGGCAAGTTCCTGATGGTCGAAGAACTCAAGGGCGGCCGCGCCGTGCTCAACCAGCCTGCCGGCCACCTCGACCCAGACGAGACCCTGACCGAGGCCGCCGTGCGCGAAACCCTCGAGGAAACCGGCTGGGACGTGGAAGCCACCGGCATCGTCGGCATCTACCTGTACACCGCACCCAGCAACGGGGTTACCTATCAACGCGTCTGCTTTATTGCCAAGGCACTGAAACACCACCCGGACTATCAACTGGACGAAGGCATCCTGCGCACCCGCTGGCTGAGCCGTGACGAGCTGATGGCCGTGCGCGACGACTGGCGTAGCGAGCTGATCATCCGCTGTATCGATGATTATCTGGCCGGCCAGCGTCACAGCCTGGAATTGATCCGCCCTTCTCTTTAGCCTTGCGGGCCCAGGCCTGTTAGAATCGCGTCCTTTTTCAAGACACCCGTTGAAACCCTATGCGTGATCCAGCCCCTTCTGACACACAAAAGAAGCGCGTCATCGTCGGCATGTCCGGCGGCGTGGATTCTTCCGTTTCCGCCGTTCTGCTCATGGAGCAGGGTTATGAGGTGGAAGGCCTGTTCATGAAGAACTGGGAAGAAGACGATGGAACGGAATATTGCACCGCCATGGACGACCTCGCGGACGCCCAGGCCGTGTGCGACAAAATTGGCATCAAGCTGCACACCGCCAACTTCGCCGCCGAGTACTGGGACAACGTGTTCGAGCACTTCCTGGCCGAATACAAGGCCGGTCGCACGCCGAACCCGGACATCCTGTGCAACCGCGAAATCAAGTTCAAGGCGTTCCTCGACTACGCCATGATCCTTGGCGCCGACTTGATTGCCACTGGCCACTACGTGCGCCGCCGCGACATCGATGGCCGCACCGAACTGCTCAAGGGCCTGGACCCGAACAAGGACCAGAGCTACTTCCTGCACGCCGTCGGCGGTGAACAGATCGCCAAGACCCTGTTCCCGGTGGGCGAGCTGGAAAAGCCCGAAGTCCGCAGGATCGCCGAGCAACACGGCCTGGCGACCGCCAAGAAGAAGGACTCCACTGGGATCTGCTTTATCGGCGAGCGCCGCTTCAGCGACTTCCTCAAGCAGTACCTCCCGGCGCAGCCGGGCGAGATCAAGACCACCGACGGCGAAGTGATCGGCCGTCACCATGGCTTGATGTACCACACCATCGGCCAGCGCCAGGGCCTGGGCATCGGCGGCTTGAAGGATGCCGGCGAAGAGCCGTGGTACGTGCTGGTCAAGGACCTGGAGCACAACGTGCTGATCGTCGGCCAGGGCAATGAACACCCGCTGCTGTTCTCGGGCGCGCTGCTGGCCTCGGAGATCTATTGGGTCAACCCGATCGACCTGAGCACCCCGCGCCGCCTGACGGCCAAGGTGCGCTATCGCCAGGGCGACCAGCCCTGCACCCTGGAAAAAACCGCGACGGGCTACCGCGCCACCTTTGATGACCCGCAACGTGCGGTCACTCCTGGCCAGTCCGTGGTGTTCTATGACGGCGAAATCTGCCTGGGCGGCGGCGTGATTGAAGTCGCCGAAGCCTGGAGCAACCCGGCATGAGCCCGACCCAGGAGCAATTGACGGCACTCGGCGGGGTATTTCTCTCCGCCGTGCTCGTGGACAAGATCGCCAAGACCGGCCAGGTCACCGAAGCCGGCCTGACCTGCATGCTCGGCAGCCTGCTGATCCGCGACCCCAAGGACACCCTGGAAGTCTACGGCGGCGACGACCTCGCACTGCGTGAAGGTTATCGCGCCCTGATCGGCGCCCTGGAGCGCGACCCCAGCACCTTGCAGCGCGAGCCGCTGCGCTACGCCCTGTCGATGCTCGGCCTCGAGCGCCAGTTGGCCAAGCGCGAAGACATGCTGGAAACCATCGGCAAACGCCTGCCACAGATCCAGTCCCAGGTAGAACACTTCGGCCCGGCCCACGAAAACGTGATCGCCGCCTGCGGTGCGCTGTACCAGGACACCTTGAGCACCTTGCGCCAACGCATCCAGGTGCACGGCGACATGCGCAACCTGCAGCAACCGAACAACGCCTCGAAAATCCGCGCACTGCTGCTGGCCGGTATTCGGTCGGCGCGGTTGTGGCGGCAATTGGGCGGTCATCGTTGGCAGCTGGTGATCAGCCGACGCAAATTGCTCAAAGAGCTTTACCCGTTGATGCGCAACGAATAAGTCGCACCGACAGGCTATTTTCAAGCCGTTACGCGTAATACGCCGGTCAGTTGGCAACGGACCGGCGAATTTTTTCATGTATGATACGCGCCCCATTTCGTTGCCCGACTGTCCGAGAACACCCCATGCAGCTCTCTTCGCTCACTGCGGTTTCCCCTGTTGACGGCCGCTACGCCGGCAAAACCCAGGCCCTGCGCCCTATTTTCAGCGAATACGGCCTGATCCGTGCTCGTGTACTGGTTGAAGTGCGCTGGCTCCAGCGCCTGGCCGCTCACCCCGCCATCAGCGAAGTACCGGCGTTCTCCGCCGAAGCCAACGCTGTACTCGATGCCCTGGCGGACAACTTCTCCCTGGAGCACGCCGAGCGTGTGAAAGAGATCGAGCGCACCACCAACCACGACGTCAAGGCCATCGAATACCTGCTCAAGGAGCAGGCGGCCAAGCTGCCGGAACTGGCCAAGGTCAGCGAATTCATCCACTTTGCCTGCACCAGCGAGGACATCAACAACCTGTCCCACGCCTTGATGCTGCGCGAAGGCCGTGATGACGTGATGCTGCCGCTGATGCGCCAGACCGCCGAAGCCATCCGCGAGCTGGCCATCCGTTTCGCCGACGTGCCGATGCTGTCGCGCACCCACGGCCAGCCGGCGTCGCCGACTACCCTGGGCAAGGAACTCGCCAACGTGGTGTACCGCCTGGAGCGCCAGATCGCTCAAGTCGCCGCAGTCCCACTGCTGGGCAAGATCAACGGCGCTGTCGGCAACTACAACGCCCACCTGTCGGCCTACCCGGAGATCGACTGGGAAGCCAACGCCCGCGCCTTCATCGAAGACGAGCTGGGCCTGGGCTTCAACCCGTACACCACGCAGATCGAACCGCACGACTACATCGCCGAGCTGTTCGACGCCATTGCGCGCTTCAACACCATCCTGATCGACTTCGATCGCGATATCTGGGGCTACATCTCCCTGGGCTACTTCAAGCAGCGCACCATTGCCGGTGAAATCGGTTCGTCGACCATGCCGCACAAGGTCAACCCGATCGACTTCGAAAACTCCGAAGGCAACCTCGGCATCGCCAACGCCCTGTTCCAGCACCTGGCCAGCAAGTTGCCGATCTCCCGCTGGCAGCGCGACCTGACCGACTCCACCGTACTGCGCAACCTCGGCGTGGGCTTTGCCCACAGCGTGATCGCGTACGAAGCCAGCCTCAAAGGCATCAGCAAACTGGAGCTCAACGCGCAGAAAATCGCCGCTGACCTGGACGCGTGCTGGGAAGTGCTGGCCGAGCCGATCCAGACCGTGATGCGCCGCTACAACATCGAAAACCCTTACGAGAAGCTGAAAGAGTTGACCCGTGGCAAGGGCATCAGCCCTGAAGCACTGCAAACTTTCATCGACGGCCTGGACATGCCAGCCGCGGCCAAGGCCGAGCTGAAACTGCTCACCCCGGCCAACTACATCGGCAACGCTGTAGAGCAAGCCAAGCGCATCTGATTAGCGCAAGCCCCCTTGAGACGCCCGGCCGCGCCGGGCGTTTTTATTTCAGTCTGAAAAGTGCTTTTTTTCAATAGGTTACACATGAATCCTGATATCCCTCTTCAACTTCTGGGCGGCATCACGGCACGGGAATTCCTGCGCGACTACTGGCAGAAAAAACCACTGCTGATCCGCCAGGCGATCCCTGACTTCGAAAGCCCGATCGACGCCGACGAACTCGCCGGCCTGGCCCTGGAAGAAGAAGTCGAATCGCGCCTGGTGATCGAACACGGCGAACGCCCGTGGGAACTGCGCCGCGGCCCCTTCGCCGAAGACGCCTTCAGCACCCTGCCTGAGCGTGAGTGGACCCTGCTGGTACAGGCGGTCGACCAGTTCGTGCCGGAAGTGGCCGAGTTGCTGGAGCAGTTCCGCTTCCTGCCAAGCTGGCGCATCGACGATGTGATGATCAGCTTTGCCGCACCCGGCGGCAGCGTAGGCCCGCACTTCGACAACTACGACGTGTTCCTGCTGCAGGCCCAGGGCAAGCGCAACTGGAAGATCGGCCAGATGTGCAGCTCCGAAAGCCCGCTGCTGCAACACGCCGACCTGCGCATCCTCGCCGAATTCGAAGAAAGCGCCGAATGGGTGCTGGAACCGGGCGACATGCTCTACCTGCCGCCACGCCTGGCGCATTTCGGCATCGCCGAAGATGACTGCATGACGTACTCAGTGGGCTTTCGCGCCCCAAGCGCCGCCGAAGTGCTGACCCACTTCACCGACTTCCTCGCCCAGTACCTGACCGACGAAGAGCGCTACACCGACGCCGACGCGCAGCCGGTCAGCGACCCGCACCAGATCCAGAGCGACGCCCTCGACCGCCTCAAGAGCCTGCTGGCCGAGCACATGAGCGACGAGCGCATGCTGCTGACCTGGTTCGGCCAATTCATGACCGAGCCGCGCTACCCGGAACTGGTGGCGGGCGAAGAACTGGGCGAAGACGACTTCATCAACAGCCTGCAGGACGGTGCGATCCTGGTGCGCAACCCAAGCGCGCGCATGGCCTGGTCGGAAGTCGACGATGACGTCCTGCTGTTCGCCAGCGGCCAGAGCCGTTACCTGCCGGGCAAACTGCGCGAACTGCTGAAACTGGTCTGCGCCGCCGATGCCCTGCACGCCGAAAACCTCGGCGAATGGCTGTTGGACGAAGACGCCCGCGACCTGCTGTGCGAACTGGTCAAGCAAGGAAGCCTGGGGTTTGCCGATGAATAGGATTCACGTAGGTGTCGCGGACTGGCATAAGGATATCGCCGAGATTCGGCGCATTCGTGAAGCGGTATTTATCGCTGAACAGTCCGTCCCACCTGAACTTGAGTGGGATGCGGACGACGCAGACGCAGTGCATTTCCTTGCATTCGAAGGCGACTTTCCGATTGGTACCGCGCGCCTGCTGCCCAGCGGCGAGATCGGCCGGGTGTCGGTACTCAAGGACTGGCGCGGGCTGAAGGTCGGCGACAAGCTGATGGAAGCGGTGATTGGCGTGGCCGAGCAACGTGGCCAGACCAAGCAGTTCCTGAGCGCGCAGGTGTATGCGGCGCCGTTCTATGAGCGACTGGGCTTCAAGATCGTCAGCGAGGAATTCCTGGAAGTCGGGATTCCCCATGTCGATATGGTGCGCGGGGCCTGATCCCTGCTGTAAGGGCTTGCCTGTGGTGAGCCAGCTTGCCTGTGGTCCTGTGGTAAGCGGGCTTGCCCCGCGCTGGGCTGCGCAGCAGCCCCAAACCAAACGCCGCATTCTTTCCGTAAGAACGCGGCGTTTTTTATAGGGGCTGCTACGCAGCCCAGCGCGGGGCAAGCCCGCTCACCACAGGCAAGCCCGCTTACTACACTCCAGGCCGACAAACTGGCACTATCAAGCCCAAATGACTCGCAGAGATCACGGACATGTCCCTACGCACCCTGCTCACCGCCCTCCTCCTCACCGCCAGTTGCTCGGCAATGGCCGACACCGAAGTCGTCAACCTGAGCAACCGCACCAGCACCGACCTGCTCCCGGTTGCGCAGAACTTCATCGGCAAGGACGGCACCGTCAGCGCCTACGGCAACCAGCTTATCGTTAACGCTGCCCCCGGCAAGATCCAGGACCTGCGCACGCTGCTCGCCCAGCTGGATACACCAGCCAAACGTCTGCTGATCACCGTCGATACCAATGAAAACAACCAGCAGAACAGCGGCGACAGCCAGACCCGCATCATCAGCTACGGCACCGCCAGCCGCGACGGCGGCATCCAGCAGATTCAGGCCAGCGAAGGCGTGCCCGCGCTGATCCAGGTCGGCCAGAGCGTGCCAATGACCACCACTCAGCCTGACGCCTACGGTCGCCCGCAGAACCAGACCCAGTACCGCAACGTCACCCAGGGCTTCTATGTCACCGCCAGCGTCACCGGCGAGACCGTGCATCTGGCGATCAGTACCAACCGTGACCGCATGAGCCAGGAACGTCCCGATGTAGTGAATGTGCAAAGCACCGACACAACCGTCAGCGGGCGCCTTGGCGAATGGATCCCCCTGGCCGGCATCAACCGCGAGACCCAGGCCGACAAATCCTCCACAACCCGCAGCTACTCTACCCAGGGCCGCGATGACCTGACGTTGCGGGTTAAGGTCGACACCCTGAACTGAAGCACCAAAAACTGACTGATGAGTCGTATTAGACTAAAGATGTAGTGCCTGAAAAAAAGCACTACAAAACATTTGACGATCCAAAAAAGCATGGGCATGATGGCCTCGCTCCCGCTAATCAGGGGCCCTGGCAAGGGCCTTCGGATCGACGCTCCAAGCTACCCACCCGAGCCGATTCGTGTCTGTACCGCCCACAAGGTGTGTTTGACGAGGTTGCGACTGGAACGAAGTTGTCCCGAGGGACGGAAGCTAACCAGGTAACCCGGCTACACACTGATGGATCGTACAAAGGCCCACGATGCCCGAAGACCGTTCGCAGTTCGCCCTTACCTGCTCAACTCCCCCCTTGAGCCATCGTTCATCCCGTCGCCTGCCCCGCCGAACTTGACTTGAACACCTGAGCTTCTGGTCAGCGAGCAGCCATAACCACGCATTCACTACGTGGCTGGCAAATGGAATTTTCCACCTAGACCTATGCGACGAGGTTTTCCCCCATGGCACTGACACGCGAACAGCAAATTGCAGCCCTCGAGAAAGACTGGGCTGAAAACCCACGCTGGAAAGGCGTAACCCGCGCTTATTCCGCTGCTGACGTCGTCCGCCTGCGTGGCTCGGTTCAACCTGAGCACACCTTTGCAAAACTCGGCGCCGAGAAGCTGTGGAAGCTGGTCACCCAAGGTGCCAAGCCGTCCTTCCGCCCCGAGAAAGATTTCGTCAACTGCATGGGCGCCCTCACTGGCGGCCAGGCAGTTCAACAGGTGAAAGCCGGCATCCAGGCGATCTACCTGTCCGGCTGGCAAGTGGCAGCGGACAACAACTCCGCTGAATCCATGTACCCCGACCAATCGCTGTACCCGGTGGACTCCGTGCCGACCGTGGTCAAGCGCATCAACAACTCGTTCCGTCGTGCCGACCAGATCCAGTGGAAAGCCGGTAAAGGCCCGGGTGATGAAGGCTACATCGACTACTTCGCGCCCATCGTGGCCGACGCCGAAGCCGGTTTCGGCGGCGTACTGAACGCCTACGAGCTGATGAAGAGCATGATCGAGGCTGGCGCGGCCGGCGTGCACTTCGAAGACCAACTGGCTTCGGTGAAGAAATGCGGCCACATGGGCGGCAAGGTACTGGTACCGACCCAGGAAGCTGTACAGAAGCTGACTGCTGCCCGTCTGGCGGCTGACGTTGCCGGCACGCCAACCATCATCCTGGCCCGTACCGACGCCAACGCCGCGGACCTGCTGACCTCGGACTGCGACCCGTACGACCAGCCGTTCGTAACCGGCGAACGCACCCAGGAAGGTTTCTACAAAGTGCGCGCCGGTCTCGACCAGGCCATCGCCCGCGGCCTGGCCTACGCGCCGTACGCCGACCTGATCTGGTGCGAAACCGCCAAGCCGGATCTGGACGAAGCGCGTCGCTTTGCCGAAGCGATCAAGAAGGAATACCCGGACCAACTGCTGTCCTACAACTGCTCGCCTTCCTTCAACTGGAAAAAGAACCTGGACGACGCGACCATCGCCAAGTTCCAGCGCGAACTGTCCGCCATGGGCTACAAGCATCAGTTCATCACCCTGGCCGGCATTCACAACATGTGGCACAGCATGTTCAACCTGGCGCACGACTACGCCCGCAACGACATGACTGCCTACGTGAAGCTGCAGGAGCAGGAATTCGCTGACGCCGCCAAGGGCTACACCTTCGTGGCCCACCAGCAGGAAGTCGGCACCGGCTACTTCGACGACATGACCACCGTGATCCAGGGCGGCACCTCGTCCGTGACCGCGCTGACCGGTTCGACCGAAGAAGAGCAGTTCCACTGATCGATGTGAGTACACGGCCACGGCGGACCCGTTAAAGAGCTAACCGCAGTGCCGCACGATCTGACGCCCCGACTGGTTCGGGGCGTTTTTTTGCCGGTACACATCACGCTGATTCAATAAGGGCAAAAATGTGGGAGCCCCCCCTCCCACATGAGGAACGCTTGCAGCCTGAAGATTTTGTGCAAACCTTGATCCAGAGCGGTATTTGCCGCAGATAAATCGGTTAAAAGATCCGCTCCAACAACTCGCGCTAATCAGGCAAGTAACGGCAACTTACTCCGCTGTATGAGAAACAATCGCTTAAACCCCACGCAAACAATATTCATTATCATTTAGAACATAAAAACTTCGTTACAGGTTAAACAAAACACATTTGATCAAATGCCCGCTAATGCCCGCCCCGCAAGGGCTACAGCCCCAAGAAGGTGCACTATGTGCTTATTCCATCGAATAATTTCGCCCTAGGAATTTTACTTGCCCGGTGTTTAGCCATAAAATCACCGCGATTGATTGCAGTGCGACATATCGTCACTGCATCGTTACTTTTTCGAGCTCAGAGACCTTTGCTCTCTGTTAAGGATTTCCAGCATGACCGAAGCGACAGGACTCATGGCCCACAACTGGGGCTTTGCCATTTTCCTCCTCGGTGTTGTCGGCCTTTGCGCCTTCATGCTCGGTGTGTCCAGCCTCCTCGGGTCAAAAGCCTGGGGCCGCAGCAAGAATGAACCGTTCGAATCCGGCATGCTGCCTACAGGTGGCGCCCGCTTGCGGCTCTCAGCCAAATTCTATCTGGTCGCGATGCTCTTCGTGATCTTCGACATCGAAGCCCTCTTTCTCTTTGCCTGGTCTGTGTCCGTCCGCGAAAGCGGCTGGACCGGATTCGTCGAAGCCCTCGTTTTCATAGCAATTCTGTTGGCAGGCCTTGTCTACCTATTTCGAGTGGGCGCCCTTGACTGGGCTCCGGAAGCTCGTCGTAAGCGGCAAGCGAAGCTGAAACAATGAGGCTTTGGCGATGCAATACAATCTCACCAGGATCGACCCGGATGCTCCTAACGAGCAGTACCCCATCGGCGAACGGGAAACCGTTTCCGATCCGTTAGAAGACCAAGTCCACAAGAACATCTACATGGGCAAACTCGAAGACGTGCTGAGTGGCGCGGTCAACTGGGGACGTAAGAACTCCCTGTGGCCGTACAACTTCGGCCTTTCGTGCTGCTACGTGGAAATGACCACCGCCTTCACGGCGCCCCACGACATCGCGCGCTTTGGCGCCGAAGTTATCCGGGCATCACCGCGCCAGGCGGATTTCATGGTTATCGCCGGTACCTGCTTTATCAAGATGGCGCCGATCATTCAGCGTCTCTACGAGCAAATGCTCGAGCCAAAGTGGGTTATCTCCATGGGTTCGTGCGCCAACTCCGGTGGCATGTACGACATCTACTCCGTGGTTCAGGGGGTGGACAAGTTCCTGCCCGTGGACGTCTACGTGCCTGGCTGCCCGCCCCGCCCCGAAGCATTCCTGCAAGGCTTGATGCTGTTGCAGGAATCGATTGGCAAGGAGCGTCGCCCGCTTTCCTGGGTCGTCGGCGATCAAGGCGTGTACCGCGCCGAGATGCCGTCGCAAAAGGAACAGCGCCGCGAACAGCGAATCGCAGTCACCAACCTGCGCAGCCCAGACGAAGTCTGATCCAGCACCGCTTCTTTTATAGAACGAAAACCTGGCTTCATTCTTTACGTTGACCGAAAGCGATAAAAAACCATGACTACAGGCAGTGCTCGACGCATCCCGCCTTATAAGGCAGACGACCAGGATGTGGTCGTCGAACTCAATAACCGTTTTGGCCCTGACGCCTTCACCGCCCAGGCCACACGCACCGGCATGCCGGTGCTGTGGGTGGCGCGCGCCAGGCTCGTCGAAGTCCTGACCTTCCTGCGCAACCTGCCCAAGCCGTACGTCATGCTCTATGACCTGCATGGCGTGGACGAACGCCTGCGCACCAAGCGCCAGGGCCTGCCGAGCGGCGCCGATTTCACCGTGTTCTATCACCTGCTGTCGCTGGAACGTAACAGCGACGTGATGATCAAGGTCGCACTGTCCGAGAGCGACCTGAGCGTGCCGACCGTGACCGGTATCTGGCCGAACGCCAGCTGGTACGAGCGCGAAGTCTGGGACATGTTCGGTATCGACTTCCCGGGCCACCCGCACCTGACGCGCATCATGATGCCGCCAACGTGGGAAGGTCACCCGCTGCGCAAGGACTTCCCTGCCCGCGCCACCGAATTCGACCCGTTCAGCCTCAACCTCGCCAAGCAGCAGCTTGAAGAAGAGGCCGCGCGCTTCCGTCCGGAAGACTGGGGCATGAAGCGCTCCGGCACCAACGAGGACTACATGTTCCTCAACCTGGGCCCGAACCACCCTTCGGCCCACGGTGCCTTCCGCATCATCCTGCAACTGGACGGCGAAGAAATCGTCGACTGCGTGCCGGACATCGGCTACCACCACCGTGGTGCCGAGAAGATGGCCGAGCGTCAGTCGTGGCACAGCTTCATCCCGTACACCGACCGTATCGACTACCTCGGCGGCGTGATGAACAACCTGCCGTACGTGCTCTCGGTCGAGAAGCTGGCCGGCATCAAGGTTCCGGACCGCGTCGACACCATCCGCATCATGATGGCCGAGTTCTTCCGGATCACCAGCCACCTGCTGTTCCTGGGTACCTATATCCAGGACGTCGGCGCCATGACCCCGGTGTTCTTCACCTTCACCGACCGTCAGCGCGCCTACAAGGTCATCGAAGCCATCACCGGTTTCCGCCTGCACCCGGCCTGGTACCGCATCGGCGGTGTCGCCCATGACCTGCCGAATGGCTGGGAACGCCTGGTCAAGGAATTCATCGACTGGATGCCCAAGCGCCTGGACGAGTACCAGAAGGCTGCGTTGGATAACAGCATCCTCAAGGGCCGTACCATCGGCGTCGCCCAGTACAACACCAAAGAGGCCCTGGAATGGGGCGTCACCGGTGCCGGCCTGCGTTCCACCGGTTGCGATTTCGACCTGCGCAAGGCGCGTCCGTACTCGGGCTACGAAAACTTCGAGTTCGAAGTACCGCTGGCCGCCAATGGCGATGCCTACGACCGTTGCATCGTGCGCGTCGAAGAAATGCGCCAGAGCCTGAAGATCATCGAGCAGTGCATGCGCAACATGCCGGCCGGCCCGTACAAGGCGGATCACCCGCTGACCACGCCGCCGCCGAAAGAGCGCACGCTGCAGCACATCGAAACCCTGATCACGCACTTCCTGCAGGTTTCGTGGGGCCCGGTAATGCCGGCCAACGAATCCTTCCAGATGATCGAAGCGACCAAGGGTATCAACAGTTATTACCTGACGAGCGATGGCGGCACCATGAGCTACCGCACCCGGATTCGTACCCCAAGCTTCGCCCACTTGCAGCAGATCCCTTCGGTGATCAAAGGCGAGATGGTCGCGGACTTGATTGCGTACCTGGGTAGTATCGATTTCGTTATGGCCGACGTGGACCGCTAAGCATGAACAGCACGCTTATCCAGACAGACCGTTTCACCTTGAGTGAAACCGAGCGCTCGGCCATCGAGCACGAGCTGCATCACTACGAAGACCCGCGCGCGGCGTCGATCGAGGCCTTGAAGATCGTCCAGAAGGAACGTGGCTGGGTGCCGGACGGCGCCCTCTACGCCATCGGCGAGATCCTCGGCATCCCCGCCAGCGACGTTGAAGGCGTGGCGACGTTCTACAGCCAGATCTTCCGCCAGCCGGTCGGCCGCCACATCATTCGCGTGTGCGACAGCATGGTCTGCTACATCGGTGGCCACGAGTCGGTGGTCAGCGAGATCCAGGCCAAGCTGGGCATCGGCCTCGGCCAGACCACCCCGGACGGCCGCTTCACGCTGCTGCCGGTGTGCTGCCTGGGCAACTGCGACAAGGCGCCGGCGTTGATGATCGACGACGACACATTCGGTGACGTGCAGCCCGCTGGCGTGACCCAATTGCTCGAGGGCTACCCATGACCCTGACTTCCTTCGGCCCGGCCAACCTGATCAAGCGTTCGGCCGAAACCCACCCGCTGACCTGGCGCCTGCGTGACGACGGCGAGCCGGTATGGCTCGACGAGTACCAGGCCAAGAACGGTTACGCCGCTGCGCGTAAGGCCTTCGCCGACATGGCCCAGGACGACATCGTCCAGACCGTGAAGGACGCCGGCCTCAAGGGTCGCGGCGGTGCAGGCTTCCCCACCGGTGTTAAGTGGGGCCTGATGCCCAAAGACGAATCCATCAACATCCGCTACCTGCTGTGCAACGCGGATGAAATGGAACCCAACACCTGGAAAGACCGCATGCTGATGGAGCAACTGCCCCATCTGCTGATCGAAGGCATGCTGATCAGCGCCCGCGCGCTGAAAACCTACCGTGGCTACATCTTCCTGCGCGGCGAATACACCACCGCCGCCAAGCACCTCAACCGTGCCGTGGCAGAAGCCAAGGCCGCAGGCCTGCTGGGCAAGAACATCCTCGGTTCGGGTTTTGACTTCGAACTGTTCGTGCACACCGGCGCCGGGCGTTACATCTGCGGTGAAGAAACCGCACTGATCAACTCCCTCGAAGGCCGCCGCGCCAACCCGCGCTCCAAGCCGCCCTTCCCTGCCGCCGTGGGCGTGTGGGGCAAGCCGACCTGCGTGAACAACGTCGAGACCCTGTGCAACGTGCCGGCGATCATCGCCGACGGCGTGGACTGGTACAAATCGTTGGCCCGCGAAGGCAGTGAAGACATGGGCACCAAGCTCATGGGCTTCTCCGGCAAGGTCAAGAACCCTGGCCTGTGGGAACTGCCATTCGGCGTGACCGCCCGCGAGCTGTTCGAGGACTACGCCGGCGGCATGCGCGACGGCTACACCCTCAAGGCCTGGCAGCCAGGCGGCGCCGGCACCGGCTTCCTGCTTCCTGAGCACCTCGACGCACAAATGTATGCCGGCGGCATCGGCAAGGTGGGCACCCGGATGGGTACCGGCCTGGCGATGGCGGTGGACAACACCGTGAACATGGTCTCGCTGCTGCGCAACATGGAGCAGTTCTTTGCCCGTGAATCCTGCGGCTTCTGTACCCCCTGCCGCGACGGTTTGCCGTGGAGCGTCAAGCTGCTGATGGCCCTGGAAAATGGCGAAGGCCGCGAGGGTGACATCGAGACCCTGCTGGGCCTGGTCGGTTTCCTCGGCCCAGGCAAGACCTTCTGTGCTCACGCACCGGGCGCCGTGGAGCCATTGGGCAGCGCAATCAAATACTTCCGCTCGGAGTTCGAAGCCGGCATCGCGCCCACCAGCGCCGCCGTCCCGCCTCTGGCAAGGCCGATCGTAGTCGGCGCGTAACGCTTAAACAGGCAAAGGGTCCGTGCCCTTCGCCTGCTCATGTGCTGACGCCGTGAAGGCTGTGTAGATGCACATGAATAACAAGATTCCATTAGCCACGCCCGCTGACAACGGGCCAACGAAGAACTTTGAACCATGGCCACTATCCACGTAGACGGCAAAGCGCTCGAAGTCGATGGGGCGGACAACCTGTTACAGGCGTGTCTGTCACTCGGCCTCGATATCCCGTATTTCTGCTGGCACCCCGCGCTTGGTAGCGTCGGTGCCTGTCGCCAGTGTGCGGTCAAGCAGTACACCGACGAAAACGACACCCGTGGTCGTATCGTCATGTCCTGCATGACCCCAGCCACCGACAACACCTGGATCTCCATCGACGATGAAGAATCCAAGGCGTTCCGCGCCAGCGTTGTCGAATGGCTGATGACCAACCACCCCCACGACTGCCCGGTCTGTGAGGAAGGCGGTCACTGCCACCTGCAAGACATGACGGTGATGACCGGCCACAACGAGCGCCGCTATCGCTTCACCAAGCGTACCCACCAGAACCAGCAGCTGGGCCCGTTCATTTCCCACGAAATGAACCGCTGCATCGCCTGCTACCGCTGCGTACGCTTCTATAAAGACTACGCCGGCGGCACCGACCTCGGCGTATTCGGCGCCCACGACAACGTGTACTTCGGTCGCGTTGAAGACGGCGTGCTCGAAAGCGAGTTCTCCGGCAACCTCACCGAGGTCTGCCCGACCGGTGTGTTCACCGACAAGACCCACTCCGAGCGCTACAACCGCAAGTGGGACATGCAGTTCTCGCCGAGCATCTGCCACGGCTGCTCGAGCGGTTGCAACATCTCCCCGGGCGAACGCTACGGCGAACTGCGTCGCATCGAAAACCGCTTCAACGGTTCGGTAAACCAGTACTTCCTGTGCGACCGTGGTCGTTTCGGCTATGGCTACGTCAACCGTGAAGACCGTCCACGCCAGCCACTGCTGGCCGATGGCGCCAAGCTGAGCCTGGACGCGGCGCTGGACAAAGCCGCCGACCTGCTGCGCGGCCGCAACATCGTCGGTATCGGCTCGCCCCGCGCCAGCCTCGAAAGCAACTACGCGTTGCGTGAGCTGGTGGGTGCCGAGCACTTCTACTCCGGTATCGAAGCCGGTGAGCTTGAGCGCATCCGCCTGGTCCTGCAGGTGCTGAACGACAGCCCGCTGCCGGTGCCGAACATGCGCGACATCGAAGACCACGATGCCATCTTCGTGCTCGGTGAAGACCTGACCCAGACCGCCGCGCGTATCGCGCTGTCCCTGCGCCAGTCGGTCAAAGGCAAGGCCGAAGACATGGCCGACGCCATGCGCGTCCAGCCTTGGCTCGACGCTGCGGTGAAAAACATCGGCCAGCACGCGCTGAACCCGCTGTTTATCGCCAGCCTGGCGGAAACCAAGCTCGACGACATCGCCGAAGAATGCGTCCACGCCGCACCGGACGACCTGGCCCGCATCGGTTTCGCCGTGGCCCACGCCCTCGACGCCAGCGCGCCGGCAGTCGAAGGCCTGGACACTGAAGCCGTCGAACTGGCCCAGCGCATTGCCGACGCCCTGCTGGCAGCCAAGCGTCCATTGATCATTGCCGGTACCTCGCTGGGTTCCAAGGCCTTGATCGAAGCCGCCGCCAACATCGCCAAGGCCTTGAAGCTGCGCGACAAGAACGGCTCCATCAGCCTGGTGGTGCCGGAAGCCAACAGCCTCGGCCTGGCCATGCTCGGTGGCGAGTCCCTGGACGCCGCCCTGCAAACCGTGATCGACGGCACTGCCGATGCGATCGTGGTGCTGGAAAACGACCTGTACACCCGCACCGACGCCGCCAAGGTTGACGCTGCGCTGAACGCCGCCAAGGTCCTGATCGTCGCCGACCACCAGAAGACCGCCACCAGCGAGCGTGCCGACCTGGTACTGCCAGCCGCTACCTTCGCCGAAGGCGACGGCACCCTGGTCAGCCAGGAAGGCCGTGCCCAGCGCTTCTTCCAGGTGTTCGATCCGAAGTACATGGACGCCAGCATCCTGGTTCACGAAGGCTGGCGCTGGCTGCATGCCCTGCGCGCGACCCTGCTGAACCAGCCGATCGACTGGACCCAGCTCGACCACGTCACCGCCGCAGCCGCCGCGAGCGCGCCGCAGCTGGCGCGTATCGTCGACGCCGCACCGTCCGCCGCGTTCCGCATCAAGGGCATGAAGCTCGCCCGTGAGCCGCTGCGTTACTCCGGTCGTACCGCCATGCGCGCCGACATCAGCGTGCACGAGCCGCGTACCCCGCAAGACAACGACACCGCGTTCGCCTTCTCCATGGAAGGTTACTCGGGTTCGGTCGAGCCGCGTCAGCAGGTGCCGTTTGCCTGGTCGCCGGGCTGGAACTCGCCACAGGCCTGGAACAAGTTCCAGGACGAAGTCGGTGGTCACATCCGCGCCGGCGACCCGGGCACCCGCCTGATCGAACCCCAGGGCGACACGCTGAACTGGTTCGCTGCGGTCCCGCGTCCGTTCAACCCGGCCCAGGGCACCTGGCAGGTCGTGCCGTTCTTCCACCTGTTCGGCAGCGAAGAGACCTCTTCCAAGGCCGCGCCGGTACAAGAGCGCATTCCCGAGGCCTACGTGTCCGTGGCCAAGTCCGAAGCCGACCGCCTGGGCGTCAACGACGGAGCCTTGCTCAGCGTGACCGTGGCCGGCCAGACCCTGCGTCTGCCGCTGCGTATCAACGAAGAGCTGGGTGCCGGCCTGGTTGCCCTGCCTAAAGGCCTTGCCGGCATCCCGCCGGCGATCTTCGGCAAAACCGTTGACGGTCTGCAGGAGGCAGCGCAATGACCTGGTTCACCCCTGAAGTGATCGACGTGATCATCTCGGTCGTCAAGGCCATCGTGATCCTGTTGGCCGTGGTCGTCGCGGGCGCCCTGCTCAGCTTCGTCGAACGTCGCCTGCTGGGCTGGTGGCAGGACCGTTACGGTCCGAACCGCGTTGGCCCGTTCGGTATGTTCCAGATCGCCGCCGACATGCTGAAGATGTTCTTCAAGGAAGACTGGACCCCGCCGTTTGCCGACAAGGTGATCTTCACCCTGGCACCGGTCGTGGCCATGAGCGCCTTGCTGATCGCCTTCGCGATCATCCCGATCACCCCGACCTGGGGCGTGGCGGACCTGAACATCGGCTTGCTGTTCTTCTTCGCCATGGCCGGCCTGTCGGTCTACGCGGTGCTGTTCGCCGGTTGGGCCAGTAACAACAAGTTCGCCCTGCTGGGCAGCCTGCGGGCCTCGGCCCAGACCGTGTCCTACGAAGTGTTCATGGGCCTCGCGCTGATGGGCATCGTGGTGCAGGTCGGCTCGTTCAACATGCGCGACATCGTCGAGTACCAGGCGCAGAACCTGTGGTTCATCATTCCGCAGTTCTTCGGCTTCTGTACCTTCTTCATCGCTGGCGTGGCCGTGACTCACCGTCACCCATTCGACCAGCCGGAAGCAGAACAGGAACTGGCCGACGGTTACCACATTGAATACGCCGGCATGAAATGGGGCATGTTCTTCGTCGGTGAATACATCGGCATCATCTTGATCTCGGCCCTGCTGGTCACGCTGTTCTTTGGCGGCTGGCACGGTCCGTTCGGCATCCTGCCGCAGCTGGCGTTCTTCTGGTTCTTCCTGAAGACCGCGTTCTTCATCATGCTGTTTATCCTGCTGCGCGCTTCCATTCCGCGTCCACGATATGACCAGGTGATGGATTTCAGCTGGCGTTTCTGCCTGCCGCTGACCCTGATCAATTTGCTGGTGACTGCTGCCGTTGTGTTGTTGAACACGCCAGCGGGCGCGGTTCAGTGAGGATTTGACCCATGTTCAAATATATTGGCGACATCGTTAAGGGTACCGGTACCCAGTTGCGAAGCCTGGTGATGGTGTTCGGTCACGGCTTCCGTAAACGCGACACCCTGCAATACCCGGAAGAAGCGGTGTACCTGCCGCCGCGCTATCGCGGCCGCATCGTGCTGACCCGCGACCCCGATGGCGAAGAGCGTTGCGTGGCCTGCAACCTGTGCGCCGTGGCGTGCCCGGTGGGTTGCATCTCCCTGCAGAAAGCTGAAACCGAAGACGGTCGCTGGTACCCGGACTTCTTCCGCATCAACTTCTCGCGCTGCATTTTCTGCGGCCTCTGCGAGGAAGCTTGCCCGACCACCGCGATCCAGCTCACACCGGATTTCGAGATGGCCGAGTTCAAACGTCAGGACCTGGTGTACGAGAAAGAAGATCTGCTGATCTCTGGTCCCGGTAAAAACCCTGATTACAACTTCTATCGTGTTGCAGGTATGGCCGTTGCCGGTAAGCCGAAAGGCGCCGCACAAAACGAAGCCGAGCCGATCAACGTGAAGAGCTTGCTGCCTTAAGGAAGAAAGATGGAATTCGCTTTCTATTTCGCATCGGGTATCGCGGTTGTGTCCACGCTTCGCGTGATCACCAACACCAACCCCGTGCACGCCCTGCTCTACCTGATCATTTCGCTGATCGCCGTGGCCATGACCTTCTTCAGCCTCGGCGCACCGTTCGCCGGTGTGCTGGAAGTGATCGCCTACGCCGGCGCCATCATGGTGCTGTTCGTGTTTGTGGTGATGATGCTCAACCTCGGGCCGGCCTCGGTCGCCCAGGAACGCGTCTGGCTCAAGCCCGGCATCTGGCTCGGCCCGGTTGTCCTCGCAGCGCTGCTGCTGGGTGAACTGCTGTATGTGCTGTTCGCTCACCAGAGCGGCCAGGCCATCGGCCACACCACCGTGGACGCAAAAGCCGTGGGCATCAGCCTGTTCGGCCCGTACCTGCTGGTGGTCGAACTGGCTTCGATGCTGCTGCTCGCCGCAGCCATCACCGCCTTCCACTTGGGCCGTAACGAAGCCAAGGAGCAATGACGATGCCTGCTATCCCTTTGGAGCATGGTCTGGCGGTCGCCGGCATCCTGTTCTGCCTTGGCCTGGTCGGCCTGATGGTTCGCCGTAACATTCTGTTCGTGTTGATGAGCCTGGAAATCATGATGAACGCTGCGGCACTGGCGTTCATCGTTGCAGGTGCACGTTGGGGCCAGCCGGATGGACAAGTCATGTTCATCCTGGTGATCAGCCTGGCAGCCGCCGAGGCCAGTATCGGCCTGGCGATCCTGCTGCAACTGTATCGTCGCTTCCACACGCTTGATATCGACGCTGCCAGTGAGATGCGCGGATGAACATGATCTTTCTGACTTTCGTATTTCCCCTGATCGGTTTCCTGCTGCTGTCGTTCTCTCGCGGACGCTGGTCGGAAAACCTTTCTGCCCTGATCGGTGTGGGCTCCATTGGCCTGTCGGCCATCGTTGCCGCCTACGTCATCTGGCAATTCAACGTGGCGCCGCCGGAAGGCGGTCACTACACCCTGGTGCTGTGGCAGTGGATGTCGGTGGAAGGCTTCAAGCCCAACTTCGCCCTCTACGTCGACGGCCTGTCGATCACCATGCTCGGCGTGGTGGTGGGTGTGGGCTTCCTGATCCACCTGTTCGCGTCCTGGTACATGCGTGGTGAAGCGGGCTACTCGCGCTTCTTCTCGTACACCAACCTGTTCATCGCCAGCATGCTGTTCCTGGTGCTCGGCGATAACCTGTTGTTCCTGTACTTCGGCTGGGAAGGCGTGGGCCTGTGCTCGTACCTGTTGATCGGTTTCTACTACAGCAACCGCAACAACGGTAACGCGGCACTCAAGGCATTTATCGTCACCCGGATCGGCGACGTGTTCATGGCCATCGGCCTGTTCATCCTGTTCCAACAGGTGGGCACGCTGAACATCCAGGAACTGCTGGTGCTGGCACCGCAGAAATTCCAGGTCGGCGACTTCTGGATCACCCTGGCGACCCTGATGCTGCTGGGCGGCGCCGTGGGTAAATCCGCGCAACTGCCGCTGCAGACCTGGCTGGCGGATGCCATGGCCGGTCCTACCCCGGTGTCGGCACTGATCCACGCCGCAACCATGGTTACCGCCGGTGTCTACCTGATCGCCCGTACCCACGGCCTGTTCACCCTGGCGCCGGACATCCTGCACCTGGTGGGCATCGTCGGCGGCGTGACCCTGGTACTGGCCGGCTTCGCCGCGCTGGTGCAGACCGACATCAAGCGGATCCTCGCCTACTCGACCATGAGCCAGATTGGCTACATGTTCCTGGCCCTGGGCGTCGGCGCCTGGGACGCGGCGATCTTCCACCTGATGACCCACGCCTTCTTCAAGGCCCTGCTGTTCCTGGCCTCCGGTGCGGTGATCGTGGCCTGCCACCACGAGCAGAACATCTTCAAGATGGGCGGCCTGTGGAAGAAACTGCCACTGGCCTACGCCAGCTTCATCGTCGGTGGTGCCGCCCTGGCCGCCCTGCCGCTGGTGACCGCCGGTTTCTACTCCAAGGACGAAATCCTCTGGGAAGCCTTTGCCAGCGGTAACCAGAACCTGCTGTACGCAGGCCTGGTGGGTGCGTTCATGACCTCGCTGTACACCTTCCGCCTGATCTTCATCACCTTCCACGGTGAAGCCAAGACCGAAGCCCACGCAGGCCATGGCATCTCTCACTGGCTGCCACTGTCGGTGCTGATCATCCTGTCGACCTTCATCGGCGCGCTGATCACCCCGCCACTGGCCGGTGTACTGCCGGAAAGCGCCGGCCATGCCGGCGGCGCCGCCAAGCACAGTCTGGAAATCGCCTCGGGCGCCATTGCCATCGCCGGCATCCTGCTGGCGGCCCTGCTGTTCCTCGGCAAGCGTCGCTTCGTGACCGCCGTGGCCAACAGTGGCATCGGCCGTTTCCTCTCGGCCTGGTGGTTCGCCGCCTGGGGCTTCGACTGGCTCTACGACAAACTGTTCGTCAAGCCCTACCTGGCCATCAGTCATGTACTGCGTAAAGACCCGCTCGACCAGACCATCGGTTTGATCCCGCGCGCGGCCAAAGGCGGTCACACCGCCCTGAGCCGTACCGAGACCGGCCAGTTGCGTTGGTATGCGGCTTCCATGGCGGCCGGTGCCGTGCTGGTGATCGGCGCCATCGTTGTGGTAGCGGTCTGATATGAACTTTGCGAACTTGCGAAAGGAAACGAGCCCGTCATGATTCTGCCCTGGCTAATCCTGATCCCCTTTATCGGCGGCCTGCTCTGCTGGATGGGTGAACGCTTCGGCGCCACCCTCCCCCGCTGGATTGCGTTGCTGACCATGTCCCTGGAACTCGCACTCGGCCTCTGGCTGTGGGCCCATGGCGACTATTCATTCGCTCCGGCACCGGGTGTCGATCCAACGTTCGCGCTTGAATTCAAGCACGTGTGGATCCAGCGCTTCGGCATCAACGTGCACCTGGCCCTCGACGGCCTGTCGCTGTTGATGATCCTGCTGACCGGCCTGCTGGGTATCCTCTCGGTACTCTGCTCCTGGAAAGAGATCCAGCGTCACGTGGGCTTCTTCCACCTGAACCTGATGTGGATCCTGGGCGGCGTTGTCGGCGTGTTCCTCGCCCTCGACCTGTTCATGTTCTTCTTCTTCTGGGAGATGATGCTGGTGCCGATGTACTTCCTCATCGCGCTCTGGGGTCACAGTTCTTCGGACGGCAAGAAAACCCGGATCTACGCGGCGACCAAGTTCTTCATCTTCACCCAGGCTTCCGGCCTGATCATGTTGGTGGCGATCCTGGGCCTGGTACTGGTCAACTTCAACTCGACTGGCGTGATTACCTTCAACTACGCCGACCTGTTGAAAACCAAGATGTCCCTGACCACCGAGTACATCCTGATGCTGGGCTTCTTCATCGCCTTCGCGGTGAAGCTGCCGGTGGTGCCGTTCCACTCCTGGCTGCCTGACGCTCACGCCCAGGCGCCGACCGCCGGTTCCGTGGACCTGGCCGGTATCCTGCTGAAGACGGCGGCCTACGGCCTGCTGCGTTTCGCCCTGCCGCTGTTCCCGAACGCCTCGGCCGAGTTCGCGCCGATTGCCATGACCCTCGGCCTGATCGGGATCTTCTACGGTGCATTCCTCGCGTTCGCCCAAACCGACATCAAGCGTCTGATTGCCTTCTCGTCCGTTTCCCACATGGGCTTCGTACTGATCGGCATCTACTCCGGCAGCCAGCTGGCGTTGCAAGGTGCGGTGATCCAGATGTTGGCCCACGGTGTCTCGGCCGCGGCACTGTTTATCCTGAGTGGCCAGTTGTACGAGCGCCTGCACACCCGTGACATGCGTGAGATGGGCGGCGTGTGGTCGCGCATTGCGTACCTGCCGGCGATCAGCCTGTTCTTCGCCGCCGCTTCCCTGGGCTTGCCGGGTACCGGTAACTTCATCGGCGAGTTCCTGATCCTGATGGGTGCCTTCGTGCAAACACCGTGGATCAGCGCCATTGCTACCTCCGGCCTGGTATTCGGTTCGGTCTACTCGCTGATCATGATCCACCGCGCCTACTTCGGCCCGGCCAAGTCCGACACCGTCCTCAAAGGGATGGATGCTCGCGAACTGATCATGGTGCTCGGCCTTGCGGTATTGCTGATCTACATCGGCGTGTACCCGCAACCGTTCCTGGACACTTCTGCCGCGACGATGCATGGCGTGCAGCAGTGGTTCGGCACCGCCTTCTCTCAACTCGCTTCGGCCCGGTAAGAGCGCTATGGAATTCACGATCCAACACTTTATCGCGCTTGCGCCGCTGCTGATCACCAGCCTCACCATCGTGGTGGTGATGCTGGCGATCGCCTGGCGCCGCAATCACTCACAAACGTTCCTGCTGTCCTGCGCCGGTTTGAACCTGGCCTTGCTGTCGATTATCCCGGCACTCAAGGTCGCGCCACTGGCGGTGACCCCGCTGATGATGGTCGATGATTTCGCGCTGCTGTATATCGCGCTGATCCTCGTCGCCACCCTCGCCTGCGTCACCCTCGCCCACGCCTACCTCGGCGAAGGCGGCACCGGCTACCCGGGCAACCGCGAAGAGCTGTACCTGCTGATCCTGCTGGCTGCGGCCGGCGGTATCGTGCTGGTCAGCGCGCAGCACCTGGCCGGCTTGTTCATCGGCCTGGAACTGCTGTCGATCCCGACCTACGGCCTGGTGGCCTACGCCTTCTTCAACAAGCGTTCCCTGGAAGCCGGCATCAAGTACATGGTGCTGTCGGCCGCCGGTTCCGCGTTCCTGTTGTTCGGTATGGCCCTGCTCTACGCCGAAGCCGGCAGCCTGAGCTTCACCGGTATCGGTCACGCCCTGGCCGCCACCAACAGCCCCGCGCCGATTGCCCAACTGGGCCTGGCGATGATGCTGATCGGCCTGGCGTTCAAGCTGTCGCTGGTGCCGTTCCACCTGTGGACCCCGGACGTGTACGAAGGCGCCCCGGCGCCGGTGGCGGCGTTCCTGGCGACCGCGTCCAAGGTCGCTGTGTTTGCGGTGATGGTGCGTCTGTTCCAGATCTCGCCTGCCGCCAACACCGGCGTGCTGAGCAACGTGTTGACCGTGATCGCCATCGCGTCGATCCTGTTCGGCAACCTGCTGGCGCTGACCCAGAACAACCTCAAGCGTCTGCTGGGTTACTCGTCCATCGCCCACTTCGGCTACCTGTTGATCGCCCTGGTGGCGAGCAAAGGCCTGGCCGTGGAAGCCATCGGCGTGTACCTGGTCACCTACGTGATCACCAGCCTCGGCGCGTTCGGCGTGATCACCCTGATGTCCTCGCCTTACAAGGGCCGTGACGCCGACGCCCTGTACGAATACCGCGGCCTGTTCTGGCGCCGTCCGTACCTGACCGCCGTACTCACCGTGATGATGCTGTCCCTGGCCGGTATCCCGCTGACCGCGGGCTTTATCGGCAAGTTCTACATCGTCGCGACCGGTGTCGAAGCCCACGAGTGGTGGCTGGTTGCGTCCCTGGTGCTGGGCAGTGCCATCGGCGTGTTCTACTACCTGCGCGTGATGGTCACCCTGTACCTGATCGAGCCAAACCTGCGCCGTGTGGATGCCGAGCTGCACTGGGAACAGAAAGCCGGTGGCGTGATGCTGCTGGCTATCGCCCTGCTCGCCTTCTTCCTCGGCGTGTACCCACAACCGTTGCTGACCCTGGTGCAGCACGCGGTGCTGGGGGTTTGATCCCTTAGCGGTATGCGAATCAACAGAAACGGCGCCCCAGGGCGCCGTTTTTGCGTTCTGGGCTGACCTGCAACAGCCCAAAAAAACGCCCCGAATGTTCGGGGCGTTTTACATTGCAACCGCGTCAGAACGCGATGCCTAGCTTGACCCCGTACTCATCCCGCTTGAGCCGAGTGTTATCGGCCACTTCGGAATCACCGTCGAGCTTGTATTCGGTGCGGGTGTAGTAAAGGCCCGCCATCACCGGCAGGTCGCCCTTCTGGTTCATCAGCAGGCTGACTTCCGCATACGGGTTAGTGCGGTCCTTGAGGTCTACGGTGTCGCTGCCCACGCCGTCCACCTTGAGCTTGGTACGACCATCAATGGTGCGACGCGCACCGGCTTCGAAACGCAGCGTCATGTCATCGAACTGATGGTTGTAGCCCAGGGCTGCCTTGGCGAACGGCGACTTGTTGGTGAGTTCCATGTCGTAGTCGTTCGAGTCCAGCTCATAGCGGGTCCAGCTGTAACCGCCGCCAACGATCACGTCGACGAAGTTGCGCGCATCCAGCGCGGCACGCCAGCCGAGATCCAGGTCGGCCTGGCCTTCCTTGAGTTTGTTATCACTCTTTTTACCGTACTTGGCTTCCACACCTGCCTGGTAGATAAAGCCCGACTCGGCGGTGAGCTTGTTGCCGAAGTTGTAGAAAAGACCGGCTTCGGGCATGTGGTCCTTATCACTTTCACTACCGCCTTCGAGCTTGAAGTCGTTGTAGCTGCCCAGAATCCCAAAGGTAGAAATCGGGTCAGTGGACGGTGCGGCGAACGCCACTGCTGGCGCGGCGACCAGCGCCAGCAGTGAGGAATGCTTGAGGAGGTTTCCGAATAGTTTGGACATCGTTTACATCTCCTTGTCTGGTGGGCAAATTATTCAGGAAACGCTTCGAACCCAGGCTGGCACCAAAGGTTCGAAAAAATTTGCCCCCACTTGGAGGTAAAACGGTTCAGCGATGGCTCTAGATCAATACTCCTGGCGTGCAGCCATTACCAAGCCCTCAAGGGTTGAATCAAGCTGAGGGTGAACCGGCACGCGAATCCCAAAGGTAGTGCCCAGTACGTCCAGCAGCTCGTCGGCGCTCTGGATCACACGCTTGTCACTCGGCCGATCCAGGTAGTGAATCCCATAGTGGGCGTTGTTCAAGGTGTGGCGTTCGCCCGCTGCCAGGCGTGCGACTTTCAATTGGCCCAGGAACGGCGAACCTGGATGGGTCGAGACGTACCAGTTACCGATTTCGTAGTCGATGTCTGCCTGCACTTGCAGGTCGAACACATACAAGCCACGCCACTCCCCCGCGACCTCGGCCCACAACGTGTAGCTGCCCTCCTGCTCATTGAGTGTCAGGCGATACGGCTCATGGGCCGTGGCCTGCACGGCCTGCGTGTCCAACTGCAACGGATTGCTGGGCACCATGCCACCAAAGCCGACGTCGGTGATGTAGCGCACGCCGTCCAGGGTCACCAGGCTCAGGCGATGGGTGCGCGCCGTACGTGCGTCCGGCGGACCACCCATCACAACCCGCCCGGTAATGCCGCGCGCCTCGAACCCCAGTTCCTGCAACAGCGCCAGGAACATCTGGTTCAACTCATAGCAATACCCACCGCGCCCATCGAACAAGACTTTCTGCTCGACGCTGGGCAAGTCGATCGGCACCGGCAGGCGCAGCAGGGTCGACAGGCTTTCAAAGGCGAAGGTGCACACATGGCGCAGTTGCAAATCCCGCAGGGTCTGCAGGGTGGGCGGTGGCGGCGACTCGTAACCCAGGCGTTGCAGGTACAGGCGGCTGTGGTTCAGGAGGGTCATGGCGCGATCCTTGGGCGCGGGAGGAATGCGTCACTATGCCGCGCAAGCATGCAGATTGTCATTTTGAGTGAACCTTTTTAAACCGTTCCCTATCCATCTATAACAAGACAGGGAGGCAACATGAGTACCGCAAAAATCTACACCATCCACTACCAACTGCACGGTCAACCGAAGTCCTTTGTGGTGCGTGCCGAAGTGATGAACAACGCCGAGGCCTGGCACTGGGCAGCCGTTGACGCTGACATTGCGCATGTGAGCCGTATCGGCCGGGTCGGCCATGAGCAAGTGAAAAAAACCACGCGCCCGTGGGCCGAGAAGTACGGCATTACCGACGTCACCTGGATGCCGCCCAGATAAACAAAAAGCCCCGCTCATTGGCGGGGCCCAGCTCATTTCTTCAAGTCGCCCAACGGATCGTAGGGCGGCTTTTTTTTCCCGTCGTCCTTGGCCTTTTTATCCAGAGGGGCGATGGCCGGACCGATGGGATCAACCTGCGGATCAGCCACATCGGGCGAGTCCGGATCAAATCCCAGCTCATCCTTGCCGCTGGCGTGTTCATTGGAGGGCGGTCCATCCGAGCGCTTGTTCATCATGGTCTCCTGTTATAGCGGGCGAGCTTTGTCGTGGAGGTTTTCCAGGTCGTCTTCGACGCGCTCCACATCATTCTGGGCGTCACGCTCTTTCGGGTCATTGGGGCGCAAGGCATCGTTGTCGCGCTCCTCTTCACCGGGCGTGCGGTCAGGGTCGGGGGTTCCGGGCGGTGGCTGCTTGTATTCGGGCATGGTGGTTGACCTCAAAGGGACTACACCGGTTTAGAGAAACTGCCCCAGATCATGGTTCAACTTGATTGCCCCACCACTGACCGCTGACCATGAGAAGATGCCTTCCCCCTACCCGCCCTGGAGACCTGGACCGGATGTTCGAGCTCAAACCCTGCGACCCCGTCACCTACCGCCAACAGACGCGCCGCAGCACGCTGATCGTGGCCGTGCTGTTCGTGGCCCTGGCCATGCTGCTGTCGAGCCTGGCGGTGATGCTGTTCGGCGAACCCGGCGGTGACAACTTCCGCTTTAATGTCGGTGGCGTATTCGCCGGGGTGTTGATAACGGTCGCCCTGCTGCGCGGCCCGTTCCGCACCCAACCGTGGCTGGCACCGGCCGTGTATGGCTGGCAGCTCAAGCGCACCCTGATGCGCGTGACCAACGTGATGCACACCGTCACCGAGCGTGTGCAGGCGAATGATCCGACGGCCATGAAGATACTGCGTTTCTATCACCTGGGGCTGACGCAGATGCACGCCCTGGACGCCAACTCCAGTGCCCAGGCGCAGTTGGTCGGTGAAATGGACGCGCATAAGAACACGATGCTGGCACTGGGGATCGACACCGAACAAACCCGCTTTGATCCCGCCTGGCTGGAAGGATTGAAACGCACGTAAGTCAGTCTGCTGCCACACGGGTGCGCCAGCAGAACAACGCACTCACCGCAATCGCCGCACCCGCCACGCCAAACACCAGGGGTGCCGAGGCCACCGGCAACAGCAGGCCTGCCAGCAGTGGCCCGAGGCCCGCACCGATGTCACGCCATACCGCATTCGACGCCAGGGCCGACACCCGCAGCGAACCGGGGTTGCGCTCGGCGACCAGGGTGGTCACCAGGGGCAGTTGCAACGCGCGCAGCACCAACACCGCCGCCGCGCCGACAATCACCCAATAGCTGCCGAACGCCGTCAAGGCCAAGGCACTCAGGAACGAAAACAGCAACAACATCGAGGTCGCGCCAAAGCGCTGGGCGGCGTGACCTCCCAGGGGGCTCAGGAGCATTTCCGAGACATAACGCAGGGCCATCAAGCCGCCGGCGATCAGCACCGCATTACCGCCGAGCAGCTTCTGCGCCTGGATCGACAGGCCGAAAATAAACAGTCCGTCCAGCGCCACGCCTTCGATAAACGACCACAGCGCCACGCTGTCGGGCCACTTGAAACGGCGCCCCGGGGTGCTGTGCAAATCATGCCCGGCGCTGGGCAGGCCGCGCGCCATCCACAGCCCCACCAGGCAACAGCCAGCGAGGATCACAAAGATCGGACGCGGCCCGGCCCACAGCGTCAGCCAACCACCGAACGGCAACGCCAGCATCGGCCCCCAGGCGATCAGGGCCCGCGAACGCCCGGCCCGGCGCGCGGCGCCCTCCGGTTCGGAGGTGGCCAATACCTGAGTCGACAGGTTCAACGCGGCAAAACACAGGCCCCACACCAGCCGCAGCCCCAACAACGCGGCAAAACCCGACAGCACCGAATTGCCCAGGGCGCACAGCGTTGCGGCGCCGGCGGCAATCATGCAGGTCAGGCGATCACCGTTGCGCGCGTAGAAATTCAACACATGCCGATAGCCGAAAATCCGCACCAGGCGGTTGGCCGCCAGCAACACCCCGGCCTGGGCGAGCGTGATGCCGAAGGCCTGGGACTCCATGGGCAGCAGCAGATAGAGCAACACGTCACTGGGCAGGCATAAGGCCAGGGTCAACGCAGCGCGGCGGGAATGGGTATCAGCAGTGCGGAGGGCCAGGCTTGACATAAATCTGAAACATCCCGAAATATTCAGGTCGCCACGTTAGCCCTCCCGCCGCAGGTTTTACAACGGCTTTTTCCCGTAGGGCAGCAAACGCAGGCCGCTGGCCACAGCGCCCACCAGCGCAAACACACACCCCAACCACAACGCGTATTGCGGCCCGCTGCCCACGAACACGTGGAAACACAACGCCACCAACGACGCGCCGAGTGTCTGCCCCAGCAACCGCGAAATCGCCACGATGCCGCTGGCCCCACCGCTGCGCGCCAACGGCGCACTGGTCATCAAGGCCTTGAGGTTGGGCGACTGGAAGAAGCCGAAACCGGCACCGCACAACGCCATGCGCCAGCCAATATCAAAGGCCGACGCGCCGTGGCCCAAGGTCGCCAACCCGGCCATGCCCACACTCAACATCAACAGCCCGATACCGCACAGCAGGCCCAGGGACACACGGTCAGCCAGGCGCCCGGCGACCAACGCCATCACCGCCACGACCGCCGGCCACGGCGTCATCAGGAACCCGGTTTCCACCTGGCTATGCCCCAACACCGCCTGCAACAGAAAGGGCAGCGACACAAAGGCCAGGCCCTGGGCGCTGAAGGCGCAGATCGCCGTCAAGGAAGACAAGGCAAACACCGGCCGCTTGAACAGATCCAACGCCAGCATCGGCGCCGGGTGACCGGCCTGCCGACGCAGCAGCAAGGCGCCACACAGCAGCGCCACCGCAATCAAGCCCAGGGTCAACGCCCCCTGCGCACCATGCACCGCCGTGCCCAGCCCCAGCACCAGCAAGGCGAACAACCCGGCACACAGCGCGGCCGCGAGGCGGTCAAAGGCATGTCCGGTCATCGGCAGGGTCGGCAATGAACGCAGGCCCAATCCCAGGGCCAACAGCCCCAACGGCACATTGATCAGGTACAGCCAGTGCCAGGTCGCCACCGACAGAATCGCCGACGCCGCCGTGGGCCCCAGGGTAAACGCCAGCCCCACCACCAGCGAGTTATAGCCCAGGCCACGCCCGAGCATTTTTGACGGGTAGATATGCCGCAGCAACGCCGTATTGACGCTCATGATCGCCGCCGCCCCCAGCCCCTGCACCACACGGGCGGCAGTCAGGGTCACCAGCGAGCCGGCCAGCCCGCAAAACAGCGACGAGACGATAAACAGCAGCAACCCGCCGAGATACACGCGGCGGTGCCCGAGCACATCGCTGAGGGACGCAAACGGCAGAACCGTGGCGATAATCGCCAACTGGTAGGCATTGACCACCCAGATCACCGAGGCGGAATCGGTGCCAATCCCTTCGGCCAGGGTCGGCAACGCCGTGTTGACGATGGCCGTGTCCAGGGTCGCCATGCCGATCCCCAGGGAGATCGCGATCACGGCCGGCAGGCGTTTATTGAGGGGCAGCCCATCGACGACAGAAGACATGAACCATCCGGACAGGTAACAAAGGCCACTAGCATACGATCAACGGGGATTGATTTCAGTGGCCCATGGCGCCGCTGTCAAAATTTTCATGTTGATGAACATGGAATGTGCGCCTCATCGCGCATCACGCCTGCCTGTCATCCCTTAGTAAACAATCAAGCTCGCAGCAATGATGGGACTGGGACGGCAAGCTTCTGGAGTTGAAGCAGAGCATTGTGGGGGAACGTCCGATAACTTGGCGGCGGCCATCTTCGGATTCCAGCGGCCAATAATACCGTCCCGACCCGCAACATCCACCGTATCCAGCTGATTCATCACCTGGTCACGCTTGAGCACTTCCCTGGCCAACATTGTCAACTTGTTTTGTTGCGCATCTCCCGTCAGCGGGCGCCTCGCGACCTCACGAATTTTCCCCTGTGTCGCATGTGGCGAGCCTGCTGGCCTGAATGCATCGAAATTTTTGTCAAACTCCCGCGCCAGCGCGGCGTCGGACAGCCCCGCATAAGGGTTGGCAGGGTGCCAATGGGCAACAACAGGGGCATGGGTGGCGAAAGATGCACTATGGACAAGAGACACGTGGTGCTGATGAATAATAGCCATGAGTGAGTTTCCTTGATTACTCGACAAATCCGCTCTACATACCGTCGAAAAACGGATATGCAAAGCAGACTGTTGTCTCTGTGGCGACCCACGCCAGGGTGGTTCCGCAGTCGTACGCAAAAACCGCTTCGCCACCCAAGTCCGGACAGCGTTAGATACGCGGTCCTTGAAGGATTGCACTCAGGTCCAGGCGTCCGTCCTTGACCGGCGCGCACCAGTAGTAACCACCGGTCAACGGCGTGCTGATGCGATACAGGCCATCGACAATCCCGTCCTCCAACCCGCTCATGCGGCGCAGTTGGGCTTCGAACGCATCGAAGGAATGGCCGAATGCGAGGAACATCAACCCGGCCTGGCCATTTTCGGCCCAGGGCATGGAGCGGCGCACCACGAAGGCTTCCGGGGTGAAGCTTTCCTGGGCGGTACGTTTGGTGTGGGCGGATTCGGGAGCGTCTTCAAGCTCTTCGTTGTCGCCATGGCGGCGGCCGATGATGTGGTCGCGCTCCTGGGCGGGCAACGCGGCGAAGCCATCAAGGTCGTGCTGCCATTGCTGGATCGCGGCGAAGCTGGCACCGCTGTCGGTCAGGGCGGCTTCAACGGCAGCGTCGTCGTGGGGGTTTTCAGTGCCGTCTTCGTAGTCGGTGAGGTCGAAGCCGGTCTTGTAGCGGAAGCCTTCGGTTGACTGCACCAGGCGAAACGCCGGGGCCAGGGCCTTCTCGAAAGCGCGACTGCGCAGCAGCAACTCACCGCGATCGACGCCATGCAGCCACACCCACAGTGCCTGCTGGGTGGACGGGTTGTGCGCACCCGGTGCGCTCACGGCAGGAAAGCTGCGCAAACCATCAATCGTTGCACCCAGCGCGTTGACCAGCGGCTCGCCAAATCCGACCACTGCCGCCGAATCGGCCAACTGCACCAGCGCGTCCAGCGCAGCGGGCACGGCTGCCAGGGTGTCCACGGCAAAAAACAGATGGCGTGCCTGCAAAGGCACCGGTGCGGCAAGAATGCCCGGCTGGTACTGACTCATGTGAACTCCTTCAAGAAAGGCGCGCAGTCTACTATCTCGAAGAGCAGGCGACACGCCCCGGTGTGTAGTGCAACGCGCACAAGCCTTGCCATAGAGCCCTGTGTTGGGTGACTCTCTCGTCATGTTTTGCAACTATTTCAGGGGTAGTGCCATGACCACCAGCAACCTGCTCGCCCAGCTGTTTCCCACCAGCGTCGCCGATATTCCCGAGCAATACCGCCTGGCGGCGCCCATCGAACAGCGTGACTACCTGGTGGATGGCCAGTTGCAGGTGTGGAACGGCCCCTTGGCCCAGGTGCAGAGCCCGGTGCAATTGGGCGACCGCCGCGTGGTGATCGGCAGCACGCCGTTGCTGGACGCCGACACCGCCCTCACCGCCCTCGATGCCGCCGTGCGCGCTTATGATCGTGGCCAGGGTGAATGGCCGACGATGCGGGTGGTGGAGCGTATCCAGCACGTCGAGGCGTTTTTGCGACGTATGCGCGAACAGCGCGACGCAGTGGTCACCCTGCTGATGTGGGAGATCGGTAAGAACCTCAAGGACTCGCAGAAAGAATTCGACCGCACCTGCGACTACATCACCGACACCATCAATGCCCTCAAGGAACTCGACCGCCGCAGCAGCCGCTTCGAGCTGGAACAGGACACCCTCGGGCAAATCCGCCGCGTGCCCCTGGGCGTGGCGCTGTGCATGGGCCCCTACAACTACCCGCTCAACGAGACGTTTACCACGCTGATCCCGGCGCTGATCATGGGCAATACCGTGGTGTTCAAGCCGGCCAAACTCGGTGTGCTGCTGATCCGTCCGTTGCTGGAAGCCTTCCGCGACAGCTTCCCGGCCGGGGTGATCAACGTGATCTACGGCAGCGGCCGCGAAACCGTCAGTGCGTTGATGGCAAGCGGCAAGATCGACATCTTTGCCTTTATCGGCACCAACAAGGCCGCCAGCGACTTGAAAAAGCTGCACCCCAAGCCGCACCGCCTGCGTGCGGCCCTGGGCCTGGATGCGAAAAACCCCGGCATCGTGCTGCCCGAGGTGGACCTGGACAACGCCGTCAGCGAGGCCGTCACCGGTTCGCTGTCCTTCAACGGCCAGCGTTGCACCGCGCTGAAAATCCTGTTTGTGCATGAAGACGTGGTCGACAGCTTCATCGAGAAATTCAACCGCAAGCTGGAGACCCTCAAGCCCGGCATGCCCTGGGAAGACGGGGTTTCACTGACACCGCTGCCGGAAGTCGGCAAGGTGGATTACCTCAACGACCTGGTGGCCGATGCCCAACAACACGGCGCCCACGTGGTGAATGCCAATGGCGGTACCCATCGTGGTTCGTTCTTCTACCCGGCGGTGCTGTACCCGGTGAACCCGCAGATGCGCGTGTACCACGAGGAACAATTCGGCCCGGTGGTGCCCATCGTGCCCTACCGCGATCTGGAGACGGTGATCGAGTACGTACTCGACTCGGACTTCGGCCAGCAATTGAGTATTTTCGGCACCAACGCCGTGGAAGTCGGACGCCTGGTGGACACCTTCGCCAACCAGGTCGGCCGCATCAATATCAACGCCCAATGCCAGCGCGGCCCGGACACTTTCCCGTTCAACGGGCGCAAGAACTCGGCCGAAGGCACGCTGTCGGTACATGACGCGCTGCGCGTGTTTTCGATCCGCACCCTGGTGGCGACCAAGTTCCAGGACAGCAACAAGGCGCTGGTCAGCGATATCCTGCGTAACCGTGACTCAAGCTTCCTGACCACCGACTATATCTTCTAAGCACAATGCCGATCGCAATGTGGGAGGGGACCGCCCCCTCCCACATTTGGATTGTGTACATATCCAAAACCGAGGCCACTTTAATTACCGATGAACCTGCCACTCTTCGCCCGGCGCCTGCTGCGCCCCTTGCTCGACCCCTACCGCCGCTATCGTCACGCCAAGCTGATCCACGCCGTGCGCGTGTCCATCGGTTTGCTGGCGACGATCCTGCTGACCACCGGCATCAACCTGCCCCATGGTGAATGGGCGTCGGTGACCATGCTGATTGTGATCGGCGGCTTGCAGCACCACGGCAATATCGGCAAGAAAGCCGTGGAACGCGCCTACGGCACCTTGATCGGCGCCAGCGTCGGCTTGTTGCTGGTGGTGCAACAGGCCTACTTCGGCCAGCCGCTGTTGACCTACTTGCTGATGTCGGTGGTGTGCGGGTTCTTTTCCTATCACGCCATCGGCAAGGGCGGCTACATCGCGCTGTTGTCGGCGATCACGGTGTTTATCGTCGCCGGGCACGGTGACAATCCGATCTCGGATGGCTTGTGGCGCACGGTCGACATCCTGATCGGTATCGTGCTGGCGTTGGCGTTCTCCTTCGCCCTGCCGCTGTATGCGGTGTACTCGTGGCGCTACAACCTGGCCAGCGCGTTGCGCGATTGTGCCGCGATCTATAGCCGGATCATCAATGGCCAGTCGGTCACTGACGATGAACACCTCAAACTGCTGAACCGCTTGAATGCGGCGATGCTGCAATTGCGCTCGCTGATGCCGTCGGTGTCCAAGGAAGTGCGGATTTCCATGACCGAACTGGACGCCATCCAACGGCACCTGCGCATGTGCATGAGTACCCTGGAGATTCTCGGCAACACGCGACCGGACCCGCGCGATGAACAAGCGATGGCGCGCATGCAAGTGATATTGAAAGCCGAACACCGGCAGATTCGAGTGCAGTTGGTGGGGATGGCACGGGCATTGAAGTCGGGCGTCACGGAACGCCTGGAGCGCCCCAGCCCTATCGGCGGCGGCGAGCCCACGCTGGATGCGCCGGTTTACAGTGCGCTGGATGGGTATCGATTGTTGACGGTGCAACTGGCGGCGAATGTGGACGCGATGCGCCAACGGCTGGCGAAGAGCGCCAGCCACTGGAAGATCTGACCGAGCGGCCTCAGACAATATGCAAGGGCGTGGTCAGGGAATAGCGCTCAGGCAAGTTCCCCCGTTTGAGGGTGTAGTAGAGAGAGGTATCTTCGCCACGGTTGGGCTCCAGGTCTTGTGGCAATACTTCAAACAATACGGCAACGCCGGGGATATTCACCTGCTTTGGCAGATTCACACTGTGCACGCCCTTGATGCATAACGTTATCCAGTCACCGAACTGCACATCGCTGAAAGGCGCCTCTATAGGCGTGCCGAATGGTGATACGTCATCCAGGTGGAGGACACCGTCTTGCTCGTCTTTAACGATCGGCGAGGGCATATCCGGCTGCAGCTCACCGATTCTCAATGTTCGACGCAAAGAATCACGAGGCGTTTCGCCACTCTTGGACGCGCTGTAGAACACATCGGTCAAGCGGCCTTTGAATCGCCGGAGGTCATCGCCATCAATCGCCACCGTCAAATGATCCTCATCGGGAGGAGTTTCACCGAGGGTAACTCCAACACGGTGTTCAATGGTGCCTCCCACATCGCTGGCCAGTAGTATCAACTCAAGAGATTCAAATGATTGCCAGCCCGGTTGTACCGGGATGTGGATTCTGATTTCCGGCAGGTCGGGATCAATCTCTCCGCCAGCCTCTCCTTCCACGGTGGGTGGCAGCCATTGCCTGATTTCCCCAACGACGCTCAAATGCCGGTAGTTTGAACGAACGCTGCTACCGTCCTGGCTGTCGAGCACGTAATAGGCAATTGCACGCCCCCTGGCAATGGCCGCGACCAAGCCATTGGGCACCTCGAAATAATAGGCCATGGCACCGGCGAGCTCCCGCATTTCAGAATGGGGAACCGAACCGCCCTCTTCTTGGGTGCCTATCCAGTAAAAATGGACATGGGTGTAGCGCCGGGCATCTTCCGAGGTCAGGTAAAAACCAATCCGCACCGCATCATTGCCGATAGCCGCAAGGTTGATTTCAGATTCGGTCTGAGGGTAGTGGACCCAAGGCTGCTCCAGGCGCTGGCTATTGGCATGCACCTCTACATACGAGACGACTGACCACAGTGCATTTTCGTCCGGCAAATTACCGGTATTCCCCGTCACGGTCATTGCCACGGGGAGAATGTCACTGTCGCCGGCGGCGCGGATCATCTCGGGAGTCACGGTGACCTGAATATCGCGGCCCACCTCAGCCGGCTGTACCTGGCGCTCGAGCTTTTCCGAGCCCCAAACCAGTGTAATGACGTCATAAGGGGCCATGTTCTCCCACTTGCGGCAGATGACGGCGACACCCTCCCTGGCCTTTCCTTCATCGACGCCTTCCAGCGCTACTTGGGGTTCAAGATCAAATACCAGCCCGCCATGGCCTTTATCCGTGGGTTCGGGTGCCTTGCCGCCAGGTCTCTGCAGGTTGACCCTAAGGCGCAACGGCGGGGTCTGCTGGGGAGCCTCATTGTCCGGGATGATCTTGCAGTACACCGCGTCAGCCCACCCCTCAAGGATGGAGTGAGCGGGGACGGTGATCGGGTAGCGGGTGCGGGGTGAGTCGCCATCACGTACGAGATAGAAACCCACGGGGGTCCCCCCCTGCCATATCAGCTGAAATGTCGTACCCACCGGCGCGGCAAAGGGATAAGTCACGTAAACAACCAGGTCACGCGTCACATGGAGCCTGCCGATTCCACCGTCCGCCGCCTCCACATCATCCTCAATCCGGGGAAACATCAACGGAATATCTACAGGTTCCAACTGACGTTTCTGTTTGACTGGGGTCATTGCGCGGCTCCTTGTCATAGTCACCACAGTCCACTTTCCGATGGACTGAGTGTTGGGTGCATCAAATACCCAAACAAGGAGGTCGCCTACTGTCAGAGTTAACAGGTGCCGACGAAAGGCACCTGGCCGCCTGCCAATAGGTCTTTTTGAGCCTCTAACTTTTTCCTACATTTTTTTCACGTTTTATTCACATCCGCAGACGTAGGGTGAAGCCTCATCCGTTACAAATGTTGCACATCAAGCCCGCCGCCCCAGCGGGCTTTTTTTTGCCTGGGGTTTGAGTCAGCGCGAGGCCTTGGCAGCGGGCGCAGTCGCTTGCTCGCGAATGGCGCGCTGGGTATCCAGCACCTTGGCCAGCGCGTGTTCGGCTTCCGGGCTTTGCTGCGGCACACGAATCGCCGCCGAGACCAGGGTGATCAGCTTGGCCATCACCTCGGCATCGGTCGCCGGGCGGCCCAGGCTCATGGAGTTCATCAACAGGCGCAGCTCGGTGCCGGCCATGACCCCGGAAATCGCCTTGAGGGCAAATTGCAGGCGCACTCCCAGCTCATTGCGCGGCAAGTCCGGCAAGGCCAGGGCGAAGGCTTCGAAGAAGCGCTGGAACACCGGCTGGTAATGCACCTTGAGGTATTCCTGGATAAACGGCGAGGTGTCGCTGTACACCCGACCGAGGAAACGGATGAACGAACGCCCTTCCCCACTGGCGCTGGCCGGATCGCTACGCTCCAGGCCCATGGCCGGAGCGAAGAGCACACCGAGCAAGGTGTCGCAATCAAGCGGGCCATCGGACTCGGCTTCACAACGCGCCAGCAGTTCCAGGCGCTGCTCGTTGAGCGGCTCCAGGCGTTGCATCAGCAGGGTCTTCATCAGGGAGTCCTTGTCCCCGAAGTGGTAGTTCACCGCAGCCAGGTTCACCTGGGCGCGCTCGGTAATCTGCCGCAGCAGCACGGCGTCATAGCCGTATTTGATGAAGAGAGCCTCTGTCGCATCCAGCAATCGAGTCTTGGTAACGTTTGGAGCGCTGAGTTTCTTCGCGACCATAAGGGTTCCACGGCGGAAATATTGTTTTAAAAAATAATTTGATTTTTTATACCGGTGTGGCCGGTCGAAAGCAAGTAGTGACACACCGCCATACTATCCAAAGCCTTTGCCCATGGGGATTCTCAGGCAAGCCAGGGACCTTTCGGTAGACCCCCGTACCGGCGAGGGAAATCTTTTCAAAGCGTAAAACCGCTCTACATCCACGGCTGGCGAAGCACCGGGAACACGGTTAGTATTCAAACAATATTTTAAAAACAAGAAATAAAACCAGTCCGTGACGCGAACCAGATAGCCCCCGAACTTGTTACAAAGATTTACAAAGGGCGCATGACGGCAGCGTCGAGACTGCAGGCGTAGTCACGATGACAGATACCCCCGCGCACCCAGGCTTGATTTCCCTGCAAGGCATCGGCAAGCGCTATCAGCTCGCCGGGCAGGAACTGACCATTCTCAATGAGGTGTGCCTGTCCATCGAGCGCGGTGACAGCTGCGGCATCCTCGGCGCCTCGGGCTCAGGCAAAAGCACCCTGCTCAATATCCTCGGCCTGCTGGACCTGCCCAATTGCGGCCAGTACCACTTTGCCGGCCACGATATTTTCAGCGCCACTCCAGATCAACTGGCGGCGATCCGCAACCAGCAGATCGGCTTTGTGTTCCAGAGCTTCAACCTGCTGCCGCGCCTCAGCGCCCTGGACAACGTCGCCCTGCCCCTGAGCTACCGCGGTGTATCGCGGCATGAATCGGTGGCGCAGGCCCTGCGCATGCTCGAACAGGTCGGGCTGGCCGAGCGCGCCCACCATCGCCCCGCCGACCTCTCCGGCGGCCAGCGCCAACGTGTGGCGATTGCCCGTGCATTGGTGGGCAAGCCGTCGGTGATCCTGGCCGACGAGCCCACCGGCAACCTCGACAGCAGCACCGCCCAGGACATCATGGACCTGCTGCTGGCATTGAACCGCGAGCAACAGGTCACGCTGATCATCGTCACCCACGACCCGCATATCGCCGAGCGCCTGGAGCGCAAGATCCTGGTGCGCAACGGCGTAGTGCACGAGGCCGGGCGCCTATGAGCCTGCGGGTCGAACAGAGCTTCAGCCAACTGCTGCATGAAGCCTTCGTCAGCCTGCGCACCCTGGGCAAGCGCTCGGTGCTGGCCCTGCTGGGCATCGTCATCGGCAGTTCGTCGGTGGTGGCGCTGATCAATATCGGCCATAACGCCGCGGTGGATGCCGCGATGATTTTCAAGGACATGGGCACCGACACCCTGGTCGCCCAGTTCCCGCCCAAGGGCAACAGCACGGTGCCCGCGCCTGCGAGGCTCGACCTGGATGCCGTGCGCCAGGCCGTGCCGGGCATCGCCCATATCGGCGCGCTGACCTTGTTCAGCGGGCCCATCGTGTTCCATGGCCGCACCACCAACGCCAACCTCGTCGGCAGCACACCGGACATCCAGGCAGCGATGCGCCTGGTGGTACGGCAGGGGCGCTTCCTGTCTAGCTTCGACGCCAACGAAACCTATGGCGTGATCGGTGACCAGCTGGCCCAGGCCCTCGGCGCGCCGGGCGATCCGCTGCAACTGGGCGACCGCGTGCGCATCAACGACTACCTGTTCCTGGTGGTGGGCATTCTGCAGAACCAGCCCAGGGCAATGCTGATGCCGGTACAGGCCAACGAGTCGTTGTTCATTCCCGCCGAAGGCATGCGCCGCATCCATGCCATGCCGCAGATCGGCAATGTAATTATCCGCGCCGCGCCCGGCCAGGACATGGAACACATTGCCAGGGAAGCCGCCAGCGCCTTGCAGGCCCAGCTCACCGACCACACTGTCGACATCCAGGTGCCCCAGCAAATGATCGACGGCATGACCCGGCAAAGCCGCACCTTCGCCTACCTGCTGCTGGCCCTCGGCGCCATTTCCCTGGTCGGCGGCGGTGTAGGCGTGATGAATGTGATGCTGATGAACGTGTCGGAGCGCCGTCGTGAGATCGGCATTCGCATGGCCCTGGGCGCTCGCCAGCGCGACATCCGCAACCTGTTCCTGCTCGAAGCCGTCACCCTCACCGCCGTCGGCGCGCTGTGCGGTGCGGTACTTGGCATGACCGCCGCCTGGCTCTATGCCTGGCTGTCGGGCTGGCTATTCGACCTGGCCGTCGCCGCCCTGCCCCTGGGGGTGGGCAGTACGTTGCTGGTGGGCTTGTTCTTTGGCATCTACCCGGCGGTATCGGCCTCACGGTTGCAGCCGGTGGAGGCCTTGCGCGATGAGTAAATGGCTGGGGTTGCTCGTGTTGATCAGCCTGCACGGCATGGCCGCCGAGGTGGTCATCAAGCCGTCGGCCCCCAGCAGCACGCGCAGCGGTTACGACCGGGGCGTGTCCTTGAATGCCCAGGTCACCACCATGACCCTGGGTGACGCCGTGTACCTGGGCCTGCGCAACAACCCGGCGATCCGCAGCGCCTACCTGCAACGGGTGGCGCAGAAGTTCGACCTGCGCGTCGCCGAAGACGTGTTCAACCCCAAGCTCACCCTCAACAGTTATTACCGCAGTACCCGCGGCTCTCAGGACAGTGCGCGCAATGCCAACGTGGCGCCGGCCACCAGCTTGCTCAGTGAATACGGCACTCGCCTGAGCATGGCCTGGACCCAGCAGCTGAACAACGCCGACCGCGCCGGGCGCTACCGCAGCGACGGCCTCGACCTGGCGATCATCCAGCCGTTGATGCGCGGCGCCGGCTGGGACGCCACCACCGCACCGTTGCGCCTGTCGCGCCTGTCGGAGCAGGCCAACCGCCTGAACCTCAAGGCGACCGTGGCGCAGACCATCAGCCAGATCATCGCCACCTACCGCGAACTGCTGCGGGCCCAGGAGCAACTGAGCATCGTACAGGACGCCCTTAAGCGCTCCGGCACCTTGCTGGAGGTGAACAAGGCCTTGATCAGCGCCGGGCGCATGGCCGAATTCGAAATCGTGCAGACCGAAGCCGACATCGCCACCCAGCAACTGGGCGTCGAAGAAGCGCAGAACCAGCTCGACACCAACCGCCTGGCCTTGCTGCGCCTGCTGGCCCTGGACCTGTCCACGCCGATTCGCGCCACCGAAGCCCTGGAGGCCAAGCCCATGCAGATCGACAAACGCCAGGCTTTCAACCTGGCGCAGACCCAGCAACCGGAATACCTCGCCGCCCTGCTCGGCAGCCAGCAGGCCGACCTCAACCTGGTGATCGCCAAGGACTCCGGGCGCTGGCAGGTGGACCTGGTGGCCGGCGCGAACCAGATACGCGACGCCTACAATAACGATGCCGGCAGCACCAACAACCGCACCTGGGACAGCTACGCCGGGGTGCAGGTGCAGATCCCCATCGGCGACATCAGCACGCGCCAGGCCGAAGTGCGCGCGCGGGTCAACGTGGAGGACCAGGAGATCCGCATCACCGACGCACGCCAGGAACTGGAACGCAACGTCAACGACGTGGTACGCGACCTCGGCACCCGCTGGCGTCAGTATGAAATCTCCCAGCGCGCGGTGGAGTTGTCGCGGCGCAAGATCGAGATCGAACGCGAGAAACTCAGCGCCGGGCGCTCCACCAACTTCCAGGTGCTGAGTTTCGAGACCGACCTGCGCAATGCCGAAAACGCGCAGCTCAACGCCCTGATCGCTTATTTGAACGCCCAGACCCAGCTCGACTTGACCCTGGGCATGACGCTGGAAAGTTGGGAAATCACCCTCAATGACTATTAAACAGAAAGGCCTGCTGGGCGCTGTATTGATCGTGCTGCTGGCCGGCGCCGGGCTGGTCCTGCGCAGCCCGGCCGAAGGCCCGGCTACCACCGGCGAGCAATGGCTGGCCGTCAAGCCCGACCCGCTGGTGCACCAGATCGGCCTGGTGGGCAAGATCGAACCCGACACCACCCTCACCCTCACGGCGCCGTTCGACGGCAACGTGCAGGCCAATCTGGTGGAGCAAGGCCAGCGGGTCGAGGCTGGCCAGGTCCTGCTGCGCATGGACCCGGCCACCCTTGAAGTGCAGTTGCGCGACGCCCTCTCCGCCCAGCTCAAGGCCCGCCGCGCCGTGCAGGAGCTGCAGGACTGGGACAGCGGCCCCACCGTCAGCCGTGCGCGCCGCAGCCTGCGCACTGCCGAAATGACCGCCGGCAATACCCAACGCAAACTCACCGAAAGCGAAAACCTGTTCAAGCGCGGCATCATCCCGCGCAATGAGCTGGACGACCTCAAGCAACAGGCCCAGCAACAGCAACTGGACCTCGCCTCCGCCCGCAGCGAACTGCAACAGGCCCTCGACCAGGGCAAGGGCGAATACCGCCAGATCGCCGACATGGAACTGACCAACGCCACGGTGAAATACGAGGCCTTGCGCACCCTGCTCGCAGGCAAGGAGGTGAAGGCGCCGTTCTCCGGCATCGTGGTGCCCGCCCCCGGTAACAATGCGCCCCAAGGCGGCGGCAACACCAACGCGCCGATTCAGGCCGGCAGCAAGGTCAGCCAGGGCCAGGTGCTGTTCGGCCTGGCCAATATCGAGCGGCTGAAAATCGTCGCCAAGGTCTCTGAGCTGGACATCAACCAACTGCACCAGGGCCAGGCGGTGGAAGTGCTGGGCGACGGTTTTGACGGCGAACGGCTGAGCGGCTCGGTGAGCGTGGTCAGCGGCCTGGCGATTGCCAGCGACAGCCAGGGCAGCGCGCAGTTTCCGGTGACGTTGTCGATTCCCAAGCTGACCCCGCAACAGTTGCAGCGGGTGCGCCTGGGAATGAGTGCGCGGTTGACCATCGTCACTTACAACAATGCGCAGGCGATGGTGATTCCGAGCGAGGCGATCCAGGCGGACAGGACGGTGGAGTATCGAGAAGCGATGGATAAGCCGGTGGAGCGGGTGAAGGTGACTACCGGGCAATCGACGCCGCAGGGGGTGGAAGTATTCGGCCTAAAACCCGGCTTCGTAAAGACCTCAAGATAAATGAAGATCCCCTGTGGGAGGGGCATAGGTTTCTACAAAACGTTGGCTCAACGCTGAACGCCCGGCAGAGAGGGCTGTTGTGGCATGCCAGTCAGTTAAGCGTACATCGCCTCCTGTAGGAGCGAGCTTGCTCGCGAAAAACGTCAACGATAACGCGTGCTTCCTGAATGAACGCGGCGCCTGTGAGTTTTTCGCGAGCAAGCTCGCTCCTACAAAAAGCCTTAACTGACTGGCATTGGGGCTTGCCCCCTCCCACATTTAGAAATGCGCCAACTTCAATGCCAATGCCAATGCCTTGGCCTGAAGCGCCACATCCGTCACCGCCGTGCTCTCCCACCACATCCCCCTCAACGGCGGGCCCATGGCGAATAATCGCGCACTGACCCGGCCCTGGGCATCCAGCACTGCGCCGCACGTGTCCGCCGCAATCCCCAACGCCAACGGCCCAGGCGTGATCAGCCCGCGCTTGAGCAACTGCTGCGGCAACGGCCGGGCCACGCGGCGCCAGTCGTATTCGATACCGCTGGAGTTGATCAGCGCCGCCCCCGACACTTGGCTGATCACCTGCTCGCCACGGTAACGCAAGCGAATGGTCACGCCCTCGCCCGAAGGCTCCAGCCCCTTGAACGACGCCGCGCGAATGCGCAACCGCCCTTGCTCATGCAGCCGGGCCACCAACTGTGCACTCAACGGCGGCGAGCGGTGGTGATGGCTTTCCCACCAGGGCCGTACATGCCGCACGAACTGGCGTTTCTCGCCCTCGCTGGCCTGGCTCCACAGCCGGCCGATATGGGCGCGCACGGTGTCCAGTGGCGCCTGCCAATCGATGCCCTGCGCCAGTGCCAGGCGGCATTGACGACGCACTTCGCGCAGCAGTTGCCGAGGGCTGCGCAAGGCGTGGTCGGCGGCGAGGAAATCGTCCCAGCCCGGCGGCTGCCGGCGCACATGGGGCAACAAGCCGTGGCGTGAAAACACCTCGATGGGCCCACGATGCCCGGCCTGTTCCAGGGACACCACGGCGTCGACCATGGTCAACCCGGAGCCGATGATCAGCACCGGCGCCTGCGGGTCGATCCGGGTCATGGCCTGCACGTCCCAGGGGTCCACGGCGGCGGCGTTCAAGCCACTGGACTGGGTCTGCGGTGTGCGCGCCGCCGGGAACATGCCGGTGGCCAACACCGCCTGGGCGCCGCGCAGTTGCTGGCCGTTGTCGAGGGTCAGCAACACTGAATCGTCGCCGACCTGCAGGTCGACGACTTCGGCGCGGATATGCTCGACGGTGGACGCCGACAACGCCTTGGCTTCAGCCAGCCGTTGCTGCGCATACAGGCCAAAAATCCCGCGTGGCGGGAACAGCTCGCTGATGGGCACGTGCTGCTGGTCCGACTCGGGCCAACCGCCGGCGGCGATGTAGGCGGTGAGCCATTGGGTCAGGTCGTCGGCGTTGTCCGGGTCGACGCTCATGCGCGCCGCGTTGCCGTTCAGGGTGTGGCCCAGTTCGACGGCGCTGTAGGCCTCGCCACGGCCGAGTTCGGCGCGCGGTTCGATCACCAGGATCCGGCGCTGCCCAGGCCGGCGCAGCAGTTGCACCGCCAGCATCGTGCCGCTCAGGCCGCCGCCGATGATCAGCACATCAGCGTTGCGGAGGGATTCAGTCATGCACATTCGCCTTTACTGTTTACCCAGATAAATGTCGTGCAAATCGCCCCGCGCCAACAGCTCGGCAGCGCTGCCACTCAAGGCCACGCGCCCAGTATCCAGCACGTAGCCCTGGGACGCATAGTTGAGCGCGACGTTGATGTTCTGCTCGGCGATCAGGAAGCTCACCTGCTGCTCGCGGTTGAGCTGCGCGATGATCTCGAAGATCTCCTGCACGATCATAGGCGCCAAACCCATGGACGGCTCGTCGAGCAGTACCAAAGTAGGACGGGTCATCAACGCGCGACCGATGGCGACCATTTGCTGCTCGCCGCCGGACGTCAGGCCGGCGCGGGTGTGGCGCTTGGTCTTGAGCCGGGGGAACCAGGAGTAGATGCGCTCCAGATCCTGCTCCATGGCCTTGCGGCTCAGGCGCCGGACAAAGCCGCCGCTGCGCAGGTTGTCTTCGACGCTGAGCTGGCCGAAGACATGGCGGCCTTCCAGCACATGCACCATGCCCTGGCGCACGCGCTGGCTGGGGTCGACGCCGGCCTGGTCGACGCCCGCGTATTCGATCACGCCCCGGCTGACTTCGGCGCGCTCGGCACGCACCAGCCCGGAGATCGCCTTGAGGGTGGTGCTCTTGCCGGCGCCATTGGCCCCCAGCAAGGCGACGATGGCGCCCTTGGGCACGCTCAGCGACACCCCGGCCACGGCGAGGATCGCGCCGTCGTAGATCACTTCAATATCGTTGACCGTCAACAACGACGGGCGCGTGGCTGCGCTGGCGAGCTGGCTCATGGTTTATTCATCCCCGGTGCAGGTGCGTGGCGTCAGGCCTTTTTCCTTGGCGAACGCCGCGGATTTTTCATCGATCAGCGGGCGCAACAGGGCGCGGTCGGCGGCGATCCAGTCGCTGATCAGCGTCCAGTGGGCGCCGTCCCATTGCTGCACGCGCGCCGAGCCGCCGCCTTCGTGGTCGCGGCACGACAGCTTGAGGTTCTGCATCAAGCCCAGGTAGCCCATGTCCTTCAAGCGCGCGTCATCGATATTCAGGTGTTCCAGGCCCCAGCGGCCTTCTTCGCCATTGAGCGGACGCTTGCCGAACCTGGCCTGGCCGGTGCGGATCGCTTCCACGGCCACGGCGGCGTTCACCAGGCCGGAGTTGTAGTAGACGCTGCCGAAATTCTTCAGGTCCTTGAGGTCGCTGTGGCCCTTGTCGAGGATGTATTGCTTGAGGCGCTTGTGGATCTCGAAATCCGCACCTGCCGGGTAAGGCGTGAGCGCCAGGTAGCCCTTGGCGGCGGCGCCTGCGGGCAATACGTCTTCGCTGGAGCTGGCCCAGATGTCGCCGATGATATGGTCCACCGGGAAGCCAAAGCGGGCGGCGGTTTTCACCGCCACCGGGGTGGACACGCCCCAGGTGCGCAGGAACACCCAATCCGGGTTGGCCTGGCGTACCTGGCGCCATTGCGCGGACTGCTCATTGCCCGGGTCGGCCACCGGAATCTGGATGTTTTCAAAACCGTATTTTTCCGCCAGCAATTTCAGCGGGCCAAGGGTTTCGCGACCGTAGGCCGAGTCGTGGTAGACCGTGGCGATCTTCTTGCCCTTGAGTTTGTCGAAGCCGCCTTCGCGCTGGGCGATGTAGTTCACCAGGGTCGACGCCTCGCTGTAGAACGTCAGCATCACCGGGAAGTTGTACGGGAACACCGTGCCGTCGGTGGCTTCGGTGCGACCGTAGCCGAGGGTGATCAGCGGGATCTTGTCCACCTCAGCCCTTTCACTGAGCGCATAGGCCGCCGGTGCACCGTTGGGCTGGTACACCGCGACCGGCGCGCCATCCAGGCCGTTCTTAAAGCGCTCGTAGCACTCGATGCCCTTCTCCGCCGTCCACTCGGTCTCGCATTCCTGCCACACCAGCTTGACGCCATTGATGCCGCCTTCGACCTCGTTGATATAGCGCAGGTAGTCGATCATCCCGGCCCACACCTGCACGCCGCTGGAGGCGTAGGCACCCACCCGGTAGGTGGCCAGGGGAAAGAACTGCTGGTCGGCCGAGGCTACCGCCTGGGGCACGGCACCGGCCAGGGCTGCCAGCGCGAAGGCGGCGCCGGCCAGGGAACGTTTCAAGGATGCACGCATAGGGATTCTCTTATTCAGTCAGAAACGTAGGGGCCACTGACGCAGCCGATCGCGAAGGTTATGCAACAGGCGAATCAAGCCCTCGGGTTCCTTGATCAGGAACACGATGATCAACACGCCAAAAATGATTTTCTGCAGGTTCTGCAACTGCCCGGCATCCACCGCACCACCGAACAACGCCTGCCCGGCATGGCTGAGGAAGATCGGCAGCAAACTGATGAATGCCGCGCCGACGAAGTTGCCGGCAATGCTGCCCATGCCGCCGATAATGATGATGAACAGGATCTGGAATGAGCGGTTGATGTCGAAGCTGCTGGCGCTGGCCGTGCCCAGGTAGGCAAACGCCCACAACGCGCCGGCGATGCCGAGGTAGAACGAACTGACCGCAAACGCCAGGCGCTTGTAGCGCACCACCGGGATGCCGACCACGGCGGCGGCGGTGTCCATGTCGCGGATCGCCATCCAATTGCGGCCCACCTGGCTGCGCACCAGGTTGACCGCGGCCCAGGTCAACAACAGCACCGTGACCAGGGTCAGCCAGTAGCGGCCCAGCGGCGTGTTGAGGTCATGGCCGAACAACGCCAGCTTCGGCGCCGAAATGGTTCCGGACGAACCGTAGTTGTAGAACCAGGGGAATTTGACGAGCAGCCACTCCAGGAAAAACTGCGCGGCCAGCGTGGTGACCATCAGGTAGAAGCCTTTGATCCGCGAGCTGGGCAAGCCAAACAGCAGCCCGACCAGCGCGCTGATGATCCCACCGCCGAGCAGCGCCACCGGCAGGCCCAGCTCCGGCAGGCGCAGCAAAAACCCATAGGTGGCGAAGGCACCGACGGCCATGAACCCGGCGGCACCGACCGAGGTTTGCCCGGTATAGCCGGTGAGTAAATTCAGGCCCAGCCCGGCCAGGGACAGCACCAGGAACGGGATCAGGATCGCATTGAGCCAATAGTCATTGCCCCACAGCGGCACCACGATAAACGCCAGCGCCAGCAGGCCGAGCAGGCTCCAGGGCACGCGCCGCTGGACCAGCAGCAAGGGGGCGGTGTGTTCAGCAACAGGGATCGACATGCTTTCAGACTCGCTCGATGGCGCGCTCGCCGAACAGGCCGGCGGGACGGATATACAGGAAGGACAACGCCAGGACATAGGCGAACCACGGTGTGATGCCGCCACCGATCAGCGGGCCGATATACACCTCGGCGAGGTTTTCCGCCGCACCGACAATCAGCCCGCCGACAATTGCCCCGCCAATCGAGGTGAAGCCGCCGATGATCAACACCGGCAAGGCCTTGAGCACCACCAGCGACAGCGAAAACTGCACGCCCTGGCGCGCCCCCCACAACAACCCCGCCACCAGCCCGACGATGCCGGCCACCGCCCAGACGATCTGCCAGATGCGGTTGAGGTTGATGCCGATGGACAGCGCCGCCGTGGTGTCATCCGCCACCGCGCGCAGCGACACGCCGATACGGGTCTTGTTGAACAGCAGCGCCAGCACCGTCACCAGCACCACGGCCACGGCCGCGGCGATCAGGTCGAACTGGCTGAGCATCAGCGGCCCGACGAACAGCGGTACATCGTCGATGCCCAGGTCCAGAGCGCGCACCTGCGAGCCCATCACGCCCTGGGCCAGGCCTTCGATAATGAACGACAGGCCCAGCGTCGCCATGAACAGCGTGATCTGCGAGCGGTTCACCAACGGCCGCAGCACCAGGCGCTCGATGAGCAAGGCGCCGACAATCATCACGATCACCGTCAACAGCAACGCCAGGGCAAACGGCACGCCCTGGTCGTGCAGGCTGACGAAGGTCAGCGCGGCAAACAGCAGCATCGAGCCCTGGGCAAAATTGAACACGCCGCTGGCCTTGTAGATCAGCACGAAGCCGATGGCGACCAGGGAATACATGGTGCCGGCGAGCAGGCCGCCGAGCAGGGTTTCGAAGAAGAACGTCATCAGTGCGTCACTCCCAGGTAGGCCGCGATCACCTCGGGATTGGCCTGCACCTCGGCAGGGGTGCCGTCGCCGACCTTGCGCCCGTAGTCGAGCACCACAACATGGTCGGACAGCCCCATGACCACGCCCATGTCATGCTCGATCAACACCACGGTGGTGCCGAGGTCGCGGTTCACGTCGGCGACAAAGCGCGCCATTTCCTGTTTTTCCTCGGCGTTCATGCCGGCCATGGGTTCGTCCAGCAGCAACAGGCTGGGCCCGGCGATCAATGCACGGCCCAGTTCCACACGCTTTTGCAGGCCATAGGACAGGTTGCCCACCAGCACATCGCGGTAGGCTTGCAGCTCCAGGAACTCGAGGATGCCCTGGGCGCGCAGGCGGAAGGCGTCGGCTTCACGGCGTGCGCGGGGCAAGCCGAGGGCCTGTTCGATAAGGCTGGTGTGCATATGCCGCGACAGGCCGGTGAGGATGTTGTCGAGCACACTCATTTTCTTGAACAGGGCGTTGTTCTGGAAGGTACGGCCAATGCCTCGACGCGCGGCGCCCAGCGGGTCGATACGCTGGAAATGCTGCGCCTCGAACACGATCTCGCCGGCATCGAAGCGATACACGCCGTTGAGGACGTTGAGCAATGAACTTTTGCCGGCACCGTTGGGCCCGATCAACGCGCAGATTTCCCCGCGCGCCACCTCGAACGACAACCCATTGATCGCCTTGACGCCCTTGAACGACAGCGAGATGTCCCGCACCTGGAGAATGGCTTGGCTCATGCACGTTCCCGTTTGAATTCGGCGAGCCACGTCGGCTCGGCATTGGATTTGAGGGGCTGCCAGATATAGGCCAGGCGCTGGAAGCCCAACAGTGTGCGCACGCGGTTTTTCAGCAGGCGGCGCAGGCCGCTGTGCGGGTGGGCAATGGCCCAGTCGCACAGGCGTCGACGCCAGGTGCCGTGGGGTGGCAGACGGCTTTCGATCTCGTCGGCCAGGTGCAGCAAACGGGCGGGCGACAGCAGCAGGCCGGTGGGCGCGACGTCGCTGCGATCACGTCGAGCCGAGGCCAGGCTTTCCGGGAAGGCCAGGCCGTGGCCGCTGCTCAGCCACTGCTCCAGCACCACCGCCAGGCCACCTTGCCAGTGGGTGCCCTCCTCGCTCCACAACGCGGTTTCACCGGCGGGCTGCCACCAGCGCTGCAGGTGTTGCGCCGGGTCGACGGGGCCGAGCAGTTGGGCGAAATCCAACCGCTGGGTGAAGGTCCAATCGCGCTGGCGACCTTGAACGTAGGCATGGCTGGGATGAATACGCCACAGCTGTTGCTCCAAGGCCTGCGGCTCGAGGTTATCGGCCAGCGTCAGTACCTGTGCGCCGACGGACTGGGCCGCCAACGCCAGCAACAGCAGGTTCGGCTCAAAGGCGCCGCTGAGCACCAAGCGTGACTGTTGATTGAAACCTTGCTGGCGCAAACCATCGGCCAGGCGTTCGACATCGCGCAAGGTGTCGATCCAGCGCCAGGCGTACCACTGGCCCTGGCGCTTGTGGCGCAGGGCGATGTGCAACGGTGTGAGTTGCGCCCAGTGGCGCAGGTGTTCCAGGAGGGCCGTTGGTTCGTGCACGCTCATAGGGGGTTGCTCCTATTGGGGGGTGTGCGTGCGGTGGTCCGCTGGCTGAAATAAATCAAACTCAATTTCCCGTAAGTAGATACCGAGCACCACGCAAGTCCGTAGCAGTTGCCGAGCGCAAGCGAGGCTGCGTCAGGCGCGCTGCCGATTCGAGCCCGAGTCGCGGCCGACGCAGCCTCGCTTGCGCTCGGCAGCTGCTACGGGATGAGGCCGCGATGGGGATTGGCATTCGCAGCCTCGCCAAGGCTGCGCAGTTGCTACGCAACATTTGCTTTGCGGGACTCAGCAAGGTTTCGATAGCCAGCGCCCGGGTGGTTCGCACCCAACCTTGCACCGTCGCCAAACAACTTCTCGCGCAATGTGCCCTGGGCGTATTCGGTCTTGTACACGCCGCGCTTCTGCAACTCCGGCACCAGCCATTCGACGGCGTCGACAAAGGTTTCATGGGTCAGCGCATAGGCGAGGTTGAATCCGTCCACGTCGGTCTCTTCGACCCACTCCTGCAACAGGTCCGCCACGGTTTCCGGGCCGCCGACGAACAGCGGGCCAAAGCCGCCGATACCGACCCAATCGGCCAGCTCGCTGGGGGTCCAGACCTTGTTCGGGTCCGCCGTGGAGAAAGCTTCCACCGCCGATTGAATCGCATTGGTGTGCACATGCTTGAGCGGTTCATCCGGCTTGAACTGGCTGAAATCGATCCCGGTCCAGCCGGAGATCAGCGCCATCGCACCTTCATAACTGGCATAGGATTTGTATTCGTCAAACTTGGCCTTGGCCTTGGCGTCGGTCTCGTCGACGATCACGGTCTGCAAGTTGAAAATCAGGATTTTCTTCGGGTCGCGCCCGGCTTCGGCCGCACGGCGGCGGATGTCGGCGACGGTCTTTTTCAGCAGCACCTTGGACGGCGCGGCAACGAACACGCATTCGGCCTGCTCGGCGGCGAACTGCTTGCCACGGCTGGAAGCACCGGCCTGGTACAGCACCGGCGTGCGCTGCGGCGAGGGTTCGCACAGGTGGATGCCGGGCACCTGGAAGTGTTTGCCGACGTGGCGGATCTCGTGGATCTTGCTCGGGTCGCTGAAGATCCGACGTTCGCGGTCGCGCAGTACCGCGCCCTCTTCCCAACTGCCTTCCCAGAGTTTGTAGCAGACCTCCAGGTATTCCTCGGCATAGTCGTAGCGGGCGTCGTGTTCGGTCTGGGCTTTCTGGCCAAGGTTCTTGGCGCCGCTTTCCAGGTAGGAGGTGACGATGTTCCAGCCGATGCGGCCCTTGGTCAGGTGGTCGAGGGTCGACAGCCTGCGTGCAAACGGATACGGGTGTTCGAACGACAGCGACGCGGTCAGGCCAAAACCCAGGTGCTCGGTGACCAGCGCCATCGGTGCGATCAGCGACAACGGATCGTTGACCGGCACCTGGGTCGCCTGGCGAATCGCCGCGTCGCCATTGCCGTTGTACACGTCGTAGATGCCCAGCACGTCGGCGATAAACAGGCCGTCGAACTTGCCGCGCTCAAGAATCTTCGCCAGGTCGGTCCAGTATTCAAGGTCCTTGTACTGCCACGAGCGATCGCGCGGATGCGCCCACAGGCCCGGCGATTGGTGGCCGACGCAGTTCATGTCGAAGGCGTTCAAGCGGATTTCACGGGACATCACAGCACTCCGTTGAGGTGGTAGTTGCCGACGACCTGGTATTTCCAGCGCAACGGATCATCCAGGGTCGGTGGCAGCGCGGTGCGTTGGCCGGTCAGTTCGAATTCGGTGTTGCTGGCAAAGAGCAAGGCTTCAGCGGCGGCGATCTGCGCTTCGGTGACGGCGACCGGGCTTGGATCGGTTTCGGCGCGTTCAAGCAAGGCGGCCGCTACATCCACGCGAATCTGCCAATCGCCGAAGCGGCTGATCACGTAGGGGTCGTCGCTTTTTTCGACGTGGCGACGGGTGCTGTCCAGCAGTTGGCGTGCGAGGGTCAGGGCGGTCATGGGTCAGGTCCTCAGTTCCAGGCGTGGCGCGCAGGCTTGACGCCGTTGAGCACGAAATTGCCGATCAGGTGGTATTTCCAGCGGGCCGGGTCGTGCAGGGTGTGGGTCCGCGCGTTGCGCCAGAAGCGGTCGAGGTTGTGCTTGGCGGTGACCGAGCGGGTGCCGGCCAGTTCGAAGAGTTTGCTGCTGGCGAGCAAGGCAGTTTCGGCCGACAGGACCTTGGCCTGGGCGACCACCAGTGAAGCCTGGGCGACGGTGTCTTCATTCGGTTCGGCGAGGGCGCGGTCGACGGCCAGGCCGGCCTTGGCGAGGATCGCTTCGGTGCCGTGCACACGCCACTCCAGGTCGCCGATGGCGGCGATGGTGAACGGGTCCTGCCAACCGTGATCCTGCTGGCTGTCGATCCACGGACGGGCCTGCCGCGCAAAGATTTTTGCCTGTTCAAGGGCGCCGAGGGCAATGCCGGTGTCGACCGCCGCCTGGATAATTTGCGAAATCGGCCCATCGGCCGTGGGCTGGTCAAACGCCAGGTGGGCGGGAACCACCGCGCTCAAGGGCACGGTCACACCGTCGAGGGTCACGCCGCCGCTGGCGGTGGTGCGCTGGCCGAAGCCGTCCCAGTTGTCGATGACGGTCAGGCCAGGCGCATCGCGCTCGACGAGGCCGATGAAGGCCTGACCCTTTTCGTTATTACCCACGGTGGGCACGATATGGGCGAACAACGCGCCGGTGCAGTAGAACTTCTCACCGTTGATTTGCGCGGTGTCGCCGTGGAAGCGAATCTGGGTATCGAAGGTGCCGGCGTTTTTGCTCTTGGCCTCGGAGAAGGCGTTACCAAAGCGATAACCCGCCAGGACTTTGCCAAAGTAGTGGCGCTTTTGTTCCTCGGTGGCGGTTTGCAGCAGGATGTCCACCACGCCCAGGTGGTTCTGCGGGATTTGGCCCAATGACGGGTCGGCGGCGGAGATCAACTTGATCACCTCGGCCACCGTCACATAGGACACCCCGGCGCCGCCATAGGCCTTGGGAACGGTGATGCCCCACAGGCCGCTGGCGGAAAACTCGTCCAGTTCGGCGACGGGCAGGCGACGCTCACGGTCACGCGCGCTGGCGTCGACGGCAAAGCGTTCGGCCAGGCGCTTGGCGACCTCGATGGCCTCCGCGTCCGAGCGGATGATATGGGCAGGTTGTTGAGGGTGGGCAGACATGGGCCGACTCCAGGCTCCGAGGGGATACTGGAGTGTTTGCAGGAGTCGTGCCTGAATTTAATCGTCAGTAAAATCAGCCGGTTGCCGCGTAAACAGGCGTACAACCGCAGTTTCAAACCAGCAAAGTGTGCATCCACTGTTGGCTGGCAAACAGTTAGATCACCACATTGCGCACAAAGCGCACGGCGACGTCACCGTCATTGCGATAGGCATGGGGCTGGTGGCTGGCGAACATGAAGAATTCGCCGGCGCCGATGGTGTTTTCCTGATCGCCGACCACCAACGTCAGGCTGCCCTCGAAGACGAACAGTTGCTCGCTCCACCCCTCCAGGTCGGGGTCCGGGCAATAACGATCGCCCGGTTCAAGACGCCACTCCCATAACTCGACCTCGCGCCGCGCCGTGGCCTTGGCCAGCAACACCGCCTTGCTGCCGTCGATTTCCCCCGCCCAGGCCAGTTCGTTGATGCGGCTGTGATCGCGCACATCCGGTGCCTGAATCAGGTCGCTGAACGCCACATCCAACGCTTCGGCCACACGGTCGAGGGTGGACAGGCTGACGTTCTTTTCCCCGGCCTCAATGGCCACCAGCATGCGCCGGCTGACCCCGGACTTTTCCGAGAGCGCAGTCTGGCTCAGGTCGGCGGCATGACGCAGGCGACGAACGTTCTGGCTGACGTGCTGCAGGACCGAGGCCCGTTGTGGATTTTCTTTGTGCACTATATTGCTCAATGGGTGGGTGTGCGCAGTATACTGCCCAGCGTGCGGCGCATTGTGCGGTCCGTGCCTTTCCCTTGCAAGACCGAGCCGCCATGACCACGCCGAACTCCCCCTCGCGTTTCCACCGTTTCAGCAAAGCCGAGTGCATCCTGGTGTTTATCACCATGATCTGGGGCGGCACGTTTTTGCTGGTTCAGCATGCCATGACTGTCAGCGGACCGATGTTTTTCGTGGGCCTGCGCTTTGCAGCGGCGGCGATTGTGGTCGGGTTCTTTTCCTTGCGTACACTGCGCGACCTGACGTTGTTCGAGCTGAAGGCGGGCGTGTTCATCGGCGTAGCGATCATGTTCGGCTACGGCTTGCAGACCATTGGCCTGCAGACGATCCTGAGCAGCCAATCGGCGTTCATCACCGCGCTGTATGTGCCGTTCGTGCCGCTGCTGCAATGGCTGGTGCTGGGCCGGCGCCCGGGGTTGATGCCAAGCATCGGCATCATGGTGGCGTTTGCCGGGTTGATGTTGTTGACCGGTCCCGCCGGGGCTTCGCTGAATTTCAGCCCCGGGGAAATCGCCACCCTGATCGGTGCCGTGGCGATAGCGGCGGAAATCATTTTGATCAGTGCGTTCGCCGGGCAAGTGGACGTACGCCGGGTGACGGTGGTGCAACTGGCGACGGCGTCGCTGCTGTCGTTTTTGATGGTGGTGCCGATGGGCGAGGCACTGCCGGGGTTCTCCTGGCTGCTATTGTTCAGCGCCGTGGGCCTGGGCCTGACCAGTGCGGTGATCCAGGTCGCCATGAATTGGGCGCAGCAAAGCGTTTCGCCGACACGGGCCACGTTGATCTATGCCGGTGAGCCGGTGTGGGCCGGGGTAGTCGGGCGGATCGCCGGCGAGCGGTTCCCGCCGATTGCCATGCTGGGGGCAGCGTTGATTGTGGTGGCGGTGATTGTGAGTGAGATCAAGACAAAAGGGCAAAAGGCCATCGAGTTGCAGGATGAGCGGGAACAGGAGCAACAGGGCTAGGGTCCGAAACAATGCCAAACGGGAGTTTTCGACCTACTTTGTAGGATCCTGCCACATGTTGCCGTTTGGTGATCGACAAAGCGGCACGTATGATGCATCCCAAACTCCCGCAGATTAGAAGCCTATGTCCCTGATAGTTCTACTGCTTCTGCCTTTTATCGGCAGCTGTCTGGCGGCCTTGCTGCCGCACAATGCACGTAACACCGAATCCCTGCTGGCTGGCCTTGTGGCCCTGGTCGGAACCGTTCAAGTCGCCCTGCTCTACCCCCAGATCGCCCACGGTGGCGTGATCCGCGAAGAATTCATGTGGTTGCCCAGCCTTGGGCTGAACTTCGTGCTGCGCATGGATGGATTCGCCTGGCTGTTCTCGATGCTGGTGCTCGGCATCGGCGCGCTGGTGTCGCTGTATGCGCGCTACTACATGTCGCCGGACGATCCGGTGCCGCGTTTCTTCGCGTTTTTCCTGGCCTTCATGGGCGCCATGCTCGGGCTGGTGATTTCCGGCAACCTGATCCAGATCGTGTTCTTCTGGGAACTGACCAGCCTGTTCTCGTTCCTGTTGATCGGCTACTGGCACCACCGCGCCGATGCGCGTCGTGGTGCGTACATGGCCTTGATGGTCACCGGCGCGGGCGGCCTGTGCCTGCTGGCGGGCGTGATGCTGCTGGGGCATATCGTCGGCAGCTATGAGCTGGACCAGGTGCTGGCCGCCGGCGAGCAGATCCGCGCGCATTCGCTGTACCCGGTGATGCTCGCGCTGGTGCTGATCGGCGCCCTGAGCAAAAGCGCGCAGTTCCCGTTCCACTTCTGGCTGCCCCACGCCATGGCCGCACCGACCCCGGTGTCTGCCTATCTGCACTCGGCGACGATGGTGAAGGCCGGCGTGTTCCTGCTGGCCCGCCTGTGGCCGTCGCTGTCCGGCAGCGAAGAATGGTTCTGGATCGTCGGCGGTGCCGGCGCCCTGACCCTCCTCCTCGGCGCTTACTGCGCCATGTTCCAGAATGATCTCAAAGGCCTTTTAGCCTATTCCACCATCAGCCACCTCGGGCTGATCACCCTGCTGCTGGGCCTCAACAGCCCGCTGGCCGCCGTCGCCGCGGTGTTCCATATCCTCAACCACGCCACCTTCAAGGCCTCGCTGTTCATGGCGGCAGGCATCATCGATCACGAAAGCGGCACGCGGGACATCCGCAAGCTCAGTGGCCTGGTGCGCCTGATCCCGTTTACCGCGACCCTGGCGATGGTGGCCAGTGCATCCATGGCCGGCGTGCCATTGCTCAATGGTTTCCTGTCCAAAGAGATGTTCTTCGCTGAAACCGTGTTTATCTCGTCGACCCAATGGGTGGAAATCGCCCTGCCCATGATCGCAACCATCGCCGGTACGTTCAGCGTGGCCTACGCCCTGCGCTTTACCGTGGATGTGTTCTTCGGCCCGCCCGCCACCGACCTGCCCCACACACCTCACGAACCCCCGCGCTGGATGCGCGCCCCGGTTGAGCTGCTGGTATTCACCTGCCTGCTGGTGGGCATCTTCCCGGCCCAGGTGGTCGGTTCGATCCTCGCCGCCGCGGCGCTGCCGGTGGTCGGCGGCGTGCTGCCGGAATACAGCCTGGCGATCTGGCATGGCTGGAATGCACCGATGATCATGAGCCTGGTGGCCATGTCCGGTGGCGTGGTGCTCTACCTACTGCTACGCAAACAACTGAAGCGCGGCCGTTTCAAGTACCCGCCGGTCATCAGCTACTTCAACGGCAAGCGCGGCTTCGAGCGCAGCCTGGTGGTGATGATGCGCGGCGTGCGCAGGATCGAGAAACGCATCAGCACCAAGCGCCTGCAGACCCAATTGTTCCTGTTGGTGATCGTCGCGGTGATCGGCGCCATGATCCCGATGCTCAACAGCGGCCTCAGCTGGGGCGACCGCCCGAAGATCCCGGGCTCCATCGTGTTCGTCACCCTGTGGCTGCTGGCGATTGCCTGTGCCCTCGGCGCCGCCTGGCAAGCCAAGTACCACCGGCTCGCGGCCCTGACCATGGTCAGCGTGTGCGGCCTGATGACCTGCGTCACCTTCGTGTGGTTCTCGGCGCCGGACCTGGCGCTGACCCAGCTGGTGGTGGAAGTGGTCACCACCGTACTGATCCTGCTCGGCCTGCGCTGGCTGCCACGGCGGATCGAAGAGGTCTCGCCACTGCCCAGTTCGCTGCGCAAGGCGCGCATTCGTCGTCTGCGCGACTTCCTGCTCTCCACCGTGGTAGGCGGCGGCATGGCGCTGCTGTCCTATGCGATGCTGACGCGCCAGACGCCCAACGATATTTCCTCGTTCTACTTGAGCCGCGCCCTGCCCGAGGGCGGTGGCAGCAATGTGGTGAACGTGATGCTCGTGGACTTCCGGGGCTTTGATACCCTCGGCGAAATTACCGTGCTCGGCGCCGTGGCGCTGACGGTGTACGCCCTGCTGCGTCGTTTCCGCCCGTCCAAGGAAAGCATGGAGCTGCCGCCACAGCAGCGTCAACTGGCGCCGGACGTGGCCACCGACCTGGTCAACCCGCGCCAGGCCAGCGACACCGCCCTGGGCTTCATGATGGTGCCGGCGGTGCTGGTGCGCCTGCTGCTGCCGATTGCGCTGGTGGTGTCGTTCTACCTGTTCATGCGCGGCCACAACCAACCGGGCGGCGGGTTTGTCGCCGGCCTGGTGATGTCGGTGGCGTTTATCCTGCAATACATGGTTGCCGGCACCCAGTGGGTCGAGGCGCAGATGAGCCTGCGGCCGATGCGCTGGATGGGCTTCGGCCTGTTCTCGGCGACGCTGACCGGGATCGGCGCGTTGTTTGTCGGCTACCCGTTCCTCACCACCCATACCTGGCATTTCAGCCTGCCGCTGCTGGGCGATATTCATGTTGCCAGCGCGTTGTTCTTCGATGTGGGCGTATACGCCATGGTCGTCGGCTCGACGCTGCTGATGCTCACCGCCCTCGGCCACCAGTCGGTGCGCGCGCATAAACCGAGCAACCAGGCCAAAGTAGTCGCCGCCACCGAAGGAGCCGCCTGATGGAAGAAGTCATCGCAATTGCCATTGGGGTCCTGGCGGCCTCCGGCGTCTGGTTGATCCTGCGGCCACGGACGTTCCAGGTGGTGATGGGCCTGTGCCTGTTGTCGTACGGGGTCAACCTGTTCATTTTCAGCATGGGCAGCCTGTTTATCGGCAAGGAGCCGATCATCAAGGACGGCGTGCCCCAGGACCTGCTCAACTACACCGACCCCCTGCCCCAGGCCCTGGTGCTCACGGCCATCGTGATCAGCTTCGCCATGACCGCGTTGTTCCTGGTGGTGCTGCTGGCATCACGGGGCCTGACCGGCACTGACCATGTGGACGGCCGGGAGCCCAAGGAATGAATTGGGTCAACCAACTGATCGTCGCCCCCATTTTGCTGCCGTTGCTCACCGCCGCGCTGATGCTGATGCTCGGCGAAAAACGCCGCCCGCTGAAGGCCAGGATCAACCTGTTCTCCAGCGTCATTGGCCTGGGCATCGCGATCCTGCTGTTGTACTGGACGCAAAAAGGCGGCCCCGGCTCGATTGGCGTGTACCTGCCGGGCAACTGGCAGGTGCCGTTCGGCATCGTGCTGGTGGTCGACCAGCTCTCGGCGCTGATGCTGGTGCTCACCGGGATCATCGGCGTGAGCGCGCTGCTGTTCGCCATGGCCCGTTGGGACCGCGCCGGCACCAGCTTCCATGCGCTGTTCCAGATCCAGATGATGGGCCTGTACGGCGCGTTCCTCACGGCGGACCTGTTCAACCTGTTCGTGTTCTTCGAGGTGCTGCTGGCGGCGTCCTACGGCTTGATGCTGCACGGCTCGGGCCGGGCGCGGGTGTCGTCGGGGCTGCATTACATCGCGATCAACCTGTTGGCGTCGTCGCTGTTCCTGATTGGCGCGGCGATGATCTACGGCGTGACCGGCACGCTGAACTTCGCTGACCTGGCACTGAAAATCCCCCTGGTCCCCGAGGCGGATCGCGGCCTGCTGCATGCCGGTGCGGCGATCCTCGCCACCGCATTCCTGGCCAAGGCCGGCATGTGGCCGCTGAACTTCTGGCTGGCCCCCGCCTACTCCTCGGCCAGTGCGCCGGTGGCAGCGATGTTCGCGATCATGACCAAGGTCGGCGTGTACACCGTGCTGCGCCTGTGGACCCTGTTGTTCTCCGGCCAGGCCGGCGCGTCGGCGTTGTTTGGCGGCGACTGGCTGGTGTACGGCGGCATGGCCACGATCATCTGCGCGGCGCTGGCGATGGTGGCGGCGCAGCGGCTCGAGCGCATGGCCAGCTTGAGCATCCTGGTCTCGGCCGGCATCCTGCTGTCGGCCGTTGGCTTCGCCCAGCCAAGCCTGACCGCCGGAGCGCTGTTCTATCTGGTCAGCTCCACCCTGGCGTTGAGTGCGCTGTTCCTGCTGGCCGAATTGATCGAGCGTTCGCGCTCGGCCAACGACCTGCCGCTGGATGAAGAAATCGACGCACTGCCCAAGGCCATGGAATCCCTGCATCCGCGTCCTGGCGTGAACCTGGATGACGAGCAGAAAGCCGTGGTCGGCCAGGTGATTCCCTGGACCATGGCCTTCCTGGGCTTGAGCTTTGTCGCCTGCGCCCTGCTGATCATCGGCATGCCGCCGCTGTCCGGGTTTATCGGCAAGCTGAGTTTGTTGAGTGCGCTGGTTAACCCCTTGGGCCTGGGCGTCAGTGTGGATGAACCTGTTCGTCCGGCGGCCTGGGGCCTGGTGGCTTTACTGATCCTGTCCGGCCTGGCTTCACTGATCGCTTTCGCGCGCCTGGGTATCCAGCGTTTCTGGACCCCGGAAGAGCGCCCATCGCCGCTGCTGCGCCGTTACGAGTGCCTGCCGATCTTCCTGCTGCTGGGCCTGAGCATTTCGCTGACCTTCAAGGCCGAACCGCTGATGCAGTACACCCTGGCCACTGCCCGGAGCCTGAACAACCCGGAAACCTACGTGATGGCCGTCATGGCCACGCGCCCGGTGCCGAGCCCTGAAGCCAAGACCGCCGCACTGGAGGTACAGCCATGAGACGCCTGTTCCCGGCCCCGTGGTTATCGTTGGCCTTGTGGATACTGTGGCTGGTGCTGAACCTGTCCGTCAGCCCCGGCAACCTGCTGTTGGGCGCGCTGCTGGGGTTTCTTGCACCGCTGATGATGGCGCCGCTGCGTCCGCAACCGATCAGACTGCACCGCCCCGGTGTGATCCTGCGCCTGTTCCTGTTGGTAGGCCGCGACGTGGTCGTCTCCAACCTGCAAGTGGCGTGGGGCGTGCTGACGTGCGGCTCGCGACCACCGCGCTCGCGCTTTATCAGAATCCCCCTGGACCTGCGCGATGCCAACGGCCTGGCGGCGCTGTCGATGATCACCACCGTCGTGCCCGGTACCATCTGGTCGGAACTGGCCCTGGACCGCAGCGTCCTGTTGTTGCATGTATTCGATCTGGAGGACGAAGCGTCCTTCATCGAACATTTCAAAAGCGCCTACGAACGGCCCCTGATGGAGATCTTCGAATGAGCGCCCTGCTCTCCAATGCGATCCTGTTCAGCCTGTTCCTGTTCTCCCTGGCCATGGTGCTGACCCTGATCCGCCTGTTCAAAGGTCCCTCGGCCCAGGACCGGGTACTGGCGCTGGACTACCTGTACATCCTCGCCATGCTGATGATGCTGGTGCTGGGTATTCGTTATGCCAGCGATACCTACTTCGAAGCGGCGCTGCTGATCGCGTTGTTCGGCTTCGTCGGCTCGTTTGCCCTGGCCAAATTCCTGCTGCGCGGAGAGGTGATTGAATGATGCCGCTGTGGATGGAAGTGATAGTGGCGGTGCTGCTGGTGCTCAGCAGCGTGTTTGCGCTGATTGGCGCGATTGGCTTGCTGCGCATGAAGGACTTCTTCCAGCGCATGCATCCGCCGGCATTGGCTTCGACTCTGGGCGCGTGGTGCGTGGCGTTGGCGTCGATTGTTTACTTTTCGGTGCTCAAGTCCGGGCCGGTGCTGCACGGGTGGTTGATACCGATCCTGCTGGCGATCACGGTGCCGGTGACCACGTTGCTGCTGGCCCGCACCGCGCTGTTCCGCAAGCGCATGGCCGGTGACGACGTACCCGCCGAGGTCAGCAGCCGCCGCTGAGTGACAGACCGTACACAGTCAATATGTGGGAGGAGGCTTGCTCCCGATTGCGGTGGGTCAGCTACAGATGAGCCGACTGATCCACTGCAATCGGGAGCAAGTCGAATCGTCGCACCGCCCCTCCCACATTTGGATTTGTGCTAGACGAAAGATCGGATTCGCTCTGCCAGCTCAGCCAATTCGGCATCATCCGCCCGCACATGGTCATGGGAAGAGATATAGCCTTCATAAGCTTCGAAAAACTTATCCACCTTCGAACTCAACGGCTTGAACGCACTGTCCTGCCCCGTCCCATGCATGGGAAACAACTTCGCATGCAAGTGATCCACACCATACCCTTCCAGCATCATCCCCGTGCGGGCCACATCGGGAAACGCCCGGTCGATCAGCAAAGCGGTTTTCTTGGTCGCGACCATCAGACCAGCCAGCACCTCATCCGACTGCGCAAACGCATAACTGCCGTAATGCTGTTTGGGGATGACCACGCTGAAGCCTGGGGTGTTGGGGAAGATCGAGAGGAACGCCATGTGGTGGTCGTCTTCCCACAGGATGTGGGCGGGGGAAGTTTTGCGGACAATGCTGCAGAAAATACAATCCATTTGAATTACCGCCAGTTTCGTCTTGGGTTTGGTCGTGGCAATCATCTAAAGCTAGGATGGAATGAGCGTCAAACCCTACGGGCATTTTGGGAAATGTCCTAAGACCTGGGTATGCCCGCTGTGCTGAGACAGGAGTTCACCATGGATAAAAACATTATTGTCATCGGCGGCGAGTCCAGCGAAGACATGACGCGCATGACCGGCATCGACGAATATATCGTCGCTTCGTCGGGCAAAACCCAGCCCACGGTGCTCTATATCTCCACCGCCAATGGCGATGACCGTACGAAGATTGCCGACTTCACGCTCAAATACCAAAGCGCCGGCTGCACCGTTGTGCCATTGACGTTTTTCATTCCGCCTTTTCCAGCCCCGGGTCATGTTGCCGCGCTGTTTGAGCAGGCTGACATCATCTATGTGGCCGGCGGCAACACCCGAGCCTTGCTGGCCATCTGGCGTGAATTTGACGTGACCGCCCTTTTGAAGCAAGCCCAGGAACACGGCAAAGCGCTTTGCGGCGTCAGTGCCGGCGCCATCTGCTGGTTCGACCACGGGCATTCCGACTCAGGAGGCGTATATGCGCTGATCGACGGGCTGGGTTTTCTCCCTGGCGCGCTGTGCCCGCACTTCAGTTCAGAGGTGGGGAGAGAATCTTCGTTTGTTGAACTGGTTCGACTTAAAAACATACACCCCGCCTACGCGCTGGATGACGGCGTTGCCCTGCATTTCAAGAACGGTGAATACCATGCGACTGTCCATAACGACGCAGCTGGTAGCGCTTATGAGGTCAGCAACACCTCGATATTGGTCGTAGAGAAACTTCCTACAAAGATTTAGTGTTGTCGCTCGGAAAATGGCTTTCTAATCTTAGGTGGTCGCTGCAAATTCAGCGACCGGGTTTCGCAGCCCGATTAGACTCTAGGTGACTCCAATACTCTGGGAGCTTCGCCATGATTAAAGACAATTCGAATCCGCCGCTGGATTCATCTTCGCTTCACGCTTGTGCTGATCAAGCGATTAACCATCATTTGAATCCGTCTTCAACGCCTGGGCCACCTGATGACGGGCTAGGTCTTTTTACTGTACGTAAAGGACTGGATGCCGAGACACTACTGGTCAATGCTTCGGAGGACCTTGCGTCAGTTCAGGCATTGGCTAGTCATTTAGCCTTTGAGATTGATGGCACACCACGCAGCGTGGCACTAGGGATTTGCCGAATGGTGGAAACTATCCAGCTTCTGGTGAATGAAGCACTGAATGAGCATTGCGCGGGAATTGAAAAATAGTAGGCGACGAATGCCGTCATTACCTTCGCTCACACAACCACAGCAAAACGCCCCTGCATAACGGGGCGTTTTTCTTCTCGCACAAAACCGAATAATCCTACATCCCGCTCGCACGATAAAAGGCGAAACATCCGATATTTCCTATTTACATTTTTCCGTATGTTTATGGTGAATAAATCAGGATACCAACTTCCATGGCTAACCACGGTTACATGTCCATTAACGGAAAATCTCAAGGCCTGATCTCGGCTGGCTGCTCAACTCAAGACTCTATTGGCAACAAATGTCAGGAGGGGCACAGGGATGAAATCATGGTGATGTCCTTCAACCACAATATGCTCAACACCGGCAACGTCAGTGCTTCCACTCACGGCCCTGTGGTCATCACAAAAAGCATTGATAAATCCTCGCCCTTGCTGGCCGTGGCGTTATCCAACAGAGAAGAACTGAACTGCGTCATCAACTTCTATCGAATTTCACAGTTTGGTCGGCACGAAAAATACTACACCGTCGATATAAGGGGCTGCATCATTGCCAGCCTGACCGTCGACGTTCCCCATTCCGTACTCCTGAATGATGTAGACGCACAAGAACATCTGTCGATTTGTTATCGGGAAATTATCTGGACACATCACATCGCGGGGACCAGCGGCTATGGCTCATGGGAAACCGGGCGATGAACTCAAAGAACAAAAATCAAACGCCTACTTTCTATGACTTGGGGGTAGTCAGCCAAGCCGCTGCAAAACTGACCAATCATGCGTGCGCAATAAGTGCCCGACATCTACAGGATGGCGTTAATCGTTCGATATTCAATCGGGAAGTGGCCTATTACGCTCGCAGTATTGTTAACGATGTGGAGCAGGGAAAAAAGACGGTTGCGCAGGGGCTCGTGGAGATAAAAACCGAACAACAAAGCCTGCTGAACCAGTCAATGGAGATTGGGCGTAAAGGTATTGGAGTTGTAGCAGGCGCGCTGCAAATGGCCACAGGAGCTGGAATTTGCTACGCATCAGTTGGCACGCTCTGTCTCATTGCGGGGGTGCCGCTGATCGCACATGGTGCAAATAACGTATATGAGGGTGGGCGTAATCTAGTGACGGGACAATCAGATGCGGTCGGCCCGGTTCGTGCTGCATATCAGTCGGCCGCATTCGCTATGGGTCATGATGAACGAGCAGCCAATATGGCCTACGGTGCAGCTGATATTGGCTTATCCGTCTACAGTGCTGCAAGACACGTACTTAAACCTGATGCTTGGCGCCTATTTAGATACCTCCCAACCGATTACATCCGAGCGTACAAAACAATGACCCCAACTACGATGGGAATCGAAGTCTATACAGATTTTCAAACGATAAAGCAGATGTACGACGAGGAAAAACATTGACACTCTGGTTCGTTTTGACTTTCCCGCTATTTGCCACATGGGGAATTCTTTGCGCATACACACTAAAAATACGCTTCTCTGGAACCGAGTATTTTCTTGCAAAATTTCTACTATGTTTAATATTTAATGGCTTTTTTTCGATCACATACTTAAGCATGATCGAAAAAAACAACTTTCCCTTACTCGGATACAACCCAGATCTTATATCAAACTACCCCTTCATTGGATGGATTGCTTTTTTCTGTATACCCGCTCACGCGGGGGCTCTACCTGTTAGATGGGAAATCAGATGGTGGTTTTGATGAGAGCGCTATAAATCCAGCTAGTTTGACGCATACTAATCTCCATACTACAAAAAACGCCCCGAACCAGTCGGGGCGTTTTTTTATTCAACGTACAGCAACCAACCGTCAGTCAGCCAACCGCCAAGTAGTCCCACCTTTCCCATCTTCCAACACCACACCCATCGCGGTCAGTTGGTCACGGATACGGTCGGACTCCGCCCAGTCCTTGTTGGTACGCGCAGCCAAACGCGCCTGGATCAACGCATCGACTTCAGCCGCATCCACACGCCCTTCGGCGCCGGCCTGCAGGAACTCGTCGGCTTCCATCTGCAACACGCCCAACACACTGGCCAGTTCTTTCAGGCGCGCCGCCAGGCCCGCCGCTGCGTCGAGATCGCTCTCGCGCAAACGGTTGATCTCGCGCACCATCTCGAACAGCACCGCACAGGCTTCCGGTGTGCCGAAGTCGTCGTTCATGACTTCGGTGAAGCGTGCCACGAAGGCTTCGCCGCCGGCCGGCGCCACGGATGGCAGGCCTTTCAACGCGTGGTAGAACCGCTCCAGGGCGCCCTTGGCGTCCTTGAGGTTGTCTTCGGAGTAGTTGATGGCGCTGCGGTAGTGGCTGGACACCAGCAGGTAACGCACCACTTCCGGGGGGTACTTTTCCAGCACGTCGCGGATGGTGAAGAAGTTGTTCAAGGACTTGGACATCTTCTCGCCATTGATGCGGATCATGCCGCAGTGCATCCAGGCGTTGGCGTAGGTCTTGCCGGTGGCGGCTTCGCTCTGGGCGATTTCGTTTTCGTGGTGCGGGAACTCGAGGTCGCTGCCGCCGCCATGAATGTCGAAGGTCTCGCCCAGGCAGCAGGTGGACATCACCGAGCATTCGATGTGCCAGCCCGGACGCCCGGCGCCCCATGGCGATTCCCAGCTCGGCTCGCCGGGCTTGGTGCCTTTCCACAGCACGAAGTCGAGCGGATCCTGCTTGGCTTCGTCGACTTCGATGCGCGCGCCGATGCGCAGGTCTTCGATTTTCTTGCGCGACAGCTTGCCGTAGCCCATGAACTTGGCGACGCGGTAGTACACGTCGCCATTGCCCGGGGCGTAGGCGTAACCCTTGTCGATCAGGGTCTGGATCATCGCGTGCATGCCAGGGATGTGGTCCGTGGCGCGCGGTTCCATGTCCGGCTTGAGGATGTTGAGGCGCGCCTCGTCCTCGTGCATGGCGGCGATCATGCGCTCGGTCAGGGCGTCGAACGACTCGCCGTTTTCATTGGCGCGGTTGATGATCTTGTCGTCGATGTCGGTGATGTTGCGCACATAGGTCAAGTCATAGCCGCTGAAACGCAACCAGCGGGTCACCAGGTCGAAGGCAACCATGCTGCGGCCGTGGCCGATGTGGCAGTAGTCGTACACGGTCATGCCGCACACGTACATGCGCACCTTGTTGCCATCCAGCGGCTTGAAGACTTCTTTGGTCTTGCTGAGCGTGTTGTAGATCGTTAGCACGATGTTTCCCTTAAATCACTGGCCCCACGAATCTCGCAAGGTCACGGTACGGTTGAATACCGGAGCGCCTGGTTTCGAGTCCTTGATATCCGCGCAAAAGTAGCCTTCGCGCTCGAACTGGAAACGGTCTTCCGGCTGTGCGTCGCCAAGCGATGGCTCGGCACGACAACCAGTGAGTACTTGCAGGGAATCAGGGTTGATGTTGTCGAGGAAACTCGCGCTGTCTTCAGCCTTCTCAGGGTTTGGCGAGCGGAACAGACGATCGTACAGGCGCACTTCGCACTCGATGCTGGCAGCGGCAGGCACCCAGTGGACCACGCCTTTGACCTTGCGGCCTTCAGGGTTCTTGCCCAGGGTGTCCGGATCGTACGAGCAGCGCAGCTCGACGATGTTGCCGTCGGCGTCCTTGATCGCTTCGTCCGCACGGATCACGTAGCTGCCGCGCAGGCGCACTTCGCCGTTCGGCTCCAGGCGCTTGTAGCCTTTTGGCGGCTCTTCCATGAAGTCGTCACGGTCGATGTAGATCTCGCGGGCGAATGGCAACTTGCGCACGCCCAGCTCATCTTTCTGCGGGTGACGCGGCAGTTCGAGGTTCTCGACCTGGCCTTCGGGGTAGTTGGTGATCACGACTTTCAACGGGCGCAGCACGCACATGGCGCGCGGGGCGTTGGCGTCGAGGTCCTGACGGATGCTGAATTCCAGCATGCCGAAATCGACCACGCCGTCGGAACGGTTGGTGCCGACCATGTCGCAGAAGTTGCGGATCGAGGCCGGGGTGTAGCCACGGCGACGGAAGCCCGACAGTGTGGACATGCGCGGGTCATCCCAGCCATGTACGTGCTTTTCATCCACCAGTTGCTTGAGCTTGCGCTTGCTGGTGATGGTGTAGTTCAGGTTCAGGCGGCTGAACTCGTACTGACGCGGGTGCGCCGGGACCGGCAGGCTGTCGAGGAACCATTCGTACAGCGGGCGATGGCTCTCGAACTCCAGGGTGCAGATGGAGTGGGTGATGCCTTCGATGGCGTCCGACTGGCCGTGGGTGAAGTCGTAGTTCGGGTAGATGCACCACTTGTCGCCGGTCTGGTGGTGATGGGCGTGGCGGATGCGGTACATGATCGGGTCGCGCAGGTTCATGTTCGACGAGGCCATGTCGATCTTGGCGCGCAGTACGCGGGCGCCGTCCGGGAACTCACCGGCGCGCATGCGGGCGAACCAGTCGAGGTTCTCTTCTACGGAGCGGTCGCGGAACGGGCTGTTCTTGCCCGGTTCGGTCAGGGTGCCACGGTATTCCTTGGCCTGCTCCGGGGTCAGGTCGTCGACGTAGGCCTTGCCGGCCTTGATCAGCTCGACGGCCCAGTCGAACAGCTGGTCGAAGTATTTGGAGGCATAGCGCACTTCACCGGACCATTCGAAGCCCAGCCACTTGATGTCGCTTTCGATGGCGTCGATGTATTCCTGGTCTTCCTTGGCCGGGTTGGTGTCGTCGAAACGCAGGTGCGTGACGCCACCGAACTCCTGGGCCAGGCCGAAGTTCACACAGATCGACTTGGCGTGACCGATGTGCAGGTAGCCGTTGGGCTCTGGCGGGAAGCGGGTGACGATCTGCGTGTGCTTGCCCGAATCCAGGTCCGCCTGGATGATCGGGCGCAGGAAATTGACCGGGACGGCAGGTCCGGCCTTGGAATTCGAGGTAGGGTCGACAGTGGGCTTGCTCATAGGATCCTTGAACAGACAGGTTCGTGGCCGGTTGGGGCCAGATAAAACAAAGGCGATATCATAGCTGATGCTGTCAAGACACTGACAGGTCACGACCAAAAACTGCTGCTTTAATTAACCGGGCGGTAAAAAACCACCTCGAAATTCCTGCCGGGCACGCTAAACTGCGCGCCTTGGCCGCCGTTTAGCCAGACAGGTAAGGCGCCCCAGGCGTCCAAACCCACGAATTCCCTGAAAAGAGTAGTGAACATGACTCAAGTCAAACTGACCACCAACCACGGTGACATCGTCATCGAGCTGAACGCCGAGAAAGCGCCGATCACCGTCGCCAACTTCATCGAGTACGTTAAGGCCGGCCACTACGAAAACACGGTGTTCCACCGTGTCATCGGTAACTTCATGGTCCAGGGCGGCGGTTTCGAGCCTGGCATGAAAGAAAAGAAAGACAAGCGCCCAAGCATCCAGAACGAAGCGGACAACGGCCTTTCCAACGACAAGTACACCGTCGCCATGGCCCGTACCATGGAGCCGCATTCGGCCTCCGCGCAGTTCTTCATCAACGTGGCCGACAACGCCTTCCTGAACCACAGCGGCAAGAACGTACAGGGCTGGGGCTACGCCGTGTTCGGTAAAGTCACCGAAGGCCAGGACGTCGTCGACAAGATCAAAGGCGTGTCGACCACCTCCAAGGCCGGTCACCAGGACGTTCCGGTCGAAGACGTGATCGTCGAGAAAGCCGAGATCGTTGAGTGATATTACTGATTTCAGATTTGCATCTGGAAGAGGAGCGCCCGGACATTACCCGGGCGTTTCTGGATCTGCTTCACAACCGCGCCCGTGGCGCCCAGGCGTTGTACATTCTGGGGGACTTCTTTGAAGCCTGGATTGGCGACGATGGGATGACGCCCTTCCAGCGTTCGATCTGCGAGGCTCTGCGCGAGCTGAGCGACAGCGGCACCCCGATTTTTATCATGCATGGCAACCGCGACTTCCTGCTCGGCAAGGCGTTCTGCAAAGCGGCAGGCGCCACCTTGCTCAAGGACCCGAGTGTCGTGCAGCTCGCAGGCGAACCCGTGCTGTTGATGCACGGCGACAGCCTCTGCACCCGCGACCTTGGCTATATGAAGCTGCGGCGCATCCTGCGTAATCCCATCGTGCTGTTTATCCTGCGTCACCTGCCGTTGCGCACCCGCCATCGGCTGGCGCGCAAGCTGCGCAGTGAAAGCCGCGCGCAAACGCGCATGAAGGCCAACGACATTGTCGATGTGACGCCCGAGGAAGTGCCGCGGGTGATGCAGCAGTTCGGCGTGCGCACCCTGGTCCACGGCCACACGCACCGCCCGGCGATCCATAAGCTGCAGATTGGCGACCAGGCGGCCAAGCGCATTGTGCTGGGGGATTGGGACAAGCAGGGCTGGGCGTTGCAGGCGGATGAGCAAGGCTTTCAGTTGGCGGCGTTTGACTTCGTCAATCCGCAGCTGGCGTTGCCTGGCGCCTGATCCTCAAACACCACTGATCCAATGTGAACAGAGATCAAAATGTGGCAGGGGGGTTGCCCTAATGCCAGTCAGTTAAGGCTTTTTGTAGGAGCGAGCTTGCTCGCGAAAAACGCCCAGGCAACGCGTTCATTCTCGATAAGCGCGGTGGCCCTGAGTTCTTCGCGAGCAAGCTCGCTCCTACAGTGAATCACTTTCGCTTAACTGAACGGCATTAGGGCAAGCCCCCTCCCACAATTGATTGCATTTCAGTCTTTGCCAATCAGTGGCCGGACGCTTCCGGCCCTGCCTTGGCGCCAAACGGCGGTTTGGCCAGCCACACCAGCAGCATCAACCCCATGAACATCCACCCCAGCAACGTGAAGTAATCCACGGTGGACATCATGTACGCCTGGCTGGTGAGGATCTGGTCCAGTTGCGCGTAGGCTTTGTGCCCTGCCCCACCGAGCGCCTGCAGCGCGTCGCGGGTGGCCGAGTCATAGGTGGTCATGTTCTCGCTCATGTACGCATGGTGCTGGTCCGCCCGGCGAATCCAGATCCAGGTGGTCAGCGAGGCCGCAAAGCTGCCGCCCAGGGTCCGCAGAAAGGTCGCAAGACCGGCGCCATCGGCGATCTGGTGCGGTGGCAGGTCGGACATCAGGATGCTCAAGGTCGGCATGAAGAACAGCGCCACGCCGATGCCCATGAACAGCTGCACCAGGGCGATGTGGGTGAAGTCCACCTCATTGGTGAAGCCCGCGCGCATAAAGCAGCTCAGACCAATCGCCAGGAACGCCAGGCCTGCCAGCAGGCGCAGGTCGAACTTGTGCGCGTACTTGCCCACGAACGGTGACATCAGCACCGGCAGGATGCCGATCGGCGCCACCGCCAGGCCGGCCCAGGTGGCGGTGTAGCCCATCTGGGTTTGCAGCCATTGCGGCAGGATCAGGTTGATGCCGAAGAAGCCCGCGTAGCCGAGGATCAACACAATCGTGCCGATGCGAAAGTTACGGTAGGCAAACAGCCGCAGGTTGACCACCGGGTGCTTGTCGGTCATTTCCCAGATGATGAACACCGCCAGGGCAATCACCGAAATCGCCGCGCCCACAATGATGAAGTTGGATTCGAACCAGTCCAGGTCGTTGCCCTTGTCGAGGATGATCTGCAGCGCGCCGACGCCCACGATCAGGCTCAACAGCCCGACGTAATCCATCGGCTGGTAGCTGGTGGTCACCGGGCGCTTCTTCAATTGCGCACGCACCACCATCACCGCAAAGATGCCGATGGGGACGTTGATAAAGAAGATCCACGGCCAGCTGTAACTGTCAGTGATCCAGCCGCCGAGGATCGGCCCCGCAATCGGCGCCACCACCGTGACCATCGCCAGCAACGCCAGGGCCATGCCACGCCTCGCCGGCGGGTAGACCGCGATCAGCAGTGTCTGGGTCATCGGGTACAACGGCCCGGCCACCAGGCCTTGCAGCACCCGGAAGCCGATCAATTCGGGCATCGAAGTGGAAATACCACAGAGGAACGAGGCCAGCACAAACAGCATGGTGGCCCACAGGAACAGCTTCACTTCGCCAAACCGCCGGCTCAACCAACCGGTCAGCGGCAAGGCGATGGCGTTGCTCACCGCAAACGAGGTGATCACCCAGGTGCCCTGCTCCGAACTCACGCCGAGGTTGCCGGAAATGGTCGGCAAGGCCACGTTGGCGATGGTGGTGTCGAGCACCTGCATAAAGGTCGCCAGCGACAGGCCAATGGTGGCCATCAACAGGCTGGGCGGCGTGAAGGAGGCGTTATTGCTCATCAGCGTTGCGCAGCCTTGGGCGCGGCGATGCTGTTGGCATGGATCAACTCGGTGATCATGGCGTCAGCCTCGGCCAATTGGCGGTCGTACACGTTGGTGGTGAAGGTCGCCTTTTGCGGCGCCTGTTGCGCCAACACCGGGCCGCTCTGGTCATGCAGGTCGACATTGACGACGGTGCTCAGGCCGACCCGCAGCGGGTGCTTGGCCAGTTCTTCGGCATTGATGTGGATGCGTACCGGCACCCGTTGCACGATCTTGATCCAGTTACCGGTGGCGTTCTGCGCCGGCAGCAGGGCAAACGCACTGCCGGTGCCGGCGCCAAGGCTATCCACGGTGCCGCTGAATTTCACGTCGCTGCCGTAGATGTCCGACTCGATGTCCACCGGCTGGCCAATACGCATGTCGCGCAATTGGGTTTCCTTGAAGTTGGCGTCGATCCACAGCTGGTTCAGCGGGATCACCGCCATCAACGCCGTACCCGGCTGCACGCGCTGGCCCAGTTGCACGGTGCGCTTGGCCACGTAGCCGGTGACCGGCGCGATCAAGGTGCTGCGCGCATTGGCCAGGTAGGCCTGGCGCAGTTGCGCGGCGGCGGCCTGCACGTCCGGGTGGGACGAGATCACGGTGTCATCCACCAGTGCATTGCTGGTCTTGAGTTGCTGCTCAAGGTTGGTCAGCGCGTTTTTCGCGGCCGTCAGGCTGTCACGGGCGTGGGACAGTTCTTCCTGGGAAATCGCGCCGCCCTGGGCCAGGGTCTTGCGGCGGTTGAAATTGTCCTGGGCGGTTTGCACATCGGCTTTCTGTGCGTTGACCTGGGCTTTCATGCCATCGACGTTGCTGTACAAGCCACGCACCTGGCGCACGGTGCGGGCCAGGTTGGCCTGGGCACTTTGCAGGCCGACGGCGGCGTCGTTGGGGTCGAAGTTGATCAGCACCTGGCCTTCGTGGACCAGGTCGCCATCGTCGGCGCCGATGCTGACCACGGTGCCGGTGACCAGCGGGGTGATTTCCACCACGTTGCCGTTCACATAGGCGTCGTCGGTGCTCTCGTTGAAGCGTCCGTAGAATTCATACCAGCCCCATACGCCCACGACACCGAGGATGACGATCAGCGCGAGGCCGATCAGCATGACCTTGCGTTTGCGTGGGTTGTTGTCTTTGGGTTGTTCTGTAGCGTTGGTGTTTTCGGCAGTGGCCATGACAAATACCTCAAATTATTCCGTGCGGGTGGCTGGGGTGGTCGACGCCACGTTGTCGGCGCTGTATCCGCCACCCAGGGCCTGCATCAATTGAATCGACAGATCGATTTGCCCGGCATTCAGGGTCGCCAGCTGACGCTGGGCCTGCAGCAATTGCTGATCGATGCTGAGCACGTCCAGGTAGTTACCGACCCCTGATCCGTAGCGCTGGACCACGGTGTCGTAGGACTGCTGGGCAATGTCCGTGGCGTGTTGCTGGGCCTGGATCTGCCGACCGGTTTCGCGCAGTTGCGAAAGGGTGTTGCCGATATCGCCCAAGGCCTGCACCAGGGTTTTGTTGTACTGGGCCACGGCCAGGTCGTAGTCGGCATCGCGCGCATCGAGGTCGGCGCGCAGGCGGCCGCCATCGAAGATCGGCAACGAGATCGTCGGCGCAATGTTGAAGAAGCGACTGGCCGAGCCGAACATCGCATCCCCCAGCAACGACTCGGCCCCGGCGCTCGCGCTGAGATTGAGGTTGGGGTAGAAGCGCGTCTTGCTGGCGGCGATGTCCTTGCTCGCAGCCTCGACTCGCCAGCGCGCGGCGATCAGGTCCGGGCGGCGGCCCAGCAGCTCGGCGGGCAACACCGAAGGCACGGCGACAGCGGCGGGCTTGAGCACATTCGGACGAGCCAGTTCGCCGCCTCGGTCCGGGCCTTTGCCGAGCAATACGGCGAGTGCGATCTGGGCGCTCTGCAGTTGTTTGTCGGCATCGATCAATTGCGACTGGGAGCTGGCTTCCAGGCTTTCGGTCTGCTGGTACTGGTACTGGCTGTCGATGCCCGCAGCCAGGCGGCGCTTGCTCAGGTCGAGCATTTGCCGGGTGCGCTTGAGGTCATCGCCGGCCAGGTCGCGCACGATGTGCGCCTGGCCCAGGTCGCTGTAGGCCTTGGCCACATCGGCAGCGAGGGTCAGGCGCGCGGCCTGCTGGTCGACTTCGGCGGCGCGGGCCTGGCCCAGCGCGGCTTCCCAGGCGGCGCGCTGGCCACCCCAGAGGTCGAAGTTGTAATTGAAGCTGGCGCCGATATTACGCACGGTCGAGTAGGCATCGCCCTCGCCGCGCGGGTCCTGGTCCTTGGCCAGGCGTGAACGGCTCACGCCGGCGCTGGCATCCAGGGTCGGCATGCGTGCGGCATTCGCGGCATAGGCGGCGGCTTCGGCCTGATGGGCACGGGCGCTGGCGACTTGCATGTCGGGGCTGTTTTGCAGGGCTTCCTGGATCAGGCCGTCGAGCTGCGGGTCGCCGAGGTTTTTCCACCAGTCGGCGCTGGGCCAGGCGGCACTCGACAGGGTCACCCCGCTCAGGGATTTACCGGTCTGCAAGGTGTTGGCGTCGAGGCGCCGGCCCTGGGTGTCGAGGCCGCTGTAGTTGGCGCAACCGGCCATGCTCATGGCCACGAGCACCAGGCATAGGGCACGTGTGTTCATGCTTTACCTACCCGCTGCAGGGTGATGGGATCACCGGCAGCTATCAGAATTTTCTTGAGAATCCGTTCCAGGGTTTCCAGCTCGCCAGCCTCAAGTACGCCCGCCAGTTGGTTCAACGCCTGGGCGCCTATGTGCGGCAGCATGTCTGCCAGGCGCTGGCCGTCGGCAGTCAGCACCAACTGCACCTGGCGGCGGTCCTGCTCGGAGCGTTTGCGGTCCAGCAGGCCTTTCTGCTCGAGGCGGTCAAGCATGCGGGTCATCGAACCGCTGTCCAGGGACAGGTTGCGGCACAGTTCGGCCGGGGTGTCTACGCCGAACTGGGCCATGATGATCAGCACCTTGAACTGCGCGGCCGTGATGCCGTGGGGTTCCATGTGGGTGTCGATGATGCGGTCCTTGAGGAGCGCCGCACGGCCCAGCAACAGCCCGAGGTGGCAGTTGTGGAAGTTTTCAGGGGTGAAGTGGGGCATCGGAAGTCACCTTATTACTGCCTAGGCAGTGAATGTATGACGAGATGTTACTGCCTAGGCAGCGAAAGTCAAATGGATTAATTAGCTTGCTTGCTAATTTCACGACCGGCGGGCTGGAATGCAAACCAATGTGGGAGGAGGCTTGCCAGTCAGTTAAGGCTTTTTGTAGGAGCGAGCTTGCTCGCGAAAAACTCACAGACGCCGCGTTCATTCAGGAAGCACGCGTTATCGTTGACGTTTTTCGCGAGCAAGCTCGCTCCTACAGGAGGCGATGTACGCTTAACTGACTGGCATTAGGGCAAGCCCCCTTCCACATTTTTTGATCGAGCAGGACTCAGAAATCGCGCTTGTAGAAGATGTCGAGGGAACTGGCCACGCCACTCGCCACTTCCAGATACACCTTTTTGCTCAGCAGGTAGCGCAAGGCAATGGTGCTGGCCGGTTCGAACACCCCTACCCCGTAACGCAGGCTGAGTTTCTCGGTGATCTTGCCGCTGGCCACCACCGCCGTGCTGTTGCCGCTGCCCTGGGTGTCGAGGTCGAAGTCGCGAATCCCCAGTTTGTTGGCAAGATCCGAGGTGACCCCGGCGCTGCCCATCAGGCCCAGGCCGAGGGCGGCCTGGGCAAGCATGTTGTTGTCTTCGCCGGTAGAGCTCAGCGGACGGCCCAGCACCAGGTAGGACAGCGCCTGTTCCTGGCTCATGGCCGGTTCCGAGAAGATCTGCGTGGTGGGCTGCTCGGCGCTGCCGCTGAGGCGGATACCGGCGACTACATCGTCGGTCTTGCGGATCGCTTCGATATCCAGGTACGGCTGGTCGAGCGGCCCGGCGAACAGCAGGCGTGCGCGGCGCACATCCAGGCGCTGGCCATAGGCACGGTAGCGACCGTCGTTGAGCCACAGCTCGCCACGGGTGTCCATGTTGTCGCCGATGTGCACATGGCCCTGTACCTTGGCGGTGAGGCCGAAGCCCGAGAAGTTGAGCTGATCTTCGCCCACCGCCACGTCGATATCCATGGCCATGGCCATCGGCGGCTTGCCCTCTTCGGTCTGGCTGCCGACGATTACGGTGTCATCCGAGACCTTGACCGTCGAAGGCGGCAGTTCGCGCACGGTGATGTCGCCGCGCGGGATCCGCACCTTGCCGGCAATCGCCAGTTTGTCGTTCTTCAGGCTGATCTTCAGGTCCGGGGCCACTTCGAGCACCGCATAGGGCTCCACCGTGACCGGCAGTTGCGAGCCTTGCAGGCTGAGGTCCACCACCAGGGCCTGGCCCCAGTCGATCTGGCCCTTGAGGCTGCCCTGCCCGGCCTTGCCACTGCGCCATGCGCCGTTCAACTGCACGCTTTCACCGGCAATCAGCGCCTGCACGTTCAGGCCTTCAAGGCTGATGGGCAGCTCCGGCCCGGAGACTTCGCCGCCCACCAGGTTGACGTTACCGTTGACCTGCGGCGCCAGCAGGCCACCGGCGATCCGGCCGCTGCCATTGAGCTTGCCGCTGAGTTTCTCGACCATCGGCACAAACGGCCGTGCCACGGCGAGATCCAGACCGGTGAGGCTGAAGTTGCCGCTGATCGGCTTGTTTTTCGGCAATGGGTTGATCTGCGCCTGCAACAGCAACTCGCCGAGCTTGCCGCCTCTGAAGTTCAGCTGGGTGTCGATGCGCTTGGGGTTGAGGGTGGTTTCCAGCGTGAGGGTGTCGTAGGGGAAATCCAGCCACTGGTCCTTGTCCTTGACCCGCAGGGTGCCGCCGCTGGCATCCACCGCGACCACGCCTTTGGGGCCACTGCCGGGAAGGTCCAGTTGGACGTCGGCGTTGAGCTTGCCCTGCCAGGCGAAGTCCTTGGGCAGAAACGCCGCCAGGCTATCGATGGGGAATTGCTTGAGGTGGTAGCGCAATTTGGGGTCGGGCATCAGGCGCTGGTCTTCACCGCACAGGCTGGCGGCGCCGGAGATCCAGCAGTGGGCCGCGAAGGTCAACTTGCCGTCGGCCATGCGCTCGATTTTTGCCGGCGCCTGCAGCTTCCAGTCCTGGCCACCCGCCTGCACATCGCCACTGGCCAGGCGACCGCGCCAGTTGCCTTTGTCGAGGTTGCCATCCAGGGCCAGGGCCAGTTTGACCAAGGGGCCGGCCAGGTCGAGTTGGACCTTCTGGCTCCTGATATCGCCCTGGGCGCTGGCGGTGAGCGTGCCCACCTGGGTGTCACCGCTTTGAATGCCGCTGCCCTTGAGGTCGATTTTCCCGCGCTGGGCACTGTCCAGGGTCGCGCCCAGGCTCAGGCTTTGCAGGCGATTATCGGCGAACGCCAGTTGCTGGCCCTTGAGGTCGAGTTTGCCTTGGGGCGCCTTGAGGCTGCCGGCCACGTCGAGTCGGCCATTGACCTGACCACGCAACTGCGGCCACAGCTGAGCCAGGCGCGCCAGCTTGATGTCGATCTGCCCGGCCAGGCGTTGCTGCAGGCTGCCGCTGCCGTTGACGCGGTTGTCGCCCAGGCGGATATCCAGGTTGGCCAGGGTCCATTGCTCGCCCGCGCCTTCGGCCTTGGCCGCCAGCACGGCGGTTTGCCCACGCAGGCGGCCCTTGAGGTCGAGGTCGGCGTTGAGCTTGAGCTGTTCGTTTTTGAATTCACCTTTGCTGCGCAAGGGGCCAGCCAGCGTGCCCGGCAATTCCGCCACCCAGTACGCCGGGTTCAGCGCCGACAGGTCCAACGCGGTGTCCCAGGCAATCCCATCGGCAAATTGCAGGTTCAGATGCCCTTCGGCCTTGCCTTGGCCAGCGGTCAGTTTCAGCTCCGGCAGGAAGATTTGCGTGAGGTCGCCACTGAACGGCGTGACCAGATTGAAATTGCCGGCCGGGCCGTCGAGGTCAGCCTTGAGGTTGCCGAGGTAGTTGCCGTCTTTGTAGGAAATCTCACCGTTGAAGGTGCGCAACACCACCTGTGGCTCGTCGATCAGCGGGTAGAGGCGATGCCAGGGAAAGTCCAGCCAGTCGATCTTGGCCTCGGCACTGAAGCCTTGTTGCCAGTCCAACTGCGCCGTGAGCTTGAGGCTTTGTTTGTCGCCGGCATTCAGGTCCAGGCCGGCGATCTGCGCGCCGTTGGCGTCGACCTTGCCTTGCAGCAGCAGGCCCACCGGGCCTTTTTCCGCCGGCAGTACAGCCTTGCCCAGCAGTTGGTAGCCGCTGCCCAGGTCGCCCTTGGCGGCGAGGTCCAGTTGATTGAGTTGCAGGGTGTCGGGCAGATCGGCGCTGGGTTTGAAGCCATCGGCAGTGAGGTGCAACTGGGCCGGGAGGTTGTCCACCAGGGGTTGCAGCTCGCCCTTGAGTTTGGCCGGCAGGTAGCCGCTGCTGTCGGCGTCGAGCCTGAGGGTCTTGAGCAGGTCGCCCTCGACCTTGAGCGCCACCGTCCACGGCGCGCCGCCGGGGGCGTAGGGCAGGCTCAGATTGCCGCTGGCGGTCAGCGGCCAGTCGCCGCTGGGTTGCAACAGGCCGTTCAGGTCCAGCACCAGGCCGTCCCGTTGCAGGTGCACCGCGTCAATCTGCATGCCGGCGGCGGTCCAGTGCGCGGCCAGTTGCAGGCCCTTGAGTTGTTCGCTGCCGTTGAACAGCAGGCTGCCGACGCGAATGTCGCCCAACTGAATGGAAACGGGCAGCTTCAGGTCCGGCAAGTGAATCGGCCCACTGCTCTCTTCAGTGCTCGGCGCGACGTCCAGGCGGACTTGCTCCACATCCAGGCGATTGATGCACAGGGTCATGCGCAACAGGCACGCCGGCGACCAGTCAAACGTCGGCGCATCGAGTTCGACGCGACTGCCGTCCTGCGCCCACAGCAGATGATCGGCGCGCCACTGGCCGCCCAGACGGCCGTGGAAATTCTCTACGCTCAAACCCGGTACACGCCCCAGCGCCCAGCGACTGCCCGCCTGGGTGCCGAGGACCGCCCACAGGGCCAGCAACAGCACGACAAGGACGGCCAACACGGCCAGCCCCGCTATTTTCACACCACGCATCACAGCTCAGGCCCCATGGAAAAGTGCAATCGAACGCCGCCCGGGTCTTCCAGGGCGTGGGCCAGGTCCAGGCGGATCGGGCCGACCGGCGAGACCCAGCGGATGCCGACACCCACACCGGTCTTCAAGCTGGGCAACTCCAGGGAGTTGAACGAGTTGCCCTGGTCGATAAAGGTCGCAATCCGCCATTTTTCGGCGATGGAATATTGATACTCGGCGCTCAGGGCCACCATGTAGCGGCCACCGATACGGTCGCCCCGGTCATTCTCGGGTGACAGGGTCTGGTACTCGTAGCCGCGCACGCTCTGGTCGCCACCGGCGAAGAACCGCAGCGATGGCGGCACCGACTTATAGCCGTTGGTGGCACTGCCGCCGACCTGGGCCCGCGCCAGGAAGCGGTGGTTGTCCCACAGGGTGGTCAGGCCCTTGACCATGGCCGTGCCGTATAACAGGTTGGTGTCGGAGCCCAACCCTTCCTTGGCCACCTTGCTGTCGAATTGCAGGCGGTAGCCGTTGTGGGGGTCGATGCGGTTATCGCTGCGCAGGTAGGAATAACTCACACCCGGCATCACCAGGTTACTGAGGCCCGAGTCATTGCCCAGGCGATATTCTTCGCGCTGGTATTTGAGCGAGATCACCCGGGTCCAGCCACTGGGCAACTTGCTGTGCCATTCGGGCCCGAGGGTGAGCAATTTACTCAAGGTGTCGGTGTTGGCGATTTCTTCATTCTGGTAACCGCCGGCGAAACGCAGTTTATCGGTGAGCGGCGGGTCCAGCGGGATGTCGTACCACAACCCGACGTTCTGCCGTGGCGCCGACAACTCGGCTTCCCAGCCATAGCTGTGGCCCTGGGGATTGACCCAGTGGCGCGTCCAGTTGGCCTTGCCGCGCGGGCCGACGTCGGTGGAGAAACCCAGGCCCAGGCCCATGGTGCGTGGCTTGCGGGTCTCCAGGTTGACGGCCACCGGGATCACGTCATTGGCCGAAGCCGCAGGCGCGGCGTCGACGCGCACGCCTTCGAAAAAGCCGCTGGCTTGCAGGTTCTGGTTGAGTTCGGCGATCAGTTCGGAATCGTAGGGGGCGCCACTTTTAAACGGCACCATGCGTTGCAGCAGCTCTTCGTCAAACGGCGTATCGCCGGCAAAGCTGACCTTGCCCAAGGTGTAGCGCGGGCCGCTGTCATAGATGAGTTCGATATCGGCGACACCGGCCTGGGGGTCTACCGAGAGTTTCTGGTGAGTGAAGCGCCCGCTGAAAAAGCCGTAGCGCGAGGCCTGGTTCTGGATCAGACGCTTGGCGTCTTCGTAGTGGCCGTGGTTGAGCACGGCGCCGGATTTCAGGTCGTCGCTGGCGGGCACGCGAAAGGCCTTGAGGTCCGCGGCCGGGCCGTCGACCCGAATGGTCACGTTGCGCAGATGCACCGGTTCGCCGGGGTCGATGGTGAGGATCAGGCGCGGGTTCTTGCCGCCCTTCACATCGCTTTCGATCCGGGGCTGATAGAAACCTAAAGCCTGGGCGGCTTTGCGCGCCTGCTCTTCGGCCCCACGGCTGAACCGCAGCAAGGCCTCTTCGTCACGCTCGCCCACCCCGCCGATATAGCCTTCGATGTTGGCTTTCAACGCGTCGTTTTTTGGCTTGATCCGCACGTCCAATTCGCTTTGCGCGAATGCGCCGCAGCTTGTGAACAGCAGAACCAAGCCGCTGGTAAATCTTCCTGGAAACTTCATAGGCGCGGATGCTACACGAGCTGGGGAGAAACTTAGAACTCAGAGGATTCTGAAAAATTCTGCGCTAAGCCGTTGCAGCATGTAACACCTGCGGATTGGGGTGGAAAAATACGTGTTCCAGAATCGGTCCTACCGCCACTTCGCCGATCTCCTCATAGCCCTGGCGTTTGTAGAACTCCAGATAGCGCGAATTCCCCGTGTCCAGTACCACACCGGATGAATGCGGGTCTTCCGCGCACCAGTTGTGCACCGCTCCCAGCAACTGCTCACCATAGTGCTTGCCCTGGAATTGCGGGTGAATGCCCAGCAGCGGCAACACATGCACCGACTCGTTGGGCAGGCAGGCCATCACCGCATAGTGGTAGTCCAGGTAGCGCCGGGTGCCGCGCACGCCGGTGCTCAACCACATGCGCAATTGCCAGGCCCAACTTTCGGTAATCCCCAGGCGCCGCTGCGGGGGCGCGATCAGCGCGATGCCGATCAGGCGGTCGTTGACGAACAGGCCGATGGCGGGAAGTTTCTGGAAGAAATGCTGCTTGACCAGTTCGCGCACCGTGGCACGTACCCGTTGTTCATAGCCTGCGCGTTCCGCCTCGAAGATGTAGGCAAACGTCGGCTCATGCCGATAGGCCTGGTACAGCAGCGAGCGGGCTTCGCGGGAGTAGCCGCTGTTGAGCAGGCGAACTTCGCCAATGGCAGTGTCAGTCATACAGTCAATCTCCCTGGGCGCCACTCAATAGATGGCGTTCTTATGGGTACGAACCTACGCAGCACCAGTCGTTCCCAGACATTAGCAGTGCATCTGTCCTACCGCCACGCTGGCCCCCGTCCGACTTGTCCGCTAGCATCGCCCTTTTGCCAGACTGGACCGCCGACCATGAAAATCGTCTCCTTCAATATCAACGGGCTGCGCGCCCGCCCTCATCAGCTGGCGGCACTGATTGAAAAACACCAACCCGACGTGATCGGCCTGCAGGAAACCAAGGTCCACGACGACCAGTTCCCCCTGGCCGAAGTGCAGGCCCTGGGCTATCACGTGTACTACCACGGGCAAAAAGGCCACTACGGCGTGGCACTGCTCTCGCGCAAAGAAGCCTTGAGCGTGCACAAGGGCTTTGCCAGCGATGAAGAAGACGCCCAGCGTCGCTTTATCTGGGGCACCTTCGCCGATGAAAATGGCCAGCCGGTGACCATCATGAACGGCTATTTCCCACAAGGTGAAAGCCGCGACCACCCGACCAAGTTCCCGGCCAAGCAGCGCTTCTACGCAGATTTGCAGCACCTGCTGGAAAGCCAGTTCAGCAACGACCAGGCCCTGGTGGTGATGGGCGATGTGAACATTTCCCCGGAGGACTGCGACATCGGCATCGGCGCCGACAACGCCAAGCGCTGGCTGAAAACCGGCAAGTGCAGCTTCCTGCCTGAAGAGCGCGAGTGGATGGCGCGCCTGAAGAACTGGGGCCTGGTGGACAGCTTCCGCCACCTCAACCCCGATGTGGCCGACCGTTTCAGCTGGTTCGACTACCGCAGCCGTGGGTTCGAGGATGAGCCCAAGCGTGGGCTGCGCATTGACGTGATCATGGCCTCCAATGGCTTGCTGGCGCGGGTCAAGGATGCCGGCGTGGATTACGACCTGCGGAGCTTGGAGAAACCGTCTGACCATGCGCCGATCTGGCTTGAACTGAGCTGATCCCCTTGACTGTGTACTCGGGCCAAATGTAGGAGGGGGCTTGCCCCCGATCGCGGTGTATCAGTAACAGATAAGCTGACTGTCAGTCACATTATTGAAATCCAAGTGACTTAATCTCGCGGCACTCCCTTTGGCTTGAGAAGGTGCCGGCATGATGCTGCGCGTTCTGTTCCTGTTGTGTAGCGCGTTTTCCCTCTGCGTCGTGGCTGCCCCCCTCCCCGTTCCCGACCAAGGCCCGGCTTTGCGCATCCAGGGTTCCAACACCATTGGCGCGGCGCTGGGGCCGGCGTTGGTCAAGGGGTTGATGGAGCATCAGGGCCTGCAGGCGGTGCACAGCGAACCGGCCGAGGGCGCCAATGAACAGCGCGTGATCGGCAAGACACGCCAGGGCAGGACGGTGACCGTCGAGGTGGCGGCCCATGGTTCCAGCACGGGGTTTGCCGCGCTGAAAAACGCCAGCGCCGACCTGGCCGCCTCGTCCCGGCCGATAAAAGACAGCGAACTGGTGGACCTCGAACCGCTCGGCGACCTGAAAAGCCCCGAGGCCGAACAGGTGATCGCCATCGACGGCCTGGCCATTATCCTCAACCCGCGCAACCCGCTGAATACGTTGAACACCGAGCAACTGGCGCAGATTTTCAACGGCGAAATCAACACCTGGGAAGCATTGGGCGGGATCGGCGGCGCCATTCACCTGTATGCGCGGGATGATCAATCCGGCACCTATGACACCTTCAAGGACCTGGTGCTGCGCCTGCGCGGCAAGCCCCTGGCCGCTGACGCCAAGCGCTTCGAGTCCAGCGAAGCGTTGTCCGATGCGGTGAGCCGGGATCCCCAGGGCATCGGTTTTATCGGCTTGCCTTACGTGCGCCAGGCCAAGGCGGTGGCGATTGTCGATGGCGACTCGCAACCGATGTTGCCGTTGAACAGCCTGATTGCCACCGAGGATTACCCGCTGTCACGCCGGCTGTTCTTCTACCTGCCGCCCTCCTCCAGCAACCCGTGGGCCAAGGCCCTGGTGGACTTTGCCCAGAGCAGCAAAGGCCAGGCGATTGTGGCGGCCAATGGGTTTATTGCGCAGCAGGTGCAGGCGATGACGGTGGAGCCGCGCCCTTCGATGCCCGACGATTACCAGGCGATTGCCCGTGACGCCCAGCGTTTGAGCGTGAATTTTCGCTTCGAGGAAGGCAGCGCCAGCCTGGACAACAAGGCGCGCCAGGACGTGCAGCGCGTCGTGGCCTATATAAAGCGCCACAACCAACTCGACAAGCAGGTAACGCTGGTGGGATTCGGCGATGCCAAGAATGACCCGCAACGGGCCGCGCTGCTCTCGAAGCTGCGGGCGATGGCGGTACGCCGGGAGCTGGTCAAGAACGGCGTGGTATTGCGCGATATTCGCGGCTTCGGCGCACAGATGCCGGTGGCGGCGAATACGGCGGATGAGGGGCGGATCAAGAATCGGCGGGTGGAGGTTTGGGTGTACTGAGGGCTGCTGGATCTTCAGGGCCTGATCCGGCCTCATCGGGCAAGCCCCCTCCCACACTTTGAATGTATTCCCAAATCAAAATGTGGGAGGGGGCTTGCCCCCGATTCAGGCGACGCGGTGTTACTGCCCGCTGCGCATCAACTCTTTAGGCACATACTTGCCGATCTCGAACTTGCCGATGGCCGCGCGGTGCACTTCGTCCGGGCCGTCGGCCAGGCGCAGGGTGCGTTGCATGGCGTACATGTAGGCCAGCGGGAAGTCGTTGGAGACGCCGGCGCCGCCGTGGATCTGGATCGCGCGGTCGATCACCTTCAACGCCACGTTCGGCGCCACCACCTTGATCTGGGCAATTTCACTTTTCGCCACTTTATTGCCCACGGTGTCCATCATGTACGCCGCTTTCAAGGTCAGCAGGCGCGCCATGTCGATTTCCATGCGTGAGTCGGCGATCTTGTCGATATTGCCGCCCAGGCGCGCCAAAGGCTTGCCGAACGCGGTGCGGCTGACGGAGCGTTTGCACATCAGTTCCAGCGCGCGCTCGGCCATGCCGATGGAGCGCATGCAGTGGTGGATACGGCCGGGGCCAAGGCGACCTTGGGCAATCTCGAAGCCTCGGCCTTCACCCAGCAGTACGTTTTCGTACGGCACGCGGACATTGTCGAACAGCACTTCGGCGTGACCGTGGGGCGCGTCGTCGTAGCCGAACACCGGCAGCGGGCGTACGATTTTCACGCCGGGGGCGTCCACCGGCACCAGGATCATCGAGTGCTGCTGGTGGCGCGGTGCATCCGGGTTGCTCAGGCCCATGAAGATCAGGATCTTGCAGCGCGGGTCGCAGGCGCCGGAGGTCCACCACTTCTTGCCGTTGATCACCCACTCGTCGCCCTGGCGCTCGGCGCGGGCGGCCATGTTGGTGGCGTCCGAGGAGGCGACATCGGGCTCGGTCATGGCGAAGGCCGAACGGATCTCGCCGCGCAGCAGCGGCTCGAGCCAGCGTTGTTTCTGCTCTTCATTGGCGTAGCGCACCAGCACTTCCATGTTGCCGGTGTCGGGGGCGGAGCAGTTGAACGGCTCCGGACCCAGCAGCGAGCGGCCCATGATCTCGGCCAGGGGGGCGTATTCAAGGTTGGTCAGGCCGGCGCCCAGTTCGGACTCGGGCAGGAACAGGTTCCACAGGCCTTCGGCTTTCGCCCGGGCCTTCAGCTCTTCCATGATGGCGGTGGGCTGCCAGCGGTCGCCTTCGCTGACCTGGCGTTCGAACACCGGCTCGGCCGGGTAAACGTAAGCGTCCATGAACGCTGTGACGCGTTCACGCAGTTCCTGAACCTTGGGCGAATAGGCGAAATCCATGAGCAGCTCCCTTCTTTGAGAGGTTGTTTAGGTCATGCAATCGATGCTAGAACAGCGTTGATAATTTACCTAGCCTATTCTCGGCGTGTATTAACATTCATCACCGATATATGATCGACGTATGGCCAACTAACAATAAGAGCGCAACGAAATGAATCTGAGCAAGGTCGACCTCAACCTCTTTATCGTCTTCGACGCGATCTACACCGAAGCCAACCTGACCCGCGCCGGGCAGATTGTCGGCATCACCCAGCCGGCGGTGTCCAACGCCCTGGCGCGCCTGCGCGAGACGTTCAACGACCCGCTGTTCGTGCGCACCGCCCAAGGCATGGTGCCCACGCCGATGGCGCAGAACATCATCGGCCCGGTGCGCAATGCGCTGTCGTTGCTGCGGGTGTCGGTGCAGGAAAGCCGCATCTTCAATCCGCAGCAGGCGGCCAAGACCTACCGCATCAGCATGACCGACCTTACCGAAGCGGTGATTCTGCCGCTGCTGTTCCAACGCCTGCGCCGCCTGGCGCCCACCGTGGTGATCGAGAGTTTCCTGTCCAAACGCCGCGAGACCACCAAGGAACTGGCGGCCGGGCGCCTGGATTTTGCCGTGGATGCGCCGCTCAACACCGACCCGCAGGTGCGCCACGTCAAGCTGATGGAAGACCGCTACGTGTGCGCCATGCGCAAGGGCCATCCCATGGCGGGCAAGGACAAGTTCACCCTGGATGACTACCTGTCGCTGACCCATATCCATATCTCCAGCCGCCGCAACGGCTTGGGCCACGTCGACCTGGCCCTGGGCAAGATGGGCATCCAGCGCAAGATCGCCCTGCGCTCCCAGCATTACCTGATGGCCTCGCAAGTGTTGCAGCAGACCGACATGGTCATGACCGTGCCCGAACGTTTCGCCCGCCGCCATGAGCTGCATTGGTTCAACCTGCCGGTCAACGACGTGCCACCGGTGGAAACCCACCTGTACTGGCATGAAAGCACCGACCAGGACCCGGCCAACCGCTGGATGCGCGAGCAGATGATCGAGTTGTGCCAGCAAGTCACCGCCCACGAGAAGAAGCTGGACAAACAACAGGCCTGAGGCTGAAGAGCGCCCCCTGTGGCAGGGGGCTTGCCCCGATGGGCTGCGCAGCGACCCTTGACGTTTACGTCAACCTGCCATTAGCTTAGCGCCAAGACCTTCTTGAGCGCCCCCATGAGCACGACCTACAGCATCTCCGACCTCGCCCGCGAGCTCGACATCACCACCCGCGCCATTCGCTTCTATGAGGAACAAGGCCTGCTGGCCCCGGAACGTCGGGGGCAGGAGCGCATCTATTCGGCGCGGGACAAGGTCAGCCTCAAGCTGATCCTGCGGGGCAAACGCATCGGTTTTTCCCTGGCCGAGTGCCGTGAGCTGATCGAACTCTACGACCCCACCGGCGGCAACCAGATCCAACTCAACAGCATGCTGGCCAAGATCGCCGAGCGCCGTGAGCAGTTGGAGCAGCAACTGCTGGATATCGAACAAATGAAGCTGGAGCTGGACACTGCTGAAGAGCGTTGCACCCAAGCCCTGGCCCACACCATGAGCCAGGTTGGCCATTGATCAGAAGGTAGCTGCCATGTCCCTCCCCTCCCATGTGCGCCTGGTGGAAGTCGGCCCGCGCGACGGTTTGCAGAACGAAGCCCAGCCCATCAGCGTGGCTGACAAGGTCCAACTGGTGGATGCCCTCAGCGCGGCGGGCCTGAGCTATATCGAAGTCGGCAGTTTTGTCTCGCCCAAGTGGGTGCCGCAAATGGCCGGTTCTGCCGAAGTGTTCGCGCAGATCCAGCGCAAGCCCGGCGTGACCTATGGTGCGCTGGCGCCAAACCTGCGCGGTTTTGAGGACGCGCTGGCGGCGGGCGTGAAGGAAGTGGCGGTGTTCGCTGCGGCGTCCGAGGCGTTTTCCCAGCGCAATATCAACTGTTCCATCAGCGAAAGCCTGGAGCGTTTTGCGCCGATCATGACGGCGGCCAGGCAGCACGGCATCAGCGTGCGTGGCTATGTGTCGTGTGTGCTGGGTTGCCCTTACGAAGGTGAGATTGCGCCGGAACAGGTGGCGGCGGTCGCGCGGGAGTTGTATGCCATGGGCTGCTACGAGGTGTCCCTGGGCGACACCATCGGCACCGGCACGGCGGGCACCACGCGGCGGCTGTTCGAGGTGGTCGGCGCGCAGGTGCCACGGGACAAACTGGCGGGTCACTTCCATGACACCTATGGCCAGGCCATCGCCAATATCTATGCCGGCCTGCTGGAAGGCATCACGGTATTCGACAGCTCTATTTCAGGCCTCGGCGGCTGCCCCTATGCCAAGGGCGCCAGCGGTAACGTCGCCACCGAAGATGTGCTGTACCTGCTCAATGGCCTCGGGATCGACACCGGCATCGACCTGGACGCATTGATTCGCGCGGGCCTGCAAATCAGCCATGTCCTCGGCCGCCCTACCGGCTCGCGCGTAGCCAAGGCGCGGACAGCCGGTTGAGTAGCGTAGCCGTGACAATGTGTTACCGCACGGCTACACATCGAGTAACACGGGAACATATTTTGTCGTATTTTCTGTAGGCCAAACCCTACTAAAAAATTAACTTATTGATTTTAAATGGATTTTAAAAGTTGGCACGCCTTCTGCTATCTCTATGGCATAACAAGAATAAAAAGCGCCAAACCTAATAAAAATAAGACGAAACGACTCTGACATAACAAAAACAACACGGCAGAGACGCAGCTAACAGATTTTTTTGGAGAAGATGTGCTTCGCAGGGTACGGCATGCCGAAACCCGCAACCGGTTAGAGAAAAATAAAACTACCTCAGGTAGCTACCCACTGGTTGGATCGTTAACGAAGAAGCAGATCAGCGCTCAAAAAAATACGTTTGCTCTTGACCCCGGATGGGGGTCGCCAAAAACAGCGGTAAAGGGTAACGGTTGCCAAAAACAACAATAGACCGCCCCTCAATAATAAAAAAAGAGCACGCAACGACAAATTAAAGGGGACCTTCGGGTCCCCTTTGTGCTTTCTGGCCTTTAACCCTGCCCTGCCCCCAGCTCTTCGATCGAGATCTCGCGCATGCGGAATTTCTGGATCTTGCCCGTCACCGTCATCGGAAACTCCTCCACGAACTTGAAGTACCTGGGCGTCTTGAAGTGCGCGATGCGGCCCTTGCACCAGGCCTGCAGCTCCAGTTCGCTGGCCACATGGCCGGGATGCAACTTGACCCAGGCCACGATCTCCTCGCCGTAACGCTCGTCCGGAATGCCGATGACCTGCACATCGGCCACCGCCGGATGGGTGAAGAAAAACTCTTCCACCTCGCGCGGGTACACGTTTTCGCCACCGCGAATGATCATGTCCTTGTTGCGCCCGGCGATGCACACATAGCCGTGGGCATCCATGGTGGCCAGGTCGCCGGTGTGCATCCAGCCCGCAGCGTCGATGGCCTCGCGGGTGCCGTCGGGGTTGTTCCAGTAGCCGAGCATCACGCTGTAGCCACGGGTGCACAGTTCGCCGACCTGGCCACGGGGCAGCGTGTTACCGGCTTCATCGATGATCTTGCTTTCCAGTTGCGGCTGGGTGCGGCCGACGGTGGTCACGCGACGCTCCAGATCGTCATCCGCGCCGGTTTGCAGGGACACGGGGCTGGTTTCGGTCATGCCGTAGGCAATCTGCACCTCGCCCATGTGCAATTCGCCGATGACCCGGCGCATCACCTCGATGGGGCACGTGGCGCCGGCCATGATGCCGGTGCGCAGGGTGGACAGCTCGAACTCGCCCCGGCGTGGGTGATCAAGCAAGGCAATAAACATCGTGGGCACGCCGTACAGGCCAGTGGCACGTTCTTCGGCGACGACGGTGAGGGTCAGCAGCGGATCGAAGCCGTCATTCGGGTAGATCATGGTGGTGCCATGGGTAATGCAGCCCAGGTTGCCCATCACCATGCCGAAGCAGTGGTACAGCGGCACCGGGATCACCAGGCGGTCCTGCGCGGTGAGGCCCAGGCTTTCGCCGACCATATAGCCGTTATTGAGGATGTTGTGATGACTGAGGGTGGCGCCCTTGGGGAACCCCGTGGTGCCGGAGGTGTACTGGATATTGACGGCTTGATCGAAGTGCAGGCTGGCCTGACGGCTGTGCAGCTGCTCGGGCGGCAGGCCCGCACCGAGGGCCGCCAGTTCCGACCAGGGCAGGAAGCCCGGGGGCGGGCTGGGGTCGAGGCTGATCATGCCACGCAGCTCAGGCTGCAATGCCTGCAACATCGCGTGGTAGTCGGAGGTCTTGAACGCGCCGGCGCACACCAGCCACTCGCAGCCGGACTGCTTGAGCACGTAGTCCAGTTCACTGCTGCGGTACGCCGGGTTGATATTGACCAGGATCACGCCAATCTTGGCGCTGGCGATCTGGCTGATGCACCACTCGGCACAATTGGGCGCCCAGATCCCCAGGCGGTCGCCGGTCTGCATACCCAAGGCCAGGAACGCGCGAGCGTGCACCTCGACGGTCTCGGCCAGTTGCCGCCAGGTGTAGCGACGCTGCTGATGGCGCACCACAAGGGCCTCGCCATCGGGGTGTTGCGCCACGGTGTGATCGAAGGCCTGGCCAATGGTCATGGCCAGCAAGGCCTTGTCCTGGGAGCCACGGCTGTAGCTCGGATGCGGTTGATCCATAACGACCCCTGTTGTCTTTTTTGTAGGTTGACGTATACGTAAACTACGATTGACAGCACCGTAACGCAAGCTTACGTTAACGTAAAGGTGAGCGCCCTTCCCTGGCGCGCCATCCACACAACAACAACGCTCACATTAAGGTGCCTGTCCATGAGTTACCCGTCCCTGAACTTCGCCCTCGGTGAAACCATCGACATGCTGCGCGACCAGGTGCAGTCCTTCGTGGCCAAGGAAATCGCGCCCCGTGCGGCACAGATCGACATCGACAACCTGTTCCCCGCCGACCTGTGGCGCAAGTTCGGGGACATGGGCCTGCTGGGCATCACCGTACCGGAAGAATACGGCGGCGCCGGCCTGGGCTACCTGGCCCACGTGGTGAGCATGGAAGAAATCAGCCGTGGCTCGGCCTCGGTGGCGTTGTCCTACGGCGCCCACTCCAACCTGTGCGTGAACCAGATCAACCGCAACGGTACTCACGAACAGAAACTCAAGTACCTGCCCAAACTGATCAGCGGCGAACACGTCGGCGCCCTGGCCATGAGCGAGCCCAACGCCGGTTCCGATGTGGTCTCGATGAAACTGCGCGCCGACAAACACGGCGACCACTACGTGCTCAACGGCAGCAAGACCTGGATCACCAACGGCCCCGACGCCAGCACCTATGTGATCTACGCCAAGACCGACCTGGAAAAGGGCGCCCACGGCATCACCGCGTTTATCGTCGAGCGCGACTGGAAAGGCTTCAGCCGCAGCAACAAGTTCGACAAGCTCGGCATGCGTGGCTCCAACACCTGCGAGCTGTTTTTCGATGACGTGCAAGTGCCGGAGGAAAACATCCTCGGCGTGCTCAACGGCGGCGTGAAAGTGCTGATGAGCGGCCTCGATTACGAGCGCGTGGTGTTGTCCGGCGGCCCCACCGGGATCATGCAGGCGTGCATGGACCTGATCGTGCCGTACATCCACGATCGCAAGCAGTTCGGTCAAAGCATCGGCGAGTTCCAGCTGATCCAGGGCAAGGTCGCCGACATGTACACCCAGCTCAACGCCAGCCGCGCCTACCTCTACGCGGTGGCCCAGGCCTGCGAACGCGGCGAAACCACGCGCAAGGACGCGGCCGGGGTGATCCTGTACAGCGCCGAACGCGCCACGCAAATGGCCCTCGACGCGATCCAGATCCTCGGCGGCAATGGCTACATCAATGAATTCCCCGCCGGGCGCCTGCTGCGGGACGCCAAGCTGTATGAAATCGGCGCCGGCACCAGTGAGATTCGGCGGATGCTGATCGGTCGCGAACTCTTCAACGAAACCCGCTGAAGGAGCGCCCCATGGCCACCTTGCACACCCAGCTCAACCCACGCTCGGCGGAGTTCGCCAGCAACAGCGCGGCGATGCGCCGACAGGTCGACGCCCTGCACACCCTGCTCGCCCATGTGCAGCAAGGCGGCGGCGCCAAGGCCCAGGAGCGCCACACCTCGCGCGGCAAACTGCTGCCGCGCGAGCGCATCAATCGCCTGCTGGACCCAGGCTCGCCGTTCCTCGAACTCAGCCAACTGGCCGCCCATCAGGTGTATGGCGAAGACGTGCCGGCCGCCGGCGTGATCGCCGGCATCGGCCGCGTGGAAGGCGTCGAATGCATGATCGTCGCCAACGACGCCACGGTGAAAGGCGGCTCCTACTACCCGCTCACGGTGAAAAAACACCTGCGCGCCCAGACCATCGCCGAACAGAACCGCCTGCCGTGCATTTACCTGGTGGACTCCGGCGGCGCCAACCTGCCGCGCCAGGATGAAGTGTTTCCCGACCGCGAACACTTCGGGCGGATCTTCTTCAACCAGGCCAACATGAGTGCCCAGGGCATCCCGCAGATCGCCGTGGTGATGGGCTCGTGCACCGCCGGTGGCGCCTACGTGCCGGCCATGGCCGACGAAGCGATCATGGTGCGCAACCAAGCCACCATCTTCCTGGCCGGCCCGCCATTGGTGAAGGCGGCTACCGGTGAAGTGGTCAGCGCCGAAGACCTCGGCGGTGCCGACGTGCACTGCAGGATATCCGGCGTGGCCGACCACTATGCCGACAGTGACGAACACGCCCTGGCCCTGGCCCGCCGCAGCGTGGCCAACCTCAATTGGCGCAAGCAGGGCCAATTGCTGCAACGCACGCCCGTGGCGCCGCTGTACAGCAGCGAAGAGCTCTACGGCGTGATCCCGGCCGATGCCAAGCAGCCGTTCGATGTACGCGAAGTGATCGCACGGCTGGTGGATGGCTCGGTGTTCGATGAGTTCAAGGCGCTGTTCGGCACCACCCTGGTGTGCGGCTTCGCGCATGTGCACGGCTACCCGATTGCGATCCTGGCGAACAACGGGATTCTGTTCGCCGAAGCCGCGCAAAAAGGCGCGCACTTTATCGAGCTGGCCTGCCAACGCGGGATTCCCCTGCTGTTCCTGCAGAACATCACCGGGTTTATGGTCGGCCAGAAATACGAAGCCGGTGGCATCGCCAAGCACGGCGCCAAGCTGGTGACCGCGGTGGCGTGCGCCAAGGTGCCGAAATTCACGGTGATCATCGGCGGCAGCTTCGGCGCCGGCAACTACGGCATGTGCGGCCGCGCCTATGATCCGCGCTTTTTGTGGATGTGGCCCAACGCGCGGATTGGCGTGATGGGCGCCGAACAGGCTGCGGGCGTGCTGGTGCAGGTCAAGCGTGAGCAGGCTGAACGGGCAGGCGTCGGCTTCAGCGCTGAAGAGGAAGCGGCGATCAAGCAGCCGATCCTCGACCAGTACGAAACCCAGGGTCACCCTTATTACTCCAGCGCACGCCTGTGGGACGACGGCGTCATCGACCCGATGCAGACCCGCGATGTGCTGGCCCTGGCCTTGTCCGCCGCGCTGAATGCCCCCATCGAGCCGAGCCGCTTCGGCGTGTTCCGCATGTAACCTGTAGGAGCGAGCTTGCTCGCGAAGGTCGTTAACGATAACGCGAGCATTCTGGATGAACGCGTTGCCTGGACGTTTTTCGCGAGCAAGCCCGCTCCTACAGGAGACCTCTCATCATCATGGAGCTCCTTGCATGAGCGATTTCAACACCCTCGAACTGATCACCGACAGCCGTGGCTTTGCCACGCTGTGGCTCAGCCGAGAAGCCAAGAACAACGCGTTCAACGCCGAGATGATCCGCGAACTGATCATCGCCCTCGACCATGTGCAAGGTGATGCGTCCCTGCGTTTCCTGGTCCTGCGTGGGCGCGGCAGGCACTTCAGCGCCGGTGCCGACCTGGCCTGGATGCAGCAGTCGGCCGAACTGGATTACCACACCAACCTGGACGACGCCCGCGAACTGGCGGAGCTGATGTACAACCTGGCCAAGCTGAAAATCCCCACCCTGGCAGTGGTGCAAGGCGCGGCCTACGGTGGCGCGCTGGGCCTGATCAGTTGCTGCGACATGGCCATCGGCGCCGATGACGCGCAGTTTTGCCTGTCGGAAGTGCGCATCGGCCTGGCCCCGGCCGTGATCAGCCCGTTCGTGGTGCAGGCCATCGGCGAACGGGCGGCGCGGCGCTATGCCCTGACCGCCGAGCGCTTTGGCGGCCAGCGTGCACGGGAAATCGGCCTGCTGGCGGAAAGCTACCCGATTGGCGAACTGGACCAACAGGTGGAACAGTGGATCACCCACCTGCTGCATAACAGCCCGGCGGCGATGCGCGCCAGCAAGGACCTGCTGCGTGAAGTCGGTAACGGCGCGCTCACCCCTGCCCTGCGCCGCTATTGCGAAAATGCCATTGCACGCATCCGTGTCAGCGCCGAAGGCCAGGAAGGTTTGCGCGCTTTTTTGCAAAAACGCCCACCCAGCTGGCAACCCCAGGAGCCGCGTTCATGAGCACGCTGACCACCGTACTGGTGGCCAACCGCGGCGAGATTGCCTGCCGGGTGATGCGCACCGCCAAGGCCATGGGCCTGACCACCGTGGCGGTGCATAGCGCCGTCGACCGTGATGCGCGACACAGCCGCGAGGCGGATATTCGTGTCGACCTGGGGGGCAGCAAGGCCACCGAGAGCTACCTGCAAATCGACAAACTGATCGCCGCCGCCCAGGCCAGCGGCGCCCAGGCCATTCACCCAGGCTACGGCTTCCTGTCGGAAAACGCCGGGTTTGCCCGTGCGATCGAGGCGGCGGGCCTGATCTTCCTCGGGCCGCCCGCCTCGGCCATCGACGCCATGGGCAGTAAGTCCGCCGCCAAGGCCCTGATGGAAACCGCCGGCGTGCCCCTGGTGCCGGGGTATCACGGCACAGAACAGGACCTGGAAACCTTCCGCGCCGCCTGTGAGCGCATCGGCTATCCGGTACTGCTCAAAGCCACGGCCGGCGGCGGCGGCAAGGGCATGAAGGTGGTGGAGGATGTCAGCCAACTCGCCGACGCCCTGGCCTCGGCCCAGCGTGAGGCGCTGTCGTCCTTCGGCAATGGGCAGATGCTGGTGGAGAAATACCTGCTCAAGCCACGCCACGTAGAGATCCAGGTGTTTGCCGATCAGCACGGGCATTGCCTGTACCTCAATGAGCGGGATTGCTCGATCCAACGCCGCCACCAAAAGGTCGTCGAGGAAGCCCCGGCACCGGGGCTGAGCGTTGCACAGCGCAAGGCCATGGGCGAAGCGGCGGTGCGTGCGGCCCAGGCCATCGGTTATGTCGGTGCGGGCACGGTGGAGTTCTTGCTGGATGCGCGCGGCGAGTTTTTCTTCATGGAGATGAACACCCGGCTGCAGGTGGAACACCCGGTCACCGAAGCGATTACCGGCCTGGACCTGGTGGCCTGGCAGATTCGCGTCGCCCAGGGCGAGGCGCTGCCGATCACCCAGGAGCAGGTGCCGCTGATCGGCCATGCGATTGAAGTGCGTTTGTACGCCGAAGACCCGGCCAACGACTTCCTGCCCGCCACCGGGTACCTGGCGCTGTATCGCGAGTCCGGGCCGGGCCCGGGGCGCCGCGTGGACAGTGGTGTCGAGCAAGGAGACGACGTGTCGCCGTTCTACGACCCGATGCTCGGCAAGCTGATTGCCTGGGGTGAAGACCGTGAACAGGCACGCCTGCGGTTGCTGAGCATGCTCGACGAGTTTGCCGTGGGTGGGCTGAAGACCAACCTGGGCTTCCTGCGGCGCATTATTGGTCATCCGGCATTTGCGGCGGCCGAGTTGGATACCGGGTTCATTCCGCGCTATCAGGAGGATCTGCTGCCGGTGGCCGGGACGCTGAGCGATGCGTTCTGGCAGGCTGCGGGTTCGGCCTTTATGCAGAGCTTGCCTGCGGGTGACGGGCCATGGGCGGACACCCGTGGATTCCGTGCAGGACTGCCCGCCGAGGTCTCGCTGCACTTGAGCTGCAATGGCCAGGACCGCCTGGTGACACTGGCCGCCGTCGCCGCGACACTGCATGGCGAACAGTTAGTGATCGAACACCAGGGCGTCCGTCGTTCACATCTGGCAGTGCGCAACGAGCACACGGTTTTCCTGCGTTGGGACGGCGAGATGCAGGGCGTGAGCCTGTTCGATCCGATTGCGGCAGTCGAGGCCAGCCAGTCGCACCAGGGCGGCCTCACGGCACCCATGAACGGCAGCATCGTGCGGGTACTGGTGGACGTCGGCCAAACGGTCGAGGCCGGCACGCAACTGGTGGTGCTCGAGGCGATGAAGATGGAGCACAGTATCCGCGCGCCCCAGGCCGGGGTAGTCAAGGCGCTGTTCTGCCAGGAGGGCGAAATGGTTGCCGAAGGGTGTGCGTTGGTGGAGCTCGAAACGGAGGACTAGAACTTCACCGTGGCCTGCACAACGACGCCGAGGATGCGGCAATCAGCGGTGAACAGCAGTTTCGGGTAGGTGGGGTTGAGCGGCACCAGGTAGAGCTGGCCGCTCTCTTCCAGCAACTGGCGAAAGGTCGCCTGGGTACTGGCGGCCCGTTGGGCGACTACCAGTTTGCCCGGTTCGGCGGCGATGGCCGGATCTACCAGGATCATCATCCCCGCTGCGATGCTCGGGCCGCTGAGCGCGGTCATGGCGTCACCTGTCACCGGCAGCCAGAAGGCGTCTCCCCGGGCGTGGTAATCCGTCGGTTCGAAGCGTGCGGCGCCATAGGCCGGGCGCTCTTCGCGCGTTTCGCCCAGGCCTTTCCACTCGCTGACCGGGTAGCGAAAATACGACGTGTATTGTTTTGCCGGGCCACGGACTTCGTCGGCCTTCTCGCGCAGCTCCTGCACCACTTCCAGGTCGCCCAGCCCCAGCTCCGCCAGCACCCGGTTCATATCCGCCAGGCTCGGCACGCGGCGCTTGTTGAGCCAGTGGCCAACGCCACCCTGGGACATGCCCAAGCGTTCAGCCAGCTCGCCCTGGGTGACCTCGCGGTCTTTCATGTTGGCCTTGACCAATGCTATCCATTTATCCATGGCCGCCGACAATACGTCAGCCAGTTTCCAGGGCAATAAACAGTTTGTAGTAATCCATAAAACGACATAAATACGATACGTACTATCATCGGGCATAAGGTTTTCGACACCCACCCAGAGTACCGCCCCTTATGACGACGAGCCCGTATCCCCTGCCTGAAACACCCGAAAACGATGACGTTCAAGGCCTGCGCAGCAGCGGTGCTGCCCAGCGTGCCTTGGACTTCTACTTGAAAGAAAATATGTCAGCACCCGTCCCGGATGACAGCTTTTTCGCCATCAAGCCCGGCATCAGCCAGGAGGAAGCCCTGGTGCACGCCTCGGACCTGTTGCGCAGTGCCGCCGCCACGGCCTACGAATCAGCGAGCAGCCATCAGGGCAACCAGCGAGACCTGGCGTTTTCAGTGGTGTATTTGATTGATATGGCGAAGGCGATGGTCGAGCGGTCGTTGCGGGCACCGGAGGTTCGGGCGAACGGATAACAACCGCGAAAGAAAAATATTTCTATCCCATGGATAAAAACATTTGACTTGCAAATGATAATGATTATTATTGGACCCAGCTGATCGCGAGATCAGTCGATAGACCAAGGGACCTTAGGTCGGACTCTTGGAATATCTCCTCATCAGGCTAATCACGGTTTTTGACCCGGCTCTTTGGCCGGGTCTTTTTTTTGCCAGTTTCCCTGGCATGGCTTCAGGCTAATGAAGACTGTGTGTTGCTTGATGGCGCGCATGGTAGCAAAAGACCATCGCCAAAAGAAAGCCAGTCCAGTGCTCCAGCGCACATCTCTGCGAAATAGCGCTTGAGAATCAATCTCATAGATTCTAAGCTGCGGCGGCGTCACGGACGACGCCCCCTCCCCGCAACAATTTTGCATCCAGGCTTTACCAAACTCCTGTGTAATATAGCCGCCACAACACTCATATTCAGGCAACCAGACTATGACCGTGGCCTTGACCTCCATCAAGATCAGCACCGACTTCGACAGTGGCAATATCCAGGTGCTCGACGCCAGCGACGCCTACCAGCTGCTGCTGGCCATCCAACCCGATACCCGCAGCCACCATTACCAATGGTTCCACTTCAAAGCCGAAGGCATGCACGTGGGCCACACCCATAACTTTCGCCTGAGCAACGCCGGTGGCTCTTCGTATAAGCACGCCTGGAGCGGCTATAACGCTGTCGCGTCCTATGATCACGTCAACTGGTTCCGAGTCCCCACTCGCTTTGACGGCGAGATCCTGCACATCAGCCTAGAAACCCGTGAGAAGCATGCCTGGTTGGCCTACTTCGAGCCCTACAGTCGCGAACGCCACAACTGGCTGATCGACCAGGCCCTGAAGTACGCCGGCACCCAACTGCTGGCCACCGGCAAAAGTGTCGAGGGCCGCGATATTCAACTGTTGCGACGTGGCAAAGGCGGCGAAGGCCGACGCAATGTCTGGATCATTGCCCAGCAGCACCCCGGCGAACACATGGCCGAATGGTTCATGGAGGGCATCATCGAACGCCTGCAACAGGATGGCGATGCCGAGATGAAAAAGCTCCTGGCCGTTGCCGACCTGTACCTGGTGCCGAACATGAACCCCGACGGCGCCTTCCACGGTCACCTGCGCACCAACGCCATGGGCCAGGACCTCAATCGCGCCTGGCAAAGCGCCAGCCAGGAGATCAGCCCGGAAGTGCTGTTCGTGCAACAGCAAATGCAGCAGTACGGTGTCGACCTGTTCCTCGATATTCACGGCGACGAAGAAATCCCCTACGTGTTCACCGCTGCCTGCGAAGGCAACCCCGGCTACACCCCGCGTATCGAAGCGCTGGAAAAACGCTTCCGCAGCCATTTGAGTTCGCTGACCCGTGACTTCCAAACCACCCACGGCTACACCCGCGACTTGCCGGGCGAAGCCAATATGACCCTGGCCTGCAATGCCGTCGGCGAGCAATACGACTGCCTGTCCCTGACCCTGGAAATGCCGTTCAAGGACAACGATGACGCCCCCAACCCGAAAACCGGTTGGTCAGGCGAACGCTCCAAACAGCTGGCCAAGGACGTCTTGAGCACCGTGGCCGATATCGTCACGGTCCTGCGCTAACGCCCCTGGCCCCCGGCATCAGTCCTTGGTGCCGGTCATGCTCTGCAACACACCATCGCGCCGAATCAACCCATGGAACAGCGCCGCCGCCAAGTGCAGCAGTACCGTCAGGAACAGCAGGTAGGCCAGATAACCATGGGCCTTGCGCAATAGCGCAAACAGCGGCGCATCCGCCGCCACCAGCGCCGGCAACTGCACCGAACTGCTGAGCATCACCGGGTCGCCCGCCGCCGAAATCATCGCCCAGCCCAGCAGCGGCAACACCAGCATCAACCCATACAAGACCAGATGGGACGCCTTGGCCGCCAGCACTTGCCACAGCGGTAAGTCAGACGGCAACGGCGGCTGGCGGGTGGAGAAGCGCACCGCCAGGCGCACGATCACCAGCACCAGGATCGCGATCCCCAGCGGCTTGTGCAGGTGGATCAACCACTCATGCCGCTCCGACACTGACGCCGCCAGGCCTGCGCCGATAAACAACATGGCGATGACCATCAGCGCCATCAACCAGTGCAGCAGGCGCGCCAGGGGCGCAAAAAACCGTGGTTGGGCATTCATGGCTTCGACTCCGCTGGGGCACTGTGCAAGGGGCTGACTTCACCGGCACGGCGCAGGTAAGAACTGGCATATGCCGCCGAACGTGCAGCCAGCAGCGGGTCATTGGAGGCTTCGATGCCGCTGGGCAAAATCAACGGATCGAAATTAATGTCGCGACAATCGCCGTCAGCCTGAGGCTGGCTGCTTTGCAGCACCAGGGTGCCGGCATTCAACACCTTGTGCTCACCGGTCCAGGGTTTGCTCGCGTCCTCCAGCGGGTCGCCGGGGTTGGCCAGGGTCATGTTCAACTGCCAACGCAACGGCCCTGTGGCCAGGCGTTGCACCAGGTCTTTCTCCAGAAAGTCGGCGCCCGTCGGTGCGGTCTCCCCCGCTGCATCCTGACTCTGGGGCACTACGCCCCAACGCACGGCCTGGCGCTTGCCCTCGGCACTCACCAAATAAAACGCGTTGATACCGTTATAGGTTTCGGTCGCATAACTGGCCGATGGCCTGGCCGTCTTGACCCACGCCAGGAATGGCGCCGCCTCAGGGTGTGCGGCAAAAAACGCCGGCATATTCGCCGGGTTCGGCTTGCCGGTGGCCGGGTCCGGCGCGCCGGCCTTGAGCATCTGGTAGAACGCCTCGGGCGTGCCCACCGGGAACACCGGCATGCTGTTCATGCCGGTACGCCATTGCTGGCCGTTGGCCAGGCTGAACTGCACGGCAAAGCTGCGGATCGGTACACTGCTGTCCGGCGCATAGGGGTTGCCGCTGGGCAGGGCGAAGCGGCCGATCAACGGCGTCCTGGCCGCGCTGAACACCTGGGCGCGGGAGTAGGCACGCGCCTTGGCACTGCTTTCGAAGTACCCGGCCACGCACACGCCCTTGGCATGGTTACGCCGGAATCCAGGGTGCACGCCGTTGTTGGTTTCCAGGGCATTGACCAGGGTTTTCGGGCGCAGGCGTTGTGGGTCGAGGCTGCCGTTGACGTAGGCAAATGCCCCGGCCATAACCGCAACCACGGCACCAATTCCCGCAAGTCGTGCGATCAGGCTCGCCGTGCTTAACGGGGGACGTGGCGGTGATGAGTGATCTACCATGAACAGACTCCAGGGCCTGAAGGCCTTTGGGGGTAACCATAAGGTCGGAGCATTAAGACGAACGCCGATCCGCTCTATTCCCAGGCCCTGGATTTATTTTCCACGGCCGGGAATAACCGTTCACGCCGGACGTCTCTCTAGTCCCAGCGTAGTGACCAGCCAGACACCCATGCATGAACTCGACGAACCGTTACGTGAACTCATCCCCAGGCTGCGGCGTTTCGCTGTGTCCCTGACCCGTAACGCCAGCAGTGCCGACGACCTGGTGCAGGCGACCCTGGAGCGGGCGATCACCCGTTGGGCCGACAAACGCATCGAGGGCGATTTGCGCGCCTGGCTGTTCTCGATCCTCTACCGGCAGTTCCTCGATGCCCACCGCCGCACCCGGCGCTATGCACGCATGCTGGAATTCTTTACCGGCCGCGATGATGCGCAGCCGTCGGTGGAGCGCACCGTCATCGCCCAAGCGACCCTGCAAGCCTTCGACCAACTCAACACCGAACAACGCGCACTGCTGTTGTGGGTGTCGGTGGAGGGCTTGAGCTACAAGGAAGTCGCGCAAATACTCGAGGTGCCGATCGGCACCGTGATGTCGCGCCTGTCCCGGGCGCGCCAAGCGTTGCGTCAACTCAGCGATGGCGACATCGCCAGCCCTTCCCTGCGGATACTCAAATGATCAGCCTGCCCCCCAGCGAACGCGACCTGCATGCCTACGTCGATCATCAACTCCTGGACAGTGATCGCCGCGTGCTCGAAACCTATCTGGCCGCCCACCCCGAGGTCGCGGCCCAAGTGCAGGCGTGGCAACAGGACGCGCAATTGCTGCGCGCGTCCTTGAGCGGCGCCCTGCAACAACCGGCTAACCCGGCGCTGGACCCGGCACTGATTCGCCAGCGCCTCAAGCATCAATCGCGCCGCCACTATGCTACCGCTGCGGTGCTGCTGATGGCCGTCAGCCTCGGTGGCCTCGGCGGCTGGCAGGCCCGTGAAGCCACGCAACCGCCGCTGCTGCCGATGGCCGATGCGATGCAAGCGTTCCGCCTGTTTGCCCAGGAGGGCATCATGCCCGCCGACTATAACGGCCAGGACCGCGGCACGATGCAGGCGTGGCTCGACCGCTACTTCAATCAAGCCCATCGCCTGCCGGACTTGAGCCAAGCGGGCTTCACGCCCGTCAGCGGGCGACTGCTCACCACCGATCAAGGCGCCGCCGCCATGGTGCTGTACCAGGACGCACAAGGTCGACGCATCAGCTTCTACATCCGCCCACCGGGCCCGGACAACGGTTTCCTGCCCCGTGGCGAGCGCACGGCGGATGGGTTGCAAGCGCAATACTGGTCCGGCGGCGGCTACAACTATGCGGTGGTCAGCCCGGCCGGCCAGGCGACGCCACCCCTGCAGCCGTTCTAGATTGGTCAAATCGCCAGCGGCGCCCTAAAGTAAGCGACCACCGCACTACAGAGTGACTCGCATTGGCCGTGCTCCCCCTTATCCGTCGTTTGCTCGGTAAAAAAACCGACACACACGACGACGCGCCCATCCAGACGTTCTTTCAGGACAAAACCCGACAACTGGGTTACACCCTCAGTGCTGGTCAAGCCCAGGCCATCACCGCGATGGCGCGCCAGACCCGGCACCTGCTCGCCAGCCAGCCGACCCGCAGCCTGTACCTGCACGGCCCGGTGGGGCGCGGCAAAAGCTGGCTGCTGGACGGTTTCTTCCAGGCGCTGCCCATCGCCGAGAAGCAACGCGTGCATTTCCATGAGTTTTTCGCCCGACTGCACCGCGGTATGTTCACGCACCAGGCGACGGACGATGCCTTGGCCATGACCCTGGACGAACTGCTCGACGGCTGCCGCGTGCTGTGTTTCGACGAGTTCCACGTGCACGACATCGGCGATGCCATGCTGATTACCCGGCTGTTCAAGGCCCTGTTCCAGCGTGGCGTGTGGGTGCTGGTCACCTCCAATTATCCACCCGAAGGGCTGTTGCCCAACCCGCTGTACCACGAGCGTTTCAAGCCGGTGATCGACTTGATTGCCGCGCGTATGGACGTGCTGGAAGTCAGTTCGCCCGAGGACTTTCGCAGCCTGCCCCAGGCCCATGCAGCGCAACGCTTTACCACCGGTTGTTACCTGTGGCCGGGCACGCAGGCCCAGCGTGCGGCGCTCGGCCTGCCTGTCAGCGGCGGCCCGACGCAGACGCTGACGGTGGGCAACCGCACATTGATCTGCCGCCAGCATCAGGCCCGCACCATCGTATTCACCTTCAACGATCTGTGCGAACAGCTGACGGCGGTGATGGACTACCTGTTGCTGTGCGAGGCGTTCGATCACTGGGTCATCGACGGCCTGCCCCACCTGGCAGAGTGCCCGATCGCCGTGCAACAGCGTTTTATCAACTTGGTGGACGTGCTTTACGACAAGGACAAGCACCTGGTCCTGATCGGCGAACAACCGCTGGCACAGGCCATGAGCGGCCAGGCCATCGACCTGGCGCGCACCGCCAGTCGCCTGAACCAATTGCAACAGGCCAACCCGCAACGGGCGCGCGACCCGGTATCATGAGCGCCATTTACGCCCCCTTGCCGAGTGATCGCGCCGTTCATGAATACCCTCGCCCAACTCAAGGCCGGCCACTTGGCCGGCATTACGCGCCTGGACCTGTCCTGCGGACTCACCGAATTCCCTGAGGAAATCTTCGGGCTGGCCGACTCCCTGGAAATCCTCAACCTCAGCGGCAATGCCCTGAGCCGCCTGCCCGACGACCTGCACCGCCTGCCGCACCTGCGCGTGCTGTTCTGCTCGGACAACGCCTTTACCGAACTGCCGGAATGCCTGGGCCAATGCGCCAAACTGAGCATGATCGGCTTCAAGGCCAACCAGATCAGCCACGTGCCCGCCGCCGCGCTGCCGCCGTTGCTGCGCTGGCTGATCCTCACCGATAACTGCATCAGCCAGCTCCCCTGCGAGTTGGGCGAGCGGCCGCTGCTGCAGAAACTGATGCTCGCCGGTAACCAACTGACGCAGTTGCCGCAGAGCCTGGCCAACTGCAGCAATCTGGAGCTGATCCGCATTGCCTCCAACCGCCTCACACGCTTGCCCGAATGGCTGTTGACGCTGCCGAGCCTGACGTGGCTGGCCTATGCGGGCAACCCGGTGGAAATGGCCGTGGATGTGGCGGTGGACGACACGACAGCGGCTATTCCCTGGACGGAACTGGAACTCGCCGACGTGCTGGGCGAAGGTGCCTCGGGGGTGATTCGCAAGGCCCTGTGGACCCCCATGGCCAAGCCCGTCGCCGTCAAGCTGTACAAGGGCACGATCACCAGCGACGGCTCGCCGCTGCACGAAATGCAGGCCTGCATCGCCGCCGGGTTGCACCCTAACCTGATCAAGGTGCAAGGCCGCGTGGTGGGTGCCCCCGAGGACCAGGCCGCGTTGGTCATGGACCTGATCGACCCGAGCTACCGCAACCTCGCCGCCCTGCCGAGCCTGGCCTCGTGCACCCGCGATGTCTACGACCCCGCCACCCGCTTCAGCCTCGACGTAGCCTTGCGCATGGCCCGGGGCATCGCCTCCTTGGCCGCGCATCTGCACCGGCACGGCATCACCCATGGCGACCTGTACGGGCACAATATCCTGTGGAATGACGCGGGCGATTGTTTGCTCGGGGACTTTGGCGCGGCGTCGTTCCATGCCAAGGCAGACACCTTGGAAACACGAGCCTTGCAACGCATTGAAGTGCGCGCGTTCGGGGTGTTGCTGGGGGAATTGCTGGAGCGGGTTGAAGCGGGGTTGATTGACGAGGCGCTGGTAGCGTTGCAGAAAAGCTGTTGCCAGCCCGACGTGTTGGCACGGCCGAGCTTCGAAGAAATCAACGCCTTGCTGCAATCCATCCAACACCACTAAGCAACTGTGGGAGGGGGCTTGCCCTAATGCCAGTCAGTTAAGCGTAGATCGCCTCCTGTAGGAGCGAGCTTGCTCGCGAAAAACGTCAACGATAACGCGTGCTTCCTGAATGAGCGCGGCGCCTGTGAGTTTTTCGCGAGCAAGCTCGCTCCTACAAAAAGCCTTAACTGACTGGCATTAAGGCTTGCCCCCTCCCACATTTTGAATGCGTTTCTTCAGCGGATAAATCAGCCCGCCAGTCCGACGAACATATCCTGCACGTCGTCGTGGTTGTCCAAGCCTTCGAGGAAGGCTTCGACTTCAGCCATCTGCTCATCGGTCAGGCCACTTACCGGGTTCTTCGAGATGTAGCCCAACTTGGCCGACAGCACGGTGAACCCCTGTTCCGGCAGGGCTTTTTGCACGGCGTCCAGGTCGGTGGTCTCGGTGATGAACAGGGTGGTGCCTTCCTCTTCGCCGTCTTCAAAGTCCTGCGCACCGGCTTCGATCGCGGCCATTTCCGCATCGGCATCCGGGGTGTCCGGCGAGGCTTCGATCAGGCCGACATGGTTGAAATCCCAGGCCACGGAGCCGGAAGCACCCAGCTGCCCCTTGCGGAACGCCACGCGGATTTCCGCCACGGTGCGGTTGATGTTGTCGGTCACGCACTCGACGATCAACGGTACCTGGTGCGGGGCGAACCCTTCGTAGGTCACGCGGTGGTATTGCACGGTTTCACCGAGCAGACCGGCGCCCTTCTTGATCGCGCGTTCCAGGGTTTCCTTGGGCATCGAGGCCTTTTTGGCCTGTTCCACCACCAGACGCAGGTGGGCGTTGGTCGCGGTGTCGGCACCGTTGCGGGCGGCGATGGTGATTTCTTTCACCAGCTTGCCGAAGATCTTGCCCTTGGCATTGGATGCCGCTTCTTTATGTTTGACTTTCCACTGTGCGCCCATGACTCACTCTCTTCTATACATCGCGCCGAAACGTCTACTGGCCGGCGCTTTGGGGGCAGAGTTTATAGCGCGAGAACGCATCGTTCCACCAAAAAACCCTCAGGGCGCCAACTCGAAAAACGCCTGAATCAGGCGCAACGAACGGCGCCGCTCCATGCAACCGAGCAGGTGCCGGTTGAGCAGCCCCTCGCCCTCAATCGGCACCGCCTGCACCCGCGGGTCGGGGCTGACTTCCATGGACGAGACCACGCCCACCCCCAGCTCAGCGGCGACGGCTTCGGTCACCGCCTCGCGGCTGTCCAGCTCCAGCAGCACCTTGGGCTGCACATTCGCGGCCATGCAGGCCTCATCGAAGGTACGCCGGGTGATCGAGCTGGGCTCGCGCAGCACCATGATCATGTCGTTGAGTTGCTCGAGGCGAATACCCTCGGGTTGCTGCGCCCACGGGTGGCTGGCCGGCACCAATGCGCACATCCGCGACTCGCTCAACGGTTGCAGGTGCAGACCGTTGCGCGGTTCCACTTCGGTGAGCACCGCCACATCCGCATGCTCGGACAACAGCGCGGCCAGGGTTTCCTGGGCATTGCCCAGGCGCAGGTTGACGGTAATCCCGGGGTAGCGCGCGCGCAGGCTGGCAATCATCGGCATCACCAGGTGCGGGCCGTCCGCCGCGACTTCCAGGCGCCCGCTCAGCAGTTGGCGGTTGGCCTCCAGCATGGTCTGGGCTTCGTCCACCAGGCCAAAGATCGCCCGTGTGATCGCCGCCAGCCGCGCGCCCTCTTCGGTCAACTCCACCCGCCGCGCGGTGCGGCGCAGCAACGGGATCTGGTAGTGCTCCTCCAGGGCCTTGATATGCCCGGTCACCGCCGGTTGGCTGATGAACAGCCGCGCGGCAGCACGGGTAAAACTGCCCTCGCGGGCCACGGCATCGAATGCGCGCAGTTGGAACAGGTTCATGGTTATCGGCCTCACTGATAGCTCGCATAACAACAAACAATTTGATTGATGACAAGCCAAACTGCAATTTAGGCGTCGTAGCTTCAACCCCCGATGCCTTGCGAGGACTTGAGATGACCACTGCCGCGCCGATCCTGCTGACACCTGGCCCCCTGACCACATCGAACCGCACCCGCCGGGCCATGATGGTGGACTGGGGTTCATGGGATGACCGCTTCAACCAACTCACTGCCAGCGTCTGCGCGCAATTGCTGGCGATCCTCCACGGCGAAGGCAGCCACCATTGCGTGCCGTTGCAAGGCAGCGGCACCTTTGCGGTCGAGGCCGCCATCGGCACCCTGGTCCCGCGTGACGGCAAGGTACTGGTGCTGATCAACGGCGCCTACGGCAAGCGCCTGGCCAGGATCTGCGAAGTGCTCGGCCGTGATTTGAGCACCTTTGAGACCGCCGAGGACCAGCCTACTACCGCCGCCGATGTGGACCGCCTGCTGGCGGTAGACAGCGCCATCACCCACGTTGCGTTGATCCACTGCGAAACCAGCACCGGCATTCTCAACCCGCTGCCGCAGATCGCCGAGGTCGTCAAACACCACGGCAAGCGCCTGATCATCGACGCCATGAGCTCCTTCGGTGCGCTGCCGATCGATGCCCGCGAAGTGCCGTTCGACGCACTGATCGCCGCGTCCGGTAAGTGCCTGGAAGGCGTGCCGGGCATGGGCTTCGTCTTCGCGAACAAACAGGCGCTGGCCACCGCCCAGGGCAACTGCCATTCCCTGGCGATGGACCTGTTCGACCAGCACAGCTACATGACCAAGACCGGCCAATGGCGCTTTACCCCGCCGACCCATGTGGTCGCCGCCCTGCACGAAGCGCTGCTGCAATACCAGGAAGAAGGCGGCCTGCCCGCGCGCCACCGACGCTATGCCGACAACTGCCAGGCATTGCTCGACGGTATGGCCGCACTGGGCCTGCGCAGCTTCCTGCCGACGGCGATCCAGGCACCGATCATCGTGACCTTTCACGCACCGCAGGACCCGCGCTACCAGTTCAAGGACTTCTACGAACGGGTCAAGGCCAAGGGGTTCATTCTGTACCCGGGCAAATTGACCCAGGTGGAGACGTTCCGCGTGGGCTGCATCGGCCATGTCGATGCGCAAGGGATGCGCGCAGCGGTCAAGGCGATCGCCGAGGTGCTGGAAGAAATGGAAGTGTCGGACATCTGATTGCCCCTTACCCACAGGATCTGAACCATGAACTATCAAAACCCCAACACCCTCCAGGCCGTCATCCTCGACTGGGCCGGCACCGTGGTCGACTTCGGCTCCTTCGCCCCCACGCAGATTTTCGTCGAGGCCTTCGCCGAATTCGATGTGCAGGTATCCATCGAAGAAGCCCGTGGCCCGATGGGCATGGGCAAGTGGGACCATATCCGCACCCTGTGCGACCAGCCGCAAGTCGCCGAGCGCTACCGCCAGGCATTCGGCCGCACGCCCACCGATGACGACGTGACGGCCATCTACCAGCGCTTCATGCCGTTGCAGATCGAGAAGATCGCCGAACACTCGGCGCTGATCCCCGGCGCCCTCGACACCATCGCCCGACTGCGTGTGCAAGGCATCAAGATCGGCTCTTGCTCCGGCTACCCCAAGCAAGTCATGGACAAGGTCGTCGCGCTGGCCACCACCAACGGCTACGTCGCCGACCACGTGGTCGCCACCGACGAAGTGCCCAACGGCCGCCCATGGCCAGCCCAGGCACTCGCCAACGTGATCGCCCTGGGCATCGACGATGTGGCGGCGTGCGTCAAGGTCGACGACACCGTGCCAGGCATCCTCGAAGGCCGCCGCGCCGGGATGTGGACCGTGGCCCTGACCTGCTCCGGCAATGCCCTGGGCCTGACCTACGCGCAGTTCCGCGCCCTGGACAGCGCCACGTTGGCCAGCGAACGCACGCGCATCGAAGCGATGTTCGCAAGCTCCCGCCCCCATTACCTGATCGATACCATTACCGACCTGCCGGCCGTCATCGCCGACATCAACCAGCGCCTGGCCCGTGGCGAAATGCCGCAAAGCGACTGATAGAGGTCAAGACAACGACATCGCACCGGGCAAACCGCGCAAAACAGGCTTACAGTAAAAGGACTTCGTCGCCAAAGAACGAAGGTTCGCCCTGATGAGTGAGGAACCCAGCGATGCCGTGGAAAAATTCCGATACGCGCTACAGCACCATGTCGATTGCGCTGCACTGGTTGATGGTGGTGCTACTGGCGGTGGTCTACGCCTGCATTGAGTTACGCGGACAGTTTCCCAAAGGCAGCGGTGCACGGACGTTGATCGTCGAGATGCATTTTATGTTCGGCCTCACCGTGTTTGTGCTGGTGTGGCTGCGCCTGTTCGCGCGCAGCCTGGGGGTTGCGCCGAGGATCGTCCCCGCCCCGCCGCAATGGCAAAGCCTGCTGGCCACGCTGATGCACTTCGCGCTGTACGCCTTGATGATCGGCATGCCGATTGCCGGTTGGCTGATCGTCAGTGCCGAGGGGCATTCGGTGATGTTCTATGGGATCGAGTTGCCGCCGCTGATCGCTGAAAACAAGGCGCTGGCCAAAGAGATTGAAGGCTGGCATGTGTGGTTCGGCAAGGCCGGTTACTGGCTGATCGGGCTGCATGCGTTGGCGGGGATCTTTCATCATTATGTGATGCGTGATAACACGGCGCTGCGGATGATGCCGGGTAAGCGTGCTAGGCTGTAAACCCTCGGCGGCCCTGCAAGCCGCCGGTATGCACGAAGATCAGGCGAGTGCCGGGTACGAACCGCCCGGCCTCGATCTGCTGCTTCAACGCCAACAACGCCTTGCCGGTATAGAGCGGTTCCAGCGGTACACCGCAGGCCTGTTCAGCGGTCTCGATAAAGTCCAGTAGCAGCGGATCTACCTTGGCAAAACCGCCCCGACTGGCGTCCAGCAATTCATAACCACCCTGCACCAGAGCACTCACGTTCTGTGCCACACCATGATCATCCGGTACCGCCATGGCGCCATACACCGGATGCGCACCCGCCTCCGCCAACGCCAACCCCGCCAACGTCGTACCGGTGCCTGCCGCCAACCACCAGGCATCGTAATCGGCCCAGCCCACGGTGCTCAATTGCCGGCGTGCCTGCTCGACCAAGACCCCGCAACCCAATGCCCCGGCCATCCCGCCGCCGCCTTCGGGCACGGGGTAAAGATCGGGATATTGCGCGCGCCACGGCAACCAGAAATCCTCCGCGTGGCGCGCGCGGTAGCCGGCATAGCCCAGCCAATGCAACTGCATGCCAAAGGCTTTCAGATCGAGGACTGTGGGGGTGTCTTGAGGGTGACCACGCAACAGGCCGACGGTGGGAAAACCAAAGCGCTTGCCCGCCGCTGCCAGCGCGTGCAGATGGTTGGAGTAAGCACCGCCGAGGCTGACGATGCCGCTGGCACCGGCCTGCTGCGCCTGGGCCAGATGTTGGGTGAGCTTGAACCACTTATTGCCGCTGATCAGTGGGTCGATACGGTCCAGGCGCAGCACGGCCAGCTCGACGCCGTTCAGCCACTCCAGCGCTAACGGTTCAAGCGGTGCATGGGGAAGCCAATCGAAAGGACCCATCGGGCGGCATCTGCATCGAAAAAGGGGCGGTAGTCTAACACCGCCCCTTGCGTCGCCTTACAGCTCGGCGGCGAGCCGTGAGCCTTGGTTGATGGCGCGCTTGGCGTCCAGCTCGGCCGCCACATCGGCGCCGCCGATCAGGTGCACGTTCTGCCCTGCGGCGACCAGGCCGTCCTGCAACTCGCGCAGCGGGTCTTGCCCGGCGCAGATGACGATGTTGTCCACGGCCAACAGCTGCGGCTCACCTTCGGCACCGATGCGGATATGCAGGCCGTCATCGTCGATCTTCAGGTACTCGACGCTGTTAAGCATCTGCACGCGCTTGTTCTTCAAGCCGGTACGGTGGATCCAGCCGGTGGTCTTGCCCAGGCCGTCGCCGACCTTGGAAGCCTTGCGTTGCAACAGGAACACATCACGGGCCGGGGCATGGGGTTGCGGCTTGATCCCGGCCACACCGCCACGGGCTTGCAACTGGGTGTCGATGCCCCACTCTTTCCAGAACGCTTCGCGGTCGAGGCTGGTAGACACGCCTTCATGCACGAGGAATTCCGACACGTCAAAACCAATGCCGCCGGCGCCGATCACCGCGACGCGCTTGCCCACCGGCTTGCGCTCGAGGATCACGTCCAGGTAGCTCAGCACTTTGGCATTTTCAACGCCCGGAATCGCCGGCGTGCGCGGCGCAATGCCGGTGGCCAGGACGATCTCGTCGTAACCGCCCGCCACCAGTTGTGCGGTGTCGACACGGGTGTTGAGGCACAGCTCGACGTGGGTGGTCTGCAACTTGCGATTGAAGTAGCGCAGGGTCTCGAAAAACTCTTCCTTGCCCGGTACGCGCTTGGCGATATTGAATTGGCCGCCGATCTCACTGGCCGAATCGAATAAGGTCACCTGGTGGCCACGCTCAGCCGCCACGGTGGCGGCGGCCAGGCCTGCGGGGCCGGCACCGACCACGGCGATTTTCTTGATCTGCTTAACCGGCAGGTAGTTGAGTTCGGTTTCATAGCAGGCCCGCGGGTTAACCAGGCAGGTGGTCAACTTGCCGCCAAAGGTGTGGTCCAGGCAAGCCTGGTTGCAGCCGATGCAGGTGTTGATTTCATCGGCGCGGCCGGCGGCGGCCTTGTTGACGAACTCGGGGTCGGCGAGGAAAGGCCGCGCCATCGAGACCATGTCGGCATCGCCTTCGGCGAGGATCTGCTCGGCAATCTCCGGTGTGTTGATGCGGTTGGTGGTGATCAGCGGGATCTGCACCGCACCGCGCAATTTGGCCGTGACTTTGCTGAACGCGCCACGGGGTACTTTGGTGGCGATGGTCGGGATACGCGCTTCGTGCCAGCCGATGCCGGTGTTGATGATGGTCGCGCCGGCCTGCTCGATGGCCTTGGCCAACTGCACAATTTCTTCCCAAGTGCTGCCGCCTTCCACCAGGTCGAGCATCGACAGGCGGAAGATAATGATGAAGTTCGGGCCCACCGCTTCACGCACGCGGTGCACGATCTCCACCGCCAGGCGCATACGGTTTTCGTAGCTGCCGCCCCAACGGTCGGTGCGGTGGTTGGTGTGGGCGGCGAGGAACTGGTTGATGAAGTAACCTTCGGAACCCATGATTTCCACGCCGTCGTACTCGGCGACCTGGGCCAGCAGCGAGCAGGTGACGAAATCCTGGATCTGCTTCTCGATGCCCTCCTCGTCCAGCTCCTTGGGCTTGAACGGGTTGATCGGTGCCTGGATCGCACTCGGCGCCACCTGTTTGGGGCTGTAGGCGTAACGGCCGGCGTGGAGGATCTGCATGCAGATCTTGCCGCCCGCCTCATGCACGGCCTGCGTGACGATCCTGTGCTTCTGCGCTTCTTCTTCGGTGGTGAGCTTGGCCGCGCCGGAATACACCCCGCCTTCATCATTCGGGCCAATGCCGCCGGTGACCATCAGGCCCACGCCGCCACGGGCGCGCTCGGCAAAGTAGGCCGCCATGCGTTCGAAACCACCGGGCTTTTCTTCCAGGCCCGTGTGCATCGAGCCCATCAGGGTGCGGTTACGCAAGGTGGTAAAACCCAGGTCCAACGGGGCCAGCAGGTGCGGGTAGGCAGCAGCGGTCATGGTACAGCTCCACAACGGATCATCACGGGACGTGGAGGGCTCGAATGGCACCCCATCGGTTTATGTCCCACAGACTAAGAGGCGGTGGACGACGGCTCAATGACTGAAACTGACAAGTTATTGATCCAAATGCACAGCGCCCCTTGGCAAGCCGCTGCCGGGGCCCTACCCTAGTCGCGAACCCTGCACCCGGTCTGTTGTCTGTTGCCCCATGCGTAAACTTCTCGCTTTTACCGTCTCCATGGCCCTGGTTGCCGCAGTCGCCGCGTATCTGGTCTGGACCCAGGAGCGCCCCGTGGGGCATTACCTGTCGGACCTGCGCATCACCCTCGCCGTCAACGAAGGCCTGCCCGCCGATCGCGGCAACTTGCTGGGCATCCAGCCGGAGCTGTTTCCCGCCGATTACCAGAGCCTGGAACGCTTGCACCTGAAGCTCGCGGCCTATCTGCAAAAGGCCCGGGACCAGGGGTTGATCAACGAAAAAACCATCGTGGTGCTGCCTGAACATATCGGCACCTGGCTGATGTTGACCGGTGAAAAAAATGAGGTGTACCAGGCGCTGCACGTGAAGGATGCGATGAACTGGCTGTCGGTCAGCAACCCGCTGCTGTTTGCGCGTGCCTGGATCAGCGCAACCGGCGATAACCGCACCGATGACGCCTACCTGCGCATGAAAGCCTCCGGCATGGCGCGGGACTATCAGGTGCTGTTCGGCGGCCTGGCCAAGGAGTTTGGCGTCACGCTGGTGGCCGGCTCCATCGCCCTGCCCAACCCCAGCGTCAGCCAGGGCCAACTGCAGGTCGGCCATGGCGCCTTGTACAACGCCAGCGTGGTGTTCGCGGCGGACGGATTGCCCCTCGGTGATCCCCAGCGCCAGCTTTATCCGATCTACGATGAACGCGGTTTTATCGAACCCGGTGACGAAAACATCGTCAGCGTGGTCGACACCCCGGCCGGGCGCCTCGGCGTGTTGGTCGGCAGTGACAGCTGGTACCCGGACAACTATCGCAAGCTCAACGAGCAAGGTGCGCAACTGATTGCGGTACCGGCCTTTGTGCTGGGTCGCGATACCTGGGATCGACCATGGCGCGGCTTCAAGAGCGTGTCCACGCCACCGGAAATCAGCCTCAAGCCTGAAGAACTCAGCGAAGGTGAGGCCTGGCGGCGCCTGACGCTGATCAGCCAGCAACCCGTCAGCCAGGCAACCGCTGGCATGAGCGTATTCCTGCGTGGGCAGTTCTGGGACCTGGGCACGGCCGGGCACAGCTTTCTCAGCAGCTACGGGCAGATCAGCGCCGACGGCGACGCCCGTGGTGCGCGCCTGCTGAATATCTGGCTGTAACCCCGTGAAGCCGGTGCGCCTGGGTGATTTGTCGGTGGGCTTCGTGCACACTCTGGCCGACGCGATCCACAGCCACGGCCTCGACCCGCAACCGCTGCTGCTGCAATACGGCCTCGACCCCGCGCGCCTCGCCGAAGCGGGTGCACGCTTGTCGATCCCCCGTTATATGCGCCTGGGCCATGCGGCCATCCAACTCACCGGCGACCCCGGCCTGGGCCTGCGCATGGGCCAGCTCAGCCGCCTGAGCCAGGCCGGGCTGGCCGGGGTCACCGCCGCCCAGGCACCCAACGTACGTGAGGCGGCGCGCACCCTGACCCGCTTCGAGGCGCTGTACGGCTCCAACTATCGCGGCCAATCAAGTTTTCACGAGGACGCCGAAGGCGCCTGGCTGCGTTTCTATTCCATCAGCCCCTATAACGCCTACAACCGCTTCGTGGTGGACTCGATCATCGCCGGCTGGCTGCAGCAACTGTCGAGCCTGGCCCAGCAAACGGTGCAGGCGCAGCGGATTGAAATCGAGTTTGAAGCGCCGGACTACAGCGAACAGTACGCGGTGCTGGGCGATGGCCCGATCCAGTTCGGCGCCGACGCCAATCAACTGCGCCTGAGCCACCAAACCCTGGCCCTGCGCAACCCGCAGCATTGTCCGAGTACCTGGCACCTGTTGCTGCAACTGTGTGAACGGGAACTGGAGCAGTTGACCCGCACCCGCAGCCTGCGCGAGCGCATTACCCGGTTGCTCGGGCCGATGCTCAATGGCGGCCGGGAACCCGACCTGGAAGAAGTGGCGGCACGCTTGAAGCTGCCGACCTGGACACTGCGCCGCAAACTGGCCGAAGAAGGCACACAGTTTCGCGCGATTCTCAACGATACCCGCCGCGACCTGGCCATGACCTACATTCGCGATACGGAACTGGCATTCGGCGAAATCGCCTACTTGCTCGGTTTTGCCTCGGCCCAGGCGTTTCAACGGGCGTTCAGGCGATGGAACAACCAGACCCCAGGGGAATTTCGCCGCAGTCAGCGGCATTCCGCCTGAAGTCGGTCTTACAGCTCGGTGGCGTCATCGGCCGGATCCAGAGGATCCAGTTCAAAGGCCTGGTACTCCAGCAGTTCTTCCTGATATTCGTCCATGGTGGGCTCCTTGTTTTGAATTAAAAGCGGCTGCAGATAAATGACCTGCACAGCCAGCCTAAAGTGCCGTGATGACGAAAAAATGTCGACGTCATGACGTTCCTGCACTCCAGGATTAAACGTAGCAGCGTTGTGCGGATTTAGCACCGGGGTTTTGAGGCGCGATTGCAATCAGGGATGCACTGAAATGGAATGCATCAAGTTTCAGACTTGCGTCGACCACGGGTTTGGACACCCGCCTCCACCGCCATCCCGGCGGTACGCTCCAACGCCTCGGCAAACGCCTGGCGCTGCTGCGGTTCGATCTGCGACAGGAACAACTCGTCCACCGTACTTTCGTAGATCTTCCACATTTTTTTACGCAACGCCCGGCCGGCATCGGTGATCGACGCAAAGGCCGCGCGCCCATCGCCGTCGGAACGTGAACGCAGCACCAGGCCGTCCTTTTCCAGGCGATCTACCAGGCGCGTGAGGTTATAGCGCTCGATGGCCAGCACATCGGCCAATTCGTGCATGCGGCGGGTGCCTTCGGGGCCGCTTTCAAGGCCCCACAGTGCATCGTACCAGGCGTAAGGCGGCAAGGCGGCGGCCGCCAGGCGGCGCTCGATTTCGCGGATGACGGTTCTGTGGGCCCTGACAAAACGGAACCATACATCAGGCTCTTTCGACGACATGCAACACCATCCGGCGGATTTCAAGAAGGTTGCAATAGTAGCTCATCCCGCGCTAGATTCGGCCATGTAGTTGCAATTGCAACAACTTTGACGACGTTCCCACAAGGAGCCCGCCACTTGAAATCCGCCGACCGTGGAGCCTCACATGACCCCGAATAACGTAGTCAGACGCGACGTCGATCCACAGGAAACCCGCGAGTGGCTGGAGTCCATCGAATCGGTGCTGTCCACCGAAGGTCGCCCGCGCGCCCATTACCTGATCGATCAGTTGCTGGATTTCGACGTGGCGCGGCATGGTGATTTCTACGGGCGGGTGACCACGCCTTACGTCAACACCATCCCGGTGGAACGCCAGTTGCCCTACCCCGGCAACCTGGTCATCGAACGCCGTATCAACGCGTTTATCCGCTGGAACGCCATGGCCATGGTATTGCGTGCAGGCAAACACTCCGGTGTGGGTGGGCATATCGCCACTTATGCGTCAGCCGCTGTGCTGTACGACGTAGGTTTCGACCACTTCTTCCGTGGCCGCACCGACAACTTCGACGGCGACCTGGTGTACATCCAGGGCCACTCCTCGCCAGGCATCTACGGCCGTGCCTACCTCGAAGGCCGCATCAGCGAAGCACACCTGGATAACTTCCGCCGCGAAGCCGGTGGCGAGGGCATTTCGTCCTACCCCCACCCACGGCTGATGCCGGACTTCTGGCAATTCCCCACCGTGTCCATGGGCCTCGGGCCGATCACGGCGGCCTACCAGGCGCGCTTTATGCGCTACCTGGAGTTTCGTGACCTCAAGCAACACCAGGGCCGCAAGGTCTGGGCATTCCTCGGTGATGGCGAAATGGACCAGCCGGAATCCCTGGCCGCCATTTCCCTGGCCGGGCGCGAGAAACTCGACAACCTGATCTTCGTGGTCAACTGCAACCTGCAACGTCTGGACGGCCCGGTACGCGGCAATGCCAAGGTGATCCAGGAGTTCGAAAGCCTGTACCGCGCCGCCGGCTGGAATGTGATCAAAGTGATCTGGGGCGGTGGCTGGGATGCGCTGCTGGAAAAAGACACCGGCGGCCTGCTGCGCCAGCGCATGATGGAGTGCGTGGACGGTGACTACCAGAACTACAAATCCCAGAACGGCGCCTATGTGCGCGAACATTTCTTCGGCAAATACCCGGAGTTGCTGGCACTGGTTGCAGACCTGTCCGACGACGATATCTGGAAACTCTCACGGGGCGGCCATGACCCGGACAAGGTCTACAACGCCTATGCTGCCGCCGTACGCCACAGCGGCCAACCAACGGTGATCCTGGCAAAGACCGTCAAGGGCTTTGGCATGGGCGAAGCCGGCGAAGGCCAGAACATCAATCACCAACTGAAAAAGATGGGCGCCGATGCCGTCAAAGCCTTCCGCGACCGCTTCGGCCTGGAAGTGCCCGATGAGCAACTCGCTGAAATTCCGTACCTCAAGCCCACCGCCGACAGCGAAGAAGCCCGTTACTTCGCCGCGCGTCGCCAGGCCCTGGGCGGCTATGTACCCGCGCGCCACACGGCGGTCGAACCGTTGCAGATCCCCGAACTGAGCGCCTTCGCCACTCAGCTCAAGGACACTGGCGAGCGCGCGATATCAACCACCATGGCCTTCGTGCGCATCCTCGGCACCCTGCTGAAAGACCCGCACCTGGGCAAGCTGATCGTGCCCATCGTGCCGGACGAATCACGCACCTTCGGCATGGAAAGCCTGTTCCGTCAGATCGGTATCCACTCTGCCGTCGGCCAGCTCTACACCCCACAGGACTCCGGGCAACTGAGCTATTACAAGGAGAGCAAGGACGGACAGATCATGCAGGAAGGCCTGAATGAGTCCGGGGCCATTTCCTCGTGGATAGCGGCGAGTACGTCCTACAGCAATCACGGCCTGATGACCGTGCCGTTCTACATCTTCTATTCGATGTTCGGCTTCCAGCGCGTCGGCGACCTGGCCTGGGCAGCGGGCGATGCACGGGCACGTGGTTTCCTGCTGGGTGCCACGGCCGGGCGCACCACGTTGATGGGCGAAGGCCTGCAGCATGACGATGGCCATAGTCATATCCTGTCGTCGGTGATTCCGTGCTGCGTGTCCTATGACCCGACCTTTGCCTACGAACTGGCGGTGATTATTCGCGAAGGCATGCGGCGTATGTATGTCGAACAGGAGGATATTTACTACTACATCACCCTGCTCAACGAAAACTACCCGCACCCGGCAATGCCCGAAGGTATGGAGGATGGCATTGTTAAAGGCATGTACCGCCTGAGCGGCAGCCAGCACGCCAAGGTGCAACTGATGGGCAGTGGTTCGATCCTGCGCGAAGTGATCGCCGCCGCCGACCTGCTCGCCAACGACTTTGCCGTGCAATGCAATGTATGGAGCGTGACCAGCCTGACCGAATTGCGCCGTGACGGGCACGCGGTGGAGCGCTGGAACCTGTTGCACCCCGAGCGTGAGCCACGCGAGAGCTACGTCGAGCAATGCCTGGCCGGGCAAACGGGACCGGTGGTGGTGGCGACGGATTACGTGAAGCTGTTCGCCGATCAGATCCGTCCGTTCGTGCCGGGCCGACGCTTTGTCGCACTGGGCACTGATGGTTTCGGGCAATCAGACACCCGGGAAGCCTTGCGCGCGTTCTTTGAGGTGGATCGCCACTTCATCGCCCTGGCTGCCCTGAAGGCACTGGCGGATGACGGCGTGATCGGTCGCGACAAGGTCAGTGAAGCGATCAAACGCTACGGGATCAACGTCGACAAGGCCGACCCCGTAGCGGTTTGATTTACTGCGCAGGCGTCGGCAGGGGCGGAATCGCTTCTGTCGGCGGCGGCAGGTCCGGCGTGGTGGCAGCGGGTGCGGGCTCGGCCTGCGGCGCAATCGGTGCAGCCTCAGGCGCGGGCACAACCGGCTCCGAGGCAGCCGGTGCGGCAGGCTCTTCCTTCGGCGCCTCGACTTTCTCTGCAGCCGGTGCGGCCTTCGGCTCCGGCACACCGAGGTCGGCCTTGGGCTGCTCGGGGATATGCTCGGCCTTCTTCACTTCCTGTGGCAGGAACACATCCACCAACGCAAAGTAACGGTCGTAGAACTTCGGCGCGGACACCGTCTCACTGGCCACCTTCACCATCGAGTCATCGGTAGAGCCGATCGGCATCGACACCGACCCCAGCACGCCCACGCCCAGGCTCGCGGAGTTGTTGACCTTCTTCAGCGCATAACGATCCTGCAGGGCATTGGCGAACATCGTCGAGTGGTTCTTGCCTTTGCCATCATCGGCGCACACCACGTTGAAGCTGATCTGCAGGTGCGTTTCGCCGGTCTGCTGGAAGCTCTTGTTACCCACGACCAGTTTCGGATCGCTGCTGGTGATGATGTAGCCCTGGCTCAGCAAGGCGCGCCGCGCGGCCTCGCACGCCGCTACATCGGTAACCGGGTAATCCCGGGAAAATGTACCGGAGTCGTCGAAGTTCTCATGTTCATAAATAGCGGTCTTGGGTGACGAGCAGCCCGCGGCGCCCGCCAGCACCAGCGCCAGCCCGAGGCTACGCAAGTGGAATGATGTCGACATTGATAATCCTGAGGAAAACGGTCTGGGCGGTATTGTGCAACAGAACGAGGCCTTGGCGCGCGCATTCCTGTCGGTAAAACGTCACAGGGTTACGCGCCAGGGCCTGCAGGGAAAAGCCCGGCGCACATATGGTCAATAAATACGCGGAGCTTGGCCGAGGTATGGCGACCGGGCCACAATATCCAGAAATTGCCCCGATGCTCCAGGTCATCATCCAGCACCCGTTGCAAGCGCCCTTCGTCCACGGCCTGGTTGACCATGTAGTCCGGCAGGCAGGCAATGCCCAAGCCCTCGAGCACCACATGCTTGAGGGACTCGATGGTGGTGCTGACCAGCGGCGTACGCAACAGCGGTTCCGCAGCCCCCGGGGCAAGGCGCAACGGCCAGGGCTCGAGCTTGCCCGTGGCGCAGAACTTGTGGCGCAGGCAGGCGTGGCCATTGAGGTCCTGTGGTTGCTGCGGCGTGCCGTGTTGGGCGAAGTAGCCCGGCGTGGCGACGAGTACCAACTGGTAGTGGCCCAGATGACGCGCCATCAAACGCGAATCTTCCGGCTTGCCCGTGCGAATCACCGCATCGAAACCTTCCTCGATCACGTCCACCATGCGGTCGGAAAAATCCACGTCCAGCTCGATCTCCGGGTAGGTGCGCATAAAGTCACTGAGCACCGGCATCAACAAGCCGCGCACCTGCGGCACACTGATGCGCAACTTGCCCCGTGGCGTTGCAGCGGCGTCCGTCAGCTCCTGCTCGGCCGCTTCCACCTCAGCGAGAATCCGCCGCGAGCGCTCAAGGAACAGTGCACCTTCACTGGTCAAGGTGATACTGCGCGTGCTGCGGTGAAACAGCCGCACGCCCAGGCGCTCTTCCATCCGCGCAATGCTTTTGCCCACGGCCGACGACGACACCCCCAGCACGCGGCCGGCGGCGGTGAAGCTGAGCGTCTGCGCCACCTGCACAAATACCGACAGGCTGCCCAAGCTGTCCATGATCTGCCTCCAATTACGGACATCCGCGTCCGATAAGTTCGGAACCTTAGCCTGTTTTTCCGTCAACCACAGCCCCCTACTCTGCCTGCTTGCCCTTTTACCTGGATAAAACGTCATGAGCAGCAGCCCTTCACTCACCGCATCAGCCCAACGGGATTCTTTACCCTTGGGCGGTCTAATGGCCCTGGCCAGCGCCGGCTTTATTACCATCCTCACCGAAGCCATACCCGCCGGGCTTCTGCCGCAGATGGGCGACGGCCTGGGCGTGTCGCCCGCCTTGGTCGGCCAATTGGTTACCCTCTACGCCCTTGGCTCCCTGCTGGCAGCCATCCCGCTGACGCTGCTGACCCGCGGCTGGCGCAGGCGGCCGTTGTTGCTGCTGGCCATTGGCGGCTTTGCCTTGGTCAATAGCGTAACCGCGCTGTCCAGCCATTACGGGTTGACCCTGGTGGCGCGCTTTTTTGCCGGGGTCTTCGCCGGGTTGCTGTGGGCGTTGCTGGCGGGTTATGCGAGCCGAATGGTGGCGCCACACCTGCAAGGTCGCGCCATTGCCGTGGCGATGCTGGGTGCACCCCTGGCGCTGTCGCTGGGTGTACCTGCGGGCACCTTCCTCGGCACCGCCGTTGGCTGGCGCTTGAGCTTTGCGATCATGACCGGGCTGACCCTGGTGCTGCTCGCCTGGGCACGCTGGCAACTGCCGGACTTTGCCGGCGAACGGGCGGATAAACGCCTGGGGCTGCGCCAGGTGCTGAACCTGCCGGGCATTCGTCCGGTGCTATGGGTGACGTTTACCTACGTGCTGGCCCACAACATTCTGTACACCTACATCGCCCCGTTGCTGGTGCCCGCAGGGGTCGATGCGGACGTTGACCGAGTACTGCTGGTGTTCGGCCTCGCGGCAGTGCTGAGCATCTGGCTGGCAGGTGTATTGATTGACCGGTGGTTGCGCGCCTTGCTGCTGATCAGTTGTGCGCTGTTTGGCCTGATCGCCCTTGCGCTGGCGTTGTGGATCAATGTGCCGGCAGTCATCTATATCGCCGTGACGTTATGGGGCCTGGCGTTCGGCGGTTTGCCGGCATTGCTGCAAACCGCACTGGCCCAATCGGCGGGCAAGTCGGCGGATGCCGCACAATCCATGCTGGTGACCGTGTGGAACCTGGGGATAGCCGGTGGCGGCCTGGCGGGTGGCGTATTGCTTCAAGGTTGGGGCGTCACGGCCTTTCCATGGGCGGTTGTGCTTCTGATGCTGCTGGCCTGGGCCGGTGCATCACAGACGGCGCCCCAGCAGTTGGCCCGGCCACCCCGCCAAGTCGAACGTTGAAATGCGCTGGTAGCCACAGGACTCATAAAAACGCACCAGATCCCCTGTCCCGCCGCCGTAGCAGTCCACACGCAAGCGCGTGACTCCTGCTGCGCGGGCCTGGTCATCGGCAAAGGCCATCATGCGCCGGCCAAGGCCGCGAACACTCGGGTCACGCGCGGCAATCAACAGGCGCACATACACCTCGGGCTCAGTCGCCGAAGGTACATAAGGCATGGGATCGCCCACCACCAGCGCTCCTCGGAGATGCCCCTCGGGGTCCTCGACAACCCAGGCCCCGGGCAACGCGCAGGCTTCAGCCACTTGCGCGACCCGCCGGGGCGACCCCGACCAGGGCTCGGTGCCCCACTGATGGGTATTGCCCCTGCCAACGAACCAGGCGATCACCTCGTCGAACACCTGCAGCACCGCAGGAACATCCGCCACGCTGGCGCGGCGGATCAGCAAGCCATCCATTCCTTGAATCAACACGCTTGGAACTCCTGGGTCGACGATACCGAGTACCCAGTCTAGCGCACACATAAAAAAGCCCCCGGTCTTTTCAGGCCGGGGGCTTCTTGTTCAAAGCGACATCAGTACTTCTTGATATCAGCCTTGGTTTCCAACTGCTTGCGGTACGCCGCAAAGTCCTGCTGGCCGACACGGGAAGCGAGGAAGCGGCGGTATTGCGCCTTTTCTTCGTCCGTTGGGGCGGCCGCTTCGTTGACGCCGTTCAAGCGCACGATCACCAGGCTGCCATCAGCCAGGGTCACGGTGGTGAAGGTCGGCTTGTCCTTGGCCGCAGGCTTGGGCATGCGGAACAGGGCTTGCAGCACGGCCGGGTCAATCGCTTCCTGGCTACGGGTAGCCGCTTCAGTGACTTTCCAGGCCTGGCCGTCGACCGGCTGGTTCAGCGGGGTCTTGCCATCACGCAGGCTGGCGATCAGTTCGTCAGCGTGAGTCTTGGCAGCCGCGCTGGCGCGCTCCTTGGCCATCTGTGTGCGAATCGCCGCGGCAACGCTTTCCAGCGGCAGTTGCGCCGGTTTGCGGTGCTCTTTGGCACGCAGCACGATGATGGTTTCCGGGTCCAGCTCGATGGCGCTGCTGTTGGCACCCTCATCCAGCACTTCCGGGCTGAACGCAGCGGTGACCACGGCGCGGTTGGCCGCGACACCGTCACCACCTTCACGGCCAAACGGCGCGGAGGTGTGTACGGTCAGCTTCAGGTCCGATGCTGGTTGGGCCAGGTCGGAGGCTTCGAATGCCGCATCTTCCAATTGCTTGGTTGCTTCGACAAAACGCTGCTCGACCTGTTGGGTCTTGAGCTCGCGGGTCAGCTTGTCTTTCAGGCTGGCAAACGTCGGCACTTGCGGTGCTTCAACGCCCAACAGCTTGATCAAATGCCAACCGAAGGTGCTGCGCACCGGCGCCGAAACCTGGTCTTTGTTCAACGCGTACAAGGCAGCTTCGAAGTCAGGGTCGTAGACGCCAGGGCCGGCAAAGCCCAGATCGCCGCCATTGTTGGCCGAACCTGGATCCTGGGAGAACTCCTTGGCCAGGGCCTCGAACTTCTCACCCTTGGCCAGGCGTGCCTGGATTTCTTCGATCTTGGCCTTGGCTTGCGCGTCGGTGACCTTGTCGTTGACTTCAATCAGGATGTGCGCGGCACGACGTTGTTCAGCGAGGTTGGCGGTTTCTTTCTGATAGGCAGCCTGCAGTTCATCGTCCTTGACGCTGACCTGGTCGAAGAAGGAAGACTTCTTCAGTTCCAAGTAGTCAATGACCACCTGGTCCGGGGTCATGAACTCCTTGGCGTGCTGGTCATAGTAAGCCTTGACCTCGTCGTCGGTGAGTTTCACCGCCGCAGGGTTGGCCTTGATATTGACGGTAGCGAAATCGCGGGTCTGTTTTTCCAGACGGGCGAATGCCAGCACTTCGGCGTCGGTCACGAAACCGCTGCCGGCGATGCCTGCGCGCACCTGGCCGATCAGCATTTCCTGGGTCAGCATCTGACGGAACTGCAGACGGCTGTAGCCCAGCTGACGGATCACCTGGTCAAAGCGTTCGGCGTTGAACTTGCCGTCCACCTGGAATTCCGGCGTCTGCAGGATCACCTGGTCCAGTGCAGCTTCAGAGAAGCCAAACTTGGAGTCGGCAGCGCCTTGCAGCAGCAGCTTGCGATCGATCAGGCCCTTGAGGGCCGCTTCGCGCAGCAGTTTTTCGTCCAGCAGTGAAGCATCGAAATCCTTGCCCAGCTGTTGCATCAGCTGACGACGTTGCATGTCGACGGCCTGGCTCAGTTCAGTCTGGGTGATTTCTTCACCGTTGACCTTGGCCACGTCCTGCTTGGTGTTGGTCGAAGCCTGGAAAATGGCCTCGATACCGGTGAACGCCATCAATGCGACGATGATCCCGATAATGGTCTTGGCAATCCAGCCTTGTGAATTGTCCCTGATATTTTGCAGCATGCGTCCCCCAGAAACGGTTGAACTTCAAAAATTGGCAACCGTGGAGCGTGGGTAGAGTCCGGATAGAAGAAAGGCGCATCCGAGGATGCGCCTTCTCGTAACTGGCGGAGCGGACGGGGGGGTTGAATCTACACCCCCGGCTTGGCGACCCGATGGATACTTGGGTCAGCTTTCGCTCCGCTGCCAGGCCAGACCTGCGTCCGACCCGGGTAGCAAAGGCTTGATCGAAGCTTAGTTAACCGCTTCTTTCAGGGCTTTACCGGCTTTGAAACCTGGTTTCTTGGCAGCAGCGATTTGCAGTGCTTTGCCAGTCTGTGGGTTACGGCCAGTGCGAGCTGGGCGGTCAGTCACAGAGAAAGTACCGAAGCCTACCAGTACCACGGAGTCGCCGGCCTTCAGAGCGCCAGTGACGGATTCGATTACTGCATCCAGCGCACGGCCGGCAGCAGCTTTCGGGATATCAGCGGATGCAGCGATAGCATCAATCAGTTCCGACTTGTTCACTCTAAGTCCCCTTATATATCTATTGAGTATGATTCTAAGTTTTTTGGTAAACAGCAAAAACCAGTGCTGAATGGCCTACAGACACTTAAGAGCCGCTTTATAACAAGGGCTCTAAAAAGCTGTCAAGGAAGCCCCCAGGCTTATTCACATTAATGCGTGCTAATTCTTTCCTTGGAATCAGACTCTCGTTTTTCGTCCTTTGCAACTATCTCCGGAACCACATCCGGCAAGGGCTCCGGCGCGTATTGCAGCGCAATTTGCAGGACCTCGTCAATCCATTTAACCGGTTTAATCTGAAGATCCTGCTTGATATTGTCAGGAATTTCCTTCAAGTCGCGAACATTCTCTTCAGGAATGATCACAGTCTTGATGCCACCGCGGTGTGCAGCCAGCAATTTCTCTTTCAGGCCACCAATGGCCAATACCTGGCCACGCAGGGTGATTTCCCCGGTCATCGCAACATCGGCGCGCACCGGTATGCCGGTCAATGCCGAAACCAGGGCCGTGCACATGCCTACGCCAGCGCTCGGACCATCCTTCGGTGTAGCCCCTTCCGGCATGTGGATGTGGGTGTCGTGCTTCTCGTGGAAGTCCAGGGGGATCCCCAGGCTCCTGGCGCGGCTGCGCACCACGGTCTGCGCGGCGGTAATGGATTCGACCATCACGTCACCGAGGGAGCCGGTCTTGATCAACTGGCCCTTGCCGGGGATCACCGCAGCTTCGATGGTCAGCAATTCGCCGCCCACCTGGGTCCACGCCAGGCCAGTCACCTGCCCTACCTGATCCTGCTGCTCTGCCAGGCCGTAACGGAATTTACGCACACCCAGGAAGTGCTCAAGAGCGTCGGCCGAGACCTTCACCGAGAAGCGTTTTTCCAGCGCGTGCTCCTTGACCGCCTTGCGGCAAATCTTCGCGATCTGGCGCTCAAGGCCCCGGACACCGGCCTCGCGAGTGTAGTAGCGCACGATGTCGCGGATCGACTCGACGTCGAATTCGATCTCGCCCTTCTTCAGGCCATTGGCCGAAATCTGCTTGGGCGCGAGGTATTTGACGGCGATATTGATCTTCTCGTCTTCGGTGTAACCCGGCAGACGAATCACCTCCATCCGGTCCAGCAATGCCGGCGGGATGTTCATGGAGTTGGAGGTGCACAGGAACATTACGTCGGACAGGTCGTAGTCGACCTCCAGGTAATGGTCGTTGAAATTGTGGTTCTGCTCAGGGTCGAGCACTTCCAGCAAGGCCGATGCCGGATCACCACGCATGTCGCTGCCCATTTTGTCGATTTCATCGAGCAGGAACAGCGGGTTGCGCACACCCACCTTTGTCATTTTTTGAATCAATCTTCCTGGCATCGAACCGATGTAAGTCCGGCGATGGCCACGAATTTCCGCCTCATCGCGCACACCACCGAGGGCCATGCGCACGAATTTACGGTTGGTGGCATTGGCGATGGACTCGGCCAGGGAGGTTTTACCTACCCCAGGCGGGCCAACCAGGCACAACACCGGGCCACGAATCTTCTTCACGCGCTTCTGCACGGCGAGGTATTCGAGGATGCGTTCTTTGACTTCTTCAAGGCCATAGTGGTCGGCATCAAGGATATCTTCGGCACGGGCCAGGTCCAGGCGTACCTTGGTCTGGGCCTTCCACGGCACCTGCACCAGCCAGTCGATGTACGAGCGCACCACGGTGGCTTCGGCCGACATCGGCGACATTTGCTTGAGCTTGTTCAACTCGGCGGTGGCTTTGGCCAGGGCGTCTTTCGGCAGGCCGGCAGCATCGATGCGCTTTTTCAGCTCTTCGATTTCGTTGTGGCCTTCCTCGCTGTCGCCGAGTTCCTTCTGAATGGCCTTCATCTGCTCATTCAGGTAGTACTCGCGCTGGCTGCGCTCCATTTGTTTTTTGACCCGACCCCGGATGCGCTTCTCGACCTGGAGCAGGTCGATCTCGGCATCCAGCAACGCCAGCACGTGTTCGACACGGGCCGACAGGTCAATGATTTCGAGGATGTCCTGCTTCTGCTCGATCTTCAGCGCCATGTGCGCGGCCATGGTGTCGACCAGGCGGCTTGGCTCATCGATGCTATTGAGGGAAGACAGGACTTCAGCCGGGACTTTCTTGCCCAACTGCACGTACTGCTCGAACTGCGAGAGCAGGCTGCGCACAAACACTTCGGACTCGCGCTCAGGGGCCTCGACTTCGTCGATCAGCACCACTTCGGCGCGCAGGTGGCCGTCCACCTCCATGAAACGCTCTACCGCACCGCGCTGCTCGCCTTCCACCAGCACCTTGACGGTGCCATCGGGCAGCTTGAGCAGTTGCAGGACAGTGGCAATGGTGCCGACGCGATACAGGGCATCTTCGCCTGGATCATCATCGGCAGGATTTTTCTGGGCCAACAGCAGGATCTGCTTGTCGCCCGTCATCGCGGCCTCGAGGGCTTCGATAGACTTCTCGCGCCCCACGAACAGCGGGATAACCATGTGCGGATAGACGACGACATCACGCAACGGCAGGAGAGGCAATTCGATGGTTGTCTTCATGATTTCGCCTCTATGACAGTTGAAAAATAAGCTTGAAACCAAGATGGGGGCTGCGTGTAAAAAAAACAAGCTCAATGCTGGCAGTTACACGCAGTAAAAATCCTTACGAAAAACAAAGGAGCCCCTAGAGGCCCCTTCGTTTGTACCAAAACTGCGAAACGCTTACGCGTCTGGCGCAGCCTTGGCAGTCGGCTCACTGTTTTCGTAGATATACAGTGGCTTGGACTTACCTTCTATAACGCTTTCGTCGATCACCACTTTACTCACCTCGGACTGCGAGGGGATTTCGTACATGGTGTCGAGCAATACACCTTCGAGGATCGAACGCAGGCCACGTGCACCGGTCTTGCGCTCCAGTGCCCGCTTGGCCACCGATTTGAGCGCGTCGGTTCGGAACTCGAGGTCCACACCTTCCATCTCGAACAGCTTGGCGTATTGCTTGGTCAGGGCGTTTTTCGGTTCGGTGAGGATCTGAATCAGAGCCGCCTCATCCAACTCGTCCAACGTGGCCAGGACCGGCAGACGGCCAACGAATTCCGGGATCAGACCGAACTTGACCAGATCGTCAGGCTCGACTTCACGCAGGGACTCGCCCACCTTCTTGCCTTCTTCCTTGCTGCGCACTTCTGCACTGAAACCGATGCCGCCACGGGTAGACCGTTGCTGAATAACCTTCTCCAGGCCGGAGAATGCACCGCCACAGATAAACAGGATGTTGCGCGTATCAACCTGAAGGAATTCCTGCTGCGGGTGCTTGCGGCCGCCTTGTGGCGGTACGGAAGCAACCGTGCCTTCGATCAGTTTCAACAGGGCCTGCTGCACGCCTTCACCGGAAACGTCCCGAGTGATCGACGGGTTGTCGGACTTGCGCGAGATCTTGTCGATTTCGTCGATGTAGACAATACCCATCTGGGCCTTCTCTACGTCGTAGTCGCACTTCTGCAGCAGTTTCTGAATGATGTTCTCGACATCTTCGCCCACGTAGCCAGCCTCGGTGAGGGTGGTGGCGTCAGCGATGGTGAACGGAACGTTCAGCAGGCGAGCGAGGGTTTCTGCAAGCAGGGTCTTACCCGAGCCTGTAGGACCGATCAGCAAGATGTTGCTCTTGCCGAGTTCGACTTCGTCGCCTTTCTTGTCACGCTGGTTCAAGCGCTTGTAGTGGTTGTATACCGCTACGGCCAGAACCTTCTTTGCACGCTCTTGACCAATCACATACTGATCAAGGATGCCGCTGATTTCTTTAGGCGAAGGCAATTTATGCGCGCTGCTTTCGGCCTGGGCTTCCTGCACCTCCTCACGGATGATGTCATTGCACAGGTCGACGCACTCGTCGCAGATAAAGACCGAGGGGCCGGCAATCAATTTGCGCACTTCATGCTGGCTTTTGCCACAGAAGGAGCAATAGAGCAGCTTGCCGTTGTCCTCGCCGTTGCGGGTGTCAGTCATTCGTTCGATCCAAATCCGATAGGCTTGCAACACAAGATGAAGGCTTATGCGGGCTTTTTCAAGCCCGCAGATGATCGGGAAACCCGACCAGCCCTATTTTGAGCGGCTTATATTAAGCGGGGCGCTTTTCGATCACTGCGTCGATCAACCCATATTCACGTGCGGCTTCGGCGCTCATGAAGTTGTCACGGTTGGTGTCGCGCTCGATTTCTTCCAGGGTGTGCCCGCTGTGCTTGGCCATCAGCGTGTTGAGACGTTCGCGGATGAAGAGGATTTCCTTGGCGTGGATTTCGATGTCCGACGCCTGGCCCTGGAAACCGCCCAGTGGCTGGTGAATCATCACGCGCGAGTTCGGCAGGCAGTAACGCTTGCCCTCGGCACCTGCGGTCAGCAGGAACGCGCCCATGCTGCAGGCCTGGCCAATGCAGGTAGTCGATACGTTCGGCTTGATGAACTGCATGGTGTCGTAGATCGACATGCCCGCTGTCACCGAACCGCCCGGCGAGTTGATGTAGAGATGGATGTCCTTGTCCGGGTTTTCCGCTTCAAGGAACAGCAGTTGCGCACAGATCAGGTTGGCCATGTAGTCCTCTACCGGGCCCACCAGAAAGATCACTCGCTCCTTGAGCAGGCGCGAGTAGATGTCGTAGGCGCGTTCGCCACGAGCGGACTGCTCGACAACCATCGGGACCAGGCCGCCTGCGGCCTGGATATCAGAGTTCTGCTGAATATAGGAATTACGGAACATGCTCTGCAGTTACTCCCAAATAGTCATGTCTTGAAAACGCATAAGCCAGCGCGAGGCTGGCTTATGGTTGAATTTCCAACGAGTTGGACAATCAGTCGGCTTGTGCTGCTTCCGCCGGCTTGACTGCTTCTTCGTAAGAGACCGCTTTATCGGTCACCTTAGCCTTCTGCAGAACAGTATCCACAACTTGTTCTTCCAGCACAACCGAACGTACTTCGTTCAGTTGCTGGTCGTTCTTGTAGTACCAGGCCACGACCTGCTCAGGCTCCTGGTAGGCCGAAGCCATTTCCTGGATCATTTCGCGGACGCGATCTTCGTCAGGCTTGAGGTCGAACTGCTTGACCACTTCAGCCACGATCAAACCCAGCACCACACGGCGCTTGGCTTGCTCTTCGAACAGCTCGGCCGGCAGCTGGTCTGGCTTGATGTTGCCGCCGAACTGCTGGACAGCCTGTACGCGCAGGCGATCCACTTCGTTGGACAGCAGGGCCTTAGGCACTTCGATCGGGTTGGAGGCCAGCAGACCGTCCATGACCTGGTTCTTGACCTTGGACTTGATAGCCTGGCGCAGCTCGCGCTCCATGTTCTTGCGAACTTCGGTGCGGAAGCCTTCGATACCGGTTTCCTTGATGCCGAACTGATTGAAGAATTCTTCGTTCAGCTCTGGCAGCTTAGGCTCGGAAACGCTGTTGACGGTCACGGCGAACTCGGCGGCTTTGCCAGCCAGGTCCAGGTTCTGGTAGTCAGCAGGGAATTCCAGGTTCAGGACCCGCTCTTCGCCAGCCTTGGCGCCAACCAGGCCGTCTTCGAAGCCAGGAATCATGCGGTTGGAACCCAGCACCAGCTGAGTACCCTTGGCGGAGCCGCCAGCGAATGCTTCGCCGTCAACCTTGCCAACGAAATCGATGTTCAACTGGTCTTCGTTCTGGGCAGCACGGTCGACCACTTCGAAACGGGTGTTCTGCTTGCGCAGGATTTCCAGCATGTTGTCCAGGTCCGAATCAGCCACTTCGGCGCTCAGGCGCTCGATAGCGATACCGTCGAAACCGGCCACTTCGAACTCGGGGAACACTTCGAATACGGCAACGTATTCCAGGTCCTTGCCCGCTTCCAGGGACTTGGGTTCGATCGAAGGCGAACCAGCCGGGTTCAGCTTTTGCTCAACCACTGCTTCGTAGAAAGAAGCCTGGATCACGTCACCGACGGCTTCATTGCGTGCATCAGCACCAAAACGGCGCTTGATTTCGCTCATTGGCACTTTGCCTGGACGGAAACCAGCGATCTTGGCCTTTTGGGCAGTCTGCTGCAGACGCTTGTTGACCGCAGTCTCGATGCGCTCAGCCGGCACGGTGATGCTCATGCGGCGCTCGAGAGCAGTAGTATTTTCAACAGAAACTTGCATGGATATTCCTCGTTGCACAGACGTTAGCCGGCCATTTCCGACCCCAATCAAGGGCATGCATTCTAGTGGGTCAAACTCAAGAAGTCACCCTACTGGAAATACGCCCGTAAACAGCCGGCAATTTATCGATACGAAGGCACTGTCGCGCCCCGCCCCGGTGACAAATAAAGCCAATCACGCCAGGGCTCTGCGCCGCCCCTTCTATATATAGAAGGGGTCGTCGCTCATCTCCCTGACGCCCACCCCGCAGTGAGGGCAGATAACAACGCAGTATCATCGAGACACATAAATACGATGAAACGCACCGCCATCGCGACCCAGAACCTGCAGCCACGACAATCCGAACCGCCAAAACCAAAAAAGGCGCCAGACTGTTAAATCTGGCGCCTTTCGAATATGGGGTGGACGAAGGGGATCGAACCCTCGACAACGGGAGTCACAATCCCGTGCTCTACCAACTGAGCTACGCCCACCATATTGCGTTAACAAAGAAACCAAACCACTTCTTTGTCGAGCCCTACCCTGCGTATAGACCGAGTAAAGCTTTATTGGTGCGGATGAAGAGACTCGAACTCTTACGCCTTGCGGCGCTGGAACCTAAATCCAGTGTGTCTACCAATTCCACCACATCCGCGCTTGAAGCTCTTAAAGCAAAGGCGCCAGACGGTTAATCTGGCGCCTTTCAAAATATGGGGTGGACGAAGGGGATCGAACCCTCGACAACGGGAGTCACAATCCCGTGCTCTACCAACTGAGCTACGCCCACCATATAGCGCTACTTGTGCCAAAGCTGCCTAATGGCGCACCCGGCAGGACTCGAACCTGCGACCATCCGCTTAGAAGGCGGATGCTCTATCCAGCTGAGCTACGGGCGCCTTATTAATCTGTACTCTTGGAGGATTACAAACTAAGTGCTTCCAGCCTTGCAGAACAACGATTCTGCTCGACCTTCTTAACCAGTGCTAGGCTGTGCCCGACAAGTGCGACGAATAGTATAGAGGGCCTGGAAACCCGTCAAATCTTTTTTGAAAAAAATTCATTTTATTTAAGGGGTTAGGCCAATTTGCGGACCAAGCGCCTTTGCCCTCACGCCGTGGCGTGCGAGAATGCGCGCACTTTTCCTCCCCCTCTCGATGGTTAATCACGCGTAATGACTGCACAACTTATCGACGGCAAATCAATCGCCGCCAGCCTGCGCCAGCAGATCGCCAAACGAGTCACCGAGCGCAGCCAGCAAGGCTTGCGCACGCCTGGCCTCGCGGTGATCCTGGTCGGCAGCGATCCTGCCTCTCAGGTTTATGTCTCGCACAAGCGTAAAGACTGTGAAGAGGTCGGCTTTCTTTCCAAGGCCTACGACCTGCCTGCCGACACCACCCAGCAGGCCCTGACCGACCTGATCGACAGCCTCAACGACGACCCGGCGATGGACGGCATCCTCCTGCAATTGCCATTGCCCGCGCATCTGGACGCGTCCAAGTTGCTCGAGCGCATCCGCCCTGACAAAGACGTCGACGGTTTCCATCCCTATAACGTCGGCCGCCTGGCCCAGCGTATCCCGCTGCTGCGCCCGTGCACGCCCAAAGGCATCATGACCCTGCTGGAAAGCACCGGTGTCGACCTGTACGGCCTCGATGCCGTCATCGTCGGCGCGTCCAACATCGTGGGCCGCCCCATGGCCATGGAGTTGCTGCTGGCCGGTTGCACCGTCACCGTGACCCACCGTTTCACCAAGGACCTCGCAGGCCACGTTGGCCGTGCCGACCTGGTCGTCGTGGCCGCCGGCAAGCCGGGCCTGGTCAAGGGCGAATGGATCAAGGAAGGCGCCATCGTCATCGACGTGGGCATCAACCGCCAGGAAGACGGCAAGCTGGTCGGCGACGTGGTGTATGAAACCGCCCTGCCCCGCGCTGGCTGGATCACCCCGGTGCCGGGTGGCGTTGGCCCGATGACCCGTGCCTGCCTGCTGGAAAATACCCTGTACGCCGCAGAAACCCTGCACGGTTAATAACCAGTCGTACTGAAAAAGCCCTGCCTTATCGCAGGGCTTTTTATTGCCCGGAAGAAAACCTGTTTTTTCTTAGTTTTTAAGCACTTTCGTCTGGTTTTAGAAGAACATTCGACAGTCTCTCGTCCATACTCCTAAAATGTAATGCCATTTGTCACAAAACCCGTTTCCCAACGGTATTTCTTACTTTTTTAGCGAGTTCATCCGCGTGAAAATTCGTCTTTCCATTGTCAGCCTATTTTTTGCTTTCACCGGCACCTTTGCGCACGCCGCCGAATCCACCCTGGCGCCGCGCGATCCGTCCAAACTGCAGATCGCTTCCGGCAGCGCCATGCTGGTGGACCTGCAAACCAACAAGGTCATCTATGCCAGCAACCCCGACGTGGTAGTGCCTATCGCTTCGGTGAGCAAGCTGATGACGGGCCTGATCGTGCTTGAAGCCAAGCAGAACATGGACGAGTACATCGACATCAACATCACCGACACGCCGGAGATGAAAGGCGTGTTCTCCCGCGTGAAGATCGGCAGCCAGATGCCGCGCAAGGAGATGCTGCTGATCGCCCTGATGTCCTCGGAAAACCGCGCCGCCGCGAGCCTGGCGCACCACTATCCGGGCGGCTACGCGGCCTTTATTGCCGCGATGAACGCCAAGGCCAAGGCCCTGGGCATGACCAGCACCCATTATGTCGAGCCCACCGGCCTGTCGATCCACAACGTGTCCACCGCCCGCGACTTGAGCAAGCTGCTGGCCTACGCGCAAAAATTTCCGATGCTGAGCCAGTTGAGCACCACCAAGGAAAAGACCGTAGCGTTCCGCAAGCCCAACTACACCCTGGGTTTCTCCAATACCGACCACCTGATCAACCGCGCCAACTGGGATATCAAGCTGACCAAGACCGGTTTCACCAACCAGGCCGGTCATTGCCTGGTGCTGGTCACCCGCATGGGTAATCGTCCGGTGTCGCTGGTGATCCTGGATGCTTTCGGCAAATTCACCCACTTTGCCGATGCCAGCCGTATCCGTAGCTGGGTCGAGACCGGCAAGGGCGGCTCGGTGCCGGACGTCGCTCTGCGCTACAAGGCTGACAAGAACCTGAAGAACCGCGCGAATGCCGCCGAAGTCCGCCGCTAAGGAACACCGAGAACGCATTTAGGAGGGGCTCGCCCCTCCCATTTTATTTGTGTTCCGCCAACACCTTGAGCGCCTGCGCCGCCGCCCGCTCCTGCCCGGCCTGGGCCGTTGCGTTCGCCGAGTCCCGCCAGCGCTGCGCATCCACATTGGCCGGCAACTGGCTCGGGCGCTGAGTGAGGATTGCCCAGTGCCCGGCACTGCTCCACTTCGACTCAAAGTCGCTGAAGCTCATCAGCAGGCGTCGGTCCATGCCTGAACGCAACAGCACCGTGCTTTTCTGCTGGTTGAAACCCACCACGACCACGTAGCGCGCGTCAGACAACAGGCCGCCGCCAATCCGCGCCATCACCGGGTAACCCGCCGCCACCTGCGCCAGTACCGCGGTCAGCTTGGCATCCAGCGGGTACACCATCAGCCCGTACTCACGGGCCAGCACCTGCATGTTGCGCTCCAGGTCCGCTTCCCCGCCCGGCAAATGCAACGGTTTATCCAACAAGCCCGGTGTCATCACAATGCCTTGTTGCGACAGCATGCTGGCTAACGCTGTAGGACCACTCTGATAAGCCTCGCTGCGAAAGGTCGGCACACCATTGAGTTCGACACGTTCCGGCAGGCCCGGAAGTTTCGACGGCTGCCCGGAACAGGCCGCGAGCCCCAGGGCACAGGCCAGCAACAAGGATGTTTTAAGGTTCGACCGTAACCGCAATTTTTTACTCTCTTGATCAACTGCCGGTGAGGGCCCTGATCATAGGACGCTCTGCCACGCGGGTATAGCCCACAGGCTCAGTAAAGCGTCGCGGATAGAGCAAACGAGTTGGACGAACACGACCATTGGTCAATAGCAGGCAACCGCCGGGTAGCTAGACTGTCCATTGAGAAGACTGTGTGTGCCCCCTGCGGGGCGAAAGGAGGCCAAAATGAGCCTTGCAACAACGATTTTCCTGTTGATCTGCGGTTGGCTGGCGGTAGCCGGCGCCATGTTGTGGGGGGTGTTGCGCATTACTCGCCGGCACCATCACCCCCACGTCAAACCTACGGCACCCGCCAAGCCCCATAGAGCGGCGGTGCACCACGCCTAGCCAGGCATGCAATTGAAATCCTGAGTCGCTGCGACTTCCTTACCGTGCCCGTCCATCAGGGATGCGCGCACGGTGGTGCCCAGGCTCGACTCCACCAGGGTGTAATGCTCACCCGCCTTGAAATCCTTGTACTCGACCCGACCCTGGCAGTCCTGCTGGTTGTCGTCGCCTGCCTCTTCCTCGAACAACGTCACGTCCAGGCGGTGATCCCCGGGGGTCACCTCGAAAAAGCGCCCGTCGTCGACACGCTTGCCGTCCACACGTTCGGCCATCAGGTCGTTCGGCGCTTCTTCTTTCAAGCCGATCCAGGCTTCGCTGGGGTCCGCCTTGGGAATCGGGCCGGCACAGGCCGACAACAACAAAACAGCCCCCAGGGCGGGGATCAACAATAAAGGTTTGAGTGACATGGCAGGGCTCCAAAGAACATCAGTTAAAAGACAAGTCGTCCGATGGGATGCAAGCTTGGGCAGCCACGCCCTGTAGAACAAATGAATCCATATGAAACGATCTTCAGCCCTTACCTAAATGTTCCTTCACCTGGCTGAAAGGCGCGTGTTAGGTGGGTCGGGCAAGACTGCCGGGGTTTGCAATCCTGCTCCCTCGGAGGTTCACGCATGCTCGGGCTGGTAAAGACCGCACTGCAAAAGCCGTACACGTTTATCGTGTTGGCCATATTCATCTGCATCATCGGGCCGATGGCGGCCCTGCGAACCCCCACCGACGTGTTTCCCGATATTGGCATCCCTGTGGTCGCTGTGGTCTGGCAGTACAACGGCCTGTCACCGGACGCCATGGCCGGCCGGGTGATCTACACCTATGAACGCTCCCTGAGCACCACCGTCAACGACATCGAACATATCGAATCGCAATCGCTGCCCGGCATGGGCATCGTGAAGATTTTCTTCCAGCCCGACGTCGACATCCGCACCGCCAACGCCCAAGTGACCGCCGTATCACAAACCGTGCTCAAGCAGATGCCACCGGGCATCACGCCGCCGCTGATCCTCAACTACAGCGCCTCCACGGTGCCGATCCTGCAAATGGCGTTCTCCAGCCCCACGCTGTCGGAAGCCAAAATTCGCGACCTGGTGCAGAACAATATCCGCCTGCCCCTCAGCGCCCTGCCCGGCCTGGCTATGCCCACGCCGATGGGTGGCAAGCAGCGGCAGATCACCCTCGACCTCGACCCCCAGGCGTTGGCGGCCAAAGGCTTGTCGGCCCAGGATGTGGGCAATGCCCTGGCGCTGCAGAACCAGATCATCCCGGTGGGCACCGCCAAACTCGGCCCCAATGAATACACGATCCTGCTCAACAACAGCCCCAAGGCCATCGATGAGCTCAACGACCTGCCGATCAAGACCGTCGACGGCGCGCTGATCACCATCGGCCAGGTCGCCCACGTGCGCGACGGTTCGCCGCCGCAGACCAACATCGTGCGCGTCGACGGCCATCGAGCGGTGCTGATGCCGGCGTTGAAAAACGGCAGCATTTCCACCCTGTCGATCATCGACGGTATCCGCCAGATGCTGCCGCGCATCAACGAAACCCTGCCGCCGTCATTGAAGACCTCGTTGCTGGGCGACGCCTCGGTATTCGTCAAGCAATCGGTGGGCAGCGTGGCCCAAGAAGGCATCATCGCCGCGCTGCTGACCAGTGCGATGATCCTGCTGTTCCTCGGCAGCTGGCGCTCCACGATCATTATCGCGGCGTCAATTCCCCTGGCGGTGCTGTCGGCCATTGCGTTGCTGGCGGTCAGCGGGCAGAACCTCAACGTCATGACCCTTGGCGGGCTGGCGTTGGCGGTGGGGATCCTGGTGGACGACGCCACGGTGACCATCGAAAACATCAACTGGCACCTGGAACAAGGCAAGGCGGTGAAGACCGCGATCCTCGACGGCGCCGCGCAAATTGTCGGCCCGGCGTTCGTCTCGCTGCTGTGCATCTGCATCGTGTTCGTGCCGATGTTCCTGCTGCAAGGCATCGCCGGTTATCTGTTCCGGCCGATGGCGCTGGCGGTGATCTTCGCCATGGCCAGCTCATTCATTCTTTCGCGCACCCTGGTGCCGACGCTGGCGATGTTCCTGCTCAAGCCGCACACGCCGGAGCCAGGCGTGGGGCACCATCCCGAAGATGCATTCATCAACCACCATGAGGGCGAGCAGCACCCGAAACCGCGCAATGCCGGACTGCAAGCGGTGCTGAATTTCCAGCAGGGTTTCGAGCGTCACTTCTCGAATATCCGCGACACCTACCACGGCCTGCTGACCTCGGCCCTGGGCAATCGCAAGGGTTTTATCGTCGGTTTCCTGGCCTGCGTGCTCGCCTCATTCCTGCTGTTGCCCAGCCTGGGCCAGGACTTTTTCCCGGCGACGGATGCCGGTGCGCTGGCCCTGCATGTGCGCCTGCCGCTGGGCACGCGCATCGAAGAAAGCGCCGCCGCCTTCGACCGCATCGAATCGCGGATCCGTGAAGTGATCCCCGCCGAAGAGCTGGACACCATCGTCGATAACATTGGCATTCCGCTCAGCGGCATCGACATGGCCTACAGCAGCAGCGGCACCATCGGCCCGCAGGATGGCGACATCCAGGTCAGCCTGAAAAAGGACCATGCGCCCACCGCCGACTACGTGAAAAAACTGCGTGAAGCGCTGCCGCAAAGTTTCCCTGGCAGCCACTTTGCGTTCCTGCCGGCGGACATCAGCAGCCAGATCCTCAACTTCGGTGCGCCGGCGCCGCTGGACGTGAAAATCTCCGGGCGCAGCGATGCAGAAAACCGCGCCTATGCCGTCGAGTTGGAACGTCGCCTGCAACACGTGCCTGGTATCGCCGACCTGCGCATCCAGCAGTCCACCGGCTACCCGTCGCTGCAGGTGAGTGTCGACCGCATGCGCGCCAACGGCCTGGGCATCACCGAGCGGGACGTGACCAACAGCATGGTGGCGTCGCTGGCCGGCAGTTCGCAGACCGCGCCGACCTTCTGGCTCAACCCGGCCAACGGCGTGTCCTATTCCATTGTCGCCGCCACCCCGCAATACCGCCTCGACAGCCTGCCGTCACTGGAAGCGCTGCCCGTCACCGGCGCCGATGGGCAGTCGCAGATCCTCGGCGGCGTGGCAACCATCTCCCGCGTGCAAAGCCCGGCGGTGGTGACCCACTACAACATCGAACCGACCCTGGACCTGTACGCCAACGTGCAGGGCCGCGACCTCGGCGGCGTAGCCCGCGACGTGCAAAAGGTGCTGGATGACACCGCGCATCTGCGTCCCAAAGGCGCGACGATCAGCCTGCACGGACAGATCGATGCGCTACATGAAGCCTTCAGCGGCTTGAGCCTTGGCCTGCTGGGTGCGGTGGTGCTGATCTACCTGCTGATCGTGGTCAACTTCCAGTCGTGGGCCGACCCATTCGTCATCATCACCGCGTTGCCGGCGGCGCTCGCAGGCATCGTGTGGATGCTGTTCCTCAGCGGCACCTCCTTGTCGGTGCCGGCACTCACCGGCGCCATCCTGTGCATGGGCGTCGCCACGGCCAACTCGATCCTGGTGGTGAGCTTCTGCCGTGAGCGCCTGGCCGAACATGGTGATGCGTTGAAAGCCGCCATGGAGGCCGGTTACACGCGCTTCCGCCCAGTGTGCATGACCGCCCTGGCGATGATCATCGGCATGTTGCCCCTGGCGATTTCCGAGGAGCAGAACGCCCCGCTCGGGCGCGCCGTCATCGGCGGTTTGATCTTCGCCACCCTCGCCACATTGTTGTTTGTTCCCGTGGTCTTCAGCCTGGTCCACGGTCGTCACCCTACTCGCGCAGTTGCAGGAGAAACCCCACATGTCGTCTGATCACAAACCCTCGCGCAAGCGTCTGATGCTCATGGGTGTCGGCGGCCTGACCCTGGCCGCCCTGTTGGTCGCCAACGGCCTGCATGCCCGTACGCTGCACGAACAATCGGTCACGGCCTGGACCGAGACCGCCGCCATCCCGCACGTGATGGTGTTCCAGCCCAGGCAGAATGTGGCCGGCGATACCTTGCGCCTGCCGGCGCACCTGGAAGCCTGGAGCAAGGCGCCGATCCACGCCAGGGTCAGCGGTTACCTGAAGGATTGGAAAGTCGATATCGGCAGCCACGTCAACGCCGGGCAAGTCCTCGCGGAAATCGACAGCCCCGACCTTGATCAACAGTTGGCGCAGACCCATGCACGCCTGGTGCAGGAACAGGCCAACGCACGCCTGGCCGAAACCACCGCCACGCGCTGGCAAAACCTGCTGGCCAGCCATTCGGTATCGCGCCAGGAGGCGGATGAAAAAACCTCCAATGCCGCTGCCGCCAAGGCCAACGCCGAGGCCGCCGCTGCCGACTACGCCCGGCTGTCGGCGCTGGAAAGCTACAAGACCCTTCGCGCCCCGTTCGCCGGCACCATCACCGCGCGCAACACCGATATCGGCCAGCTGATCAAGGCCGACACCGACAGCGATCCGGAACTGTTCAACATTGCCGACACCCATCAATTGCGCCTCTATGTACCGGTGCCGCAGAACTACGCAGCGGTCATCCATCCCGGCCTTGAAGCCGAGCTGACCGTGCCCGAGCACCCCGGCAAGCATTTCAAGGCGCGCCTGATCGGTGACTCCACCGCCATCGACCGCCGCTCCGGCACCCTGCTCGCCCAGTTCGTCGCCGACAACCCCGACGGCGAACTGCTGCCCGGTGATTATGCCGAAGCCACCTTGCCGATTCCGGCCGATACCCATGGTGTGAGTATCCCGGCCAGCGCGCTGATCTTCCGCGCCCAGGGCACCCAGGTGGCGGTGTTGGACGGGCAGAACCATGTGCACCTGCAGGCCATCCATATCGGCCTCGACCTGGGCGAACGCCTGGTGATCGACCAGGGCTTGAAACCCACCGACCGCATCGTCGACAACCCGCCCGATGCCCTGCGCGAAGGTGATCCCGTGCAACTCGCCGATACCTCCGGAGGTGCGCATGCGCATAAGGCTTAAACCGCTCGCCGCATTGACGCTGCTGGTCTTGCAGGGTTGCTCGATGGCGCCGACCTACAAGGTGCCGGCGATCGACCTGCCGGCCAACTACCGCGAACAGACCAGCGATGGGCCCTGGCACAGCGCCCAGCCCTCCGACCAACTGGCGCCCGAATGGTGGAAGCTCTACAACGATTCGCGCCTGAATGACCTGCAACAGCAGCTGCTCAAGGCCAACCCGGACCTGGCGGCGGCGCTGGCGCACTTCGACGCTTCCCAGGCGTATGCCAGCCAACTGCACGCAGGCCTGTTCCCGCAGATCAGCGCCAGCGCGCAACCGCTGCGCCAGCGGCAATCGGATTCGCGACCGTTGCGGGGGGATACGCAACCGTCGGTGTACAACAGCAACATCGCGGGCTTTTCGTTGAGCTATGACCTGGACCTGTGGGGCAAAATCCGCAACCAGGTCGCGGCCGGCGATGCCCAGGCGCAAGCGTCCGGGGATGACCTGGCGGTGGCACGCCTGAGTTTGCAGCGTCAGTTGGCGACCTTGTACGTGCAGCTCAATGGGCTGGATGCACAGAGCCGGATTCTCACTCGCTCGCTGGATGATTTCAGCCAGGCATTGCAATTGACCCGCAGCCGCTACGAGGGCCAGATAGCCTCGGAGCTGGACCTGACCCGTGCGCAAAATCAACTGGCGCAGGCCAGGGCGCAATTGGATGAAGTGCGTGGGCAACGCAACCTCACCGAGCACGCCATCGGCGAGTTGGTGGGTGTGGCAGCCAGCGACTTTACCTTGCCGCCCGGCCAGCAACTGATCGCCCTGCCGGGAATTCCGTCGCAGTTGCCAAGCCACCTGTTGCAACGTCGCCCGGATATTGCAGCGGCAGAGCGACGGGTGTTTGCGGCCAACGCAAATATCGGCGTGGCCAAGGCGGCGTGGTATCCGGACTTCAGCTTGACCGGGTTGATTGGCGGGCAGACACAGGGCGTCGGCAATCTGCTGTCGGCGGGTAATCGGTATTGGGCACTGGGCCCGTTGGTGAACCTGCCGATTTTCGACGGTGGCCGCTTGAGCGCCAATGAACGCCAGGCCAAGGCCGAGTTTGAAGAGGCGTCGGCGCAGTACCGTAGCCAGGTGCTGAAGGCCGTGCGCGAGGTGGAAGATAACTTGGCGCAACTACGGGATTTGCAGCAGGAAGCGCAGGATGAACAGGCGGCGGCGGATGCGGCGCAGCATACACAATCATTGGCGATGAACAGCTATCAGGCGGGGGCGGTGAGTTACCTGGATGTGGTGACCGCGCAGACCGCGGCGTTGCAGGCGCAGCGGACATTGCAGGCGGTGCAGACGCGGCAGTTGCAGGCCAGTGTAGGACTCGTGACCGCACTCGGCGGCGGCTGGCAACCTGGCGCCTGACATCGCCCCAAGGCACAGTTCAGGCTAAATGCAGGAGAGAGCTTGCCCCCGATGGCGGTGGCTCAGTCAACCACCACTGACTGAGCCACCGCACATTTCAGCCCTCTGGCCGACTATTAAGAAAAACACTCACCACTGTGTAATCACTACCATTGGCATGCCGATACAGGGTACTGCTGTGATAGTCGGATACATCCCCCGACACCGAAACCGTAATCGAACGGCTCTCGACATCAACTTTTACCGCCCCGTCACGCGTAACTAGAAACGGATTGGCATCTTTCAATACAGCCAATATTTCACTATCGGTTCCCAAGGTGCGGTAAACGTAATATCGGTAACTGAACGGCACAGTGGCCCCTCCGCGATCATCCTTGACGCCATAGATCGAAGCGTCATCACTGATCGGCACGCGGAGTACAACCTCCGTCAATTGCGGACGGCCCGGCGAGAGCAGCCAATCACCAGCGATATACACCAAGCAAAGCGCCAGCAAGATCGTTGTGACCGTTGAATAAAGCGACTTTCTAGTAGTTCCTGAACCTGGCATAGCTGATTCCTTTCTTGATCCAATATTGGTCGACTGGATCGTCACCGAAAGGCGCATCCCCCCACCAACGACCAAACTCGGGTTTATCCGTACCCGCTCTGGTTTGAGCAAGTCCCGCTGCGCGTAAAAGCACTTCCTCGCTGAAACCCGCCGCAATCCCCACCGCACCATAGTGAAAATTTCCAAACGCTTCATATTCTTTGGAAATTTGCTTGTAGTCCCACGGGCCGCGATTGCGGACCTGAGTATAAAACCAAGAGTACATAAACGCTGAACCGGCTTTCAGTACATTCTTTTTATGAAAAGCGGTGGCCATATTTTCGTCAACAGATACACCAGGCGGGGGTATAGGGTTCGCCATTGCATGCTTCCTCTGCATTAGGTTTTTGCGCGGCAGAACCTAACACCAGATAGCCAAGATGATGAGCGAGGAGAAGAACAAAAGAGACTTCGTACAAAGGAGTAAGACATGCCTTACACCACAGCCTCAAAACAAGGTACTTCCACGTCCAATGAGGTTTCGGCAGCGTCAGTTCCGGCCTCATCGGGAGCAAGCCCCCTCCCACACTGGTCCCACGTCAGACACACAATGTATGAACACCGCTGAGCCAATGTGGGAGGGGGCTTGCCCCCGATCGCGACCGTCCAGACACATCCTGCCAAAAGCCCGCCCATCAACCTCTTGCTCTCCAATCTAGCCTCTCTAAGCACATCTAGAGAGGGCCAGGGAATGGCAGATTTACCCGCTTCACACCGCCTGCGCATCGGTCGATTCAGCGACCCCAACCGCATCTACCTCATCACCACCAACACCCACGAACGCATACCGATATTCGACAATTTCCAACTCGCTCGCCTGGTGGTCTGGCAATTTCGGTTAGCCCAGTACCAAGGGCTGGCCAACTCCCTGGCATGGGTCATCATGCCGGACCATTTCCATTGGCTGCTTGAACTGAAAAAAGGCTCGCTGGCGGACTTGATGTGCCAGGTGAAGTCAAAAAGCACCAGGACCGTCAATGCTGTGAGTGGTCGCAAAGGACGGCTTTGGCAAGAAAGCTTTCATGACCGGGCACTGCGCAAGGAAGATGACTTGGTGAAAATGGCCCGGTATGTGGTGGCTAATCCATTGCGAGCGGGTCTGGTCGAGCGGATTGGCGACTACCCACTGTGGGATGCCATCTGGGTTTAACGTCAAACACAGTTCAAATGTGGGAGGGGGCTTGCTCCCGATTGCGGTAGGTCAGTCAACTTATCTGTAACTGATACACCGCTATCGGGAGCAAGCCCCCTCCTACATTTTTTACCCGCATTTCAAGCCGCGAGTTTGCCGCTGGCGATGGCGGCTGAAGCGGCCACCATGGCCCGCAACAACACCGCACACCCCGCCGCCAGGTCATCCGGGGCGGCGTTCTCGATTTCGTTGTGGCTGATGCCCCCTTCACACGGCACAAAGATCATCCCCGCCGGCCCCAACTCGGCGACGAAAATCGCGTCGTGCCCTGCCCCGCTGACGATGTCCATGTTCGACAAGCCCAGCCCATTGGCCGCATCGCGCACGGCGTCCACACAGCCTTTGTCGAAGTACAGCGGCGGGAAGTCAGCCGTGGGTTCCATTTCAAAACTCAGCCCATGCTTGGCGCAGGTCTCGTCAATCACCTGGCGCACCTGGGCAATCATCGAATCCAACCGCGCTGGTTCCAAGTGACGGAAGTCCAGGGTCATGCGCACTTCGCCCGGAATGACGTTGCGTGAACCGGGATACGCCTGCAGGCAACCGACGGTCCCGCACGCATGGGGCTGATGCCCCAACGCCGCGGCATTGACCGCCGCAACCACCGCCGCTGCGCCTACCAGGGCGTCCTTGCGCAGGTGCATCGGCGTCGGCCCCGCATGGGCCTCGACACCGCGCAGTTTCAGGTCGAACCACTTCTGCCCGAGGGCGCCGAGCACCACGCCGATGGTCTTTTTCTCATCCTCCAGAATCGGCCCTTGTTCGATATGTGCCTCGAAATACGCGCCGACCTTGTGCCCACTCTCAGGACGGGTTCCCGCGTAGCCAATCGCATTCAGCGCATCACCCACGCTGACCCCATCCGCATCGACCTTGGCCAAGGTATCCGCCAGGGTGAATTTCTTGGCAAATACCCCCGAGCCCATCATGCACGGCGGGAAGCGCGAGCCTTCCTCGTTGGTCCACACCACCACTTCCAAGGGCGCCTCGGTTTCGATCTTGAGGTCGTTCAGCGTACGCAGCACCTCCACCCCCGCCAGCACACCGAAACAGCCATCGAACTTGCCGCCCGTAGGCTGGGTGTCGATATGGCTGCCGGTCATCACCGGCGGAAGGTTGGGATGACGACCGGGACGACGCGCGAAGATATTGCCGATGCCGTCGACGGTCACGGTGCAACCGGCGTCTTCGCACCATTGCACAAACAGGTCGCGGGCCTTGCGGTCGAGGTCGGTGAGGGCCAGGCGGCACACGCCGCCCTTGGGGGTGGCACCGAGTTTGGCCAGGTCCATCAACGACTGCCACAAGCGGTCGCGATTGATGTGCTGGTGGGGCGATTGCAGAACGTCAAGGGCAGCGTTCATGGGGATCTCCTCAGGCTTGTATTTCTTATGAATTGACAACCACCGGGCTGGCTCCACGCCTGGCATTCAGGCCGTAATACAACAACCCGCCCAACGCCGAACCGGTAAACCAGCCGTAGCTGTAGAACCAGCTGAACGCATCACTGCCCAGGGACAGCAAGGTCAGCACCACCGGCACACCGAAGGCGATAAAACCGCTCCAGTTCCACGCCGGGTACACGTCGTCGCGGTACAGGCCGGCCAGGTCCAGTTGTTGTTTGCGGGTGATGAAGTAGTCCACCACCATGATCCCGGCAATCGGCCCCAACAGGCTCGAATAGCCCAGCAACCAGTTGGAATACACGGTTTCCAGGCTCACATCCGAGACGATCAAGCCGAGTTTTTTCAGCAGTTCATGGCCCATCAACGCCAAGCCCACCAACCCGGTGAGGATCACCGCCGTGGTGCGGTTGATCAGCTTGGGCGCGATGTTCTGGAAGTCGTTGGTGGGCGAGACGATGTTCGCGGCGGTGTTGGTGGACAAGGTGGCGACGATGATCAGCGCCATGGCCACGGCCACCCACACAGGGCTCTGGATATGCCCGATCAGCGTCACCGGGTCGGACACGCTGACGCCCACCAGTTTCACCGACGCGGCGGTCATGATCACGCCGAGGGCGGCGAACAGGAACATGGTCAGTGGCAGGCCGAAGATCTGCCCGAGGATCTGGTCCTTCTGGCTTTTGGCGTAGCGGCTGAAGTCGGGAATATTCAGCGACAAGGTGGCCCAGAAGCCCACCATCGCGGTCAGGCCGGCCATGAAGTAACCGGTAAGGCTCGCGCCCTCCGGACGCTTGGGCGGGATCGCCATCAGTTCGCTGAGAGACACATTCGGCATCGCCCACACCAGCAGGCCAATGCCCACCGCCACCAGCAACGGCGCCGACAGGGTTTCCAGGCGCTTGATCGACTCGGCGCCGCGCAGCACCACCCATAAATTCAGGCACCAGAACATCATGAAGCCGATCACTTCACCAGTGCCGCCGAGGGACTTCCACCCCTCGAAAATCGAGCCCAGGAACAGGTGAATCGCCAGCCCGCCAAACATCGTCTGGATACCAAACCAGCCGCACGCCACCAGCGCGCGGATCAGGCACGGCACGTTAGAGCCGAGGATGCCGAAGGACGAACGCAGCAACACCGGAAACGGAATGCCGTACTTGGTGCCGGGGAAGGCGTTGAGGGTCAGCGGGATCAGCACCACGATATTGGCGAGCAAAATCGCCATCAACGCCTCGCCCACCGACAACCCGAAATACGCGGTGAGCACACCGCCCAGGGTGTACGTGGGCACGCAGATCGACATGCCGACCCACAGCGCGGTGATGTGCCACTTGTTCCAGGTGCGTTCGTGCACCTTGGTCGGTGCCATGTCATGGTTGTAGCGAGGGCTGTCGAGGACGTCGGGACCGGCGTCGAGTTCGTACAGGCCGTTGCGCTCAATGACTTGCGATCTGTTCTGTTGCATGGCCGCTCCACGGTTTTTTCGAATTATTGTTGCTCACTCCGCGCTGAACGCAGGGTGGCCGGAGTACCTCGTAAACAACATGACATCACGGGCCCGGCCAGCCGCCACTGCACTCAATAACCGTGCCGACAACCGCTCTTGAACCCGCACCGCTTATATAACTCGCTGATGTTAATCAGCTTTCCGATTGTGCCTGCGGTACTTGCCGCGATACTCAGGCTAAATAACGCGCCAATTATCCGAACGGTCAGGACTCAATCTGGTGCACCACAATTATTTTTATTGACCGACCCCGTCAAGAGGCATGTCTCAAGCGTCTGATTTGCAATAAGAAATGTTGCTCATATTGGGAACCTGTCAAGTGCGTCAAAATGGTGAGAGACCGCTACATTTTGGTGATTTTGTATTTTTATTCTTATAAATCAATAGATTAAATACGATATAAGCTTATAAAAAATCTTCTTGCTCAATCTAAAAACTCGGTCTAGTTTCTATTCCTGTCACCGATGACAGGAATTAACCGACCATCGGCGCGTAGCCATACAACACTTAGAACTGGCACAAGCCGGTCAAGCCTGTGAGGAACTCGACATGTCGCTGTTGATCCGTGGCGCCACCGTTATTACCCATGATGAAAGTTACCGCACCGATGTTTTATGCGCAGGCGGTCTGATTCGCGCCATTGGCACGGACCTGGATATTCCCGCCGGCACTGAACAACTCGACGGCAGCGGACAATATTTGATGCCCGGCGGCATCGATCCCCATACCCATATGCAACTGCCCTTCATGGGCACCGTGGCCAGTGAAGATTTCTTCAGCGGCACGGCGGCGGGTTTGGCGGGGGGCACTACGTCGATTATCGACTTCGTGATTCCCAACCCGCAGCAATCGCTGATGGAAGCGTTCCATCAGTGGCGGGGCTGGGCGGAAAAATCCGCGTCCGACTATGGCTTTCACGTAGCAATCACCTGGTGGAGCGAGCAGGTGCGCGAGGAAATGGCCGAGCTGGTCAGCCACCACGGCATCAACAGCTTCAAGCATTTCATGGCCTACAAGAACGCGATCATGGCGGCCGACGATACCCTGGTGGCCAGCTTCGAACGCTGCCTGGAACTCGGCGCCGTGCCCACCGTGCATGCGGAAAACGGCGAACTGGTGTACCACCTGCAACGCAAGCTGATGGCCCAGGGCATCACCGGGCCGGAAGCGCACCCGCTGTCGCGCCCGTCCCAGGTGGAAGGCGAAGCGGCCAGCCGCGCGATCCGTATCGCCGAGACCATCGGCACGCCGCTGTACCTGGTGCACGTGTCCACCCGGGAAGCGCTGGATGAAATCACCTACGCCCGGGGCAAGGGCCAGGCGGTCTACGGCGAAGTGCTCGCCGGCCACCTGCTGCTGGACGACAGCGTCTACCAGCACCCCGACTGGCAAACCGCCGCCGGCTACGTGATGAGCCCGCCGTTCCGCCCGCGCGGGCATCAGGAAGCGCTGTGGCATGGCCTGCAATCGGGCAACCTGCACACCACCGCCACCGACCACTGCTGCTTCTGCGCCGAGCAAAAAGCCGCCGGGCGTGACGACTTCAGCAAGATCCCCAACGGCACCGCCGGTATCGAAGACCGCATGGCGCTGCTGTGGCACGAAGGGGTCAATACCGGGCGCCTGTCGATGCAGGAGTTCGTCGCGCTGACCTCCACCAACACCGCGAAGATCTTCAACCTCTACCCACGCAAAGGCGCGATCCGCGTGGGTGCGGATGCCGACCTGGTGCTGTGGGACCCCGAGGGTACGCGGACCATCTCCGCCAAGACCCATCACCAGCAAGTCGACTTCAACATCTTCGAAGGCAAGACCGTGCGCGGCGTGCCGAGCCACACCATCAGCCAGGGCAAGCTGGTCTGGGCCGATGGCGACCTGCGCGCCGAGCGCGGGGCCGGGCGCTATGTGGAACGGCCGGCGTATCCGTCGGTGTTCGAACAGTTGAGCAAGCGGGCGGAGCATTCCAGGCCGGTTGCTGTGAAGCGCTGAGACCGCTATCGGGGGCAAGCCCCCTCCCACACTTGACCGCATTCATTCAGATACAACTCGGTCGAATGTGGGAGGGGGCTTGCCCCCGATGAGGCCCGAACAGGCAACAAAAATGCCCACTTAGAGGCAATCCAAAAAAACCGTGAGGCCCACACCGTGATCCAGACCCTGACCCACCTCCCCCATCCCCATGAAGACGGGGCCACCCTCGCCAGCCATTTCACCGACCTGGCGCCGCCGCTCAACGCGCGCCAGGCCCAACTGGAAGCCTCGCGCTGCCTGTATTGCTACGACGCCCCTTGCGTGAACGCATGCCCCAGCGAAATCGACATCCCGTCGTTCATCCGCAATATCCACACCGACAACGTCCAGGGCGCAGCGCAGAAAATCCTCTCGGCCAACATCCTTGGCGGCAGCTGCGCGCGGGTCTGCCCGACAGAGATCCTCTGCCAGCAAGCCTGCGTGCGTAACAACGCCGAAGAATGCGCGCCGGTGCTGATAGGCCTGTTGCAACGCTACGCCATCGATAACGCCCACTTCAGCGAACACCCGTTCCAGCGTGCCGCCCCCACCGGCAAACGCATCGCCGTGGTCGGCGCAGGTCCCGCAGGGCTGGCCTGTGCCCATCGCGCCGCGCTGCACGGGCATGACGTGGTGATCTTCGAAGCGCGGGAAAAAGCCGGCGGCCTGAATGAATACGGGATCGCCAAATACAAGCTGGTCGACGACTTCGCCCAGAAGGAACTGGATTTTCTCCTGCAGATCGGCGGCATCGAAATCCGCCATGGCCAGCGCCTGGGCGACAACCTGACCCTGAGCGAACTGCACCAGCAATTCGACTCGGTGTTCCTCGGCCTGGGCCTGGCGGCCAGCAAGCAACTCGGTTTACCCCATGAGGACGCCCCCGGCCTGCTCGCCGCCACCGACTATATCCGCGAACTGCGCCAGGCCGACGACCTGAGCCAACTGCCCCTGGCCGACCGCTGCATCGTGCTCGGCGCCGGCAATACCGCCATCGACATGGCCGTGCAAATGGCCCGGCTCGGTGCCCGTGATGTGAACCTCGTCTACCGCCGGGGCCTGGCCGATATGGGCGCCACCCAGCATGAGCAGGACATCGCCAAGGCCAATCAGGTGCGCCTGCTGACCTGGGCCCAACCCGAAGCAGTCCTGCTCGACGACCAGGGCCACGTACGCGGCATGCGCTTCGCCCGCACCCGCCTGGAAAACGGCCGCCTGCAATCCACCGGAGAAACCTTCGAACTGGCCGCTGATGCCATCTTCAAGGCCATCGGCCAGGGCTTCGACAACGACGCTTTGCACGATCCCCTGGCGCAACAGCTGCACCGCGTCGGCGAGCGTATCTTCGTCGACGAACAGCTGCGCACCAGCATCCCTGGGGTCTACGCCGGCGGTGACTGCGTCAGCCTCGGCCAGGACCTCACCGTGCAGGCGGTGCAACACGGCAAGCTGGCCGCCGAAGCCATGCACGCCCAACTCATGCTGAATGTGGAGGCTGCGTAATGGCCGATCTCTCGATTGTGTTCGCCGGTATCAAGGCCCCCAACCCATTCTGGCTGGCCTCCGCGCCGCCCACCGACAAGGCCTACAACGTGGTGCGTGCGTTTGAAGCGGGCTGGGGCGGCGTGGTGTGGAAGACCCTGGGTGAAGACCCGGCGGCGGTCAATGTGTCATCGCGCTACTCGGCGCACTACGGCGCCAACCGTGAAGTGCTGGGCATCAACAATATCGAACTGATCACCGACCGTTCCCTGGAGATCAACCTGCGGGAAATCACCCAAGTCAAAAAGGACTGGCCCGACCGCGCGCTGATCGTGTCGCTGATGGTGCCCTGCGTGGAGGAATCCTGGAAAAACATCCTGCCCCTGGTGGAAGCCACCGGCTGCGACGGTATCGAGCTGAACTTCGGCTGCCCCCACGGCATGCCCGAACGCGGCATGGGTGCGGCGGTGGGCCAGGTGCCGGAGTACGTGGAACAGGTGACGCGCTGGTGCAAGACCTATTGCTCGCTGCCGGTGATCGTCAAGCTCACGCCGAATATCACCGACATCCGCGTGGCGGCACGGGCAGCGTATCGCGGCGGTGCGGACGCGGTGTCGCTGATCAACACCATCAACTCCATCACCAGCGTGGACCTGGAACGCATGGTCGCCCTGCCGATGGTCGGCACCCAGAGCACCCACGGCGGTTACTGCGGCTCGGCGGTCAAGCCGATTGCCCTGAACATGGTTGCCGAAATCGCCCGTGACCCGCAGACCCAAGGCCTACCGATCTGCGGGATCGGCGGCATCGGCAACTGGCGCGACGCCGCGGAATTCGTCGCCCTCGGTTGCGGCGCGGTGCAGGTGTGCACGGCGGCGATGCTGCATGGTTTTCGCATCGTGGAAGAGATGAAGGATGGGCTGTCGCGATGGATGGACAGCCAGGGCTACACCAGCCTGCAAGAATTTTCCGGGCGTGCGGTGGGCAACACCACGGACTGGAAGTACCTGGACATCAATTACCAGGTGATCGCCAGGATCGACCAGGCGGCGTGCATTGGCTGTGGGCGTTGCCATATTGCCTGTGAGGACACCTCACACCAGGCCATCGCCAGCCTGAAACAGGCGGACGGCACGCATAAATACGAAGTGATCGATGACGAGTGCGTGGGCTGCAACCTGTGCCAGATCACCTGCCCGGTGGCGGATTGCATCGAGATGGTGCCCATCGACACGGGCAAGCCGTTTTTGAATTGGACGCAGGATCCGAGGAATCCTTACCGGGAAGCGGTGTAGGCCTGTAGGCCGCTATCGGGGGCTTGCCCCCGATGAGCATGGGTATCTACACAACTTCCAGTGAATACGGAATCTATGGCAATTAGGCTTCTGTGGTGAGCGGGCTTGCCCCGCGCTGGGCTGCGTAGCAGCCCCAATAAGAACGCTGCAGTGTGCCAGACAGTTCCGGGGCTGTGTTTTGGGGCTGCTGCGCAGCCCAGCGCGGGCGGTGCGACGATTCGACAAGCCCGCTCACCACAGAGTTATGTGTCAGCCTTTAAGAGTTGTGTAGATACCTATGCCCCGATGAGGCCCTCAGCCCCACCACAACACTCAAGGCTCCAACCCAATCCCGCGCAAAATCACACTGGTCACCGTCTGGATCGCCTTCTCGAACTGCATATCCGACAACGGCTGGTGATCATTCAAAATCTTCACCTGGTGATCAAAGTCGGCATAGTGCTGGGTCGACGCCCAGATCATGTACAGCAGGCTCGACGGCTCCACCGGCAGGATGCGTTTGTCTTCCACCCACTGGCGAATTTTCGCTTCCTTCATCTTGGCCCAGTCGTACAGGCTTTCATCCAGGGCCTCACCGAGTGTCGGCGCGCCGTGGATGATCTCGTTGGCCCAGACCTTGGAGCCATAGGGCCGCGTGCGCGAGCGCTGCATCTTGGCGCGGATATAGCTGCTTAGCACCACCCGGGGGTCATCGAAGGTTTCGAAGCTGAGGGCGTCCTGCTTCCACACTTCCAGCAGGTCGAACAGCACCGCGCTGTACAGCTCGCTCTTGGTGGTGAAGTAGTAATGCAGGTTGGAGCGCGGCAGTTGTACTTCTTCGGCGATATCGGCCATGGCAGTGCTGCCGTAGCCCTTTTCGGCGAAGATTTTCTCCGCCGCCAGCAGGATTTTCTCGACGTTGACCCGGCGAATTCCGCTCTTGTGATTGCCCATAAGTTCCGGAGCCTTTTTAACTGTTAAAAGAGCTTTACACTCTAAAAATCAATAAGTTACCTTTATTAACTGTTTTATAGATTTTTGTGTACAGACGCGCGTCAGATCGCCATCTGATGCGGGACTTATCTGCGCGAGTGAGACAAAGGCATCTGAACCACTTTTCGTTCCTTCAGCTTATCCCTGAGTGTCTGGTTCTCGTCCAGCAACACCTCATTGATGGATGCGATGCTCGCGAGCTTTGCCCGAAGTGCCTCTATCTCTTGACGGTAACCAGCAGACTTTCGGCGCTCGGCTATTAGGTCTTGATGTTTTACATCTCGTATGGCACGGCTAGATCGTCCCTGGATCTCCCGTATGGCCTCAGCGATTGCCGGATAGTGATTGTGGATCAGCGCTGTGGAAACGCCGGCCTCGCGGGCAACAGCGGCGATGGTCACCTTGGTTTCTTTGGTATGAGCTAGCCCCTTTTGGAGACGGTAGATGGCCAGCTTGAGATCCTTTACTCGATCCTTTGCAGGCTTGTAGTTAGCCGCTTTTTCATTGCTGTTCATGCGATCAAGGCCTCTAGCGGTATACCCAGCTGTAACAGCACGTCTCGGCAACGACTCATGTCGCGCTCAACGCGTTGGCGGCCCCCCTCACCGATATCCCCGCAGTTCAGCAACCCTTTCAGATCATCATAGAGTCGCTGATAGATAGGCGCATGGGGGCGTCCGATTACCGAGTGGTCGCAACCACTGCAGCGGGTTCGTTCGAGGGTATTGCCGATGCAGCCGTCGTCGTCTGCCGTACACCAGGCATGGCCGTTGCTGCGGATAGCAGTACTTTCAGCTATGGATTTCAGCATTGAAGCGTGATCTTTGAAGATCAGGAGGTTCTGCGGCTCCCGACGCCACACCTGGATGGCTTGTCCGTAGCCTCCTCCCAAAGACTCATCGCTCATCCAATTGCCTACAACGCCGAGTTTGATATCTTCCAACTCATCTTGCATATCGACGTACATTTCAAGATCCAGATGGCGTCCCCAGCCATCGTCCATGGCGTAACCTAGGGTCATGTCCAGAGACCAGTGCGCGTAATGCTCCTTTAGGTAGCGCAGGTCGCCAAAGCGGCTATGCGCGGCGTAATTCGCGAACTTGCGCCGGAATTGGTGGCTTGCGAGACTCCAATTTAATCCGCAATCCTTGGCGAAGGATTTGAGTTTGCCATCCCAGCTGGAATTGGTAAGTGTGCGCACTCGGTTGTTCCCTTGAGAATACACACCTAGAAAGAGTGAATGGCGGTGCTTGTATGCTTCTACGATTTGCGGATCGTGCGGATTGATGCGACGTCGCTGGTTGATTTCGTCCACGATCATCGCTTGATAAGGCGCAGACCAACGCTCCATGACGCGCAAGGCACGCACTGCGGCTTCGGGGATCATCCAGTCATGGACACCAGCATCGGTTTTTTCAGATCGAGAACGCATCCAGTGGTATATGGTGCCCTGATCGTCCTCGGTGCGGTGGTGAGCGCTCGACTGCAAATTAGCCAGCTCATGATTACGACAGCCAGAAGTGCTCGCTAGCACGACATAGCAGGCGGTGCGTAGAGTCAATAGCGACTGTGAGAATGCACTCAAACCAGCTTCCCATCCACTAGCATTCAGGTGGCGATTTTTAGCATAATTTATACCTGCTGAAGTTCGACACTTAGATGCGGCCTCCATAGCATGCAAATCATCACGCAGGTCAAGTAAATGCTTACCGCGCTCAACTTGCTGATGAGCTTGTTCGAATAGCGTGCAGAACACCGCATCAGGGATTAGCGGCGTTTTACCCGCTTTGACCATACCGAGACCTCCCGCCATTGACTTTGCAGAGGTGTCAGGCCACGGATGCCGCAGAATCTCGTCGTCGGTGTAATGGCTTAGCTCATGGATCGCTTCTACCGTCATGTAGTGCCTACGCAGCGTATCGACCGACAGAGGCTTGCTAGATCCGGCGACTCTTTGAGCCTTGCAGGCGGTCACATAGGTCTCAGCAATCATCGGTGTTATCGCGCTCAAGCGCTCGATCTTGAGAGCCTCTAAGTGCCGCAAGAACAACCTTGCAGTACTAAAAAAATCACGAATCGTGGAGCCCTTTGGCCGAACTGCATCACGACGACCTCGTCTGATGTAGCGATAAACCATAGCCTTCATAACCACGCGGAATGCCTGAGGCAGGCTGCTAAAATTCAGCTGTCTTCTGTGCGCTGGAGTGTTGCTAGGAAAACCCTCGATATGCCAGATATCGTCACCGTAGCGACTTAGGATGACCCAGCGTCCCTCTATCTGGGTCGCAGTAATGATCAGTCGGTCGCGCTCGGATTCAGGGAGTCCGCGCACATCTCCAGGCTGAGCGGTAACTAACGCCCAAGGCAGTGCTAGCGAGGTGCTGTCATTCATAAAAGGCCTCAAGGCTGTCGATGAGATCAACTGACCAGAAAGGGTGGGGTTGGGTGCGGGCGTGCTCACGAGCGTCGTCCACGGCTGCAGCCTTGAAAGTGCCACGGCGCAGTCCTTCGGCTATGATGTAATGATCGATCAGACGAGGGATGTGTGCGTACTCCCGTGCCCAGCGCCGTTTGTCCATACGGGAGCGCTCAGCCAGAACGCGAAAGTAGAAGCTGAACAGTTTGTATAAGTCTTCTGCGGTCACTACGTAATGCTTGCAGCGCAGACAGTTCATAAAGTTCATGCACGTCGCGCCCTCACGCTTCGGGGCGAACTGGCCATTTACCGGATCGGCACACCGACCTAGGGGGTTTTCTTTATATGTTGCACCGATGGTCGCAGCGAGCAACTCCTCCACCAGTATCTCTCCCATGAACTGCCAATTCCGACGGGCACTCTCGGAGGGTGCTAAATAGTTCTGGTCGGCTACCCTTGGGGTGTTGCCAAGAGCAGAGGCGGTGATCGCAAGATCGCCGTCCGTCAACTCAAAGATGCGGTTTGCAAAGGTTTTACGCAGACGGGAAATATTGATGCGCAGTGGTTTCCCATCACTATCCTTCAAGCCATGATCGACTACGAGACGGCCTATTCCCCTATTCAGCGTATTTTCTTGCAGCGTCACGACTTTGTTATTGGACGGGTTGCGATAGAGCCACACACGTCCTTTGAAGCTGCCCGGAGCCTCTAAATCTAAGGGTTCAGTCAATGCCATCACTCGGCGGATTAAACGCTCCACGTTGATTCTGACGGCGGGCATTGCTTCCAGCACGCGGTCGCCTTTCGATTCGGCCCGCAGTGCTACTTTGCTGAAGTTGTAGCCACGCCTCTTCCACAGCACCAGGAAAACGGTGTCGTCCTTGGGATGTGGACGCAGGCAATTGCGGCCCATTTCTAACAATGGGGTGGTATTGCGGCCGGTATGTAGCGCTATGACCAGTAGAGCAAAGACCAAAAGGTCCCCGGTGATAATGGTGTCATCGTTCCAAAGCGGCTTGATGGCCTGTCGCAATGCCGCCGCAACCCCCTGCCGCTCGCGCTTCGAGAGCGCCGTCTCACCCTTACTTTTGCGATTACTATTTGGGAATGGATTACGTGGGAAGGTAGCTTCATCGCCAGATGTGACTAAAGGGAATAGTCCACGCTGCGCAAGGGCAAGAAGTACCGACTTGGTTTTGGCGTAGCAGCTTTTTTGGTTTGTGGTCGCTGTACCCTGTCCAAATAGGTGGCCGAGATAGCCGTCAATCAGCATTCGGTTCACATCATTCAGAGTCAAAGTACGCTCAAAAGCCATCGCTTGGAGTACGCAATAGTCGAGAAACCGGCATAGCCCACTATTACAGTAGGAAACGACGGTAGTTATGGATGCGGTGCTGTCTTGCCCCACTAGGAAGCGCTCAATTTGACGCTGACACGCGTAAGTAATGGCATCAACTTCCACACCATACCATCTTGCGAAATCGAAGCCCCTAGTATTGGTTGAGTTGTGGCCGAAAGTAACCATAGTGTTCTTCGGAGGAATCGCCTCAGGCAAGATGACCACGTTGCCTATCGTATCCAGGCTGTGCTCGATTTGCGGGACGCTGAGATCAGTCTTGGTAAAAACCTTGCGCTTCCCCATCAGGCAAATCCTGCCATCTCATTCAATTCGTCGTCATATGCCAGCACGGCCTCATCAGCTAACTCATTGATTAGGTGCAGGTACACCATGGTGGTCTGAATCGAACTGTGGCCTAGTTGCCGTTGAAGGAACACCAGAGGATCAAGCCCGTTCTCGCGGTGGCGCTGAAGGTTGGCCAAAGTGTGGGTTGCATAGGTGTGGCGTAACATGTGCGTGTGGACCTCAACTCCAGCTCGCTTTCCGATATCGCCAATGATCCGATTTAGACTCTTGCCGGCGTTGCCATAAATATCTCCGAGATGGTTGAGGAGCATTGCATTTTGGTTCTTTCCAAGGGATGCCCGTTCGCCACGATACTTTGCCACGTAGCGGTAAAGTTCGGACATGAACTTGCGACTGATCAATATTTCTCGTTCCTTGCAACCCTTTGTATCCATACCAGTGCCGTCAAAAGGATCAAGTCGAATGCGAATGTTGCGTTCGGTTCGACCAGCCTTGTCCGGGTCGAAAACATATGCCACTGGGAAAGTAGCAAGTTCGTTACGACGTAGGCCTGTGCGCAGCGCCAGTTGAATCATCATTCTATGATGTGGGTTCTCCGCTACTGCAAGGAGCGACTTGACCTGGGCGATGCTCAGGAACTTGGGTAGAGGTTTGTGACGGCGCGGCATCACATCGTTCACCAGGGTTTTCCCTTCACTGGCGTCGATATGTTCAAGGAAGCTTGTTTCACGCTTTACGGTGCGCTCTTCATGAGCGAAGGGGAGACGTTTTACCCAGCCTTTGTCCCGGGCGAACTCGTAGAACTTGCAGATGTACGTCAGTCGCTGCCGAGTAGTGTTTCGTGCCAGCCCACATGTCACCAAGCAGTAGTCTCGATAGGCAGCTACTAGGCTCTTGGCCTCACCGCGATCTACGTCCCGCCAGTCAAGATCATGGGCTTGCATAAAACTGAAAAAGTCATATATCGCCCGTCCAGTACTAGGCCAGGATTCCTTGGAACCGATGTCCCCGCGAAGGAGATAGTAGCGGAAGAACTGATTGGCCTGGCTACAGGTCGCCATCGAGTCCCACAGCAGAATGGGAAACCCTTCATAAGGCTGTCCAGCGATCACGAAATCCCTCGTGCCCCACAAAAGCTCCATCTATCACCCAATCATCGACCAATCACTATGTGCCTCTGCCTGCATGGGCTAGATTCAGGCTTCTGCTGCAGCCCTCCACTCCCGGTCAGATGGTCCTATGATTTTGATACCATATAGAGATAACTACAGCAACGCTCCAGATCATAAGGGCTCCCTGACAAAGACATGCCCCAAAGACTACCACCGCTCTAGATCGGGGCGACAGGCGCAGTCGAAACTTCGTACACTGCCCGCTCCTAACCATTGATGGGTATTGCACAATGTTGATCAAGAAAACCCTGACCACTGTCGCCCTGCTCGCCTCCCTGCTGGGTGCCTCCGCAGCATTTGCCCATGCTCATCTCAAAAGCTCCACGCCTGCGGCAGACAGCAGCGTCACCGCGCCCAAAGACCTGCGCCTGACCTTCAGCGAAGGCGTCGAAGCCACCTTCACCAAGGTGTCCCTGAGCAAGGACGGCACCGAAATCGCCATCAAAGGCCTGGAAACCCCGGACGCCGACAAGAAAACCCTGGTGGTGACACCGGCCGCCCCACTTGCGGCGGGCACCTACAAGGTGGTGTGGAATGCGGTGTCGGTCGACACCCACAAGAGCAACGGTGAGTACAGCTTCAAGGTCGGCCAATAACCCATGGCAACGCTGCTGGTGCTGTGCCGGTTCGTGCATTTCATCGTCGTGCTGTTGATGTTCGGGGCCCGTGTATTCAGGCCCTGGCTCCTCGGCGCTGAACCGCAGCCGGTGCTGGACCGGCAATTGTTGCGCATCACCCATGGGCTGGCATGGACGGCCCTCGCGTCGGGGGTGATCTGGTTACTGTTGATTACCGCCAGCATGGCCGGTTCATGGCCGGCGGCGCTGGAACTGTCGACCGTGCAGTTGGTGCTGGGCAAGACCTTTTTTGGCCAGGTGTGGACCTGGCACCTGATCGTCAATGGCTTGCTGGTCATCGCCCTGATGACCCCGTGGAAAGCCCCGCGCCTGCCATTGCTCACACTGTTGCTGATGACTCTCGCCCCGGTCGGCCATGGCGCCATGCTCGACGGGCTGAGCGGGCAGTTGTTGATCCTCAACCAGGTGATGCACCTGATATGCGTCGGCGCATGGCTGGGTGGGTTATTGCTGCTGGTATTGATCCTCAGGCAGTCACACCGTGTTGAGCTGGCGCCTGTCCTGCGTCGTTTCAGCGGCGTGGGTTATGGCCTGGTCACCGGCTTGCTGGTGACCGGCCTGATCAATGTGCGCGTACTCACCGGACAGCTGTGGCCCACGCCGTTGTTCAGTGGTTTTGCCCTGATTCTGCTGATCAAGGTGATGCTGGTGCTGGCCATGCTGGCGCTGGCATTGTTGAACCGGTTGCGCCTTGATAGCGGCGAACAGCGGTTGGGCAGCTTGAAGGCCAGCGTGATGCTGGAATGGCTGCTCGGTGTTTGTGCAGTCGCGGCCGTTTCACTCCTTGGCACTTTGCCGCCGATGGTCCTGGCGGGCTGAATGTGGAAGGGGCAAGTCGAATCGTCGCACCGCCCCTCCCACATTGACCCTGTACGCTCTGGATCAACCCACACCTAGTCATCGTATAACTTCTGCTTGACACACCCTGAAAACCCCGCAAATATCCGCTCCAATGTTGTACGACGACGTATAACAAATAATAAAAACAACAAATGAAAGGGAGCGTCACTGTGAGTCCATTCGCCCGCAATTCGTCCGCGCGTCTCAGTGTTATCGGCCTGTTTACCCTGCCCCTCCTCGCCCATGCCGACGGTTTCGTCGATGATGCCAAGGCCACGCTCAACCTGCGCAACGCCTACTTCAACCGCAACTTCACCAACCCGAGCAACCCCCAGGGCAAGGCCGAAGAGTGGACGCAGAGTTTTATTCTCGACGCCAAGTCCGGCTTCACCCAGGGCACCGTGGGGTTCGGCATTGATGTGCTGGGGCTGTATTCCCAGAAGCTCGATGGCGGCAAAGGCACCGGCGGTACCCAACTGTTGCCGATCCACGACGACGGCCGCCCCGCCGACAACTTCGGGCGCCTGGGCGTGGCGCTGAAAACCAGACTGTCGAAGACCGAATTGAAGGTCGGCGAATGGATGCCGGTGCTGCCGATCCTGCGCTCCGACGATGGCCGCTCGCTGCCCCAGACCTTTCGCGGCGGCCAGGTGACGTCCAGCGAAATCGCCGGCCTGACCCTCTACGGCGGCCAGTTTCACGGCAACAGCCCGCGCAACGACGCGAGCATGGAAGACATGTTCATGAACGGCAAAGCCGCGTTCACCTCCGATCGCTTCAACTTCGGCGGCGGCGAATACACCTTCAACGACAAGCGCACCCAGGTCGGCGTGTGGTACGCCGAGCTGGCCGATATCTACCAGCAGCAGTACTTCAACCTGACCCACAGCCAGCCCGTGGGCGACTGGACCTTGGGGGCCAACCTCGGTTTCTTCAACGGCAAGGAAGACGGCAGCGCCCTGGCCGGCGACCTCGACAACAAAACCACGTTCGCCCTGCTCTCGGCCAAATACGGCGGCAACACCTTCTATGTGGGCCTGCAAAAACTCACCGGCGACAGCGTGTGGATGCGCGTCAACGGCACCAGCGGTGGCACCCTGGCCAACGACAGCTACAACGCCAGCTACGACAACGCCAAGGAAAAATCCTGGCAGGTGCGGCATGACTTCAACTTCGTGGTACTCGGCGTGCCGGGGCTGACCCTGATGAACCGCTATATCAGCGGCAGTAACGTACACACCGGGGCGATCACCGATGGCAAGGAATGGGGGCGCGAATCGGAGCTGGCCTACACCGTGCAGAGCGGTGCGTTGAAGAACCTCAACGTTAAGTGGCGCAACTCGACCATGCGTCGAGATTTCAGCAACAACGAGTTCGACGAAAACCGGATCTTTATCAGCTACCCGATCTCCTTGCTTTAACTCACGCCGGCCGCCCTAGCGTAGCAGCTGTCGAGCCCCGGCGAGGCTGCGTCGGCCGCGACTCGAGCTTGAATCGGCAGCGCGCCCGACGCAGCCTCGCTTGCGCTCGGCAGCTGCTACGGTTTTGCGCGGATTTGGATAAGACGGTATCTACGTGCGGACTAATTCGATCAATGGCGCGTTGACAACCTGGGGGATCCCTAACAATACTTCGGCATAGTCATACGACAACCTACAACAAAAATTTGGAATCCCCATGACCACGACCACCCCCACTCCCTTCAACCGCCTGCTGCTCACCGGTGCCGCCGGCGGCCTCGGCAAAGTCCTGCGCGAACGCCTGCGTCCCTACACCCAGGTGCTGCGCCTGTCGGACATCGCCAGCATGGCCCCGCCGGTGGATGCCTCGGAAGAAGTCCAGGCCTGCGACCTCGCCGACAAACAAGCGGTGCACCACCTGGTGGAAGGCGTCGACGCCATCCTGCATTTCGGCGGTGTATCGGTGGAGCGTCCGTTTGAAGAAATCCTCGGCGCCAATATCAGCGGTACCTTCCATATCTACGAAGCCGCACGCCGCCATGGGGTAAAACGTGTGATCTTCGCCAGTTCCAACCATGTGATCGGCTTTTACAAGCAGACCGAAACCATCGACGCCCACTCCCCACGCCGTCCCGACAGTTACTACGGCCTGTCCAAGTCCTACGGCGAAGACATGGCGAGTTTCTACTTCGACCGCTACGGCATCGAGACCGTGAGCATCCGTATTGGCTCCTCGTTTCCCGAACCGCAGAACCGCCGGATGATGCACACCTGGCTGAGCTTCGACGACCTGACCCAACTGCTCGAACGCGCGCTGTATACGCCGAACGTCGGCCACACCGTGGTCTACGGCATGTCGGATAACCTCGACACCTGGTGGGACAACCGCTACGCCGCGCACCTGGGCTACGCCCCGAAAGACAGTTCCGAAGTCTTCCGCGCCCAGGTCGAAACCCAGCCACCGGTGGCCGCCGATGACCCGGCCAAGGTCTATCAGGGTGGGGCGTTCTGCGCCGCCGGGCCGTTCGGTGACTGAGTTCACACCAACCCAAGGGAATGAGTGGCCATGATTGCTGAATTGATTGTCGACGCCCGCAATGCCGTGGGCGAATGCCCGGTGTGGGTGCCCGAGGAAAACGCCCTGTACTGGGTGGATATCCCCAACGGCGGCCTGCAAAAATGGAGCGCCGCCAGCGGCCACGTTGCCGCCTGGAAAGCCCCGCAGATGCTTGCCTGCATTGCCCGCACCACGGCGGGCAACTGGGTCGCCGGGATGGAAACCGGTTTCTACCAACTCACGCCCCACAACGACGGCAGCCTCGATACCGCGCCGTTGGCCAGTGTCGAGCATCCACGCCCGGACATGCGCCTGAACGACGGCCGTTGCGACCGCCAGGGCCGTTTCTGGGCCGGCAGCATGGTGCTGAACATGGGCGCGAATGCGGCCGAAGGTATCCTCTATCGCTATGCATCGGGTTCAGCCCCCCACGCCCAGCTGGACGGTTTTATCACCCTCAACGGCCTGGCCTTCAGCCCCGATGGCCGCACGATGTATGCCTCGGATTCGCACCCGCTGGTCCAGCAGATCTGGGCCTTCGACTACGACATCGACACCGGCACGCCGTCCAACCGTCGCGTGTTCGTCGACATGCACAACTTCCTCGGCCGCCCCGACGGCGCCGCCGTGGACGCCGATGGCTGCTACTGGATCTGCGCCAACGACGCCGGCCTGATCCACCGTTTTACCCCCGACGGGCGCCTGGACCGCTCCCTCACCGTACCGGTGAAAAAACCCACCATGTGCGCCTTCGGCGGCAGCCGCCTGGACACTCTGTTCGTCACCTCGATCCGTGACGACCAGAGTGAACAGTCAGTGTCCGGCGGCGTGTTCGCCCTCAACCCCGGCGTCCAAGGACTGCCTGAACCGACGTTCACCCTCTAGCTGCATCGCTGTGCCTTGAATACAACAATAACAACACAGGAGTGACCTTCCATGGACTTCAAACGCACCTTGCTCGCCGCCGCAGTCTTTACCCTCAGCAGCGCCGCCCACGCGCTGGAAATCAAATTCGCCGACATCCACCCCGCCGGCTACCCCACCGTCGTCGCCGAAGAAAACATGGGCAAGGCCCTGACCAAGGAAAGCAACGGCGAACTGACCTTCAAGTACTTCCCCGGCGGCGTGCTGGGCTCCGAGAAGGAAGTGGTCGAACAGGCCCAGGTCGGCGCCGTGCAGATGACCCGCGTCAGCCTCGGCATCGTCGGGCCGGTGGTGCCGGACGTGAACGTGTTCAACCTGCCGTTCGTGTTCCGCGACCAGGCGCATATGCGCAAGGTCATCGATGGCGAGATCGGCGATGAAATCCTCGCCAAGATCACCGACTCCGAGTTCGGCCTGGTGGCCCTGGCCTGGATGGACGGCGGCACACGCAACCTCTACACCAAGAAGCCGGTGCGCAAGATCGAAGACCTCAAGGGCATGAAGATCCGCGTGCAAGGCAACCCGCTGTTCATCGACGCCTTCAACGCGATGGGCGCCAACGGGATTGCCATGGACACCGGCGAGATCTTCAGCGCCCTGCAGACGGGGGTGATCGACGGCGCGGAGAACAACCCGCCGACCCTGCTGGAACACAACCACTTCCAGAACGCCAAGTACTACACCCTCACCGAGCACCTGATCCTGCCTGAGCCCATCGTGATGTCGAAAATCACCTGGAACAAGCTCACCCCGGCGCAACAGGTCATGGTCAAAAACGCCGCCAAGGCCGCTCAGGCCGATGAGCGCGCGCTGTGGGATGCCAAGTCCGCCAGCAGTGAGGAAAAACTCAAAAAGGCCGGTGTCGAGTTCATCACCGTCGACAAAAAGCCCTTCTATGACGCCACCGCAGCGGTTCGCGCCAAGTACGGCGCGCCTTACGCCGACATCATCGCGCGCATCGACGCCGTTCAATAACCTCCCCTGCCTCTCGCACAAGGCCCGGCGCGGTCTGCACCGACGCGCCCGGTTACGGTGAACGCCATGAAGAATCTACTGCTGCGCATCAACGACCGCATCTACATGACCTGCATCTGGGTCGCCGGCCTTTCGGTTCTCGGCGTCGCGCTGATCATTCCCTGGGGCATCTTCGCCCGCTACGTCCTCGGCACCGGCTCCAGCTGGCCGGAGCCCACCGCCATCCTGCTGATGCTGGTGTTTACCTTTATCGGTGCCGCCGCCAGCTACCGCGCCGGCGCGCATATGTCGGTGGCCATGGTCACGGACCGCCTGCCGCCCGCCCAGCGCCGCATCGTCGGCATCCTGTCGCAACTGCTGATGGGCACCATCTGCCTGTTCATGGCGATCTGGGGCACCAAGCTGTGCCTGTCCACCTGGAACCAGTTCATGAGCGCCATCCCGACCCTGCGCGTGGGCATCACCTATATGCCGATCCCGATTGGCGGGCTGCTGACCCTGATCTTCGTGCTGGAAAAACTCCTGCTCGGTGACCAGAGCAACCGGCGCGTGGTGCGCTTCGACCTGGTGGAAGAAAGCGAAGGGGCTGCCTGATATGGACGCATTGATTCTGCTGGGCAGCTTTATCGCCTTGATCCTGATCGGCATGCCGGTGGCCTACGCCCTGGGGCTGTCGGCACTGATTGGCGCATGGTGGATCGACATCCCGTTCCAGGCCTTGATGATTCAGGTGGCAGGCGGGGTGAACAAGTTTTCGCTGATGGCGATTCCGTTCTTCGTGCTGGCGGGGGCGATCATGGCCGAGGGCGGCATGTCGCGGCGCTTGGTGGCATTTGCCGGGGTGCTGGTGGGGTTTGTGCGCGGTGGCCTGTCGCTGGTGAACATCATGGCCTCGACGTTCTTTGGCGCCATCTCCGGCTCGTCGGTGGCCGACACCGCCTCGGTCGGCTCGGTGCTGATCCCGGAAATGGAGCGCCGTGGCTACCCACGGGAATTTGCCACCGCCGTCACCGTCAGCGGTTCGGTGCAGGCGCTGCTGACCCCGCCCAGCCATAACTCGGTGCTCTACTCCCTGGCGGCGGGCGGCACGGTGTCCATCGCCTCGCTGTTCATGGCCGGCGTGGTGCCCGGCTTGCTGATGAGCGCGTGCCTGATGGTGCTGTGCCTGATCTTCGCGAAAAAACGCAACTACCCCAAGGGCGAAGTCATCCCCTTGAAACAGGCCCTGAAAATCTGCGCCGACGCGCTGTGGGGCCTGATGGCCATGGTGATCATCCTCGGCGGCATTCTTTCGGGCATTTTCACCGCCACCGAGTCCGCCGCGATTGCCGTGCTGTGGGCGTTCTTCGTGACCATGTTCATCTACCGCGACTACAAATGGAGCGAGCTGCCCAAGCTGATGCACCGCACGGTGCGCACCATTTCCATCGTAATGATCCTGATCGCCTTCGCGGCCAGCTTCGGCTACATCATGACCCTGATGCAGATCCCGGCGAAGATCACCACGCTGTTCCTGACCCTGTCGGACAACCGCTACGTGATCCTGATGTGCATCAACGCCATGCTGCTGTTGCTCGGCACGGTGATGGACATGGCACCGCTGATCCTGATCCTCACGCCGATCCTGCTGCCGGTGATCCTCGGTATCGGCGTCGACCCGGTGCACTTCGGCATGATCATGCTGGTCAACCTCGGCATTGGCCTGATCACCCCGCCGGTGGGCGCGGTGCTGTTCGTGGGCGCGGCGGTGGGCAAGGTGAGTATCGAGAAGACCGTGAAGGCGCTGCTGCCGTTTTATGGCGTGCTGTTCCTGGTGCTGATGGCGGTGACGTACATTCCGGCGCTGTCGTTGTGGCTGCCGAGCGTGGTGCTGTGATGATTGAACTCGAAGATAACCTGACCCACCTCACCGTGAATCCGGCCGTGGGCGGCAGCCTCGTCAACTGGACCGTGCGCGCCACCGGCCAGCCGTTGCTGCGCCATAACGATGAGCAGGCGATCCATACCGGTTTGCCGGGCAAGCTGGGGTGCTATCCATTGGTGCCCTGGTCCAACCGCATTGCCCACGGCGGTTTCGACAACCCCGACGGTTGGCTCGCGCTCACGCCCAACAGCCTCACCGATCCGCTGCCGATCCATGGCTCGGCCTGGCAACAGGCGTGGCAGGTGGTCAGCCAGTCGGCGGATGAAGTGGTGCTGGAGGCACTGTGCGAGACGCCGTTTGCCTATCGCGCCGAGCAGCGGATTCGCCTGAGTGACGGAGCGTTAAGTATTGAACTGCGGGTGACCCATCTGGCCGAAACAGCGGCGTGGCACGGCCTGGGCTTGCATCCGTACTTTCCGCGCCGGCCGGGTACCCGGTTGCAGGCCAGGGCCGCACAGGTGTGGATGAGTGACGCGTCCAAGCTGCCGACGGGGTTGGCGCCGGTGCCGGGCGAGTGGGACTTCCAGGCATTGAAGCCCCTGCCCGAAGGCCTGGTGGACAATGGTTTCTGCCAATGGGATGGCTATTGCCGGATCGAACAGCAGGACCTGGGCTATGCGCTGGAATGCCAGGCCAGCGGGGCCGATTACTTCCTGCTGTACTGCCCGCCGGGGCTGGGGTTCTTTTGCATCGAGCCGGTGAGCCATCCGGTGAATGCTCATCACCTGGCGGGACGGCCGGGCCTGAAACTGCTGGAACACAATCAGTCGGTCCAACTCAATTTCAACCTGAAATACACCCCCCTGTAGGAGCGAGCTTGCTCGCGAAAAACCTCAGGGCAACGCGGGGCATCAGGCGCCCCGCGTTATCGTTGACGATCTTCGCGAGCAAGCTCGCTCCTACAGGGATCAGCGTCATGCTCAAGGTGGAGAGTTTTTCAGCCGCCCAGCCGTGTCGATACTCACGACAACCGACAACCCCGGCCGCAACCGTTCGCTCTCAGCCTGATCCGGGTCCACCGTAATCCTGACCGGCACGCGTTGGGCAATCTTCACAAAGTTGCCCGTCGCGTTGTCCGCCTGCAACAGGCTGAACTCCGAGCCCGTGGCTGGGGAGATATGCTGCACCGTGCCGTGAAACCTGCGGTGGTTGAGCGCATCCACGGTGAAAGTCACCGGCTGGCCGACCTGCACATTGTCCATCTGGGTTTCCTTCATGTTGGCGATCACCCACAGCTGCTTCGGCACCAGCGCCATCAACTGCGCGCCGGAGTTGACGTAGGCCCCCAGGCGCACGCCAATCTGCCCCAACTGCCCGTCACGGGGCGCCGTAATGCGGGTGTTGGACAGGTCGATCCGCGCCAGCTCCACCGCCGCCTCTGCACTGGCCACCGCCGCTTCCAGGGAGCCGCGATTGACGATCACCGTCTGCAAATCCTGCCGCGCGATTTCCAGGCTGGCCTGGGCCTGGGCCACGGCGGCGATGGTCTGGGCATTGGCGGCGCGGGTCACGTCCAGCTCGCGCCGGGACACCGAACCGTCGCTGATCAGCTCTTCGTTGCGGCGCAGGTCGGCGGTGCTTTTGCGCGCCTGGGCCTGGCTGTCCACCAGTGCGGCCTGGCGCAGCTTGATGGTGGCTTCGGCACTGTTGCGTTGCTGCACCACATTGGCCAGCGCGGCCTTCTGCACCGCCAGTTGCGCCAGGGCCTGGTCGAGGCGCTGCTTGTAGATACGGTCATCCAGGCGCACCAGCAGGTCGCCGGCCTTGACGTACTGGAAGTCCTGCACCGGCACCTCGAACACATAGCCGCTGAGCTGCGGGCCGATAATGGTCACCTGGCCGCGCACCAGAGCGTTCTCGGTGGTTTCCACCGCGCTGCTGAACGGCGGCAATTGCCAGGCATACAGCACGATCAGCACGCCGACGATGGCAATCGCGGCAAAGCCCAGGGACGAGAAGATGCGCACGCGCAATGAGCGCGGCTCGGTAACCGTGGCGCCGGGCGGCGTGGTGCCTTCCGGGGTGGCGGCGATGGCGTTGGTGGTCGTGGTGGTGGGTTCGGTCATGAAGTAGCGCCGCTGGGTTGAACGGGAGTGGCTGCCTTGGTGGTACTCATCAGCCACAGACTGCGGATAAAGATCCAGATCATGGTCAGGATCGCGACAATCGCGATCAGCATGAACACATCGTTGTAGGCCATGACATTGGCCTCGCGGGTCGCCGCCGTGGCCAGGCTGCGGATGCCCATGAGGTTCCGCAGTTCCGGGTCGGCGACGATACCGCCATAGGCCGAGCCGCCGCCCTGCACCCGCGCGGCCACACGCGGGTCGAGCAGCGTCAGGTGCTCGACGATCATGCTGGAATGATACTTCTCGCGCACGATCTGGAAGGTCCCGAGCAAAGCCGCGCCGATCAGGCCGCCGAGGTTCTGGCAAATCCCGAACATCACCGAAAAGCTCACCAGGTTACGCGGGTTGGTCAGCACGTTTTTGGTCCCCAGCACCATGGTCGGCCCCAGAAAGAAGGTGCCACCGAAGCCTAGCAGGAACTGGCTGATATACAGGTTCTGCGGGCGCGTGAGGTTGCTGGAGAAACTGTCCATCACCGAGCCGGTGGCCATCAGCGCCAGGGAGATGACCAGCGGCATCAGCAGGTGCGCCGGGTTGATCGTCAGCGCACTGACCACCAGCCCGCTGATCGCGCCGGCCAGCATCACCACGTACAGCGTATGCATCTGCTGGTAGCTCATGTTCAGCATCTGCATGAACCCCACCGCACCAGTGGACTGCTCCGACAGCACCATGCGAATCAGGATCACCGCCAACGCCAGGCGGATCATCGTGCCGCTGCCCAGCCAGCGCGTCATCAGCAGCGGGTTGGCGCGGTTATGCTCGATGGCCAGGCCGGCCATGATCAGCACCAGGGAACAGGCCGAGGCCACGCCGATCCACGGCGCTTCCAGCCACCAGTCGATACGCCCCAGGGACAGCACCGCACACAGCAGCGCGACACCGCTGGCGAGAATGGCGAAGGTGACGAAGTCGAGTTTTTCAAAGGTCTTGAAGCGGTCGCCGGGGGGCAGTTTAAGCAGGAATACACAACCCAGGCAGATCAGTGCCAGGCCCAGTTCGAACAGGTAAAGCCCGCGCCATTCGGCGATCTGCAACAAGTCCTCGGAGAACAGCCGCGCCAGGGGCAACGCCAACTGCGCCGTGCCCAGCCCCAGCACCAGGGATTTCAACCGCCACTTGGCCGGGAACGCCTGGATCATGTAGTACAAGCCCAACGAACTCAGCGCCGCACCCACCATGCCATGGGCCGCCCGCACCGCGATGGCCGAGTTGAGGTCGTTGACGAACAAGTGGCCGAAGGTCACCAGCGCATACAGCACCAGGAACACCTCGGTAAACGCGCGCAGGCCGAATTGCTGGCGGAACTTCACCAGCAGCAGGTTCATGCATACGTTGGTCATCACATAGGCGGCGGGCAGCCAGGCCATTTCCGCGGTGGTCGCACCGAGGGCGCCTTGCAGGTATTGCAGGTTGGCGATCACCAGCGCGTTGCCAAGGCCACCGGTGATTGCCACCAGCACGCCGACCATCGCAAACAGCCAGCGCTTGTGCGTCGGATGCAGCGGCGTCGACGGCGAGCCCGGCAGGCTCGGGCGCTCGTGGGGTTCCCAAGGGCGGGGGGTGTATTTGTCCATTCGATGACCTAGATGAGCCGACGGGTGACGTCGGTAAAACCACTACTCAGAGTAGTAAACCTGAGCGGGGTTCATCTTGCCATCTTGGGCGCGTCGGTCAGCGCCCATCTTGCCACTCATGCGCTGCTTTCTTTACTCGATGGCAGGGATGCCATTATCTCAGCGCGGCACGTTTCCAATATTTCATCCGCCAGGGCCGAGTCATCCGGACACGCCCGCGACAGCATGACCGCACCGATTGCATGGGCCAGCAGGTCGATCATTTTCGCGCGTGCCTCTTGCCTGGGCACATCCACACCCGCCGTGTACTTGTCCTCGAGTGCTGCAAGCGTGTTTTCAACGCCACTGGCAAAGGTTGCCTTCAGATCATCTGACTGACGGGCCGCGTCACCACACAGGGCTGCCATGGTGCACCCCTCTCCCCTGCCGTCTCTGTGATCCCTGGACACGTACAGGTTCACAAAGCCCGGAATGTCCAGATCGGAGCTATTCGACAGGGACTTTGCCAGGCTATTTTCCGCTGCTTCGGCCATCAAGTCGGCCTTGGAGCCGAAGTGTTTGTAGAAGCCTCCCTGGGTAAAACCCGCAGTAGCCATGAGTTCTGCCACACCCACACCGTCATAGCCACGCTCACGAAACAGCTCTGACGCCGTCTCCACAATATGAGCTCGGTTGGCGAGTGATTGTGTCTTGGTGATCTTCATTTCGCGCCCCTGGGACTCCTGAACAATGGCCTGACTATACTCTGATGTCGATCACAATCAAAACTGTTGACAGTTTTGATTGTGATCGACATCATAAAACCACCAGCGCATGTCTCTGCGGCTGTACGGCGCGGATCGCCGTCTCTGATCATCCTGAACAATCAAGAGCATCTACTTATGAGCACCCCAGAAACCGTACTGATTACCGGCGCCTCAACAGGCATTGGCGCGACCTACGCCGAGCGTTTTGCCCAACGTGGGCACAATCTCGTGCTGGTAGCCCGCGATAAAGGCCGGCTGGACGCACTGGCCTCGCAGCTGCGTGAGAAACACGCGGTGTCCATTGACGTGATCCAGGCCGACCTGACTCAAACCGGTGACCTGGCCCGCGTCGAAGCACGCCTGCGTGACGACGCCAGTATCGGCATCCTGGTGAACAATGCGGGCGCCGCCCTCTCCGGCAGCTTCATCGAGCAATCCATCGACAGCGTTACCAACCTGGTCGCGCTCAACACCACCGCCCTGGTGCGACTCGCCAGCGCCATCGCTCCACGCCTGGTACACGCCGGTAACGGCGCGATTATCAACATTGGCTCGGTGGTGGGGCTGGCACCGGAATTCGGCATGAGCGTCTACGGCGCAACCAAGGCGTTCGTGCTGTTTCTATCCCAGGGGCTGAGCCTCGAACTCTCGCCCAAGGGCGTCTACGTGCAAGCCGTTCTTCCAGCCGCCACTCGCACGGAAATCTGGGATCGCGCGGGCATCGACATCAATACCCTGAGCGAAATCATGAGCGTGGACGAGTTGGTCGATGCTGCGCTGGTCGGTTTTGATCGTCGCGAGCCGGTGACCATTCCGCCATTGCAAGACGCCGCCCGCTGGGATGCCCTGCAAGCCGCCCGCCAGGGTTTGCTGTCAGAGATTCGCCAATCGGTCGTCGCCGAGCGCTATCAAGCCAAGGCGTGATTGTCACGTATAGCCATGGGAACTGAACGATGAAAGCCTTCCTGATCGACCGTTACGGCAAGCATCAAGGACGCCTTGCCGAGGTACCGGACCCGGAACCGGGCATCCACGACGTACTGGTCAAGGTACATGCCAGCAGCGTCAACCAGCTGGATTCGAAGATCAGCAAGGGTGAATTCAAACTGATCCTGCCGTACACATTCCCGCTGATCATGGGCAACGACCTGGCCGGCGTCGTCGTTCGCGTAGGGTCAGGCGTGCGCACCTTCAAGCCCGGTGACGAGGTCTACGCACGCCCGCCCGACGCGCGCATCGGTGGCTTTGCCGAGCTGATCGCGATTGAGGAAAGTGCCCTCGCACTGAAACCCAAAAACACCAGCATGGAACAAGCCGCCGCCCTGCCCCTGGTTGCACTGACCGCCTGGCAGGTGCTGGTTGAAACAGCCCGCTTGAAGAAGGGACAAAAAGTCTTTATCCAGGCGGGCTCCGGTGGTGTCGGCAGCATTGCCATCCAGCTTGCAAAACATCTGGGGGCTTTCGTTGCCACCACGACCAGCACCCCCAACGTGGATTGGGTCAAGGCGTTGGGAGCAGACGTCGTCATCGATTACACGCAGCAAAACTTCGAAAACGTCTTGCGTGACTACGACGTCGTCTTGAACAGCCTCGGCCCCGCCGAACTGGAAAAATCCCTGCGCATTCTCAAGGCGGGTGGGCAGCTCATCTCCATCTCTGGGCCACCAACCGCCGAGTTCGCACGCGAGCAAAAGTTGTCCTGGGGACTCGGTTGGATCATGCGCCTGTTAAGCAGCGGCATACGCAGAAAAGCCCGCAGGCAGGGCGTCGACTACGGGTTCGTGTTCATGCGCGCGAGCGGTGCGCAATTGCAGAAAATCACCGCGCTCGTCGAGTCCGGCGCTATCACACCAGTGATCGACCGAACCGTCCCTTTCGAGGCAACGGCTGAGGCATTGAGCTACGTCGAACGGGGCAGAGCCAAGGGGAAGGTGGTCATCAAGATCATATGACCCAGCACACACTCAACAACCGGCGGAGCATCAAATGAAAACACCTTCCGAAAGAACCGCGATAGTCACCGGTGCGTCGTCCGGTATTGGTCAAGCGACTGCTGAAGCACTGGTACGTGCAGGGTATAGGGTATTTGGCACAAGTCGGAAGGCGGGGGCCAGCTCAACGCCGGTGTCCATGCTCACCTGCGACGTGACAGACGACGCCTCTGTCAGTGCGCTCGTCTCCACCGTGCTCGCACAGACCGGGCGGATCGATCTGCTGGTCAATAATGCCGGCATCGGCCTGCTGGGCGGCGCTGAAGAATTCTCGCTCCCACAGGTACAGGCACTGTTCGACGTCAATCTGTTCGGCGTCATCCGCATGACCAATGCGGTACTCCCGGCAATGCGAGAGCGTGGCCAGGGGCGCATCATCAATATCGGATCGATTCTAGGGGTAGTCCCCGCGCCCTACTCCGCTCATTATTCGGCGGTCAAGCATGCGCTGGAAGGCTATTCCGAATCCCTTGACCACGAGGTGCGTGCCTTCAATATTCGCGTCTCGGTCATCGAGCCCGCATTCGTGCGTACCGTCTTCGATCAAAACGGTATTGAGCCAGACTCGCCGCTGAAGACCTACGATCAGCCCCGAGCCGGGTTCAAGGCACTGCTGGCCGAGGTGATGCCGAAAGCCGACCGGCCAGACGTCGTCGCGGCAGTCGTGGTCAACGCCGCGACCGACATCCACCCTCAGCCTCGCTACACGGCCGGCAAGGCCGCACGACAAATCAGCCTGCTGCGCCGCTTCGCCCCTGCTGGGTTCTTCGACAAGGCCTTGCGTAAGCAATTTCGCCTGCCGGTTTGAATCACAAGATGTGCAGACTTGTGGCGAGCGGGCTTGTCGAATCGTCGCACCGCCCGCGTTGGGGTGCGAAGCGCCCCCAATGAAGGATGAATGCGGTGTACCCGATATTGCGCAGTGGCTGGTTTTGGGGCTGCTGCGCAGCCCAGCGCGGGACAAGCCCGCTCACCACATCAGCGGCCTGCCACAGTGGATCTCATGGGCATCCAGAAACGCATTTCACATCAGATCCAACCGAGCCAGCTCCAGTAAGTCGCCGCAAACACCAACATCAACCCATACCCGATCAACGTCACCAAAATCCCCACCTTGGCAAACTGCCGCGCCGTAAACGTCCCGGTCCCCAGGCACACCATGTTCTGCGGCGCATTGATCGGCAGGATAAACCCGTAGCTCATCACAAACCCCAACAGCATGGTCATGCCCAAGCGGTTGAACTCCCCCGGCAAGGTCTGCAGCACCGCAATCAATATCGGCAACAACGCCGAGGTCAGCGCCGTGGCGCTGGCAAAGCCCAGGTGGATCACAATCAGAAACGCCCCCAGGATCGCAAACACCCCCAACGGCCCGACCTGATCCAGGCCGGTGTGCGCCACCACCTGAGACCCCAGCCATTGCCCGGCCTGGGTGGTCAGCAATGCGGTACCGAGGCTGATGCCCACCCCAAACACGATCACCGTACCCCACGGAATGCGCGATTGCACATCTTTCCAGGTCATCACCCCGATGCCCGGCAGCAGCAGGAACACCAGCCCGGCGTAGGTGGTCGAGGTGGTGTCGAACGGGTGCAGGCGCCCTTCCGTGGCCCACGCCAACAGCAGCAGCACCGACACCGTCAGCAAGCGTTTCTGCGGGCCGGTCATCGGGCCGATGTCCACCAGGGACTGGGCCACGGCCTCCTTGCCACCGGGGATGCTGTCGGTTTCCGGCGGCAGCAGCTTGATCACCAGGAACAGCAACACCGCCGACATGATCACCGCCCACGGCGCGCCGGCGATCAGCCAGTCGATCCACGACACGCGCTGGCCGAGCATCTTGTCCATAAAGCCCACGGTCAGCAGGTTTTGCGCGGCGGCGGTCTGGATGCCGACGTTCCAGATGCTGGTGCCCTGGGCCACCACGATCATCAGGCCGGCGGCGATGTTGGAGCGCTTGTCCACGCCGAACGCGGCGACCACGCCCATCATGATCGGCACCACACAGGCGCTGCGCGCCGTGGCGCTGGGCACCACGAGGCTGAGCAGGATCGTCACCGCAATCGCCCCGAGCAGAATGCCCCGCGTGCTGGTGCCGACGCGGGTCAGGGTCACCAGGGCGATGCGCCGGTCCAGGCCGGTGTGGGTCATGGCCGCCGCAATGAACAACGCGCCCGCCACCAGGGCCAGTGCCGGGTTGGAAAAGCCGGTAAGCGCCATGCTGATGGCCGGGCTGGAGCCGATCAGGTGCGTGGGGTCTTGCAGCGACGGCGCGGTGCCGAGCAAAAACGCCATGAGCGAGGTGATCATGATCGCGCTGGCTTCATAGGACACCGCCTCGGTGATCCACACCACCACCGCAAACGCGAGGATCGCCAGCATGCGCTGCCCGGCCACCGGCAGGTCGGCGGGCAGCGGCAACAGCAGCACGCCGACCATCACCAGTACGCCGATCACCAGGCCCAGGGGCAACTTGAAAGAGGCTGCGGTTGTTGCGGGGGCGTTCATGGCGGGCTCCGTCGGGCTCTGAATCAGGGAGGCAGCATGGGGCAAAGCGCCGCAACAGGTGTTGACGGGTATCAACACCCTAGGTCAATAACTGGCTCAATACCGCCCGCAACTTGCCGGGCTTGAGCGGTTTGTTCAGCAACGGCGCGTCCAGGCGGCGCAGCGCGCGGCGGCACTGGTCAGTGCGGTCGGCGGTGATGATCACGGCGGGGATGTTCTGCGCGAAATGCTCGCGCAGGTGCTTGACCACCGCACAACCCACCACCCCATGGTCAAGGTGGTAGTCGGCGAGGATCAGCTCCGGCGCCCTGCCCTGCAAAGCCAGCAACGCCCCGGCCTGGTCGGTGGCGGTAATTACCTCGCAGCCCCACTGCCCCAGCAGCGCGCGCATGCTGTCGAGGATGCTCACCTCGTTGTCGATTACCAGCAAACGCCGCCCCGGCAGCGGGTTACCCGTGGTCGGCAGCACCGGCAGTTGGCTGATCGCCAGGGGCATCTCTTCGCTGATGGGCACCTCGATGCTGAACATCGAGCCGCGCCCCGGCCACGAACGGACCGCCACCGGGTAGCCGAGGATCTCGGCGATGCGCTCGACAATCGCCAGGCCCAGCCCTACGCCTTTGCGGTCCGAGGCACGGCCGACGTCAAGCTGGTTGAATTCAAGGAAGATCGCGTCGAGGCGGTCGGCCGCGATGCCGCGCCCGGTGTCCCACACTTCCAGGCGCAGGCGATCGCCACGGCGGCGCGCGCCGAGCAGGATGCAGCCCTCGTCGGTGTAGCGACAGGCGTTGCTGAGGAAGTTACGCAGGATCCGCGTCACCAGCCGCAGGTCGGTGCGAATCGCATAATGGCCGGTACGCGCGCGCAGGTTCAGCCCGGCCGCCAGCGCCACCGACTGGAACTCCGAGACCAGCGGCGCAAACAGCTCATCCAGGCGATACAGCGCCACATCGGGCTTGACCGCCGCCTGGTCGAGCCGCGAAATATCCAGCAGGTCGGTGAGCAAATCCTCGGCGCCTTCCAGGGCCTGGTGCGTACGTTCCACCAGCACTTGTTCGACGCTGGGCAGCTTGCGCTCGCGCAAGGTGGAGATCAGCAGTCGCGCGGCGTTGAGCGGCTGCAACAGGTCATGGCTGGCGGCGGCGAGGTATTTGTCCTTGCTGCGGTTGGCGGCCTCGGCGGCATCGCGGGCGTCACGCAGCTCCTGCTCGACCTGCTCGCGCTGGGCGATCTGCTGTTGCAGGTTGCGGTTGGCTTCCAGCAGTTCATCGGTGCGCGCCGCCACGCGCTGCTCCAGCTCATCGTTGAGACGGATATAGCGGTTGCGCTCGGCCTCCAGCTCGTCGAGACGCGCGGTGAGTTCCGGGTAGTGGCTCTTGCGCGCCGAGTGATTACCCAGGCCCAACAGACCGGCGAGGGCCTGTTGCTGGTCGTCAGAGCGCTTCGCCATACACCACCTCGACATCACGCTGGCTGGACTCGCGCGGGTTGGTGAGGATGCACGGGTCGTGCATCGCATGCTGGGACAGGAACGGAATGTCCGCCACGCGCACGCCATGCAGGCCGAGGGTTTCATGGAAGCCGATGGCGTGTTTCAGGGCAATCAGGTGTTCCACCAGGCGCCCACAGATCTGTCGGTGGTTGAGGCCACGGCAATCGATGCCGAAGGTCTCGGCAATCACCTTGAAGCGCTCCGGCGCCGAGTTGTAGTTGAACGCCACCACGTGTTCCACCAGCACCGCGTTGCACAAACCATGGGGCAGGTCGAGAAACCCGCCGAGGCTGTGGGACATGGCATGCACCGCGCCGAGGATCGCATTGGAGAACGCCAACCCCGCCTGCATGCTGCCGAGCATGATCTTCTCGCGCAGGGCAATGTCACCGGGGTTGGCGATCATCTGCACCAGGTTGCCGTTGATCAGGCGCATGGCTTCCAGCGCATGGGGGTCGGTCAGCGGGCCATGGCCGGTGGACACGAACGCCTCAATGGCATGCACCAGCGCGTCGATGCCGGTACAGGCGGACAGGAACGGGTCCATGCTCGCCGTGGTTTCCGGGTCGATCAGCGACACATCCGGCACCACCGCCTTGCTGACGATGGAGAACTTCATGCGTTCCTGCTGGTTGGAAATGATCACGAACTGCGAGACATCCGCCGAGGTGCCGGCGGTGGTGGGGATCAGGATCAGCGGCGGGCTCGGCACACGGATGGTGTCCACGCCTTCGAACTCGAGGATGCAGCGCCCATGGGCGACCACAATGCCGATGGCCTTGCCGCAGTCCATGGGGCTGCCGCCGCCGATGGCCACGATCACGTCGCAATGGTTTTCCCGGTACACCTCGGCACCGAGCATCACTTCCTCGACGCGCGGGTTGGGCGACACGGCGCTGTACAGGCAGTAGTCGATGCCGATGGCCTGCAGGCTGGCTTCCACATCGGCGACCCATCCGGCGGCGATCACACCGGGGTCGCTGACCACCAGGACCTTGCGCGCACCAAAGGTCTTGGCGTAGTTACCGACGTTGTGCCGACAGCCGGCACCGAAGATGATTTCAGGCGAGACGAATTTACGCAGGAGGCTCAGATTGGGGCTCATTGGAAAGCCTGTTGTTATTATTTTTGGGAGATGCGCTTCACACTAACCCATTCCGGGGCGAATGCAATCAGACCAAAGGGTCATTCCCAATACGGCACCGGCCAGCGCGAGGCTGGCCGGAGAGGGATCAGCGGCTGGCGAAGTACATGGTCACTTCGAAGCCGATACGCAGGTCGGTGAAGGCGGGTTTGGTCCACATGGGGAGAGTCCTCTTGTTGTGCCGGAAGATTCCGGTAAAGGCATTAATGCATGGGGGGATGGGGGTGCGAATGCTACTTTCGAAGTAAATGCCGCACTGCATTAGTCGCGAATGTACAGGGAGCAAAATGTGGGAGGGGGCTTGCTCCCACACTTGATTGCATTTCAAGTTGGAATCAGAAGAAACCCAGTGGATTGATGTCGTAGCTCACCAACAGGTTCTTGGTCTGCTGGTAGTGATCGAGCATCATCTTGTGGTTCTCACGCCCCACGCCCGATTTCTTGTAGCCGCCAAACGCCGCATGCGCCGGGTACAGGTGATAACAGTTGGTCCACACGCGGCCGGCCTTGATCGCCCGGCCCATGCGGTAGGCGCGGTTGATGTCGCGGGTCCACAGCCCGGCGCCGAGGCCGAATTCGCTGTCGTTGGCAATCGCCAGGGCTTCGGCTTCGTCCTTGAAGGTGGTGATACCCACCACCGGGCCGAAGATTTCTTCCTGGAACACGCGCATCTTGTTGTGGCCCTTGAGCAGGGTCGGCTGGATGTAGTAACCGCTGGACAGGTCGCCCTCCAGGCGCTCGGCCGCGCCGCCGGTGAGCAGCTCGGCGCCCTCTTCCTGGGCGATCTTGAGGTAGGAGAGGATCTTGTCGTATTGCTGCTCGGACGCCTGGGCGCCGACCATGGTCTCGGTGTCCAGCGGGTTGCCGCGCTTGATCTTGACGATCTTCTTCATCACCACTTTCATGAAGTCGTCGTAGATCGACTCCTGCACCAGCGCCCGCGACGGGCAGGTGCACACTTCGCCCTGGTTGAAGAACGCCAGCACCAGGCCTTCGGCGGCTTTTTCGATGAACTGCGGCTCAGCCTGCATGATGTCTTCGAAGAAGATGTTCGGCGACTTGCCGCCCAGTTCCACGGTGGAGGGAATGAGGTTCTCGGCGGCCGCATGCATGATGTGCGCACCGATGGGGGTCGAGCCGGTGAACGCGATCTTGGCAATGCGCTTGCTGGTGGCCAGCGCCTCCCCGGCTTCGCGGCCAAAGCCCTGGACGATATTCAGCACGCCCGGTGGCAGCAGGTCATTGATCAACTCGGCAAACACCATGATCGACAGCGGCGTCTGCTCGGCCGGCTTGAGCACGATGCAGTTACCGGCGGCCAGGGCCGGGGCGAGTTTCCAGGCGGCCATCAGCAGCGGGAAGTTCCACGGAATAATCTGCCCGACCACGCCCAATGGCTCATGGAAGTGATAGGCCGCGGTGTGTTCGTTGATCTCGGCGGCGCCGCCTTCCTGGGCGCGGATGCAGCCGGCGAAGTAGCGGAAGTGGTCGGCGGCCAGGGGCACGTCGGCGTTGAGGGTTTCACGCACGGCCTTGCCGTTGTCCCAGCTTTCGGTCACGGCCAGCACTTCGAGGTGCTGCTCGATACGGTCGGCGATTTTCAGCAGCACCAGGGAGCGATCCTGGGGCGAAGTCTTGCCCCAGGCGTCGGCGGCGGCATGGGCAGCGTCAAGGGCCTTGTCGATATCGGCGGCGTTGGAGCGCGGGAATTCGGCGATCACTTCACCGGTCACCGGCGAGGTGTTGGTGAAGTACTCACCACTGAGCGGGGCGACGAACTCGCCGCCGATGTAATTGCCGTAGCGCTGCTTGAAGCTGACGATGGCGCCAGGGGTGCCAGGTTGTGCGTAGATCATGTTAAAGCCTCTGTCTGGGTCCGGGCCTGTCGGTCAACAGGCGATGACCCGATAGTAAAGAGCCCCCGCTGGCGGGCGAATGCGCCGTTGGCAGGGGGGCACTTGTCATTTGGTCGTAGTTTCAGTGCTTGGCGACCAGCTCTTTGGGCAGCTTGAAGGTCCAGAGCATGCCGCCCTGGTTGAAGTCCTTGATGCGCTTGGCCACTTCACCGCCCCACAACGGCACGGCGCCGCCCCAGCCGGAGAGCACCGAGACGTACTGTTCGCCGTCCATTTCCCAGGTCACAGGCGAGCCGAGCACGCCGGAGCCGGTCTGGAATTCCCAGACCTTCTCGCCGGTCTTGGCATTGAACGCCTGCAGGAAGCCTTCCGGCGTGCCGGTGAACACCAGGTTGCCCTTGGTGGTCAGCACCCCGCCCCACAGCGGCGCGAAGTTCTTGTGGCGCCAGACTTCCTTGCCGGTCTTCGGGTCGATGGCGCGCAGTACGCCGATGTAGTCTTCGTTCAGCGGCTTGATGGTGAAGCCGGCGCCAAGAAACGCCGCGCCCTTCTTGTAGGCGATGCCTTCGTTCCAGATGTCCATGCCCCACTCGTTGGACGGCACATAGAACAGCCCGGTGTCGCGGTTATAGGCCATCGGCATCCAGTTCTTCGCACCGAGGAACGCCGGCGCGACAAACACCGAGGTGCCCTTGGTTTCGCTGCCCGGCGCGCCTGGGCGGCTGGCTTCGTTGTAGATCGGTCGACCGTCCTTATCCAGGCCGCTGGCCCAGGTGATCTTGTCGACAAACGGGAAGCCACGGATGAACTTGCCGTTGGTGCGGTCGAGTACATAGAAAAAGCCGTTGCGGTCAGCGGTGGCTGCCGCTTTGATTTCCTTGCCGCCTTCGGTGTAGTTGAAGGAGATCAGCTCGTTGACGCCGTCATAGTCCCAGCCGTCGTGGGGCGTGCTCTGGAAGTGCCACTTGATGGTGCCGTCGTCCGGGTTCAGCGCCAGGCGCGAGGACGAGTAGAGGTTGTCGCCGGGGCGCAGGTGCGAGTTCCACGGCGCCGGGTTGCCGGTGCCGAACAGCAACAGGTTGGTTTCCGGGTCGTAGTAGCCGCCCAGCCACGGTGCGGCGCCGCCGGTTTTCCACAGGTCGCCCGGCCAGGTCTTGCCCGCCTCGCCACCGGAGATGCCGTTTTCCACGGCTTTGCCGTCCTTGTAGACATAACCCATATGACCTTCGACCGTCGGGCGGCTCCACAGCAGCTCGCCGTTTTTCGGGTCATAGGCCTGGATCTTGCCGACCACGCCGAATTCGCCACCGGCCACGCCGGTGATCAGCTTGCCGTTGACCACCAGGGGCGCGGCACTGATCGAGTAGCCTTCCTTGTGGTCGGCGACCTGCTTGCTCCACACCACTTTGCCGGTGTCTTTGTTCAGCGCCACCAGCTTGGCGTCGAGGGTGCCGAAGAACACCAGGTCGCCGTACAGCGCCACGCCACGGTTGATCACGTCACAGCACGGGCGGATGTCATCGGGCAGACGCGCATCGTACTGCCAGAGCTTCTTGCCGGTGCGCGCATCCACCGCGAACACCCGCGAGTAGGAACCGGTGAGGTACATCACCCCGTCCTTGATCATCGGCTGCGCCTGTTGCCCACGCTGCTTCTCGCCGCCAAAGGAAAACGCCCAGACCGGGCGCAGTTCCTTGACGTTGTCGACGTTCAGGGTATCGAGGGGGCTGTAGCGCTGGCCCTGCACGCCGAGGCCGTTGGTGACGATCTGCCCGGGGTTTTTCGGGTCCTGGAGGATGTCCTCATCGGTGACCGAGGCCATGGCCTGGCCAGACAACAGGATGGCACCGAGCAACACACTCAAGGCGAAGGGTTGGCGACGTGCGGGTTGGGTCATGACGGCTACCTCTGCGGTTTTTTGTTATACCCGGGAAATTTTCCCGGTCTGGTGCAGATTCTTGGGCGCAGGGGCCGTTGTCACAATTGACCGCAGTATCGAGTTTGCTAGTTCCTTAGTAGCGGGTCAGCGCGCCGAATCCACGCGTTGCATCTGTTCGCGCTCGTAACGCGGGTACAGGTGGCTGACGCTGCGGATCAGTTCATAGCGGCTCAGGCTGATCGCCGCGAAGCGTGCGGGGATGGGGCTGCGGATCATCTCGGCCATGTCGCTGCCCTGGGCCGCGCCGTCACGCAGCAGTTGGTCAAGCCAGGTCAGGTAGTCGCGCATCTGCGTAAAGGGTTGCGCGTCGCTGGCCACCGGGCCATGGCCGGGCACGATCAGGGTCCAGGGCAAGGCTTGCAGGGTGCCGAGGTCAGCCAGCCACACCGCCAGCCCCGGGCTGTTGGGGGTGGTGAGGGCGCGCTGGTAAAACACCAGGTCGCCGGCAAACAGCACGCCGGTGCTCTGGTCGAAGATCGCCAGGTCGGCGCCGGTGTGACCGCTGAGCGCAAGCAGGCGCAAGTCGTGGCGGCCGACGCTCAGCACACCGGGTTCCAGCACCTGGGTGGGCAACACCACCTCGGTGCCGCGCATCCAGTCGCCAACCATGCGATAGAGGTTTTCCGCCATGCCGTCGCCCTGCTCGTGCAGCAGCCGCGTGGTCTCGGCCAGGGCGCCGATGGGCATATCCTTGAAGGCCTGGTTGCCGAGCGCATGGTCGGGGTGATGATGGGTAATCAGCACCTGGATCACCGGTTTGGGGGTGACACGGGCGATGGCCTCGCGCATGGCTTCGCCGTAGCGCCGCGACGGTCCGGTGTCGATCACCACCACACCGGCCTCGGTGACGATGAAGGCGGTGTTGACGATATTGCCGCCATTGGCCTTGGCAAAATTGTCGGTGCTGCCTTCGAGCAGCCAGGTGTCGTCGGCGATCAGCCGGGGCTTGAGGGCGTAGTCGAGGTCCGCCAGGGCGGGCAGGCTCAGGCCCAGGCATAACAATAGAATCCAGCGCATGCCGCGCTCCTTCTGGTCAGGGGATGGCCGCGTCGAACTCATTGCCGCTGTTGTCGCGCAACACCAGGCGGGTGGGCCCCGGCGCGTCGATGTCGAAGGCCAGGTTGGGGTTTTCGCTGACCGCCGGGAACAACTCAAGGTCAGCCAGCACCTGGCCGTCCTGGCCGCGCAGTTGTGCATGGTTGATAAAAAACTCGGGGATGCCGCTGACCATGCCGTTGTCCATCGGGTGCGCCACCTGCACACGCACCCGGCTGAACTCGCCACGCGGGTAACGGCCGCCGAGCACTTCGCCGATGTGCTCTTCCCAGCCCGGCTGGGTGCGTACCACGCTGGGCGCGGTGCAGCCGCCACCGGCCGCGTCGATCAGGGTCGAGCCCACGTGCCACAGGCCGTCATCGGTGAGCACCGCCGCCCGCAACGGCGTGGCCTGCTCGATACGAATCCGCAGCGACAGCCACGGCAGCACCCCGGCCTTGGGCTGGAAGTCGACGATTTTCGGCAACGGGTTGAGCTCAGCCCAGGCGAGGATCTTTACCACATGGCCGCTGAAGGCCCGTGCATCGATTTCCAGGGGCACCTGGCGCGCATCTTCGGCAAACGGCGGCGCAAGCAGCTTGACTCGGTCGTCGAACACGAACGGCGCCAGCGCCAGGAACTGCTTGTGATAGAAGTCCCACATCACCGACGGCACCGGATCGACCTCCACGGCGTGCGCCGCCAGCGGCAGCCAGCAGGCCAGGATGCAGCTCAATCGCCAGTTCATCGCCTGCTCCTATTGATACATCTCGGGCACTTCGTACTGCAGGCCGTAACGGGCATAGATGGCTTGCACCGCGCCGTCGCGGATCAGGCCTTCCAGCGCCTCTTCCACCGCGTAGGCCAACTGGCGATTGCTCTCGTGCACCGCCATGCCGATCTCCCAGCGTTGCTTGCCCATGTTCGGGTAGGCGTTTTCGGCCAGGGCCAGTTGCGGGTCATGGGCCTCGTGCACCTGCCAATCGACTTCGCCGCGCATCGCCATCACCGCATCGACCTCACCGGCTTTCATCGCCGCAAAGGCCTGGGGTACGTCGGGGTAGTGATGGGTCTTGGCGGCGAGCATGCCGTTGAACACCGAGGTGAGGTAGAACGACGGCACGCTGTCGACTTCGACGCCAATCGGGTGCTGCTCGAACACCGCCACGCTGGCAACCGTGTCCAGGCGCCGACGGTCATAAGCCACCTGCCATTGTTCGTTCTGGTACGGCCCGAACATCACCACATGGCCGTTTTCCAGTTCGCCTTGGTCGTTGCGCTTTTGTGCGTAATCGCGGTCGTAGGGCGCGCGCATCATCAGGTCGGCCAGTTGCTGGTTGTGCAACGGGCTGCCGCGCCAGATGTAGTCGCGCAGGTCGTCGTCGAGCTTCTCGCCGGCCGGCGCCCAGATCAACGTGAGCCGTACCCCCAGCGCCGTGGCCAGGGCCTGGGCCAGTTCCACGTCGACCCCGCGCGCGGTGGTGCCGTCTTCGAAACTGTAGGGGGCAAAGTCCTTGTACACCGCCACGTTGATTTCGCCGGCGGCGATCATCTGGTCATAGCTGCGCACCTGCGCCTGTGCCGGCTGGCAACACAGCAGGGCCAGGCCAAGCACATAAGCGAACAGGCGCATGGCTTACTCCTCGACGTGCACGCTGTCCAGGTAGGTGCGCACGGCCCACAAGGCTTCCTGGCTCAGGTAGTCGGCCATTTTCGGCATGTACACGCGACCGTCACGCACCGCGCCATGGCGCACGCGCTCGACGAACCACTCATCACCGGCTTCGCCCACATCGAGCATGCGCAGGTCGGGGGCGATACCGCCGGACTTGGCTTCCAGGCCGTGGCAGGCGGCGCAGTTCTGGTTATAGGCGGACGAGCCGATTTCCACGGCGCGGTCGTGTTCAGGCGAGGTGCGGTACGGGTTGACCGCCGCCCAGCCGTCTTCGTTGACCGGTACGCCGGCGTCCTTGATCGAGGTCAGGCCCTTGGTTTCCACCGCTTGCGGGACCACGTTGCCATGGGCCCAGGCGGAGCCCCCGGCGATCACACCGACCAACAGCCCGGCGACGAGCAAGGCATTGTGTTTTGTTGTCATTATTTTTGCCCTCAGGATTGCACGCAAAACCTCATTGCAGAGGCTATGGCAACCATCTTAGAAACCCCGGGGCATGGGCCGTATGCTGCTTTGGTGGCCGCCCTCTCCTCCCTTGGTAGTAGGGCTTGTGGGGCACGCCTAAAACAGCGGCGCCTCGGGAAGTCTTCCCGGCCACAGCGGGAGTTTTTCCGTATCCGCCCGGCGCCCCGGCGTTCCACCCTGTGCAGGCCAAAACCTCCACTGGGAACTGCAACCATGACAATAAGATCGCTACCCGCCCGCTCACCTTTAAGCCTTGCCGTGCAAGCCTTCGTGCTGGTGGGCAGCCTGTCCCTCAGTGCCGTAACGTTCGCGGCCGCCGAACCCGCCAAGCCGACGCACAACGTCACCTGGGAAGACATCGCCAACGACCACCTGACCACCCAGGACGTGCTGCAATACGGCATGGGCACCAACGCCCAGCGCTGGAGCCCGCTGGCCCAGGTCAACGACAAGAACGTGTTCAAGCTCACCCCGGCCTGGTCCTACTCGTTCGGCGATGAGAAGCAACGCGGCCAGGAATCCCAGGCCATCGTCAGCGACGGCGTGGTCTACGTCACCGGCTCCTATTCCCGCGTGTTCGCCCTCGACGCCAAGACCGGCAAGCGCCTGTGGACCTACAACCACCGCCTGCCCGACAACATTCGCCCATGCTGCGATGTGGTCAACCGCGGTGCGGCGATCTTCGGCGACAAGATCTACTTCGGCACCCTCGACGCACGCCTGATCGCCCTCGACAAGCACACCGGCAAAGTGGTGTGGAACAAGAAGTTCGGCGACCACGCCGCCGGCTACACCATGACCGGCGCCCCGGTGCTGATCAAAGACAAGGTCAGCGGCAAGGTGCTGCTGATCCACGGCAGCTCCGGCGATGAGTTCGGCGTGGTCGGCCAGCTGTTTGCCCGCGACCCGGACACCGGGGAAGAAGTGTGGATGCGCCCGTTCGTGGAAGGCCATATGGGCCGCCTCAACGGCAAGGACAGCACCACCACCGGCGACGTCAAGGCGCCTTCGTGGCCGGATGACCCGACCACCGCAACCGGCAAGGTCGAGGCCTGGAGCCACGGCGGCGGCGCCCCTTGGCAGAGCGCAAGCTTCGATGCCGAGACCAACACGATCATCGTCGGCGCCGGCAACCCTGGCCCGTGGAACACCTGGGCGCGCACCGCCAAGGACGGCAACCCCCACGACTTCGACAGCCTCTACACCTCGGGTCAGGTCGGCGTCGACCCGAGCACCGGCGAAGTGAAGTGGTTCTACCAGCACACCCCGAACGACGCCTGGGACTTCTCCGGCAACAACGAGCTGGTGCTGTTCGACTACAAGGACAAGGACGGCAAAGTGGTCAAGGCCACCGGCCACGCCGACCGCAACGGCTTTTTCTATGTGGTGGACCGCAACAACGGCAAGCTGCAGAACGCCTTCCCGTTTGTCGACAACATCACCTGGGCCAGCCATATCGACCTGAAGACCGGACGTCCGGTGGAGAACGAAGGCCAGCGCCCGGCCAAGCCATTGCCGGGTGAAACCAAAGGCAAACCGGTGGAAGTCTCGCCGCCGTTCCTGGGTGGCAAGAACTGGAACCCCATGGCCTACAGCCAGGACACCGGCCTGTTCTACATTCCGGGCAACCAGTGGAAAGAGGAATACTGGACCGAAGAGGTCAACTACAAGAAGGGCTCGGCGTACCTGGGCATGGGTTTTCGCATCAAGCGCATGTATGACGACCACGTCGGCACCCTGCGGGCAATGAACCCGACCACCGGCAAGGTGGTGTGGGAGCACAAGGAAGCCTTGCCGCTGTGGGCCGGCGTGTTGGCGACCAAGGGCAACCTGGTGTTTACCGGTACAGGCGACGGTTTCTTCAAGGCCTTCGACGCGAAAACCGGCAAGGAGCTGTGGAAGTTCCAGACCGGCAGCGGCATCGTCTCGCCGCCGATCACCTGGGAGCAGGATGGCGAGCAGTATGTCGGCGTCACCGTCGGCTACGGCGGCGCGGTGCCATTGTGGGGCGGCGACATGGCGGAGCTGACCAAGCCAGTGGCACAAGGCGGGTCGTTCTGGGTGTTCAAGATCCCGAGCTGGGATCAAAAGACCGCGCAAAAATAACCCCCGCGAGAATGCCGGGCCGCTTTTTGCAGCAGGCGGCTTCTTCCCTTGTGGTGAGCGGGCTTGCCCCGCGCTCGGCTGCGCAGCAGTCGTAGAACCTGAGCGCACGGTGGTGCTGGAGGAATGCCGGGGCCGCTTCGCAGCCCAGCGCGGGGCAAGCCCGCTCACCACAGCAAGCCCACTCACCACAGCAAGCCCGCTTACCACAGGATCCCCAGAGGTCGCACGATGAACTACCTGCCCTTGTTACTCCTGCTCTGCCTGCCCGTGGCCCACGCCGAAGATGGCGACGATGCGCCGCTGATCATCAACGGCTGCACCATCGCCGAACACAGCCAATGCCCTGGCGCCAACCTCAAGGGCGCCAACCTGCGCAACCAGGACTTGAGCAAGATGAACCTGGCCGGCGCCGACCTGCGCGAGACGGATCTGCGCCATGCCAACCTCGACCTGGCCAACCTGGAAAAAGCCCGACTGCAAGGCGCCAACCTGACCCGCGCCAGCCTGCAACAGGCCAACCTGCGCCTGGCCGACTTCAGCGGCGCCACGTTGATGGCGATCCAGGGTTGGGGCCTGTTCGCCCAGGGTGCGCAGTTCGAAAACGCCAACCTCAGCGCGGCCTACCTGCAATTTGCGCGGCTGTCGGGGGCGAAAATGCACAAGGCCAACCTGCGTGCGGCCGACCTGGAAATGACCTGGCTGAGCAAGGCCGACCTGCAAGGTGCCGACCTCAGCGATGCCAACCTGCAGGAAGCCAAGTTCGGCGAGAGCAACCTGGAACAGGCCACCCTCACCGGCAGCCGCCAGCACTATGCGAACTTCCAGGATGCCAATATGGAAGGCTGCATCGACTGCCCCACCACCTGGGATCGCTAGACCCCCCGCGCATACGCTGTTATCCAACCACCCGCACCACCCCCATGTCGATCCCCAGGTGCACCAGCTCGGCATGGGAACTCACCTGCAATTTGCTCTTGAGCAAGGTCAGGTGATTGGACACGGTCTTGCTGCTGATATTCAACTGGTCGGCAATCGCTCGGGTCGGCGTGCCCCTGGCCAGCATCAGGAAGATTTCCAGCTCGCGCGGGGTCATGCCCTGCAAACGTTGATCACCGGGCGTATAGGCCAGTTCAGTGGCCAGGGCCTGTTCGATATAGGCGTGGCCGTCGAGGATGCGCCGCACCGCTTCGATCAACACCTCGGGTGCCGAGGTTTTGGTCAGGTAGCCCGAGGCGCCCGCCTCCAGGGCCTGGCGCACCAGGGGCAACTCGTCGTGCATGCTGAAAAACAGCACGCGCAGGTGCGGCAGGCGCTGGCGCAGGCGCCGGGTGGTTTCCAGGCCGCTGATGCCCGGCAGGCCGAAGTCCATGATCACCAGGTGCGGCAGCGCTTCCTGGACCCGGCTCAACGCCTCTTCGCCACTGGCCGCCTCGCGCACTTCAACGGCCGGCAGCAGCGCACGCAACAGGCTGGCATAGCCCTGGCGTACCACCGCGTGGTCATCCACCAACAGAATATTCATGAGGCCTCCAACGGCATGTTCAACGCCAACGCCCAGCCGGCGCCGGGGTGGCTGATGATCTTCAATTCGCCGCCCAGGCAGCGGGCGCGTTCGGCCATCGAATACAGGCCCACGCCGGGCCGCTGGGGCGTGTCTGCGCCGCGACCGTTATCGCGCACCCACAGGCGCAGGCGCGAACCGCGATGTTGCAGGCGCACGTGCACCTGGCTGGCGTCGGCATGCCGCAGGATGTTGGTCAGGGCTTCCTGGAGCAGGCGGTACAGATGGGTCTTGCTGGCGCCGGGCAACAGCGGCAGGTCGGTGCTGACCTGCAGGTGGCAGGGAATGCCGTGGCTGGCCTGCCACTGGGTGACCAGCAGCGCAAACGCCTCGGCCATCGGCAGGTGTTGCAGGGCCACCGGATAAAGGTCGTGGACCAGTGCCCGGAAGCCTTGCTGCAAGTGCTCGCAGTGATCCTCAAGTTGCGCCACCGTGGGCGCCAGCAGGTGTGGCTGGTCGGTGGCCAGGCGCAACAGGCAGGCCTGGGCGCGAATGCCGGCCAGGTATTGGCCGAGGTCATCGTGCAGGGTCTGGGCCAGGTGGGTGCGTTCCTGCTCCTGCACCGCCAGCAGGGTTTGGGTGAGCCGGGTGTTATCGGTGCGCGCCTGCTCCAGGGCGTCGGTCATGCGGTTGAAGTGCAGCGCCAGTTGGCGTGCTTCCGGCGCGCCTTGGCTGCGCAGGCGCACATTGAGCTGGCCGGCGCACACCTGTTGCAGCGCACGCAGCAATTCATCCAGCACGCCCATGCCCCGGCGCACCGCCCAGCGGATGGTCAACAGGCTCAGGGCCAGGGCCAGGGCGCACAGGCCCAACAGTTGTTGCAGGGAGTCCCAGACCTCGTCGATTTCATCCCGCGGGTCGACAGCGATGGACACGCGCCGGCCGTCCGGCAAGTCCAACACCTGGGCACTGCGCCGCGCCTCGGCAAACAATAGCTGCCCGAGCCAGGCGTCCAGCCCGTCCGCGTCCGGCGCTTGCACGGTGTCGCCGCTCGCCAGCCAGTGCACGCGGACATGGCGCAAACTCGCGGTGAGGTGGGGTTGCAGGCTGGCCGGGTCGCGCGCGGCGGTTTCGCTCAGGTAGTGCACCACCGCTTCGGCCGATTGCAGCTCGCGCTCCACGTCGGCCAGGGCCTGGTGCAGCAACAGCGCGGTGCAGGCGCAGGTCACCAGGATGAAGAAGCCGCACACCCATAGGTTGATGCGCCACAAGGCCGACAAGACGCGCATGCTGGTGTCACTCCTGTGGATAGAGCCCGTGGTGCTCCATGCTAAAACCCCACGGCGCGCCCGGGGCTACTACCTTGGTACTGCCCCAGCGCTACTTTCTGCATATTTGCAGCGACGTTCAGGGTTCCTATGCTGGCGCTACTTGTCATGGAGTGCCCTATGCGCCAGCTCGCCCCCTACGCCGTGATCTGCCTGCTGGCGATCGCCTGGGCCGCCACCGGCCAGGCCGCCGAAGCGCCCTTGCAGGTGCAGATCGGCTACCTGGGCTATCGGCCCGATCCAGGCCCGCTGCTGTCGAATGTGATTCCCGAGCCCGCCGATGCCGGGCAGCGTGGCGCTGAACTGGCGATCATCGACAGCAACAGCACTGGCGCCTTTCTCAACCAGCGCTACAGCCTGACGACCGCCACGGTGGACACCCCGGACGCCCTGCTCGCCGCCGCCCAGGCCCAGCATGCCCAGGGCCTGCGCCTGTTCGTGATCAACACACCCGCCGCCAGCCTGCGCCAACTCAGCGCAGCCCTGCCCGACAGCCTGCTGTTCAATGCCGGCAGCCCGGATGACCGACTGCGCAGCAGCGACTGCCTGGGCAACGTGCTGCATACCCTGCCCAGCCGCGCGATGCTCGCCGATGCCCTGGCGCAGTTCCTGGTAGTGCGCAAATGGCAGAAAGCGCTGCTGATCGTCGGCCCCACCGAGGATGACCAGGCCTACGCCGCCGCCCTGCGTCGCGCCGCCAAACGCTTCGGCGTGCAGCTGGTGGCGGAAAAGGCCTGGCGCTTCGATAACGACCAACGCCGCAGCGCCCAGGCGGATATGCCGCTGTTCACCCAGACCGCCGAATACGACGTGGTGCTGGTGGCCGACGAGCGCGGCGACTTCGGCGAGTACGTGCCCTACCAGACCTGGTACCCGCGCCCCGTCGCCGGTACCCAGGGCCTGACGCCCACCGGCTGGCACAAAACCGTCGAGACCTACGGCGCCGCCCAATTGCAGAAACGCTTCGAGGCCCTGGCCGGGCGCTGGATGAACGACCGCGACTTCGCCGCCTGGATGGCCGTGCGCAGCGTCGCCAGTGCAGTGAGCAAGTTGCGCCAGGTCGAGCCCATGGCGATCCGCCAAGTGGAAATCAGCGAGCAACTGCCCCTGGACGGGTTCAAGGGCCGCAAGCTCAGCTACCGCCCCTGGAACGGCCAACTGCGCCAGCCGATTCCCATCGTGCAGCCCCGCGCGCTGGTCAGCACCTCGCCCCAGGACGGTTTCCTGCACCCCACCAACGAAATGGACAGCCTGGGCTATGACAAACCCGAGGTGACCTGCCGCTTCCCTTGATCGCCTACCCACAATAATAAGGAATCCGCCATGCGCCGCACCCTGCTCCCATGCGCCCTGCTGCTTGCCGCCGGGCACGCCGTGGCCAGTACCGCCTGGGTCTCCAACGAGAAAGACAACAGCCTGAGCCTGATCGACATGCAGACCCTGCAAGTCACCGACACCCTCAAGGTCGGCCAGCGTCCGCGAGGCTTGCTGCTGTCCCATGACAACAAGCTGCTGTACATCTGCGCCAGCGACTCGGACCGCGTGCAGGTGATGGACGTGGCCACGCGCAGGATCATCAAGGAACTGCCCTCCGGCAAAGACCCCGAGCAGTTCGCCCTGCACCCCAATAACCGCTGGCTGTACGTATCCAACGAAGACGATGCGCTGGTCACCGTGATCGACACCGAGACCTCCAAGGTGCTCGGCCAGATCAACGTCGGCGTCGAGCCCGAAGGCATGGCCGTGAGCCCGGATGGCAAGTGGGCGGTGAACACCAGCGAAACCACCAACATGCTGCACTGGATCGACACCAGCACCCAGACCCTGGCCGACAGCACCCTGGTGGACCAGCGCCCGCGCTTCGTCGAGTTCAACCACGATGGCTCGCAACTGTGGGCCTCGGCGGAAATCGGCGGCACCGTGACCATCCTCGACGTGGCCAGCCGCGCGATCCTCAAGACCTTGACCTTCAAGATCAAGGGCGTGCACCCGGACAAAGTCCAGCCGGTCGGCATCAAGCTCAGCGCCGACGGCAAGTACGGCTTTGTCGCCCTCGGCCCGGCCAACCATGTGGCCGTGATCGACGCCAAGACCTTCGAGGTCATCGACTACCTGTTGGTGGGCCGCCGCGTGTGGCAGATGGCATTTACCCCGGACGAGAAACAGTTGCTGGCCACCAACGGCGTGAGCGGTGATGTGTCGGTGATCGATGTGGACAGCCTCAAGGTGATCAAGTCGGTGAAGGTCGGGCGTTATCCGTGGGGCGTGGTGGTCACGCCATGAACGCCGTGGAGGTGCGCGACCTGAGCTTCGCCTACGGCGCACGGCAGGCCTTGTGCGAGGTGAGTTTCAGCCTGGCGCCAGGGCGCTTTGCGGCGCTGCTGGGGCCCAATGGCGCCGGCAAATCCACCTTGATCGCCCTGCTCACGCGGCTGTATGACCTGCAAAGCGGCGATATTCGCGTGGGCGGTCATTCCCTGCGTGAGGCGCCGCGTGCAGCCCTCACCCAGCTGGGTGTGGTGTTCCAGCAAAGCACCCTGGACCTGGATTTAAGCGTGGAACAGAACCTGCGCTACCACGCCGCGCTGCATGGTTTATCGCGGCGCCAGACCGACCTGCGCGTCGCCGCCGAACTGGCCCGCCAGGCCCTCACCGAACGGCGCCGGGAAAAAGTTCGCGAACTGAACGGCGGGCATCGGCGCCGGGTGGAAATCGCCCGGGCGTTGCTGCATGAGCCGCGCCTGCTGCTGTTGGATGAGGCCAGCGTCGGCCTCGACCCGGCCAGCCGCCTGGCGCTGAACCAGCACGTGCGCAGCCTGTGCATCGAACAGGGCATCAGCGTGCTGTGGACCACCCACCTGCTCGACGAAGTACAGGCCGACGATGGGTTGATGATCCTGCATCAGGGCCGCCTGGTGGCCAGTGGGCAAGTCGCTGCATTGATCGCGCAGCAAGGCGGCGATCTGGGCAGCGTGTTCGCGCACTTGACGCGCCCCACCACGACGGGAGCGGCGGCATGAACGCTTACTGGCAATGCCTGCGCGGCATCGTCCTGCGCGAGTGGCTGCGCTTTGTGTTGCAGCGCACGCGGTTTCTCAGTGCGCTGGTGCGCCCATTGCTGTGGCTGCTGGTGTTCGCCGCCGGGTTCCGCGCAGCGTTGGGCATTTCGGTGATCGAACCCTACGAGACCTACATCCCCTACGAGGTGTACATCGTCCCGGGGCTGGCCTGCATGATCCTGCTGTTCAACGGCATGCAAGGCTCGCTGTCGATGGTCTACGACCGCGAGATGGGCAGCATGCGCGTGCTGCTGACCAGCCCGCTGCCGCGCACATTCTTGCTGTGCAGCAAGTTGTTGGCCACCGCGCTGATTTCGCTGTTGCAGGTGTATGGGTTCCTGGCGATCGCCTGGGTGTACGGCGTGCAACCGCCGGCCATGGGGCTGGTCGTCGCCCTGCCGGCGTTGCTGCTGGTGGCCTTGATGTTGAGTGCCCTGGGCCTGCTGCTGTCGAATGCGATTCGCCAGCTGGAGAACTTTGCCGGGGTGATGAACTTCGTGATCTTCCCGCTGTTTTTCCTGTCATCGGCGCTGTACCCGCTGTGGAAGATGCGCGACTCCAGTGAATGGCTGTACTGGCTGTGCGCGATCAACCCGTTTACCCACGCCGTGGAGCTGGTGCGCTTTGCCCTGTACGAACGCTTCGCCGGCCTGGCCCTGGCGGTGTGCCTGGGCTTGACCGTGCTGTTCGCGGTGTTGGCGGTGCTGACCTTCAATCCCCAGCATGCGGCGCTGCGCAAAAAGGGCTGAAGGCGGCAAAACTACTACTTTGGTACTGGTTTTCCTGTCTATCGTCGCATTCCCAAGGGCTCGGGACTCACGTGTAATGCGCGCATAACGATAAGGATTGTCCTGCCATGCTGCCTGCCCGACTGCCTCTATTGGCGCTGCTGTGCCTGTTCGTCGCCCACGTCCAGGCCGACACCCCGCTGTTTTCCGCCGACGGCTACCGCATCAGCCTGTACCGCAGCCCTACGCCCGACCACCTGCCAGGCGCCACGATTGTCGATACCGCGGCCCTGCAAACCCTGCTCAACCAAAGCCCGGCGCCGGTGCTGATCGATGTGTACCGCCGCCAGTGGCTGCAAGGCCGCTTCATCGAAGACCAGCCCCACGCCAACCTGCCCGGCAGCCACTGGCTGGCCAATACCGGCGACGGCGACCTGACGCCGGAGTGGCAAAGCTATTTCGTGCGCCACTTGTATGCCTACAGCGGCGGCGACCTCAAGCGACCGTTGGTCTTCTATTGCCGCTCCGATTGCTGGCTGAGTTGGAACGCGGTAAAACGTGCCGCCAACCTCGGCTATACCTCTGTGTACTGGTATCGCGACGGCCTGGATGCCTGGGAAGCGGCGAAGCTGCCGGTGACGGTCGCCCAACCCGAGCCATTTCAAACCTCACAATAAGAAAGGTGAACGGCCATGTACAAAATCCTGATTGCCGACGATCACCCACTGTTTCGCGAAGCGATCCATAACGTCATCAGCGACGGCTTCCCCGGCAGCGAAGTGATGGAAACCGCCGACCTCGACAGCGCCCTGGCATTGACCCAGGAACACGACGACCTCGACCTGATCCTGCTCGACCTGAACATGCCCGGCATGCATGGCCTCAATGGCCTGATCAACCTGCGCAACGAGGCGCCGACCATTCCGGTGGTGATCGTCTCGGCCGAGCAGGACAAGCAGGTCGTGCTGCAAGCCATCACTTACGGCGCCGTGGGCTTTATCACCAAGTCCTCGCCCCGCCTGCAAATGACCGAGGCGATCCAGCAGATTCTCAACGGCAACGTGTACCTGCCGCCGGACATCATCCGCACCCAGAAGCCCGGCACCCACCGGCGCCTCAACGAAAACCCCGGCTTCGCCCCCGAGCTGCTGCAAGCCCTGACGCGCAAGCAGTTGCTGGTGCTGGAGCGCATGACCAAGGGCGAGTCGAACAAGCAGATCGCCTACACCCTGGAGATTGCCGAGACCACGGTGAAGGCCCATGTGTCGGCGATCCTGCGCAAGTTGAATGTGCATAACCGGGTGCAGGCGATCCTCAGTGCCGGGGATATCGATTTCGGCTCGTACCTGCGCCGCTGACCCGTCTGACACAACACAAATCAAAGGTGGGAGGGGGCTTGCTCCCGATGGCGGTGCATCAGTCAATTAGATGTCGACTGACACTCTGCTATCGGGGGCAAGCCCCCTCCCACATTGGTTCTCCGTTTGTCAGGGCCGGCCGAGCAGGTGGCTCATGGCAGTCTTGAGCTTCATCGGACGTACCTGCGCCGCCAATCTTCCAGGCACAACACTGCTCAAATGTGGGAGGGGGCTTGCTCCCGATGGCGGTGTATCAGTCAGTCATGATGTCGACTGACCCACCGCTATCGGGAGCAAGCCCCCTCCCACATTTTGATCTCCACTTGTGGGTATTTCGCCGTTCATTTGCCGAGCAGGTGGCTCATGGCGGTCTTGAGTTTCATCGGGCGTACCGGCTTGTGCATCAGCGTGTGCCCCAACTCGCGAATTTGCAGCTTGAGTTCATTGCTGTAATTGGCGGTGATCATCAGCGCCGGTATCGCGCGGCCGCGGCGCCCATTGATGCGGGCGACGGCGTCGACGCCGTTCTGGTCGTCGTCGAGGTGGTAGTCGGCGATCAGCAAATCGGCTTCGGCATGGTAGTTGTCCACCTGCCGCGCCAGGTCCTGCTCCGACAACGCGGTGATCACCTGGCAGCCCCAGCCTTCCAGTAAGGTGCGCATGCCCGCGCAGATCGCCGCGTCGTTATCCAGCACCCACACCCGCGCGCCTTGCAGGCGTTCGAGCATCGGCTCGCTCATGGCCAGCATTGGCAGCGACTTGGGCGCGGTGGCGCTCAACGGCACCTCCACCGAGAACATCGAGCCCTTGCCCGGCCAGGATTTGACGCTGACGCGATGCCCCAGGATCCCGGCGATCTTTTCCACGATCGCCAGCCCCAGGCCCAACCCCCGGTCCTGGTCGGGCCGCTGCACATCGCCGCGCTTGAATTCCTGGAAAATTTCCTCCAACCGCTCCTCGGCGATGCCCATGCCGCTGTCCCACACCTGGATCGACAAACGCTGCTGCTGACGGCGACACCCCAGCACCACACGCCCCTTGTAGGTGTAGCGAATCGCATTGCTCAGCAGGTTGCGCAGGATCCGCGCCAGCAACTGGATATCGCTGCGCACCAGCGCCGAACAACCGACAAAATGCAACTCCAGGCCCTCGCTGCGGGCCAATTCGGTGTACTCGGCGGCCAGGTTGTCGAGCAACTCACTCAGGGCAAACGGCGCGATGTCGGCCTTGATCACCCCGGCATCCAGCTTGGAGATATCCACCAGGGTACCCAGCAGGTTTTCCACGTCTTCCAGGGAGTTGCTCACGTTGCGCACCAACGTTTCGCTGGGCCGCTCCAGCAGTGCGCTGGTAAACAGGCGCGCCGCGTTCAGCGGCTGCAACAGGTCATGGCTGACGGCGGCGAGGAATTTGGTTTTCGACAGGTTGGCCTGTTCCGCCTCCAGTTTGGCTTCACGCAGGCGCGACTCCACACGCCGACGCTCGTCAATCTCCTGCAATAACTGGTCGTTGAGCGCGGTCAGTTCCGAGGTGCGCTGGGCGACGCGTTGTTCCAGGTGCTGATAGGCCTGGTGCAGGGCTTCGGCGGTACGGCGGCGTTCGGTGATGTCGCGGATCAGCACAAAGATCCCCACCACCTCGCCGCTGGCCAGCATATTCGGCACATAGGAGCGCAGCATGTAGCGCTCCTGGTTATTGATGTTGGTCTCGGCGAATTCAAAGGTCACGCTCTCCCCCGCCAGGGCGCGGGCGACGTAGGCATCCAGGCGCTGGCAGTGCTGCTCGCTGTGGACTTCGCGCAGGCTCTGGCCGAGCATCATGCCGCGCGGCCAGCAATACCATTCTTCATAGACTTTATTGGTGAACTCGTAGACCAGGTCGGCATTCAGGTAGCCGATCAGGGCCGGGACGTTATCGGTGATCAGGCGAATCCAGCGTTCGCTTTCCTGGGCCTTTTGCGCCGCCGCCTGTTCGCCGCGCAGGGTTTCGGCGCGCAGCCGGGCGTTGATCAGCAAGTGGTTGCTGGCCTTGAGTTCGGCCATCGCCTGGTTCAGCGCGTCGGTGCGTTCGCGCACCTGCTCGGCCAGCACCACCGAATGCTGAAAGGTGGTGTACGGGTTATTACCCTGGGCCATGCCGGACTCGATGCGCTCGATCAGCGCCGCGTTGATCCGTGCCAGCTTGTGGTTGTCCTGTTGCAGCTGGGCAACCTGGGCGAGCAGTTCAGCGCCGGCCTCGGGCAATGGCGACCCCGGTGAAGGTCTGGTTGATATGCATGCCATTGAACTGTTCTCCGTAGGTGTTGAAACCCATCACCCGCTGGTCACGCAGGAAACCGCCGATCTGTTCCAGATTGCCTGAGTCTTCCAACTCCAGGCGGCGCAGGAAGCAGTCGCAGCCGATGGTCAACAGCAGGTCGCCAAGGCGCGCTTGCAGGCCGTCGAACAGGGTTTGCAGGTTGGGCAGGATCGGTCCGGGCTTCATCACGGTAAGGACGATGCCGTTTTCCACCGCGCAGTAGAAACTCAGGCTGAGGTCGTCGTGCACTTGCTGGATCGCGCGCACGTAGTACTGGTCGTGGATGCGCACCGCCAACGGGTGCGCCGCGAAGACGCGGTGGTCGAGGTCGGCCACGGCCACGCCGATATGCCGCGCGTACTCTTCGGCGGCGGGTTCGGCGTTAAGCTCGAAGACCCGGCGTGACGGACTGTCGGCGCCGGTCACCACCAGCTTTTCACTGCGCGGCAGGATGTGGTGGGTGGTGAACACCTCGAAATCCAGCCAGGTATTGACCAGCACCACCACCGCCGCGCCGCTGTGGAAGGCGCCGTTGAAGTACACGTGGGTGTGGGTGAGGAAGTTGTCGTCGCCGGCCGAACCGCCGAAATGCGGAATGTCGCCGAGCGCCGCGCTGAGGGCGGCGAGCACTACCTCTTCACGGCTGGACAAGCCATCGAGCAGGGTCAGGGCGAAGGTGTTGCCCTTGATCGGCGCCAGGGTATTGCTGCGGCAACCGCCGACCAGACGTTCGACCATCTGCTGGGCGTCGATCAGGCTGAAGTGTTCCACCTGGTCGATCAGCTCGGTGGCGATGGAAAAGTGCGCGTGGTTGAAGCCCATCGCCGTAATGCAATTGCGGCCATAGCCTTGGGGCGTGATCTCGCCGGCGCTGGTGCAGCCCACCACGCGCACGTTGCCGAAACACTCCTGCAGGGCGCGGCCCAGGGCCTGCAAATCGTAGGACGCCGAGCAGAAAAACAGCACGAAGCCCAGGTATGGATGCAACAGTTGCTGCGCCAACTCCTCGGCGGCCTGCCCGGCATCGCTCGCCTGGGACATCGCGCTGACTACGCCTTCGCTGTTATGCATCGTTGCCTCCCCCTCTGAGGCATGAGTGTACGAAGGGCGGAGGGTGGGACCTATGCTACTTGGGTACTGGGTGGGGGGATGCGATGGGATGAATCGCTCAAAAACAAGGGAGATTCAAATGTTGGACTGCATTTCAAATTCACAGCAAAGCGTTCACAAGCATTCCAGCTGCAACCACTACACACAGGCTGGCAAACCCCACCTGCAAGGTGCGTGCGGCAATCACCGAGCACAGGCGCCGGCCGATCAGCATGCCGACGATACTCGCCGCGATAAACACCCAGCCCACGGGTTCGATGCGCACCCCGGCATGGAACGCGCCGGCCACGCCGATCAGCGAAATCAGGCTGATCACCATCAGCGACGTGGCGACGATGCCGCGCATCTGCACGTCGGTGAGTTGCTTGAACGCCGGCACGATCAAAAAGCCGCCGCCCACCCCGAGTAACCCCGAGACTGCCCCCGTCACCGCGCCCAGTGCGGCCAGGGTGGCGCTGCATTTGGCGGTCCAGGCCAGGCGCCCGGTCTGCTGGTTGAGCATGCAGTTCTTCTGGCCCCAGGACGCCGCGCCATGGTCACTCGGCCCGGCCTCAAGCTTTTCGCGCTGCAACATGCGCCAGGCCACCAGCACCATCAGCGCACTGAACAGGCCCATCAGCACCGGCTCCGGCAACTGGTGGGCGAGAAACACCCCCAGCGGCGAAAACAGCGCGCCGAGCAACGCGATCAACAGCGCGGCGCGGTAACGCACCAGGCCGTGACGTAACCCGTCAATCGCCCCGACGGCCGCTGCCGCCCCCACCGCCAGCAACGACACCGGCGCGGCCTGGGTCATCGTCAAGCCCAGCCCCAGCACCAGCGCCGGCACCCCGAGGATGCCGCCGCCCGCGCCGGTCAGGCCCATGACCAGGCCCATCAACACGCCTAAAACGCTCGCCAGCAGCATTCAGTCCACCTTGCTCAGACGGGTCAGCCACTCGCGGCCCTTGAGCATGCCGTTCCAGTAGAACCAAGGCAGCCAGGTGGCCTTGAGAAACCACATCGAACGGCGTGCCCGGGTCGGGTCGAGGGGAAAGGTCGGCAGCAGCTTGCCGCCGTAGCCGAACTCGGCCAGCACCACCTTGCCCTTCTCCACCGTCAGCGGGCACGAACCGTAGCCGTCGTACTTGAGCGGCAGCGGCGCCTGTTTGCGCAGGGCGAGCAGGTTTTCGGCGACCACCACGATTTGCTTGCGCACGGCGGCGGCGGTCTTGGCGTTGGGGGTGCAGCACACATCGCCCAGGCCGAAGATGTGCGGGTAGCGCAGGTGTTGCAGGCTGTGGGGGTTTACCTCGCACCAGCCGGCAGCGTTGGCCAACGGGCTGTAGCGGATGAAATCCGGCGCGACTTGCGGCGGCACCACGTGCAGCAGGTCAAAGGTTTTTTCCTCCAGCGTGACGTTGCCCTCGGCGTCCTTCACCTCGAACCAGGCCTTGCGCGCCGGGCCATCGACCTTGACCAGATTGGCGTTGAACGCCAGGCGCGCATGGTATTTCTCCACGTACTTCATCAACGGCGGCACAAAGGTCGCCACGCCGAACAGCGCCGCGCCGGCCAGATTGAATTCGACGTCGATGTGCTTGAGGTCGCCGTGCCTGAGCCAGTGATCGCAGGACAGGTACATGGCCTTTTGCGGCGCACCCGCGCATTTGATCGGCATGGCCGGCTGGGTAAAGATCGCCTTGCCGCGCTTCAACTGCTGCACCAGCTGCCAGGTATACGCGGCGTGCTCATAGCTGTAGTTGGACGTGACCCCGTTGCGGCCCAACGTGTCTTCCAGGCCCTCGACTTTCTCCCAGGCCAGGCGCAGGCCGGGGCAGACGATCAGGTGGTTCCAGGTCACCCGCTGGCCGCTGTCGAGCACCAGGGTGTGCTCATCCGGCAGCAACTCGGTAACGGCAGCCTGCACCCAGGTGACGCCATTGGGCAGCACGTCGGCCAGGGGACGCCGGGTCTTTTCCAGGTCGTAGGCGCCGCCGCCGACCAGGGTCCAGGCCGGCTGGTAGCAGTGATGATCGCTGGGTTCGATAAGGGTGATGTTGAGGTCGGGGTCGCGCTTGAGCAGGCTGGCCAGCAGGCCGATGCCTGCCGAACCGCCGCCGATGACGACGATATCGCCACTGATGGTTGGCCCCCAGTGTTGGTCGGTCATGGTCTATTGCCTTTTATCGTCAATGCACACAAGGGTCGCTGCCGTATGGCGTCACGCCCAGCTTTTTATCACCGCGCCGCAGTAAAGACCGGACAGTGTCTTCATCACTTGGATCACTTCATGGCTGGCCAGCCCGTAGAAGATGTACTTACCTTCGCGACGGGTGGCGACCAGCCCTTCGTCACGCAGGATGCCCAACTGCTGTGACAGCGTTGGCTGGCGTACGCCGGTCATGGTTTCCAGCTCGCCGACGTTGCGCTCGCCCTGGGTCAACTGGCACAGGATCAACAAACGATCCTCATTGGCCAGGGCCTTGAGCAAGGCACAGGCCTTGGACGCCGACGCGCGCAATTGGGCGACTTCGCCTTCACTCAGAGTAGATTCCATTTGCCTCGGGTCCTTTGCGTCACTTAAGCTCAAAACATTATGTGTAAATGTAAAGTGATTGTAATCACTTTTTTCAACATCAGGGGCAGCCGTCATGTCAGCGTTGATTCATTCCTTTCTGGACGAGGCGTCGTCGACCTACACCTACGTCGTCTATGAAACGCACGGCGGCCCGTGTGCCATCGTCGATTCGGTGCTCAACTACGACCCGGCCTCCGGGCGCACCGACACCGTTCAGGCCGACAAGGTCATTGCCTTTGTGCGTGAGCACGGCTTGCAGGTGCAATGGCTGCTGGAAACCCACGCCCATGCCGACCACCTGTCGGCCGCGCCGTACCTGCGCCGCACCCTGGGCGGCAAGATCGCCATCGGCCAAAGCATCAGCAAGGTGCAGGACGTGTTCAAGCATCTTTTCAACCTGGAGCCGGAGTTTCGCGTCGATGGCTCGCAGTTCGACCACCTGTTCGCGCCGGATGAAATCTTCCACATCGGCACCATCAAGGCCCAGGCCCTGCACGTGCCCGGGCATACCCCGGCGGACATGGCCTACCTGATCGACGACCGCTTGATCCTGGTGGGCGACACCCTGTTCATGCCCGATGTCGGCACCGCCCGCTGCGACTTCCCCGGCGGCGATGCGCGCCAGCTGTATGCGTCGATGCGCAAGCTCTTGGCCTTTGCCCCCGATACCCAACTGTACGTGTGCCACGACTACCCGCCCGAAGGCCGCGAGGCCAAATGCCTGACCACTGTGGCGGAGCAGCGCGCGGGCAATATCCATGTGCATGACGGAGTGGATGAAGCGGCGTTCGTGGCGATGCGCACCCAGCGCGATGCCGGGCTGGGGATGCCCACGCTGTTGTTGCCGGCGATCCAGGTGAATGTGCGGGCCGGTCATATGCCGCCAGCGGAGGAGAACGGGGTGGTGTACTTGAAGATTCCGTTGAACCAGCTCTAAAGCCGTCCTGCCTGGCGTCCATGCCATTCCATGCTCCGGGGGTGCTGCGCAGGTGCGATCAGGCTACGGCAAATTTCGACACGATCTGCTTGAGGTCCACCGCCAGCCTCGACAGTTCCTGGCTGGCGATCGAGGTCTGGCCGGCCGCCGAAGAACTCTGGATGGAAAGATCACGGATGCTGATCAGGTTCTGGTCCACCGAACGGGCCACGTGGGCCTGTTCCTCGGAGGCCGTGGCGATCAACAGGTTGCGGTCATTGATATCGGTAATGGCTTCGGTGATCTGAGTAATCGCCAGGCCCGCTTCATGGGCAATCTTCAAGGAGTCCACCGCTTCGTTGCGGTTGAGGGCCATGGAAGACACCGCTTCGCTGGAGCACGTCTGGATTTTCGCGATCATCTGCTCGATTTCCTGGGTCGAGGTCTGCGTTCTGTGGGCCAGGGCCCGCACCTCGTCGGCCACCACCGCAAAGCCCCGGCCCTGCTCCCCTGCCCTGGCGGCTTCAATGGCGGCGTTCAAGGCCAGCAGGTTGGTTTGCTCGGCAATCGAGCGGATCACTTCAACCACCCGGGCAATATCCTGGGCCTGCCTGGCCAGCCCTTCGACTTCGACGCCGGTCTGCTGCACCGTGGCGCTGAGTTTCTCGATGGAGGCGATGGTTTGCGTCACACGCTCCTGGCCCACTTTGGCCGAGCGTTGGGAGTCCTGGGTGGACTGGGACGCTGACACCGCATTGCGCGCCACTTCTTCAACTGCTGCCGTCATTTGGTTAACCGCCGTGGCGGCCTGATCGGTTTCCATGCTTTGGCGTTCAATACCGGCACTGGACTCGCGGGTGATGGCGCTCATCTCCTCCGCCGCCGCCGCCAATTGCCCGGACGCCTCGGAGATGTGCTGCAAGGTACTTTTCAGGTTCATTTGCATGGACGCCGTGGACCGTTGCAACGCGGTCAACTCGTCATTGCCATTGATGGCAATCGCCACGCGCAGATCGCCGTCGGCGATCTTGCCGGTCGATACCAGCAATTCACGCACCGGAGTAATGATGCTGCGAGTAAACAGGCTTGCTACCACGACGGTGATCAGCAAGGAGGCGGCCATCAATATCCAGGTGAACAGACGCGCCGCGTCATATTCGCTGGAAGCCACCTGCACCGCCGCCTTGGAGCCCCGTTCATTCAACGCGATCAACTCGCTGATGGAACGCTGCACATCCAGGGCAATCGGCCCGTTGACTTCGCGCAGGTAGGTCGACATCTGTTCAGCGGACAGGGTGGAGGCTTGCGCAAGAAATTCGTCCATCTTCTGGCTGTAGTTCTTGATGCTGGCTAATGCTTCGTTGTACTTGGCTTGCTCTTCGGGGCCTGAGACTAACGGCCCATAGCGTTCGGCAACATCGAGGGCTTCCGTACGGGTCGCCTTGAGTTTTTCCAGGGAGGCCGGATCCTGGCGGCTGATATCCATGGCATAACGACGTAGATCGAGACGAAGTTTATAAAACGCCGAATCTATTTCACCCGCCAAACGAATACTGGGGAGCCAGTTAGTTTCGATTTCAACCGTCGACGAATAGACCTTATCGACTTTTATCAGGGTCATTGCGCCTTGTATCAGCAGCAAAAGGCACACCAGGCCAAAACACAGTGTGGTACGGAAGTTCAACTTCAAGGCTCTCATGGACATCGCGGCTTACCCCTTTCCTGGGCCGCGAACTTCACGGCCTGATGGAGGCCAATGTGTTGAAATGCGTGTGAAAAATACGTGACCGCTGATGCAATTTTTCATTAACCAAAAATAAAAAGCCCGCCCTGATTATTACTTGGCTAACTATCAGGATCAGCGGTGCAGCCCCCTATTGAGATCAAACCATTAATCCACCCGGCGGCAATGGCAGCGCCGTCTTGTAGCGCACTTGCTTGAGGGCAAAGCTCGAGCGGATGTTGGCGACACCCGGCACCTTGGTCAGAAAGTCCATCATGAAACGCTCCAGCGACTGGATCGTCGGCACCAACACCCGGATCAAATAGTCCGGGTCGCCGGCCATCAAGTAGCACTCCATCACCTCGGGCCGGTCGGAAATCGCGCCTTCGAACTGCTGCAACGCCAGCTCGTTCTGCTTTTCCAGGCTCACATGGATAAACACGTTGACGTGCAGCCCCAGCAAATCGGCGTCGAGCAGGGTGACTTGCTCGCGAATCAGGCCCAGTTCCTCCATCGCCTTGACCCGGTTGAAACAGGGTGTGGGCGACAGGTTGACCGAGCGGGCCAGGTCGGCGTTGGTAATCCGCGCATTCTCCTGCAGGGCGTTGAGAATGCCGATATCGGTACGGTCCAGTTTGCGCATGAGACAAAATCACCTGTTTATTATGTTTATGCAGGTTTTTTATCCGCAAATGATCGCGGGCGCAATAAAACACAGATAAATATTCTTCTACGCCACGCCTATGATTGTTGTAGGACAAGATTTCTCTTACCCGGAGACTGACTGTCAGCTAGCGCGCCCACTACAAGAAATTCACAAGATCGAGCGTAGAAAGCCATGAATCAGCCGTATGCCCCACTGCGCCTGCACGTTCCCGAACCCTCGGGCCGCCCAGGCTGCAAGACCGACTTTACCTACCTGCGCCTGACCGACGCAGGCACCGTGCGCAAACCCGCCATCGACGTAGAACCCGCCGACACCGCCGACCTGGCCAAGGGCCTGATCCGCGTGCTCGACGACCAGGGCCAGGCCTTGGGGCCATGGGCCGAAGGGGTTCCCGTTGAAGTCCTGCGCAAAGGCATGCGCGCCATGCTCAAGACGCGGATCTTCGACAACCGCATGGTGGTCGCCCAGCGTCAGAAAAAAATGTCGTTCTACATGCAAAGCCTTGGCGAAGAAGCCATCGGCAGCGCCCAGGCCCTGGCCTTGAACATCGACGACATGTGCTTCCCCACCTACCGCCAGCAAAGCATCCTGATGGCCCGCGACGTGCCGCTGGTGGACCTGATCTGCCAGTTGCTGTCCAACGAGCGCGACCCGCTCAAGGGCCGCCAGTTGCCGATCATGTACTCGGTCAAGGATGCAGGCTTCTTCACCATCTCCGGCAACCTCGCCACCCAATTCGTACAGGGTGTGGGCTGGGGCATGGCCTCGGCGATCAAGGGCGATACCAAGATCGCCTCGGCCTGGATCGGCGACGGCGCCACCGCCGAATCCGACTTCCACACCGCCCTCACCTTCGCCCACGTGTACCGCGCCCCGGTGATTCTCAACGTGGTCAACAACCAGTGGGCCATCTCCACCTTCCAGGCCATCGCCGGTGGTGAAGCCACCACCTTCGCCGGACGCGGCGTCGGCTGCGGCATCGCCTCCCTGCGCGTGGACGGCAACGACTTTATCGCGGTGTACGCCGCCTCCGCCTGGGCCGCCGAGCGTGCGCGCCGCAACCTCGGCCCCACCCTGATCGAATGGGTCACCTACCGTGCCGGTCCGCACTCCACCTCGGACGATCCGTCCAAATACCGCCCCGCCGACGACTGGAGCCACTTCCCGCTGGGCGACCCGATTGCCCGCCTCAAGCAGCACCTGATCAGGATTGGCCAGTGGTCCGAAGAGGAGCACGCGGCGGTCAGTGCCGAACTGGAAGCCGAGGTGATCGCCGCGCAGAAACAGGCCGAACAGTACGGCACCCTGGCCGGTGGCCAGATCCCAAGCGCCGCGACCATGTTCGAAGACGTCTATAAAGAGATGCCGGAGCACTTGAAGCGCCAGCGTCAGGAGTTGGGGATCTGACATGAACGATCACAACAACAGCATCGAATTGGAAACCGCCATGACCACCACCACCATGACCATGATCCAGGCCCTGCGCTCGGCCATGGATGTGATGCTTGAACGTGATGACAACGTGGTGGTGTTCGGCCAGGACGTCGGTTACTTCGGCGGTGTATTCCGCTGCACCGAAGGCTTGCAGACCAAATACGGCAGCTCGCGGGTGTTCGACGCACCGATCTCCGAAAGCGGCATCATCGGCGTGGCCGTGGGCATGGGTGCCTATGGCCTGCGCCCGGTCGCCGAGATCCAGTTCGCCGACTACGTCTACCCCGCCACCGACCAGATCATCTCCGAAGCCGCGCGCCTGCGTTATCGCTCGGCCGGCCAGTTCACCGCGCCCTTGACCATGCGCATGCCCTGCGGCGGCGGCATCTACGGCGGCCAGACCCACAGCCAGAGCATCGAAGCGGTGTTCACCCAGGTCTGTGGCCTGCGTACGGTGATGCCGTCCAACCCCTATGACGCCAAGGGTCTGCTGATTGCCTCCATCGAGAACGATGACCCGGTGATCTTCCTTGAGCCCAAGCGCCTGTACAACGGCCCGTTCGACGGCCACCACGACCGCCCGGTAACACCGTGGTCGAAACACCCGCAAGCCCAGGTGCCGGACGGTTACTACACGGTGCCGCTGGACGTGGCCGCCATCGTGCGCGCTGGCTCGGCTGTCACTGTGCTGACCTACGGCACCACTGTGTATGTGTCGCAGGTCGCCGCCGAAGAAACCGGCATCGACGCCGAAGTCATCGACCTGCGCAGCCTGTGGCCGCTGGACCTGGACACCATCGTCAAATCCGTGAAGAAGACCGGCCGTTGCGTGGTGGTGCACGAAGCCACCCGCACCTGCGGCTTTGGTGCCGAGTTGGTGGCGCTGGTGCAGGAGCATTGCTTCCACCACCTGGAAGCGCCGATCGAACGCGTCACCGGTTGGGACACCCCCTACCCGCACGCGCAGGAGTGGGCGTATTTCCCAGGCCCGTCCCGAGTGGGCGCGGCGTTGAAACGGGTCATGGAGGTCTGAATGGGCACGCACGTTATCAAGATGCCGGACATTGGCGAAGGCATCGCGGAAGTTGAATTGTCGCAGTGGCATGTGAAGGTCGGCGACATGGTCGTCGAAGACCAGGTGCTGGCGGATGTGATGACCGACAAGGCGATGGTGGACATTCCCTCGCCGGTCCATGGCAAGGTGATTGCCCTCGGCGGCGAGCCGGGTGAAGTCATGGCGGTGGGCAGTATTCTGATCAGCATTGAAGTGGAAGGTGCGGGTAACGCCAAAGACGTGCCGGTGGCGGCGGAGCCGGTGAAAGCGGCTGCCGTTTTCGAGGCCAAGCCGGCACCGGTGGTCGAAAACAAGCCTGCACCGGTGGCAGCCGCACAGGCCCCCGTGGCCCGCGATGCCGACGAACGCCCCCTGGCCTCTCCCGCCGTGCGCAAGCATGCGCTGGATGCCGGGATTCAACTGCGTCTGGTACAGGGCTCCGGCCCCGCCGGGCGGATCCTGCACGAAGACCTCGAGGCCTACCTGCAACAAGGGGCTTCAAAGCCTTCGACGGCCGCCAATCCTTACGCCGAACGCAACGACGAAGAACAGATCCCGGTGATCGGCATGCGCCGCAAGATCGCCCAGCGCATGCAGGACGCCACCCGGCGCGCCGCGCATTTCAGCTATGTGGAAGAGATCGACGTCACCGCCCTCGACGAGCTGCGCGTGCACCTCAACGAGAAGCACGGCGCCACGCGCGGCAAGCTGACGTTGCTGCCGTTTATCGTGCGCGCCATGGTCGTGGCGCTGCGGGAGTTCCCGCAGATCAACGCGCGTTACGACGACGAAGCCCAGGTCATCACCCGCCTCGGCGCGGTGCATGTGGGCGTCGCCACCCAGAGCGACATGGGCCTGATGGTGCCGGTGGTGCGTCACGCCGAAGCCCGCAGCCTGTGGGGCAACGCCGAGGAAATCGCGCGTCTGGCCAGCGCCGCGCGCAACGGCAAGGCCAGTCGCGATGAGCTGTCGGGCTCGACCATTACCTTGACCAGCCTGGGCGCCTTGGGCGGTATCGTCAGCACCCCGGTGCTGAACCTGCCGGAGGTGGCCATTGTCGGCGTCAACCGCATCGTTGAGCGGCCGATGGTGATCAAGGGCCAGATCGTGATCCGCAAGATGATGAACCTCTCCAGCTCCTTCGATCACCGCGTGGTCGATGGCATGGACGCGGCGCAATTCATCCAGGCCATTCGCGGCCTGCTCGAACAACCCGCCAGCCTGTTCCTGGAGTAAGGGCATGACCCAGACATTGCATACCACGCTGCTGATTATCGGCGGCGGCCCTGGCGGTTATGTGGCCGCCATTCGTGCCGGCCAGCTGGGCATCCCGACCATCCTGGTGGAAGGCCAGGCGTTGGGCGGCACCTGCCTGAACATCGGCTGCATTCCGTCCAAGGCCTTGATTCACGTGGCCGAGCAGTTCCAGCAAACCGTGCACCACAGCCAGGGTTCCCGGTTGGGAATCGAGGTGGATGTGCCGACCCTGGACATCCGCAAAAGCGTGGAATGGAAAGACGGCATCGTCGACCGCCTGACCACCGGTGTCGCTGCGCTGCTTAAAAAGCACAAAGTGCAGGTGATCCATGGCTGGGCCAAGGTGGTAGACGGCAAGACCGTCGACGTCGGCGACCAGCGCATCCAGTGCGAACACCTGTTGCTGGCCACCGGATCGAAAAGCGTCAACCTGCCGATGCTGCCGATCGGCGGGCCGATCATCTCCTCCACCGAAGCCCTGGCGCCAACCCGCCTGCCCAAGCGCCTGATTGTGGTGGGCGGAGGCTACATCGGCCTGGAGCTGGGGATTGCGTATCGCAAGCTCGGCGCCGACGTGAGTGTGGTCGAAGCTCAGGATCGTATCCTGCCGGCCTACGACGCCGAGCTGACGCAACCGGTGCACGAATCGCTCAAGCAGTTGGGCGTGAAGCTGTACCTCAAGCACAGCGTGACGGGTTTCGAGCACAACAGCCTGCAAGTGCGCGATCCGAATGGCGACACGTTGTCGCTGGCGACGGACCAGGTGTTGGTGGCCGTTGGTCGCAAACCCAACACCCAGGGTTGGAACCTTGAGGCGCTGAACCTGGAGATGAACGGCGCGGCGATCAGGATCGACAGCCGCTGCCAGACCAGCATGCGCAATGTGTATGCCATCGGCGACCTGAGCGGCGAGCCGATGCTCGCCCACCGAGCGATGGCCCAGGGTGAAATGGTTGCCGAACTGATCAGCGGTCAACACCGCGAATTCAACCCGGCGGCGATCCCGGCGGTGTGCTTCACCGACCCGGAACTGGTGGTGGTCGGCAAGACGCCCGATGAAGCCAAGGCCGCCGGCCTGGACTGCATCGTGTCGAGCTTCCCGTTTGCCGCCAACGGCCGCGCGATGACCCTCGAGTCGAAAACCGGCTTCGTGCGGGTGGTGGCGCGACGGGACAATCACCTGATTGTTGGCTGGCAAGCAGTCGGCGCCGGCGTGTCCGAGCTGTCCACCGCCTTCGGCCTGAGCCTGGAAATGGGCGCGCGCCTGGAAGACGTGGCCGGCACCATCCACGCCCATCCGACGCTCGGCGAGGCGGTGCAGGAAGCGGCGTTGCGTGCGCTGGGCCACGCGTTGCACCTGTAAATAAACACCCCCTGTAGGAGCGAGCTTGCTCGCGAAGAACCTGAGGGCGCCGCGTTCATTCTGGTTTGACGCGTTATCGTTGACGATTTTCGCGAGCAAGCTCGCTCCTACAAGGGACGCGGGGGATGCGAACGGGCCTGCGAATGAAGTATTGTTGCGCCCATTCAGAAAAAAACCGACTTGACCAAAGATAGAGGGTGTCATGGGTAACGAAAGCATCAATTGGGACAAGCTGGGTTTTGACTACATCAAGACCGACAAGCGGTTTCTCCAGGTCTGGAAAAACGGCGAATGGCAAACCGGCACCCTGACCGACGACAACGTGCTGCACATCAGCGAGGGCTCTACCGCCCTGCACTACGGCCAACAGTGCTTCGAAGGCCTCAAGGCCTACCGCTGCAAGGACGGCTCGATCAACCTGTTCCGCCCGGACCAGAACGCCGCGCGCATGCAGCGCAGCTGCGCCCGCCTGCTGATGCCGCACGTCCCGACCGACGCGTTCATCGACGCGTGCAAGCAAGTGGTCAAGGCCAACGAGCGATTCATCCCGCCGTACGGCAGCGGCGGCGCGCTGTACCTGCGCCCGTTCGTGATCGGCACCGGTGACAACATCGGCGTGCGCACCGCGCCGGAGTTCATCTTCTCGGTGTTCTGCATCCCGGTCGGCGCCTACTTCAAGGGCGGCCTGGTGCCCCACAACTTCCAGATCTCCACCTTTGACCGCGCCGCGCCACAGGGCACCGGTGCCGCCAAGGTCGGTGGCAACTACGCCGCCAGCCTGATGCCGGGCTCGGAAGCGAAGAAATCCGGTTTCGCCGATGCGATCTACCTGGACCCGATGACCCACTCGAAAATCGAAGAGGTCGGCTCGGCCAACTTCTTCGGGATCACCCACGACAACCAGTTCATCACACCGAAGTCACCTTCGGTGCTGCCAGGCATCACCCGCCTGTCGCTGATCGAACTGGCCCAGACCCGCCTGGGCCTGGAAGTGGTCGAAGGCGAGGTATTTATCGACAAGCTGGATCAGTTCAAGGAAGCCGGTGCCTGCGGGACTGCGGCAGTGATCTCGCCGATCGGCGGTATCCAGTACAACGGCCAGTTGCATGTGTTCCACAGCGAGACCGAAGTCGGCCCGATCACCCAGAAGCTCTACAAAGAGCTGACCGGCGTGCAGACCGGCGACGTCGAAGCGCCAGCGGGTTGGATCGTAAAAGTCTAAGCCAGTAACACCGCAAAACCCTGTGGGAGGGGGCCCCCTCCCACATTTGCTCTCCGGTGTATTCAAGATTCTTTCGGGATATTCTCGTCAATCTTCTTGCCCATGCTGATCCTCGGCTCCACCCCATACCCCAGCGCCTCATAGAACCCCACCACCGCCTCATTGCCACCGGTGATCTGCAGGTTGATCTTCATGCAGCCCAGGGCCGTCAGTACCTGTTCCGCATGCCGCACCAGCGAGGAACCGAGGCCATGACGCCGATAGCCCGGGTGCACGGCCACCGAGTACAACCAGCCGCGATGACCGTCGTAGCCGGCAAGCACCGTCCCGATAACAGTCTTTTTGTCCGTCGCCACAAAAAACAGCCCGTCATTGACCGCCAGTTTCTTATCGATCGTCAGGGTCGGCAGGTTATGCGCCGTGTCATACCCAAACGCCTCCTGCCATAACGCCACCACTTGCCCACGGTGCTGGCGGTCGCGATACGGACCGATGGGATGGCGCGACAACAGCGCTTTCTCCATCACCAACGTGCGCTCATTGCCGTGGTAGACGTCACGTACCGTGTGAAAACCCAGCTTGGTGTAGAACGGCTCGGCGGTCAGCGAGGACGGCACACTCAGCGTCGTCACCCCCGCTTCCCGCGCCCGCAGTTCGATTTCAATCATCAGCAACCGGCCAATGCCCTGCCCTTGCAGCGTCGGGTTGACGAACACCGAACGCACCACATTGGCATCCAGGGCCGCCGTGGCGACGATCACCCGGTCCTGGACCGCCACCAGCACCACACGGCGCTTGAGCAGGTCGAGCACCGCGTCCGGGGTGAAGTTGCTGGCCACCCGGGCAATCACATCCGCCGGATAGTCCCGCGCATTGCTGCTGTGCAAGGCCGCCAGGATGACCAGGCTGATCCCTTCGGCATCGTCGGATTGGGCAAGACGTACGACGGTAGACATGATTCCTCCTGGCTGACGGCGTTATTACAGTGGCCACTGTACCAATGTAGGAGGGGGCTTGCTCCCGATGGCGGTGTGCCAGTTGATGGATTGAGTGACTGATATACCGCAATCGGGGGCAAGCCACCCTCCCACATTTTGACCGCGCTCCAGCTCCCACCGCCGATTCGGCTGCCTCACCCCCCTTTTCAGCTTTCCCGGCTGAGCCGCCCCTTGGTTTCAGCCGGGATTCCCCTGCCACAGCGAACAAAATAGCCCCACTGCTCAACCCCATGGATTCGTGCACCCATGCAAACCACCAACACCGTCCTGATGATTCGCCCGGCGCGCTTTGCCTTCAACCCGGATACCGCGATCAACAACCGTTTCCAACGCCCACCCCTCGACCCGCTCAGTGCACAGCAGAAAGCGCTGGAAGAGTTCGACGGCTATGTCGACACCCTGCGCCGGCACGGCGTGGAAGTGCTGGTGGTGCAAGACACTCCGGCGCCCCACACACCCGACTCGATCTTCCCCAACAACTGGTGGAGCAGCCACGCCGACGGCAGCCTGGTGCTGTACCCGATGGAAGGCCAGAACCGCCGACTGGAACGTAACAAAGGCGTGCTGCAAGTGCTGGAGCAGCGCTTTGCGATCAAGGACACCATCGACCTCAGCCACCTCGAACAACAGAACATCTTCCTCGAAGGCACCGGCAGCATGGTGCTCGACCGCCAGCACCGCATCAGCTACGCCTGTCACTCCGGGCGCACCCACCACGACGCGCTGCGCCAGTTTGCCGAACGCCTCGACTACCGGCTCTGCGTCTTCCACGCCGTCGACCGCCACCACGCACCGATCTACCACAGCAACGTGATGATGAGCGTCGGCCGCGACCTCTCGGTGGTGTGCCTGCAAGCGCTGCCCGACGCCGACGAACGCCAGGCCCTGGAACGCTCGCTGCGCGACACCGGCAAAGACATCCTCGGCCTCGACTTCGACCAGCTCGAAGCCTTCGCCGGCAACATGCTCGAAGTCCACGACCGCGACGGCCAGCCGCTGCTGGTGATGTCTGCCAGTGCCTGGGGCGCGCTGCAACCGGCCCAGCGCCGGCATGTGGAGCGCCACACCCGGCCGGTGGTGGTGAACATCGACAACATCGAACGCATCGGCGGCGGCAGTGCCCGCTGCATGCTGGCAGAAGTGCATCTGCCCGCCCGTCCCTCATTTCAATAAGGAGTCTTGCCATGACCCGCTATATCGACGTCAACGACCTCAGCTATCTGGTTTCGCAAAAAGGCCTGCACACCTGCATCACCGAGATGGCCGAGTACATCCGCGCCGACTACCTGCGCTGGCAGGACTTTGAGAAATGCGCACGCCTGGCCAACCACTCGCCGGATGGCGTGATCGAGTTGATGCCGGTGTCCGACGCCTCGCTGTACGCCTTCAAGTACGTCAACGGCCACCCGAAGAACACCTTGGCCGGCATGCTCACCGTAATGGCCTTTGGTGCCCTCGGTGACGTCGACACCGGCAAACCGGTGCAGCTGGCGGAAATGACCCTGACCACTGCCATTCGTACCGCCGCCACGTCGGCCCTGGTGGCCCGCTACCTGGCCCGCGCCAACAGCCGCAGCATGGCGTTGATCGGCAACGGCTCCCAGAGCGAATTCCAGGCCCTGGCCTTCCACGCCATGCTCGGCATCAACGAGATCCGCCTGTTCGACATCGACGCCAAGGCCACCGCCAAGCTGGCAGCCAACCTCAAAGCGTTCCCGGCAATCAAGGTGATCCTGGCCGGCAGCGTGGCCGAAGCGGTCAAAGGCGCGGACATCGTCACCACCGTCACCGCCGACAAGGCCTACGCGACCATCCTCACCGACGACATGATCGAGCCCGGCATGCACCTCAACGCCGTGGGCGGCGACTGCCCGGGCAAGACCGAACTGGACCGCCGCATCGTCGAGCGCGCCCGTGTGATCGTCGAGTACGAACCGCAAAGCCGCATCGAAGGTGAAATCCAGCACATGCCGGAAGACTCGCCGGTGACCGAGTTGTGGCAGGTCATCAACGGCCAAGTCGCCGGCCGCGAGCATGAGCGCCAGGTCACCCTGTTCGACTCGGTGGGCTTTGCCATCGAAGACTACTCGGCCCTGCGCTATGTGCTGGACGTGGCCAAGGCCCTGGATGTCGGCAGCGAACTGGAACTGGTGCCGGACCTGGCCGACCCCAAGGACTTGTTCGCACGCCTGGCCCAACAGCCTCGTGCACAGCACAAAAAGCGCGCCTGAGACCGCTCTGGCCTGCCCCTTTGCGCCAAGGGCAGGCCGGATTTCCAGGACTGAAAAGCCGATTCATAGGGTGCTACAGCCGATTCCGCTGCATTGCGTGTTTTAACAGCGCAATTTGCGCTTTGAGCACGGGGTAAACGACACAAAAAACGCACCATCATGAAGCATTCTGAGCCCGACCAAAGCGTCACAGAATGAATGCCCGCTGCCCCCTTTTTACTGCCCTGACATCAATTACAAAATATAGGGACCGACACATGACTCCACTGCGATCACTCTTCGCTGCGTTGCTGTTGCCACTGTGCGCCAGCGCCGCCCACGCCCAGGATTGGAAAGAAATCCGCTTCGGCGTATTCCCCGAGTACCCCCCGTTTGAATCCGTGGCCGCCGACGGCAGCCTGCAAGGCTTCGATATCGAGTTGGGCAACGCGATCTGCGCCAAGCTCGAGGTCAAATGCACCTGGGTGCACAACGAATTCGACGGCATGATCCCGGCCCTGCGCGCGCGCAAGTTCGACGCGATCATGTCGTCCATGGCTGTAACCCCGGCGCGCGAGAAAGTCATCGACTTCACCGACCGCCTGTTCCTCAGCCCCACGTCGGTGATCACGCGCAAAAACGCCGACTTCGGCGGCACCCCGGAATCGTTGAAAGGCAAACAGGTCGGCGTGCTGCAAGGTTCGTTGCAGGAAGCTTATGCCCGTGCACACCTGGCCAGGCTGGGCGCGCAGATCAAGGCGTACCAGTCCCAGGAACAGAACTACGCCGACCTGCAGAACGGCCGTCTCGACGCTACCCTGACCGACAAGCTCGAAGCCCAGCTCAACTTCCTGTCCAAGCCTGAAGGCGCCGACTTCAAGACCGGCCCGGCCTTCAAGGACCCGACCCTGCCCCTGGACATCGCCATGGGCCTGCGCAAGAACGACCAGGACTTGCGTGCGCTGATCAACAAGGGCATCGCCGCCGTCCAGGCCGATGGCACCTACGCACAGATCCAGAAGAAATACTTCGGCGATCAAGACATCTACAACGAATAAGCCAACACAATCCCTTGTGGGAAGGGGCTTGCTCCCGATAGCGGTGGGTCAGTCAATACAGGTGTCGACTGGCACGCCCTCATCGGGAGCAAGCCCCCTCCCACAGGGGTATGTCTGCGCCCTTTAGAGATCTCCCCATGAACGAACTCCTCAACCTGCAAGGCTACGGTCCGATGCTCGCCCAGGGTGCCTGGATGACGGTCAAGCTGGCGCTCCTGGCGCTGGCCCTGAGCCTCGCCCTGGGCCTGATCGCCGCCGGCGCCAAACTTTCCAGCGCCCAATGGCTGCGGGTGCCGGCCACGCTGTACACCACGCTGATCCGCAGCGTGCCGGACCTGGTGCTGATCCTGCTGATTTTCTACAGCCTGCAACTGTGGCTCAACGACCTGAGCGAAGTGTTCGGCTGGGACTACTTTGAAATCGACCCGTTTACCGCCGGGGTCATCACCCTGGGGTTTATCTACGGCGCGTATTTCACCGAGAACTTCCGTGGCGCGATCCTCAGTGTGCCGGTCGGCCAACTCGAAGCCGCCACCGCCTACGGCCTGAGCCGCTGGCAGCGTTTTCACCTGGTGCTGTTCCCGCAGCTGATGCGCTTTGCCCTGCCGGGCCTGGGCAATAACTGGCTGGTGCTGCTCAAGTCCACGGCGCTGGTGTCGATCATCGGCCTGTCGGACCTGGTCAAGGCCGCGCAGAACGCCGGCAAGACCACCAACGAGCCGTTGTACTTCCTGATCCTCGCGGGCCTGGTGTACCTGGTGATCACCACCCTCTCCAACCGCATCTTCAAGCGCCTCGAACGGCGCTACAACCTCGGCATCAAGGGGATGGCGCGATGATCGAACTGTTCCAGCAATACGGCCTGGCCTACCTGTTCAGCGATGGCACCGGGTTGTCCGGCGTTGCCATGACCTTGTGGCTGTTCATTATCTCGGTGGTGCTGGGTTTTTTCCTCTCGATCCCCCTGGCGCTGGCCCGCGTGTCGGAACACTTCTGGCTGCGCTGGCCGGTGGAGGTCTACACCTACCTGTTCCGCGGCACGCCGTTGTATATCCAACTGTTGATCTGCTACACCGGGCTGTACAGCCTGGAGGTGGTGCAGGACAACGCCCTGCTCAACCAGTTTTTCCGCAATGCCCTCAACTGCACCCTCCTGGCCTTTGTGCTCAACACCTGCGCCTACACCGTGGAAATCTTCGCCGGGGCGATCCGCAACATTCCCCACGGCGAACTCGAAGCGGCCCGCGCCTATGGCCTGCACGGCTGGCGCCTCAACCTGTTTGTGGTGGTGCCTGCCGCACTGCGCCGCGCGCTGCCGGCCTACAGCAATGAAATGATCCTGATGCTGCACGCCACGTCGCTGGCGTTTACCGCCACCGTCGCCGACATCCTCAAGGTGGCGCGCGATGCCAATGCCGAGACGTTCCTGACGTTCCAGGCCTTCGGCATCGCCGCCCTGCTCTACATGCTGCTGTCCTTTGCACTGGTGGGCCTGTTCCGACTGGCCGAACGTCGCTGGATGCGTTTTCTTGTTCCTACCCGAGGCTAACCCATGAATCAGTCCGCGCAGGCCCTGGCCACTTATCCTGTCGATGTACCCGTTACCCAGGCGGCAACTGCTGCCGTCAAGCTGCAGGTCGAAGGCATCCATAAACGCTACGGCGAACACGAAGTGCTCAAGGGCGTGTCCCTCAACGCCCGCAATGGCGACGTGATCAGCCTGATCGGCGCCAGCGGCTCGGGCAAAAGCACGATGCTGCGCTGCATCAATTTTCTCGAACAGCCGGACGCCGGCGTCATCACCCTGGACGGCATCAGCATCGAAATGCGCCAGGGCCGCGCCGGCGCCCGTGCTCCGCACCAGGAACAATTGCAGAACCTGCGTACGCGCCTGGCCATGGTGTTCCAGCACTTCAACCTGTGGAGCCACATGACCGTGCTGGAAAACATCACCATAGCCCCGCGCCGGGTGCTGGGGGTAAGTGCCGCCGAAGCGGAAAAACGCGCGCGCACGTACCTCGACAAGGTCGGCCTGCCGGGCCGCGTGGCCGATCAGTACCCGGCGTTCCTGTCCGGCGGCCAGCAACAGCGCGTGGCCATCGCGCGGGCCCTGGCGATGGAGCCGGAAATCATTCTGTTCGATGAACCCACCTCCGCCCTCGACCCCGAACTTGTAGGAGAAGTCCTCAAAGTCATACAGACGTTGGCTGAGGAAGGTCGTACCATGCTGATGGTCACCCACGAAATGGGCTTTGCCCGCCAGGTGTCCAGCCAAGTGCTGTTCCTGCATCAGGGCCGAGTCGAGGAACAAGGCGGCGCCGAGATCCTCGACCACCCCAACAGCGAGCGCTTGCAGCAATTTCTTTCCAACCGTTTGAAGTGAAACCCATGGATACCAAGGCCAACGGACCCCATACCTCCCCTGCGCTGGATCGCATCGATGAGGCGATCATCGAAGTGCTGCGCCACCAGGGGCGTATCACCTATGAAAAGCTCTCGTCACTGGTGCACCTCACCCCCAGGCCCTGCCTGGAGCGGGTGCGCAAGCTGGAGCGACGCGGGGTGATTCGCGGGTACGGCGCGATCATCGATGTACAGATGGTCTCGCCCGGACTGTCGCTGCTGGTGCTGGTGGCCTTGTCCAACCAGAGCGGGCGCTCGGCGCAAAAGGCCTTCGAAGCCTGTATGAAGGCGTGCCCCCAGGTGTTCGAATGCCAGCTGATCAGCGGGCCGTTCGACTACAGCCTGCGCATGCGCTGCCGGGACATGGAGCACTACCGGGTGGTATCGGAGATCTGGCTGAACAATGATGAGTTGCACATCGATAAGTTGGTGGCACATCCGGAGTTGGCGGTGGTGAAAAATACCGCCATCGAACTGGCCTAGATCCTCAAACACTGGAAATCCAATGTGGGAGGGGTTTGCCCCTCCCAGATTTTTAACCGCGCCCGCTTGAAATACGCTTGCCGAGCTTGGTACCAATCATCTTCGCCTGCCCATCCTTCTGCTTCCCCGTACGTGCCTCGCTGATCAACCCCGGGATCAACCTGCCCTCGGGCAGATTCTTCCAGAACCGGCTCGGCAAGTGCCCCTCCATCACCTTGGGGTTCAACCGCGCCGGGTTGAAAATGTGGCTGTAGTACGTCAGCCACATTGCACTGTGGGGATCCTCGACATTCTGCGCCAGCTGCTGCCAGGCCTCAGGGCATTGGCGTTGATGAATCAACTGTTCGCCATCGTAATAAACCCCATCCAACGGCGTGGCGATCATCCAGCGATGGCGCCCCATGCGCCCGACAAAATGCTGGCTGGCGCTCTTGAGAATGTCATGGGCCGGCTCATGCCAGGCCACGTACTCCGGCAACTCGGGCCCTGCCCCTGCCGGCAAGGCGATAAAGCGCACAAACGCATGCAGATGATGGGCCTCGCGGCTGACCTGCTTGATGCGCCGCTGCAGCTCAGTGCCGAGTTTATCCCCCGCCAGCATCGCGGTGCGGTCGCCATGGCTGACGCGCCAGAGCACTTCGTACAACAGGCTCCAACGCTGGTCGCCGTGGTAGCAGGCGGCCGACTCCAGCAACTCCAGCAGCGCCTTGGGAATGCGCGCCTGGAACGGCCCCAAGCCTGCGGGGATCGGCTCATCGGTCGCAAACAGATCCGCCGCCTGCATCTCGCCCCAGCTGACCTGGCTGGGGTCGACCTGATGGCTGAGCAGCCAGCGCGCCTGTTCGCGCCAGGTGCTGAAAAGGTTGTCGCATTCCAGGCTGATCATCCCCACAACCCCATCTGCTGCGGCTGCGGGCGGTCGCGCAGTTGCTCGCGCAGCAGCACGCTGGTGCTGTCCGCCTGTTGCGGGTGGTAGTCACTGGTGATGAAAAACGGCTTGGCCTTGGCCAGCACACAGCGCATGCGCGCCAGGTCTTCAAAGCGGATCTTGCGTTCGCGGCGCAGGTCCACCAGGCGCTGGGTGGTGCGCAGGCCGATCCCTGGGATGCGGGCGATCAAGGTCGGCTCGGCGCGATTCAGGTCCAGGGGGAATACCTCGCGGTGCTCCAGGGCCCAGGCCAGCTTGGGGTCGATGTCCAGGGCCAGGTGGCCGGGGCCTTCGAACAGTTCGTTGGCACTGAAGCCGTAGCTGCGCAGCAGGAAATCCGCCTGGTACAAGCGATGCTCGCGCATCAACGGCGGCGCGGCCAGTGGCACGCTTTTCGGGCTGTTGGGGATGGGGCTGAAGGCCGAGTAATACACGCGGCGCAGCTTGAAGTTGCCATACAGCGCCTCGGCACTGTGGAGGATGGTGCTGTCGTCGGTCTCGTCGGCGCCGACGATCATCTGGGTGCTCTGCCCGGCCGGGGCGAAACGCGGTGCGCGGGGTTCGTTCAGGACCGTCTGCTCGCCGGTGTAGATGGTCTGCATGGCCTGCTTGATCGAGACGATCTGTTTTTCCGGCGCCAGGGTTTGCAGGCTGGCATCGGTGGGCAGTTCGATATTCACGCTGAGGCGGTCGGCATAGCGCCCGGCCTCGGCAATCAGCGCCGGGTCGGCTTCGGGGATGGTCTTGAGGTGGATGTAACCGCGAAAGTCATGCTCTTCGCGCAGCAGTTTGGCCACCCGCACCAACTGCTCCATGGTGTAGTCGGCCGAACGAATGATGCCGGAGCTGAGGAACAGCCCGCTGACGCAGTTGCGCTTGTAGAAATCCAGGGTCAGGGTGACCACCTCCTCCGGGCTGAAGCGTGCACGGGGCACGTCGCTGGAGCGGCGGTTGACGCAGTATTGGCAGTCGTAGAGACAGAAGTTGGTGAGCAACACCTTGAGCAAGGATACGCAGCGACCGTCCGGCGTGTAGCTGTGGCAGATGCCCATGCCATCGGTGGAGCCCAGCCCCGCCTTGCCTTCCGAGCTGCGCTTGGGCGCGCCGCTGCTGGCGCAGGAGGCGTCGTACTTGGCGGCATCGGCGAGGATGCTGAGTTTTTCGATCAACTGCATGGGGGCTTACCGATACTGGTTTTTTGTACAGTATCAGCCGGCCCCCCGTGTCACAAGTACAGCCTGTCAGCTGGCAGTGGCGAGGAGCAGATCCTGTACCGAACGCCCCTTGCCACGGCTACGGTCGTTTTCAAACAGCGACGCCGCAATCTCATCCGCGCGAATCGGCAGTACCGACAGCAACGTATCGCTCAAGCCATGGCTGGCCTGGCTGAAGCCCTGGATGTAGATGCCGGCCTTGCAGCGCTCATCGGTGACGATGCGGTAGTCGCGCGCCACTTCAAAATCACCCAGATACTCCTCCAGCGGCGCCAGCAATGCGCGGTGGGTCTCGCGCTCGTAGCCGGTGGCGAGGATCACCGCGTCGTAATGGTTGACGCTGGTTTCGCCGCTGGCGTTGTTGCGCAGGGCCAGTTCGATGCCCAGGGGGCCGGGGGTGGCCTTCTCGACCACGGTCATGGTGCGGAAGGCCTGGCGGGCGATGCCGGAGACTTTCTGGCGGTAGAAAATCCCGTAGATGCGCTCGATCAGGTCGAGGTCGACCACCGAATAGTTGGTGTTCTGGTACTCGGCGACCAGGCGCTCGCGCTCGGCACCGACTTGCTGGAACACCAGGTCGGTGAAAGCCGGCGAGAACACTTCGTTGACGAACGGGCTGTCATCGGCGGGCTTGAGCGCCGAACCGCGCAGGATCATGTCGACCTGTACCGATGGGAAGCTGTCGTTCAGGTCGATAAAGGCTTCGGCCGCGCTCTGGCCACCACCGATGATGGCGATGCGCATCGCCTTGCCGTCCACGCAAGGCTGGGTGGCCATGCGCTCCAGGTACTGGGAATGGTGGAACACCCGGCTGTCGCCCTTGAGGGCCTTGAAGGTTTCGGGAATGCGCGGGGTGCCGCCGGCGCTGACCACCACCGAACGGGTGGTGCGCACATGCTGCTCGCCCAGGGCATCGCGAGAGATCACGCGCAATGCCTCGACCTGTTGCTGGTGCAGGATCGGCTCGATGGCCAGTACTTCCTCGCCGTAGCGGGCCTGGGCCTGGAACTGCCCCGCGACCCAGCGCAGGTAGTCGTTGTACTCCATGCGGCACGGGTAGAAGGTGCCCAGGTTGATGAAGTCCACCAGGCGGTCGTGGGCTTTCAGGTAATTGACGAAGGAGTACGGGCTGGTGGGGTTGCGCAGGGTCACCAGGTCCTTGAGGAACGAAATCTGCAATTCGCTCTGGGTCACCAGGGTATTGCCGTGCCAGCGGTAATCGGCCTGTTTGTCGAGAAACAGTACGTCCAGTTTGCCCTGGGCCTTTTCGCGCTCCTGCAGGGCGATGGCCAGCGCCAGGTTCGAAGGGCCAAAACCGATACCGATCAGGTCGTGAACCGCGGGCGAAGCAATTGCCTGTGTCATTCCAGTGTCCTCTGGATAAGCCCCTTGGCGGTGGGGCGGGAATACCTTCGAGACCTGCACAACAGGTCATGTGTTGATAGGAAACGAGGACAGTGAAAAAAAATTTAACCGATCGGTGATCAGTGCGCGTCCCACTCGCGCATCCGCACCCGGCAGTGCTTCATGGCGTTGACGATGTGTTTTTCCACCAGAGCGCGGGAAATACCCAGGCGCTCGGCGATTTGCAGGTGGCTCAAGCCCTCGAGTTTGCGCAACAGGAAGCTGTCGCGGCAGGCCGACGGCAGCTCGGCCAGGGCGCGCTCAAGCAAGGCCAGGCGTTGGTCGTAGTCATGAGTGGCATGGGGCGAACAGGCGGCAAAGCGCTCCTCGCTGTCGAGTACCTCCAGGGGTTCGACCTGGCGCAGGGCATTGCGCCGGTGGCCGTCGATCACCAGGTTCAGCGCGGTGCGATACAAAAAGGCACGCGGCTGTTCGATAGGCGTCTCGCTGGAACGTTCCAGCACCCGGACATAAGCGTCATGCACCACATCCTCGGCCACCTGACGGTTGCCCAGCTTGGCGTTGAGGAAACACACCAGCTCGCGATAGTAGTTTTCCAACATGACTCCCGGCCACCGGGTGGCGGCATTAGGTCCTGTAGGAGCGAGCTTGCTCGCGAAGTACGTCAACGATAACGCGGGAAACCAGAGTGAACGCGGCGTCATTGAGCTCTTCGCGAGCAAGCTCGCTCCTACACAAATACAGGCCATTCAGTAATGGCAGTTTGGGTAGGTGCAATTTATAGTAATTCTCATCTACTTTTAAACAAGACTTGCACCTACAGGCCGTTTTTTTTCTCCACAAGACCTGTAACCACTTATGTAACAACCTAAATCCTCGGCCAATTCTCTCGTTTAACTGTCAGCTCTGCGCAACTGCGCTCCGAACTTTCCCGGCTGGAACCTAAGCATGAAACGCCCTCGACCTGCCCGACGCGCCTTGCTCGCTATCGCGTGCCTGATTCCCATCATCGCCGTCGCCGCCTGGCAGGTGTTGCCGCCGGGGCGTGACAACCTGACCACCGTCACCGTCACCCGCGGCACTATCGAAAACAGCGTCACGGCCCTGGGCACCCTGCAACCGCGCCGGTATGTCGACGTGGGCGCCCAGGCGTCCGGGCAGATTCGCAAGATCCACGTTGAAGCCGGCGACCGGGTGCAGGAGGGCCAATTGCTGGTGGAGATCGACCCCTCGACGCAAAAAGCCAAGCTCGATGCCAGCCGCTACGCCATCGAAAACCTCAAGGCCCAGTTGCAGGAGCAAAAGGCCCAGCACGCCCTGGCCCGCCAGAAGTACCAGCGCCAGCAGCGCCTGGCCGCCGGCAACGCCACCCGCGAGGAAGACGTGCAAACCGCCAAGGCCGAACTGAGTGCCACCCAGGCCCGGATGGACATGTTCCAGGCGCAGATTCTCCAGGCCCAGGCCAGCCTGCGCAGCGATGAAGCGGAACTGGGCTATACGCGCATCTACGCACCGATGACCGGCACCGTGGTCGCGGTGGACGCGCGCGTCGGCCAGACCCTCAATGCCCAGCAGCAGACGCCGCTGATCCTGCGGATCGCCAAGTTGTCGCCGATGACCGTGTGGGCGGAAGTCTCGGAAGCCGACATCGGCCACGTCAAACCGGGCATGACCGCCTACTTCACCACCCTCAGCGGCGGCAACCGGCGCTGGACCAGTACCGTGCGGCAGATCCTGCCGATCCCGCCCAAGCCGCTGAATGAAACCCAGGGCAGCGGCAGCCCCAACAGTTCCAGCAAGAGCGGCAGCGGTCGCGTGGTGCTGTACACCGTGCTGCTGGACGTGGACAACAGCGACAACGCGCTGATGGCCGAAATGACCGCCCAGGTATTTTTCGTCGCCAGCCAGGTCAAGGATGTCCTCACCGCACCGGTGGCCGCGCTGCTGGGCACCTCAAGTGCCGACAAGCAGATCGCCCGCGTGGTCGCCACCAACGGCCGCATCGAAGAACGTGAAGTGCACCTGGGCATCAGCGATCGTCTGCGGGTCGAAGTGCTCGACGGCCTGCACGAAGGCGATCATCTGCTGATCGGCCCGGCCGACGGCAACGGGGGTTGAGGTGACCACGCCCCTGATCGAACTCAAGAACATCCGCAAATCCTACGGCGGTGGCGACAGCCCGCAGGTCGACGTGTTGCGCGGCATCGACCTGTCGATCCACGCCGGGGAATTCGTCGCCATCGTCGGGGCTTCCGGTTCCGGCAAGTCCACGTTGATGAATATCCTCGGTTGCCTCGACCGCCCAAGCCTGGGCGAGTACCTGTTCGCGGGGGAAAACGTCGCCCACCTGGACAGCGACGAACTGGCCTGGCTGCGCCGCGAGGCGTTCGGCTTCGTGTTCCAGGGCTACCATTTGATCCCCTCGGGCTCGGCCCAGGAGAACGTCGAGATGCCGGCGATCTACGCCGGCATCAGCGCCGCCGAACGCCATGCCCGCGCCCACGCGCTGCTCACACGCCTGGGCCTGGCCGAGCGCACCGGTAACCGTCCGCACCAGCTGTCCGGCGGTCAGCAACAGCGTGTCTCGATCGCTCGGGCGCTGATGAACGGCGGCCACATCATCCTTGCCGATGAACCCACCGGCGCCCTCGACAGCCACAGCGGCGCCGAGGTGATGAGCCTGCTGGACGAACTGGCCAGCCAGGGCCATGTGGTGATCCTGATCACCCACGACCGTGAAGTGGCGGCGCGGGCCAACCGCATCATCGAGATTCGCGATGGCCTGATCATCAGTGACTCGGCCGATGACGACGCCGCGCCCCCACCCGCCACCCGCGGCGCGCTGCAAGCCGTGGACCTGCGCCAGCGCCTGGCCGACGGCGCCGAACACAATGGCGCCTGGAAGGCCGAACTGCTGGACGCGGTCCAGGCCGCCTGGCGGGTGATGTGGATCAACCGTTTTCGCACCGCGTTGACCCTGCTGGGGATCATCATCGGCGTAGCCTCGGTGGTGGTGATGCTGGCCGTGGGCGAAGGCAGCAAACGCCAGGTCATGGCGCAGATGGGCGCGTTCGGTTCCAACATCCTCTACCTCAGCGGCTCATCGCCCAACCCGCGCACGCCGCTGGGTATCGTCACCCTCAATGACGTCGCGGCGCTGGCGGCGCTGCCCCAGATCAAGCGCATCATGCCGGTCAACGGCACCGAAGCCGGCGTGCGCTATGGCAACGTCGACTACATGGCCTATGTGGGCGGCAATGACACCAATTTCCCGGACATTTTCAACTGGCCGGTGGTCGAGGGCAGTTACTTCACGGCGGCCGACGAGCATGCGGCCGCCACCGTGGCGGTGATCGGCCATCGCGTGCGGGAAAAGCTGTTCAAGGGAGAGGTCGACCCCATCGGCCAGTACATCCTGATCGAAAACGTACCGTTCCAGGTGATCGGCGTGCTGGCGGAGAAAGGCGCCAGCTCCGGCAACAAAGACAGTGATGACCGTATCGCCATCCCCTACACCGCCGCCAGCGTGCGCCTGTTCGGCAGCTACAACCCCGAATACGTGGTGATTGCCGCCGCCGATGCGCGCAAAGTCCACGAGGCCGAAGTGGCCATCGATCAGTTGATGCAAAAGCTGCACAACGGCAAGCGCGACTACGAGCTGACCAACAACGCGGCGATGATCCAGGCCGAGGCGCGCACCCAGAATACCCTGTCGCTGATGCTCGGCTCGATTGCCGCGATTTCCCTGCTGGTAGGCGGCATTGGCGTGATGAACATCATGCTGATGACCGTGCGCGAACGCACCCGCGAGATCGGCATTCGCATGGCCACCGGCGCGCGCCAGCGCGACATCTTGCGCCAGTTCCTGACCGAGGCGGTGATGCTGTCGGTGGTCGGCGGCCTGTGTGGCATTGCCCTGGCCCTGCTGGTGGGTGGCGTGCTGGTGCTGGCCAAGGTGGCGGTGCAGTTCTCCCTGGTGGCGGTGTTTGGCGCATTCGCTTGCGCACTGGTCACCGGCGTCGTATTCGGCTTCATGCCGGCCCGTAAAGCTGCCCGGCTCGATCCGGTTAAGGCGTTGACCAGTGAATAAACGATCCATTCCCCCGTACCTGCCCGCACTTGGCCTGTGCCTGCTGCTCACGGCCTGCGCCGGTGACCCGCCCGCCGTGGACAGCGCTATTGCGCCGCCGGCTGCCTGGCAGTTCGCTGAAAGCGACGCCGCCCAGGCCACTAACCAGCGCTGGTGGACGCAGTTCGGCAGCCCGCAGTTGAACCGCCTGGTCGACCAGGCCCGGCGTGACAGCTTCGACGTGGCCGCCGCCATGGCCCGCGTGCGCCAGGCCCAGGCCACGGCGGTGATTGCCGGGGCGCAACTGTTGCCCGAGGTGAAGTTCAACCTTGCCGCCAGCCACCAGAAGTTGTTGCACGGCACGGGCGGGCCGGACCTTGACGCCTCACAAAGCGATGACGCCGTCGATAATTTCGGCGCCAACTTCACCGCCAGCTACGAAGTGGATTTCTGGGGTGGCCGCGCCGCTGCCCGTGACAGTGCCCTGCACAGTCTGCGCGCCAGCGAGTTCGACCAGGCCACCGTGGAACTGACCTTGCTCAGCAACGTCGCCGACCGCTACGCGCAAACCCTCGCGGCGCGCCAGCGCCAGCAGATCGCCGAGTTGAACCTGACCAATGCGCGTAACGTCCTCGACCTGGTGCAGACCCGTTACGACGCAGGCTCCGCTACGGCCCTGGAACTGGCCCAGCAGAAAAGCCTGGTGGCCAGCCAGCAACGCCAGCTGCCGTTGATTCAACAACTGGCCGAAGAATCCCAGATCACCCTTGCCGCCCTCCTCGGCCAACCGGTCCAGGCCTTGGACCTGGGCGCCGAACCCTTCCAGGAGCTGACCTGGCCAACCATCGGCGCCGGCATGCCCAGCCAGCTGCTCAGCCGCCGGCCGGACATTGCCAAGGCCGAGGCCGAACTGGCGGCAGCCCAGGCGGACGTCACCGTGGCCCGCGCCGCCATGCTGCCGGCCCTGACCCTCGGCGCCACGCTCGGCTCCGATGCCTACAAGGCCGTGGACGTCCTGCGCAGCCCCTACTACACGCTGACGGCCGGCCTGGTCGGGCCGATTTTCAACAACGGCCGTTTAAGCGCCGAGCGCGACAAGGCGCGCGCGCGCCAGGATGAGCTGTTGCAAACCTACCGCGGCGCGATCATCAACGGCTTTGCCGATGTGGAAAAAGCCCTCAGCAGCATCACGCGCCTGGACCAGCAGCGCCACTGGCAAACGGAAGAACTGCAACAGGCCCAAACCGCCTTCCAGATCGCCGAAAGCCGCTACCAGGCGGGTGCCGAGGACTTGCTGACGGTACTGGAAACCCAGCGCACCCTGTATGCCGCCCAGGACTTGAACGTGCAATTGCGACTGTCACGCCTGCAGGCCAGCATTGCGCTGTACAAGGCATTGGGCGGCGGTTGGAAAACCAGCATCTGATAAACGAAACTCCAGTTTCGTACATAAGTCGTCTACCGCCCCTACATTCTTCGACTCAGGTTCCTTGGTAAAAAATGCCGCTATCACACGGCTGCCAGGGAACACTGGATGAATGTTGCAAAATACCTCGCGTGCGGCTGTCTCTGGTTGATGGCAAACCTTGGCCAGGCAGAGCCACTGATCAAACCCACCGCCATTGATTGGCTGCTCGATTGCCCCCTCCCCACCACCGAACGGCTTGACCCCGAGGTGCTGTCGCGCACCCAGTGCGGCATCGTCACCGTACCGCGCAACCATGCCGCCCCCTGGCAAGGCCACCAGCGCCTCTACCTGACCCGTGTCGGCGCCCGCGACCCCCTGAACCGCAAGGGCGTGGTCTTCACCCAGGCCGGCGACACCGCGCAAAAAAACTACGGAAGCACCTTCGCCATTCACCTCGCCAGCCGCTGGGACACGTATTCCACACAAGCCTATCGCACGCTGCTCAACCGCTACGACATGATCGAACTCAGCCCCCGCGACCTCACTCAGGAGCATGGCGTCGAACAGGCCGTACGGGACATGGAGTACGTCCGCGCCCAGTTGGGCGACGCCCAACTGCATTACCTGGGGGACACCATCGCCACGCGCCTGGGCAGCCGCTATGCCGCAGTGTTTCCCGAGCGCGTCGCACGCATGGTGCTGGTCAACGCCGAACACACCATGGCGGGTAGGCTTGGGGTCGAACAACTGCGCCTCAAGGAGCCCGCCAAACCGGACGCTGGCGGCTGTATCAACCGATGGGTGGGTGACTTCCTCGCCTATGGCAAACAGCCGCCACCGTCGACTCGCTGCCTTGACGTGGCAGGCAGGCAGTAGCGCGTCGTTTACGACCTGTTGCCGCCGAAAACGACACCCTGCGTTGACGCTCCGTCGCAATCGTTATTAAGTGCTATTTATCCGCATTAATACGATAAATCGAACCCATGCTGAGTCGCCCGCTACGCCGCAAACGCCAGAAGCTGTCCGACGTGATTGTCGAGTCGGTCAAGCGCTCTATCGTCACCGACGCCTTGAAGCCCGGCGACCGCCTGCCCACCGAGCGTGAGCTGATGGAGAGCTTCCAGTGCTCCAAGGGCTCGGCCCGTGAAGCGCTCAAGGCCCTGGAGGTCGAGGGGCTGGTGAGTACGCGCACCGGCCCCAGCGGCGGTGCGTACCTGAACCAGGCCGGCACTGAACCCGCCAGCCGCGCGCTGCGTAACTACCTGCACTTCCAGCACCTGGACGGCGAGCAGGTGTACCAGTTGCGCAAGGTCATCGAAGTGGAACTGGCGGTGTCGGTGCTCGGGCGCCTGAGTGAGGACGACTACCGGGCATTGCAGGACAACGTGGATTTCTGCAGCGCCCCCGAAGACAGCGAAGCCGGCCAGCGTGAGCAACGCCTGGCGGAACTGGAGTTCCACAATTTGCTGGCCAAGGCCTGCCCCAACCCGTTGCTGAGCTTTATGGCGCAATTTCTCAACGACCTGCTGCGCGACCTGGTGGTACTGAAAAAAGCCTACAAGCCCAAGCGCAAGCAGTTCGACGCGGCCAACCTCGACTATCACAAACAGCTGCTGAACGCCTTTCGCGCCGGGGATGAAGGCGCGGTACGCAGCCTGATGCATGAACATATGTGCGACGCCGAACACCATATGACCGCGCTGGAAGGCCAGGTCAGCCCGCACTTTCTACTGGAGTTCGACCACAACCACTGAAAACACCCCTCCCACAGTTGACTGCATTCACTGCGTTATCCCAATAACAGGCCTGCCCACAGGCCCTGCTCCACCGTATCGCCCTTGCTACTCCTGCCAATAACTAAACCAGGGAGTCACCCCATGCAGCGTCGTACGTTATTGAAAGCCAGTCTTACCGCCGCCGCCGCCCTCAGTCTTCCACTGAGCGTGCGTTCGGCATTCGCCGCCGAGCCCTTTACCTTTTACGGCCTCAAGTCCATGTCCGGCGCCTTTGCCAGCTATGGCAAGTTTGCCGACATGGGTTCGCGCCTGGCGGTGGCACAACACACCGAGCTACTGGGCCGCCCCTTGAACTACAAGGTCATCGACACCGAGGGCAACGCCGGCAAGGCCGTGCGCAAGGTGCAGGAGGCGATCCAGCAGGACGGCGCGCGCTTCTTCCAGGGCTGCACGCTGTCGTCGTCGGCACTCGCGGTGGCCAAGGAAGTCGACAAGGTCGGCGGTGTATTCATGACCCCGGTCGGTGCCGATGAAGTCACCGGCAAAGACTGCAACCACGCCACGTTCCGCTGGTCGGTACCTACCTACGGCGCGATCCGCGAAACCATGGTGCCGCTGATCAAGCTGCTGCCGGATGCCAAGCGCTGGTACACCATCACGCCGCAATATGTGTTCGGCGAAGCGCTGCTCGAAGGCGCCAGAAACGTACTCAAGGAACATGGCCTGGAGCATGTCGGCAACAGCTACCACTCGCTGCAGGAGCAGGAATTCTCCGGCTACCTGACCAACGCCATCTCCACCAAACCCGACGTGCTGGTGTTGCTGAATTTCGGCAGCCAATCGTCCAACACCCTGCGCCAGGCGGTGAACTTCGGCATCAAGGAGCGCATGAAAGTGCTGCTGGTGTGGTCCGCCGGCCTCGACCAGTTCCAGGAACTGGGCAGCGACATCCTCGACGGCGTGTACCTCGGCGCGCAGTACTGGCATCAGGTCGACACCCCGCTCAACCGCGAGCTGGTCAAGCTGACCCAGGCCAAGTACGGCATCAACCCCACCTACCCGTTGGCCGCCGACTACATCAGCACCAAAGTCATGCTCGACACCATCATCGCCACCGCCAGCTTCGACGGGCCGACCGTGGCCAAGGCCATGCAGGGCCTGAGTTTCGAAGGCCCCACCGGCAAGGAGTCGATCCGCGCCGGCGACCACCAGGTGATCAAGGACTACTACCTGCTGGTCGGCAAGGCCGCCGGCGAGATGGCCGACAAGGATGACCTGGCCAAGGTAATCAGCGCCGGCCAGTCCTTCCCGCCGGTGGAAGCCACGGGCTGCACGCTCGCCTGATCCGCTAAAACACCACCGTTGTACACGGCAGGGCCGCCCGGGCGGCCACCTGTTCGAGGGTTTCTGCATGCTTAATCTTTACCTGTTCCAGATACTCAACGGCCTTGGATTGGGAATGATCTACTTCCTGATCGCGGTCGGGCTGACGATCATTTTCGGCCTGCTCAACTTCGTCAACTTCGCCCACGGCGCGTTCTTCCTGCTGGGCGCCTACATCTGCTACACCGCCGTGAGCCTCACCGGCAACTTCTGGCTGGCGCTGTTGATTGCGCCGCTGGTGGTGGCCGCGTTGGCCTGGGTGATCGAGCGGCTGTTGATCCAGCGGATCTATCACTTGCCGCACATGTTCCAGATCCTGGTCACCCTGGGCATCGCACTGATCATCCAGGAAGCCAGCGTAATGATCTGGGGCCCGGTGGGCAAAAGCGTCGCCGTGCCGGAACTGCTGCGCGGCGTGCTGGTGGTGGGTGATTTCGTCTACCCCTACTACCGCCTGTTCCTCATCGTGTTTTCCGGGCTGGTGGGCCTGGGCCTGTGGCTGCTGCTGGAACGCACACGCTTCGGCGCCCTGGTGCGCGCCGGCAGTGAAAGCACCGAGACCGTGTCGCTGCTCGGCACGAATATCTTCCGCCTGTTCTCCATGACCTTCGCCCTCGGCGTGGGCCTGGCCGGCATGGCCGGGGTGCTGTTCGCGCCGTTGCGCGGTGCGCAGCCGTTCGTTGGCCCCGAGATTCTCGGCATCGCCTTCGTGGTGGTGGTGATCGGCGGCATGGGCTCGTTCAGCGGTGCGCTGGTCGGCGGTTTGCTGGTGGGCGTGGTGCAAAGCCTGATGACCACACTCTGGCCCCAAGGCGCGAGCCTGATGATCTACGGCGCCATGGCTGTGGTGATTCTGGTGCGGCCTTACGGCCTGTTTGGGAGAGCCTGACATGAGCGAGAAAAATCCCCTGCCGTTTGCCAAAACCCAATCACGCGCCATGTTGCTGTGGGTCGTGGCGGTGCTGATCGGCCTGCCCGTGCTATTGCCCTCGGCGACCCTGGCCAGCGAGATCCTGATCTTTGCCATGGCGGCCCTGGCCTGCAACCTGTTGCTGGGCTACACCGGGCTGCTGTCATTCGGCCAAGGCATCTTCTTTGGTGCCGGTGCCTACTGCGCGGCGCTGCTGATGATCCACCTGCAACTGGGCCTGTTCACCGCGCTGCTGGGCGCCGCCATCGCCGGTGGTTTCCTGGCCTTGCTGGTGGGTGCCCTGGCGATCCGGCGCACCGGCATCTACTTCGTGATGCTCACATTGGCCTTCAGCCAGATGGCGTACTTTGTCGCCTACACCTTGAGCGACTGGACCGGCGGCGATAACGGCCTGCTCAGCGTGCCACGCCCGGAAATCCGCATCGGCGACGCCGTACTGTTGTCCCTGGCCGACGCCCGCGCGTTCTATGGTTTTGTCGCGGTGCTGTTCCTGTTGATCTTTATCGGCGCACGCCGGGTGATCGCCTCGCCGTTCGGCAGCACGCTGATGGCGATCCGCGAAAACGAAACCCGCGCCTCGGCCATCGGCTACGACACGCGGCACTTCAAGATCCTGGTGTTCGTGCTGTCCGGCGCAGTCACCGGGATTGCCGGGGCGCTGTACGCCATGCTGCTGCACTTTGTGCCGCTGTCGAATATCGACCTGGCGATGTCCGAAAACATCCTGATCATGACCATCATCGGCGGCACCGGCTCGCTGTTCGGTTCGTTGCTGGGCGCCGGGTCCATCGTGCTGCTGGGGGATTTTCTTTCCGACCTGTGGCCCCGTTGGCTGATGCTGCTGGGGGTGATCCTGATCCTGGTGGTGATCTTCATGCGCGGCGGTTTGTGGGGCGGCCTGGCCGCGTTGTTCGAGCGCGTGCGCGGCCGTCGCAAGGCCGTCGTCGTCGCCAAGGAGGAAGGGCTATGAGCATCTTGTTGGAAACCCAGGACCTGGAACTGGCCTATGGCGCGTTCCGTGCGGTGAACGGCGTGAACCTCAAGGTCGAAGCCGGCACCATCCACACCATCATCGGCCCCAACGGTGCGGGCAAGACCAGCCTGTTCCACTGCCTGACCGGTGAACGCCAGGCCACGGCCGGGGCGATTCATTTCAACGGCAAGAACCTGATGCGCAAGCCTGCCCACACGCGCGTCGGCCTGGGCATGGCGCGCTCGTTCCAGCTCACCAGCCTGTTCCAGAACCTCAGCGTGCGCGAAAACCTGCGCCTCGCCGCCCAGGGCCGCGACGGTGCACGTGCGTTGAATTTCTGGCGCCGCGTGGACAGCAAGCGCGAACACCTGGAGATGGCCGACCAGGTGCTCGAACGCCTGCAACTCAGCGCCCGCGCCGAGACCCTGGCCGGCGAGTTGTCCCACGGCCAGCAACGGGTGCTGGAGGTGGGCATGTCGATCTGCTCCAAGCCCAAACTGTTGATGCTCGACGAGCCCACCTCGGGCATGGGCATCGATGACATCCCGATCATGACCCAGTTGATCAGCGACCTCGGCCGCGACCACACGGTGCTGTTGATCGAACACAACATGAGCATCGTCATGTCCATCAGCCAACGTATCACCGTGATGAGCCACGGGCAGATCCTGGTGGAAGGCACGCCGGAGTTCGTGCGTGCCGATGAACGCGTGCGCAGTGCTTACCTTGGGGAGGCTGCCTGATGTTGATCGTCGAGAATATCCATTCCTACTATGACAAGAGTCACGTGCTCGAAGGCGTGTCGCTGAGGGTCAACCCCGGCGAACTGGTGACCCTGCTCGGGCGCAACGGTGCCGGCAAGACCACCACCCTGCGCAGCATCCTCGGCATCATCTGCCCACGCCAGGGCCAGATCCACTTCAACGGCCAGGCGCTGGTGGGGCAGAAAATCTTTGAAATCGCGCGCCAGGGCCTGGCGCTGGTGCCGGAGAATCGCGGGATCTTCCGCCTGCTGACCGTCGAGGAAAACCTGCGCATTGCCGTCCGCAAGAGCAGCCGCTGGCAGCTTGAAGACGTGTACGGCATGTTCCCGCGCCTCAAGGAGCGGCGCAGGAACGCCGGCCATGCGCTCTCCGGCGGCGAGCAACAGATGCTCGCGATCGCCCGCGCCCTGCTCAACGATCCGAAGCTGCTGATCCTCGACGAACCCACCGAAGGCCTGGCCCCGGTGATCGTCGACGAACTGGTGAAGATCCTGCGCAAGGTCAAGGACGACGGCCTGCCGGTGCTGCTGGTGGAACAGAACCTGATGGTCTGCGACAAGCTCGCCGACCGCCATTACGTCCTCGAACAGGGCCGCGTGGTCTACGAAGGCAGTGCCGCCGCCTTCCGCGCCGACCCGACGATCAAGAACCGCTACCTGGCGCTGAGCGCCTGACGGGAGAATGCAGATGAACAGTTTTGCGCAACCGCTCCAGGGCAACGCCCCGCTGATCAACCGCGACCGCCTGTGGCAATCGCTGATGGACCTGGCGCAACTGGGCGCCACGGTCAAGGGCGGCGTGTGCCGCCTGGCCCTCACCGACCTGGACCGCCAGGCCCGTGACTTGTTTGTGCAGTGGTGCAAGGCCGCCGGGTGCAGCGTCAGTGTCGACGCCATCGGCAATATCTTCGCCCGCCGCCCTGGGCGTAATCCGGCACTGCCGCCGGTGATGACCGGCAGCCATATCGACACCCAACCCACCGGCGGCAAGTTCGATGGTTGCTACGGGGTGATGGCCGGGCTGGAAGTGATCCGCACCCTCAACGATTTGAACATCGAGACCCAGGCGCCGCTCGAAGTGGTGGTATGGACCAATGAAGAAGGCTCGCGCTTCCCGCCGTGCATGATGGGCTCCGGGGTATTTGCCGGTAAGTTCGACTTGCAGGACACCCTCGCCAAACAGGACGAGCAAGGCCTGTCGGTGGGCGCCGAGTTGCAGCGCATCGGCTATGCCGGTGCCCGCGCGGTGTTGGGCCACCCGGTCGGCGCGTATTTCGAAGCGCATATCGAGCAAGGCCCGGTGCTGGAAGACCAGGCCACCACCATTGGCGTGGTCATGGGCTGCCTGGGCCAGAAGTGGTTCGACCTGACCCTCACCGGCGTCGAAGCCCACGCCGGGCCGACGCCGATGCACCTGCGCAAGGATGCCCTGGTGGGCGCCGCCGAGGTGGTCAGCGCGGTCAACCGTATCGCCCACCAGCAGCAACCTCACGCCTGCGGCACGGTCGGCTGCCTGAGCCTGCACCCGGGGTCGCGCAATGTGATTCCCGGCCAGGTGCACATGACCCTCGACCTGCGCCACCTGCATGCCGACAAGCTGCAGGCCATGGTCGATGAAGTACGTGGCGTGATCGAAGCCACAGCAGCCCGGCACGGGTTGACCTTCGAACTGACGCCCACCGCCGACTTCCCGCCGCTGGACTTCCACCCGGCCTGCGTCAACGCCGTGCGTGATGCGGCGAGTGCCTTAGGCCTGAGCCATATGGACATCGTCAGCGGCGCCGGGCATGACGCGATTTTCGTCGCCGAACTGGGCCCGGCCGGGATGATCTTTGTGCCGTGCGAAGGCGGCATCAGCCATAACGAAATCGAAAACGCCGCGCCGGATGACCTGGCGGCCGGGTGCGCCGTGTTGTTGCGCGCCATGGTCAACGCGGCACAGGGGAATAGCCATGAGTGACATAGGTGAACTGACGGCCGTACAACTGCTGGCGCATTTTCGCGACAAGACCCTGTCGCCGGTGGAGGTCACCGAGGATGCATTGCTGCGCATCGAACGCTACAACCCGATGGTCAACGCCTACTGCCATGTGGACCCCGAGGGCGCGCTGCGCGCCGCGCGGGCCTCGGAGCACCGCTGGTTGAAGGGTGAGCCCTGCGGTGCCCTGGATGGCGTGCCCGCCTCGATCAAGGACCTCACGCTGACGCTCGGCATGCCCACCCGCAAGGGCTCGCGCACCTCGTCGGCCGAGGGTCCGTGGGACGTCGACGCGCCCTTCCCAGCCTTTATGCGCAAGGCCGGCGCGGTGCTGCTGGGCAAGACCACCACCCCGGAATTCGGCTGGAAAGGCGTCACCGATAACCCGCTGTACGGCATCACGCGCAACCCGTGGGACACACGCACCACCGCAGGCGGCTCGTCTGGCGGCGCGGGCGCGGCAGCTGCATTGAACCTGGGCGTGCTGCACCAGGGCAGCGATGCCGGCGGCTCGATCCGCATCCCCTGCGCGTTTACCGGCACCTTCGGGATCAAGCCGACGTTCGGCTATGTGCCGCAGTGGCCGGCCAGTTCGATGACCATCCTTTCGCACCTGGGGCCGATGACCCGCACCGTGGAAGACAGCGTGCTGATGCTGCAGGCCGTGGCACAGCCGGATGCGCGGGATGGCCTGATCGGCGCGCCGAGGACCACGCCATGGCTCACGCCGCACACGGATTTGAACGGCCTGCGCGTGGCCTACAGCCCCACGTTTGGCTACGTGGATGTCGACCCGCAGGTGGCCAGGGTGGTCGCCCAGGCGGTCGAGGGCCTGGTGCAGCTCGGTGCCCATGTCGAGCAGATCGACCCCGGTTTCAGCGACCCGCTGGAAGTGTTCAGCACCTTGTGGGCGGCGGGCGCGGCACGCCTTACCGGGGCCATGAGCGAGGCGCAAAAATACCTGCTGGACCCTGGGCTGCTGCGCATTGCCCAGCGTGGCGAGCAGTTGAGCCTGGATGACTTCAACGCAGCCCTCGAAGCCCGCGCCGCGCTGGTGGCCCGTATGGCGGCGTTCCACGAGCATTACGACGTGCTGGTCTCGCCGATGATGCCGATCACCGCGTTCGAGGCCGGACACAACGTACCGCCCGGTTCCGGGATGCAGGAATGGACCGAGTGGACACCGTTCACCTACCCCTTCAACCTCACCCAGCAACCGGCGGCGTCGGTGCCGTGCGGCTTGGCGGCGAATGGCTTGCCGGTGGGGTTGCATGTGGTGGCGGCGCGGTTTGCCGATGAGCAGGTGTTGAGGGTATGCCAGGTGTATGCGCGAGCATTTCCAACCCGACACTTGCATGCCCCGGTCTGATAAATAGCCACTGTGCCTGCGGAATGCGTTGACGCCTGACTCAGTGCTATTCTCGCGCCCTCAATGTTTTCAGGAGTTTTACGCAATGCCAAGAATACTCACATGGACAGGTCTTTTCTTGGCGCTTGCCTGCTTGCAAGGCTGCGCGCATACCGACCCACTGCTGGGTCAGCCTTACTTCACAACGCCAGCCCAGACAGCCAGCGACAAGGCCACCGTTTACTTCGTGCGCGAGTATCGCCTCATGAGCCCGCAATTCATCACCGAAGTCCACGTCGATGGCCAGAGCCTTGGGGGGCTGCCTACCGGCGGCTACTTCAAGGTGGACTTGCCAGCCGGCGTGCACCGCGTCAGCTCCAACAAAACCTCAATCCTCACGGACGAAGCCACGCGCCAGTTTGACTTGTCCGTCAAGGCTGGCCAGAGCTACTTCGTGGTGGATCAGGATTTGTGGGCAGAACCCAAGGACGGTTTGACCCTGGGCGACATGAACAACAATATCTATCGAGGCTCCATGCACTATTTCCGGTGGGCGCTACTGCCTGCCGATACTGCCGTGAAGTTCATGCCCAAGTACCGCTTGGCCAAATCCAAATAAATCTATCCCTTTTGAACACCCTGGGCATCCCAGAAGGCGTCTTCGGAGGCAAGCCCCCTCGCACATTTTCTGAGCGCACTCCAATCCCCTGCCTCTACAATGTCTCCCATTCATCCCCGGGGGCTTCATGGACATCGAACTGGCACGCACTTTCCTGGAAATCACCCGCTGCGGCAGCCTGGCCGCCGCCGCCGAGAAATTGCACGTCACCCAGACCGCCATCACCGCACGCGTTAAAAACCTGGAAAGCCAGCTGGGCAGTACGCTGTTCGTGCGCAACCGCGCCGGTGCACGCCTGACCGCCGACGGCGAGGCGTTTGTGGTGTACGCCAACCAGTTGCTGCAAACCTGGGAAGCCGCGCGGCGTGACCTGCCGTTGCCCGATGGCTATCGCAATGTGCTGCATATCGGCGGTGAAGTCAGCCTGTGCAACCCGCTGATGCTCGGTTGGGCCCGGGCCCTGCGCGAACAGATCCCCGGGCATGCCCTGCGCACCGAAGTGCGTGAAGGTGAATACCTGCTGCGGCAGCTGGAGCTCGGCGTACTCGATGCCGCGCTGGTGTTCCAGCCGCAGTACTGGCCGGGGTTGCAGGTGGAACAGGTGCTGGAAGAAAAACTGATCCTGGTGCAATTGACGAGCAAACCGGCCCCGTACGTCTACATCGATTGGGGCCCGGGTTTCCGCCAGCAGCACGACGCGGCCCTGCCCGACAGGGCTCGCGCGGCGGTGAGTTTCAACCTCGGGCCGCTGGCATTGCAGTACATCCTCGAGAACGGCGGCGCCGGGTATTTCCGCACGCGGGTGGTACAGAGCTACCTGGACAGCGGCGTGATGCAGCGCGTGCCCAAGGCCCCGGAGTTCAGCTTCCCGACGTTCCTGGTGTACTCGCGGGCACGGGATTCGGCGGTGTTGCAACAGGCCCTGGGGCTGCTGCGTGAAGTGGTCAAGGCCGAGAGTGACTGGTCGCAGCGCTGGGACCCGTTGATTTGAATCACCGTATGTCGCCGCACATGCTAGCCTGCGGGTGTGTCCTCTCGCAGCCTTACCGATGAACAAGAAAAAGTCCGTCACCATCAGCGACATCGCCAAACGCGTCGGCATGACCACCATTACCGTGTCCCGGGCGTTGAGCAAACCTGACCTGGTCAAACCGGCCACCTTGGCGCGCATCCTCGACGTAGCGCGCGAACTCGACTATGTGCCCAACGCCTTCGCCCGCGGGCTCAAGCGCAGTGAAAGCCTGATCATCGGCGTGATCACCGCGTCAGTGGACAATCCGTTCTACAGCGAGATGATCAAGGCGATTTCCCGCGAGGCCAAACAGCACGGCTACACCATCATGCTGGTGGACACCGATGAGCTGGAGGAATTGGAAAGCAAGGCGGTCGATACCCTGCTGGGCTACCGCGTAGCAGGGATCATCCTGTCGCCGGTCTCCGACGAGCCAAGCTACCAACCCGATTACCTGGAGCGACTGGGCAATGGCAAGACCCCAGTGGTGCTGCTCGACCGTACGATCCACGACAGCCCATTCAGCCGCGTGGTGCTCGACAACTACCACAGCGGCATCCAGGCTGCACATTACCTGCTGCGCCAAACGCCCGATCTCAAGCGCCTGCTGGTGCTGACCGGCCCCGAGCATTCGCGCATCACCGTCGAACGCCTCAAGGGCCTGCGCGAAGTGCTGGCCGAACACCCGCAGGTACAGGTGGAAGTGCAAGCCGGCGACTACACGCTGATGCCCTCTTACCTGCACACCCTCGACTACCTCGCCGAACACTCGGCGCCGGACGCGATCATGGGCTTCAACCAGTTGATCACCCTGGGTGCCCTGCGCGCCCTGCGCATGCACAACATTCCCCATGACAGCCTGACCATCTGCGGCATCGATCGCCTGCCCTTCGCCGATATCTTCGGCGTACCGATTGCGTGCGTGGCCCACGACGCCTCGCTGGCCGGCAGCAGCGCGGTACGCCTGCTGCTCGATCGCCTGGAAGACCCGCACAAACCTCGGGACAAGGTGGTGATCGCCGGCAAGCTGGAGAACGGCTAGCGGCTGGTGTAGCCGCCGTCGATCGGCAGGCTCACTCCGCTGATCATGCTGGCGGCATCGCTGAGCAGGAACAGCACGGGTAACGCCACTTCCACGGTCTCGGCAAAGCGCCCCAGGGGGATTGCCGCCAATGCAGGATCACGCTTGGCCGGGTCGGACCAGGCCATGGTTGCCATCGGCGTGAGCGTTACCGTGGGGTTGACACTGTTCACGCGAATGCCAAATCGGCCCCATTCGGCGCACTGCACACGGGTAATCGCATCCAGCGCGGCCTTGGAGGCGCAGTAGCTGAGGTGGTCGTCCAGCGCGACCAACGAGGCTTGGCTGGAGATGTTGACAATGCTGCCGGCGATGTTCGCTTCGATCATTTTGGCCGCCACTCGGCTGGCCACCTGGGCGGCGGCGCGGGCGTTGACCTGCATGACCTGATCAAAGGCTTCTGCACTGATGGAGGCGGCGGGTTCCAGGCGCGAGATGCCCGCGCAGTTAACCAGGCCATGCAAGGGCGGCAAGTCTTGCAGGGCGTTGTCGAGGGCGGTGCTGTCGGCGATGTCCAGGCACAGGGTGTGGCAGCCCAGTTGCGACAGGGCATTGGCGTCGCGGCCGAGGGCAAAAACTTCGGCGCCGCTGGCGATCAGTTGCCGGGCAATTTCACGGCCGATGCCACTGCTGGCGCCGGTGACGAGAATGCGTTGGTGGGTGAAGTTGAAGACTGCGTTCATGATCACTATTCCCTAGGCGATAAAGATCCCCTGTGGGAATGAGCAAACCCGCTCCCACACTTTTGGACCGTGTTGATTCAGGTGGCTTGCAGGTTGTGCATGATCGGTCTCAGGGCCGGATACAGTTTCAGATACTCGGCGAACACCCGGTCATACGCCTCGACGTTTTCCGCTTTGGGCTCAGCCCGCAACGCCAGGTGCACCCACCCTTTATCCATTTCCCCATCACTCACCAGCCCCACCGTATGCGCCGCCAGCAACGCCGCGCCCAAGGCGGCCTCGACTTCCTGGACAATGGTGTACACCGGTAACCGCGTGACGTCCGCGATGATCTGCATCCACAAATCCGAATGGCTCGCGCCCCCTACCACGATCAAGCGCGGGTCCAACGAGTGCGCGCCACGAGTACCCGCCTCGATGTTATGGCGCAGGGCAAAACTCACCCCCTCCAATACCGCGCGGTACAGGTGGATACGGCTGTGATACAGGTTCAGCCCGACAAAACTGCCGCTGGCGCGGTCGTCCCACACCGGGCTGCGCTCGCCCATCAGGTACGGCAGGAACAACACCCCTTCGCTGCCCGCCGGAATGTTCATCGCGCTCTGTTCCAGCAGGACCAGGCTGTCCTGACCGCTGGCCTTGGCCTGTTGTTCCTCGGCCTGGCAGAACTGTTCGCGAAACCAGCTCACCGACGCCCCGGCGGTGATCGCGCCACCGAAGATGTACAGGTCCCGGTGGCCGTTGTAGACATGGGGCATGCTGACCAGGCCGTGGTGCGCCTCCACCTGCTGGTTCAGGTAGCCCCAGCACATACTGGTACCGATCATCGCCACATGGTTGCCCGGCTGCGTGACGCCGGCAGCCAGCGTTGCCATGGCCGCGTCCACGCCACCGGCAAGCACCGGCGTGCCCGCCTGCAAGCCCAGGCGCGTGGCCCAGTCTTCAAGCAAACCACCGACGACTTCGCCGGAATACAACAGTCGCTGCGGCATCATCGCCAACGGTATATCCAGCGCCGCGAGCATTGCTTCGGACCAACCCCGCGCCGCCACATCGTAGACCCCGCCGATATTGCCGGCGCTGCTATGGTCCACCGCCAGCGCACCCGTGAGGCACCAGTTGATATAGCTGTTGGGCGGCAGCAAGTAGCGGGTTTTCGCCCAGACCGCGGGCTGGTGCTGCTTGAGCCAGAGCATCTTGGTGAAACCGTAATAACTGTCCACCGAGTTGCCGGTGATCGTGAACAGACGATCCAGGTCGACATGCTCGCGCACCCACGCCACCTGCTCGCCGGCGCGGCGGTCCATCCAGATCAGGCAGGGGTGCAACGGTGTCATCTGCCCATCCACCGCGATGCCCGAACCGCCATACAGACTGCTGATGCACAGCGCCTTGACCTGGTCTTTGGCCACTCCGGCCTTGACCATGCATTGCGCCACGCAGGCCTCGACCGCATCCAGCCAGACCTGCGGCCATTGCTCCGCCCAGCGCACCTTGGGGGTATCCACGCTATACCCCTGGCGGTGCTGGGCAATGATCGTGCCTTGAGCATCCACCAGCAGCGCCTTGGTACTCTGGGTTCCTATGTCCACACCCATCACGTAGTTCATGCTGCTACTCCTGGGATGGCAGCACCGGTTTCAACAACACCTTGATCGACTTCGTCGAATTGGCCAGCTCAAAGGCTTCGGCAAAGTCATCCAGCGGGAAATCATGGGTGACGATGCCCTTGGAGGTGACCAGTCCGCGCTCGAACAGGTCGATGGCAATCGGGTAGCAGTAAGGGCCGAGGTGGGCGCCACGCACGTCCAGCTCCTTGCGGTCGCCGATGATCGACCAGTCCACGCTGGTCTCGGCGCCGAACACACTGAACTCGACAAACCGACCAAGCTTGCGGATCAGGTCCAGGCCCTGGGTGACGCCAGCCGGCACGCCGGTGGTTTCGATGTAGACGTCGCAGCCGTAATTGTCGGTAAGGCCATTGATCATCTCGCGGGCGTTGTCCCGTGCCGGGTTGATCACCACGTCGGCGCCGAATTTTTTCGCCAGCTCCAGGCGCTCATCGACCATGTCGATCACCACCAGTTTCTTCGGTGTTTTGAGCGCCGCGACCTGCACCATGCACAGCCCGAGGGTGCCCGCACCGGCGATCACCACCACGTCGTCAAGCTGGATATCGCCACGGTTGACGGTGTGGATCGAGCAGGCCATCGGCTCCACCAGCGCCGAATCTTCCAGCGAAACCGACGCGGGAATCTTGTGCACAATGGCGGTCTTGGGAATGCGCATGTACTGCGCCATGCCACCTTCGGCCACTTCACGCTGGAAGCCGAAGATGTTGTGCACTTCGCACATCCAGTACTTACCCGACTTGCAGAAACGACACTTGCCGCACGGCACGATCTGTTCGGCGATAACCTTGTCGCCCACCTGTACCTCGAAGTGTTCCTCGGCGCCCTCCCCCACTTGCTCCACATAACCGAAAAACTCGTGGCCCGGTACCACCGGCGCCTTGACCCACGGGTTGTCGCCGCCCCAGAACATCGCCGCGCCCGAGTGGCACTTGCAGTCACTGGCGCAGATGCCGCACGCGGCGATGCGGATCACCAGTTCATTGGGCCGCGCCTGGGGTTTGCCGATGCGTTCCAGGCGGTAGTCTTTGGGGCCGTGGCAGACGACGGCTTGCATTTGGGTGTGCTTGTCCATGATGGTTGGCCTGTATGAGAGAAGTTTATTTATGGCGCTGACGGCTGATGAAAATCGCCAGCAAAATGATCCCGCCCTTGATCACGCTCTGGACGTAGGGCGACACCCCGAGCATGTTCAATCCGTTATTCAAGACCCCGAGCAGCATGGCGCCGAGCAAGGTGCCGACAATCACCCCACGCCCGCCGGCAATCGACGCGCCGCCGAGTACCACGGCGGCAATCGCATCCAATTCGAACGACACGCCGGCATTCGGCTGGCCGCTCATCAGGCGTGAGGTGAGCACCAGCCCGGCAATCGCGGCGGTCAGGCCGCTGATGCCGTACACCAGCAACTTGAAGCGCGCCGCGCGCACGCCGGACAAACGCACGGCTTCTTCATTGCCGCCGATGGCGTAGATGTAGCGGCCGATGCGCGTGTGTTGCAGCAGCACGTAGGCGGCCAGGTAAGTGATCAGCATGATCAGGATCGGCACCTGGATGCCGAACACACTTTCGCGACCGAAAAAAGCAAACCAGTCCGGCAACCCGGAAATCGGATAGCCGTCGGTGTACATCAGGCCCAGGCCCCGGGCGATGCCCATGGTCGCCAGGGTGACGATGATCGGCGGCATATGCAGGTAGGCCACGAACAGACCGTTGCCGATGCCGAACGCCACGCCGATCAGCATGCCGGCACCTATCGCCAGCCCCGGCGGCAGCCCCGCGACCATCAGCCCGGCCGTCAGCGTGCCGGACAACGCCATCACGGGCCCCACCGACAAATCGATGCCACCGGTGAGAATCACGCAGGTCATGCCCACCGCGATAATCGCGTTGATCGATACCTGGCGCGCGATGTTCGACAGGTTGCTGGCGGTCAGGAACGTGTCGCTGGCCAGGATCATCACCAGGGTCACCACCACCAGCCCCACGAACGGATAGAACGCCGGCGAGCGCACCAGCCGCGCCAGGTTCAGGCGCAGCCGAGCGGTGTCAGCGCGGTTAATGGACGTATTCACTTGAGCCCCCTGTTGCATGGCGCATGACCTCTTGAGGATTGACGGCGGACGCTTCCAGGACCTTGACGATCGCGCCCTTGTGGAACACGGCGACGCGGTCGCACATGCCGATGACTTCGGGCAGTTCGGAGGAAATCATGATGATCGCGTAGCCCTGTTCGGTGAGGCTGCGCATCAGCGCGTAGATCTGTGCCTTGGCGCCCACGTCGATGCCGCGCGTGGGCTCGTCGAACACCAGCACATCGCAGTGGTGGTTGATCCAGCGGGCGATCACCACCTTTTGCTGGTTGCCGCCGCTGAGGTTGAACACTCGGCTTTCGCCGCTCGGGGCCTTGATCGACAGCTGCTTCATCAATGCCTCGACGCTGGCGCACTCCTTGGCCTTGTCGATCAGGCCGCCGGCGTTCTGGTATTTGGGCAGGTTATTCAGGGAAATATTTTCGCGAATGCTGAAATCAGTGATCAGCCCTTCGCTCTTACGGCTTTCCGGCAGCAGCCCGATGCCATGGGCCAGCGCCTGGGCCGGGTCGTCAAGGCGGATTTTTTCACCACGCAGCCACACCTCTTTGCTCACCGACGGCAGCGCGCCGAGCATGCCCAGGGCCAATTCAGTGCGACCGGAGCCGACCAGACCGGCAAAGCCGAGGATCTCGCCCTTGTGCAGTTGAAAGCTGTTATGCGGACCGTTACGCACGAGCTGGATGTCCTTGACCTCCAACAACAACGGACCGCGTTCGGCGCCGGGCTTGGGCGGGAAACTGCATTCCAGGCGGCGGCCCACCATCATTTCCACCAGGCGGTCGATATCGCTGTCGGCCACATCGGTCACGCCCACGTTGCCGCCGTCGCGCAGTACGCTGATGCGGTCGCACACCTGGAAAATCTCTTCCAGATGATGGGAGATAAAAATCACCGCCACGCCCTGACGCTTGAGCTCACGCATGATCTCGAACAGCAGTTCGGCCTCGCTGGGCGTCAGAGTCGCGGTGGGCTCATCCAGCACCAGCAAACGCGCATCCAGGGCCAGGGCCTTGGCGATTTCGACGAATTGCTGCTCGGCCACGCTCAAATGCTTGACCGCGCAATGCAGGTCGATGCTCACGCCCAAACGCTGGAACAACGCCTCGGCGGCCTCGGCCATCTCGCGTTTGCGCAGCAGGCCAAAGCGGTTGCTCAGCTCATGGCCGAGGAAGATATTTTCCACCGCCGTGAGGTAGGGAATCAGGCTGAACTCCTGGAACACGATACCGATCCCGGCAGCGATTGCGTCGCGGTAAGTAGCGAAACGTTGTGTCTGGCCGTCGATGAGGATGCGCCCTTCGTCCTGATGCTCGACGCCGCCGAGGATCTTCATCAGGGTTGATTTACCCGCGCCATTTTCGCCGAGCAAGGCATGGATCTCGCCGCGCTCGACTTGCAGGTTGATGGACTTGAGGGCCTGCACCCCCGGGTAACGCTTACAGATATTTTCCAGCTTCAGAAGACTGCTCATGCCGCCGACCTCTCGCTCAGAAGGATGACCAGGGCCCCACGCATGCCGAGGGGCCTGGGCGGTTTACCAGCTGAAGTCCTTGGCCTTGGCCTGGTCGATCAGAGTGATGTCCACCGGGATAGTGGCGGGCACTTGCGAGCCCCACTTCCTGGCCAGGGCAATACCCAGGGCCAGGCGGATCTGGTCACGGGGGTACTGGGCCGAGGTGGCGATGAATTTACTGCCGGGTTTCTGGATCGCCTTGATCGCTTCCGGCGCGCCGTCGACGCTGACCAGTTTCACGTCCAGGCCGCTGGCCTCAATGGCAGAAAGCGCACCGAGGGAGCCGTTGTCGTTCACGCTGAAAATGCCCTTGAGGCCGGGTTGGGCCTGCAGCATGTTTTCGGTGACGGTCAGCGCCTGGTCACGCTCCTGCTTGCCGTTCTGGACGCTCACGATCTTGATGTCCGGGTGCTTGGCCACGGCCTCTTTGCAACCGCGCACGCGCTCCAGGATCGGCACCACGGCGATGCCGTCGAGGATGGCGATATTGCCTTTGTCGCCGAGGTGCTGGGCCAGGTATTCACACGCCTGGAAACCGGCGTCGAAGTTCTTCGAACCGACGAATGAATCCAGCGGGCCTTCGGCCTGGGCGTCCACCGCCACCACCACGACACCGGCGGCGTGGGCGGACTTGACGGCCGATTGCACGCCTACCGAATCAGTGGGGTTGATCAGCAGGATATCGATGCCTTTTTGCAACATGTCTTCCACGTCGCTGACCTGCTTGGACACGTCGTGGCGGGCATCGGTGATGATGAGTTTCGCACCGATGCTCGCGCCGGCTTCTTCCAGGGCGTTTTTCATCGTGACGAAATAGGGGTTGTTGATTTCCTGGAACGACGCGCCGATGCGGATCGGCTTGGGGGCGTCGGCGAACGCCGGTACAGCGTTGCCGAGGGTGATGCTTACAGCCAATAAACACAGGGTTTTCGGGAGCATTTTCATGGCGTGGTCTCTGTTTTGTTTTTATTTTTAGAGCAAATGTTATCGTTAACATTTTGCGAGAAACTAGCAAGGAAACCAGGCCGGTGCAAGAGGCCGTTGGTCAGTCCCGAACAAATGTGGGATCGCCGGTGGCGAGCCTGTCGCCGAAACGAGCGTTGGCGAAACGAAAAAAAGGAGCAGCCGGTTCCGGCTGCCCCTTTCATTTATCGCGATGTATCAGTGTGTGATGTTCTGGGTGCAGATGTGCCCCAGGCTCACGTAAGGGACGTTATCGCCGCCCACTCCCACACCTTGGAACTCATCCAGCTCGATGCGCCAGCCACCGAAGTTGAAGGTGGTGTCCCAGTTGTACGCCACGCCGGTGCTGCTGTCCGGGATTACCACACGGTAGTCGCCGAAGCACTCACCCAGGGAGGCGCTGGCCAGGGTCGCGCCGGCACTGTTGGTGGTGGCCTTGAAGTCGGTCCAATGGAACTCGGCACCGTCAAAGCGTTTGTCGACGCGCAGGATCGGCGTTACCCCCAGCAGCGGCACGCCCGTGGAGTCGGCCCATTGGGTCGACCAGTTCAACGTGCGCGCGGTCTGCGTTGCCAGAGGGAACACCGACACCGGTACCCGCACAATGTTGTCGCCCTTCACGTCGAAGCTCTTCAACTGAGGCGCCGAACCCAAGGTCAGGTTGTATTGGACACTCGGATCCTGGGTGACGCCAGGGTTGGCACGAACCCGCACTTGCGCCACATAGCCAGGTGCCAGACCGGAGGCAACCAGGTCATCGCCGACCGGTACCTGGACCCAGTTGTTACCTTCCAGACGCTCGAAGATCCACTGGTCACTCACCTCTTTTTTGTCATCGCTCAGGGACATCGCCACGTTCTGGCCACGGGTGGCCTGGAACGCGAAGTAGTCGACATCATCCGGGTTGTCGAGATTGCCCGTCACCTTGTTCAGGGCGTCGGGCAGCACGAACGAGGCTTGCGGGGTGTCGTTGGGTTCATAGGTATCGATGTTGGTGTCCACCGCCACGCCAAAACTGAACTGCGCGTCGGTGGCCTCATTGGCCACCATGTACCAGTAATAATCCCCCGCCGGCAGCACGCCATCCAGGAACTCATCGGCATTGCCCGCGTTGTCGGAGGTACCGATCAGTTGCGGATTGCCCTGGCCGTCATCCCGGAACAGGCTCAGCGACATATTGGCACCGGCACTTTGGTCAATCAGTTGCACCAGCACGCGAGCACTTTGCGGCAGGTTGAAGTGGTAGGGAAACTCCTGGCCTGTCTGCACATCGGTGATGGTGTAGAGGGTATTGACGTCCAGTGTCGGAAACAGCGGCACGAATTCGGCAACCGCCGTTTTCAACTGGTCCTGGGCGGGTTTCTTCAGTTCGCTGTCAGCGGTGGCAACCGTGGTGGTTTTTGCCGGTTGACTGGCCACGGCCTTGGATTTTGCGGCCGCCTTGACCGTCATCGCCGCCTTGAGTTTTTGCTGCAACTGCGCGGAGATGGGTTTGGCTTCGAGCGTACCGCCCGACTTGAGGGCTTTTTCCGCGGCCTGCTTGACCGCCTGTGCACTCAGTTTGGGGGTGGGCTGCGAAGGGTATTGCTCGGCCAGGGCGAAGGCCGAAACGAAGCAGGAGGCCGCCATGGCCGCGCCCAGCATAAAGGCTTTTTTCGATTTCATTTTTTATCCATCCATAGTTAAAAACTGAAGGTCAGGTGACATCCGGTCACCTGGGATGGAATGTAGGATATTACTGGATGCATGTACAGTATTTTTTCAGGGGAATGTGGCTTTAAGGAAAAATACGTTTAGGAAAAAGCTGGCTTTCTTTAGAGCCAAGTACCCCAAAAGCCCCAACTGACAGCCCAAAACATCACAAGCCGATAAGGCCATACGGCCCAACGCTTGAGGGCAAGGGGGATGGCGGCTAGCTCTACCTCGGTCACAAGACCGTCTTTCACGGAGCGTTTTGGTGTGCGAAGGATGTCAATCAACAGCGCCATGCGATTACCCCGATTGAGCTGCTGGTTTCGTTCCCAGCGTTGCCAATATTTACGAACCTCCGCGTTTTCACTGAAATAACTTTCCAGCTCGTCGAGCTTTGTATGCCCGGCATATAGCATCAGGCCCAAAACAACGAACGTTCCAATGATCATCACAAGGGTGTAGACGAAAAAACAATCCATCGTTAAGTCCACTCTGGCCACCAATTGAACCAGACGTACCAAACGCAGGAGGCGACAAACCAAATGGAAGCAACACGATAAGGCCACAATGCCCATCGCTTAAGCGCTAAAGGAACAGATGCCAGTTCGGCCTTAGTTACGAGACCTGCTTTCAGGAAGGCCTTGGGCATTGACAGGATGTCGATCATCAACCCCATGCGATGAAACCGGTCGAGTCGCTGATTTTTTTTCCAAAAACGCTTATGCCTACAGACCTTTTCATTTTCACTGAAGTAACTTTCCAGCTCGTCGAGTTTCGTATATTCGGCAAAAAGCATCAGTCCCACGAGAACCAACATCCCAACAAACCACACAATGGTGTAAGCCAGAAAAAAACTCATGGCTAAGCCCCCTCTGGCTGGAATATCAAATCACCATTGACCTCTAGGATCTGCCCACCCAGAAACGCGCCGCCATCGCCGAACAAATTGCCCCCTGCATCCCCTCCCGCAGCACCTCCGATAACGCTACAGATCAGCTCACCACGCCCTTTAGCCGCAATGCCTAATAAGATATTGCATGCCCGTCGACTTAGTTTAGCGCCGAAATTCGCACCTCCGGCCGCCCCAGCCACTCCCCCCACCAACCTCCCCGTCTCCACATACTTCACCCTCCTGCACTGCGCCTCCCGTCCCGTCACACACGCCTCCTTGATCTCCAGCCCCGTCACGCCCACGTCCAGCGCGATCCCAATGAGAGTCCCGTTACCCAGCCACTTGGACATCTGCGCAATCTCGCGCATGCGCCGTGCATACCCCGCAATCTCGCCTTTATGCAGATAGCTTTTGGTCGAAATCCCCAGCACCTTCTTCAACGACTCATTGCCCTGCAACCCCGTGCCGAACCGTGCCGCGCCTTGCAGTTGCAGATCCAAGCGCCGGAACAAAGCCTGGCGCTGTTTGATAAAGCCATCCCGGTCCAACGCACCGTCCTTCAAGCGCTGATGCAACCCCTCGATGTCCTCCAGGGTCTGCGCCACCTCATTCAGATGCCGCGACCAGGCCGATGTCGCACTGCCGATACCAATCGATCCGTAGGCCATGAAGCTCTGCAGCAAGTCATAGTTGCCGATCAACTCCCTGCCCGCCGAGGTATCCATTTCCAGATTGCGCCGAACTGTTTCGGCATGGCGCATCAACCAGGCTTCCTCGCTCGAACAGCTCACGCTGTACGGATCGGGAATAATCACCAATTGACCCGGCGCGACCAGACCGGGGCGCAGGTGCCGGTTGAGCACATCAAAATGATCGGAGCGCTGCTGGCTCGGGGCGCCGCCCATGAGGCGGGATTTCAAATGGATGTAGTCCGTTGTGCGGTCGTTGATATAGCTCTGCGCCATGCCTTACATCCGGGATGCAAAGAATATGGCGTCGAAATATAAGCAAGCACCTACACCCCGAACACAAGCGCAGGTGGGCTGAATTGCATTTGGGAAGTTGCCTACTTCACGAAGAAACAGCGCCTACAGAAACAACCCTAATACCCGGTCATCTCCAGGTACCCCACCCCACCCTCAAACCGCACCGGCCCTTCCCAGTACGGAATACTCAGGTTCATCCAGGCCTTGGGGTTGACGGCCTGGGTGGTGATATCCAGCTGCTTGCCGGGAATTTTCAGCGACCAGCGTGTGGGAATCTGGCGGCCGTCAATCGCCGTGGTGTCCAGCGGTGCCAGTTGGATGTCGGCGTTGTGCAGGGTCTGGGTGTGGCCTTCGCGGTCGATCCAGGTGCCGGTCAGGTAGGACGCGCCGTCGGTTTGCCGCACCCGAAACAGCATCAGTTGCTCGCCTCGGTCCAGGTGCAGGGAGAACCAGTCCCAGCCGGTCTGGCTGGCGGTCAGCGGTTGGCTGCTCCATTCGCGGTCGAGCCACGCGGGGCCGCTGACCTGATACGTCTTGCCGTCGATGCTGACACTGCCCTCGGCGGTAAAAAAAGGTTGGCTGTAGTAGTACGACGCCTGGCCCTGATCGGATTTGCGGCTGTAGCCATGGTCGCCTTGCAGCACCAATGGCCGGCTGGAGGTGAGGCGCAGGTCGTAGGCAAATTGCGCCCCGCTGGCCTTGAGTTGCATGTCCGCCAAGGCGCTCGCGGCGCCGGGCTGGCTGGCAAAATTCCAGTCGTCGATCCAGGCGTTGAACGGCGCGGCCTGCGCCCCGGCCTGGCCGACGCCACCGCGGGCGAAGCGTTCGGCGGCATAGTGGCGGGTGGCAGAGGTGACGGCGGCGTGGCCGAGCCATACGGTCGAGTCGTGCCAGCCCGCCTGCGTCGCCCCGGCCTTGAGGGCGTTGCGAAACAACGTCCATTGCACGCCGAATACATTGCCTTGGGCGTCCTTGAGGTTGGCGGTGACGTACCACCACTCGATCCGAAAGCCGTCGTGGGGGCCGTGGTCCTCGGGAAAGCTGAAGACCTTGCCGGGCAGCACCTGGGCAAAGTCGGCCGCGTCACTGCCCAGGCCGGCGAAGCTTTCCGGCGGCGCAGGTTGTTGGTCGCACGCGCCTAACAGCAACAGAAGAAGCCCTGTAGGAGCGAGCTTGCTCGCGAAAAACGTCAACGATAACGCGGGCATTCCGGCTGCACGCGGCGCTCTCGGGTTTTTCGCGAGCAAGCTCGCTCCTACAGAGAGGACAGCCAGGAACAGGGGCTTAATCTTCATGGGCAAACGTCCTCAACAAATCCGCCGGACGGCTGCGGTACAGCTGCCACAGCGGCCAAGCCGACGCCAACAACGTGGCCAGCAGCGCCAGCCCCAGCAATTGTGCGAGCTGCCACGGGAACACTTGCAACGGCAGGCGCCAGCCAAAGGCCTGCACGTTGATCACCGCGTCCAGGCACCACGCCAGCAACAGGCCCAGCGGCAACGCCAGCAGCAACGTGAGCACCGCCAGCAGCCAGGTTTGCCCCAGGTTCAGCAGCATCAATTGCCTGCGCGTCACCCCCAATGCCCACAGCGGGGCGAGTTGGCCGAGGCGGCTCTGGCTCTGGGTCAGCAGGCTGATGAACAGTGCCACGCCGGCCACGCCCAGGGTCAGGCTGTTGAGCGCGGCGGTGGCGGCGAAGGTGCGCTCGAACACTTGGCTCGACCAGCCCTTGAGTTGCTGTTGATCGACGATACGGCTGTCTTCCAGGGCAAAGGCGCGCTGCACTTCAGCCACCAGCGGCGCCACGTCCTGCGGCAACAGCCGCAGGTTGAAACGCGCCGGTGCCAGTGTCGGCCAGCGGGCCAGCAGGTGCCGGGAATTGACCAGCACGTGGCCCTTGGGGTTGCCGTAATCGGCGTACACCCCCACCACGGTCGGCGACCACACACCCTGGGGCGTGGGAATGCTCACCGTATCACCCAGCGTCACCCCGAGCCGCCGCGCCAGCTGTTCGCTGAGCATCAGGGTCTCGCCTTGCTGCAACTGGTCCCACGGCGCGCTCGCCGCTTCCAACAACGGCCAGTGCTGGCGATAGGTCGGGTCGTCGACCACGCCAAACAGATCCGCCGGCCAGCCCTGCAATTGCACCGCGATCTGCCAGGTGGGCAACACGGTATGCACCAACGGTTGCTGCGCCAGCCAGGCGCTGAGTTGCTCTGCCTGGGCCGGGGTTTGCGGGTTGAGGTACAGCTCGGCGGTGAGGCGTTGCTCCAGCCAGTTGTTGAACGTGTGGCGAAAGCCTGAGGTCATGGAGCCCGCGCCGATATTCGCGGCCAGGGCCAACAGCAGCGCCATCAACGCCAGGCTCAGGGCCGGCAGTTGTTGACGGCAGTCAGCCAGGAACCACTGGCCGAGTACCGAACGGCTGCGCCCCAGCAGCGCCTCCAACAGGCCATTGAGCAGCACCGGCAAGCCCAGGGCGGCGCCGAGCAGCAAGGCCGCCATCAACACAAAGCCCGCCGCCAGGCTGTCGCCCAGCCATAACGCCAACAACGCGATCAGCAAGGCCGTAGCCGCGACCCAGCCCTGGCGCCGCAACCAGCGCCCATGGGCCTCGTGCCAGGCCTGGGCGTTGGCCAGCGCCAGCAACGGCAAACGCGCCGCGCGCCATAGGCTGCTGGCGCCGGCAAGCAAGGCGCCGAGCAGGCTCAAGCCCAACCCTGCCGCCCACCACCAGGGACTCAAGCTCAATTGGCCCGGCACCTCGGCGCCATACAAGCCACGCAGGCTGGCGGCCACATCCGGCAGCAACAGGCTGGCCAGCAGGTAACCACTGGCGACGCCGAGCACGCCCCCCAACAGCGACAACGCCCCCAGCTCCACCCCCAGGCCGAGGATCAACATCCGCGCACTCACCCCGCAGGCGCGCAAGGTGCGCAACAACCCGCGCCGCTGCTCCAGGGCCAGGCCGATGGCCGCGTGCACGATAAACAGCCCCACCACAAACGACAGGAAACCCAGCGCATCAAGGTTCAGGTGAAAGCTCTCGGTCAGCCGCGCGAGGTTATTCTCCTCGCCCTGCTTGAGCTGCAGCCCGGAGGGCGGTGTGGGATGGCGAGCGGCGAAGGCCTTGTCCACCAGCAGGCGCGATAGCTGGCCGGGCATCTCCAGCAGCGGCTGGGCAAAACCGATATCGGTGAGCAACAGGCCGGGCGCCATATCCGCCTGGACCTGCAACGGCGGCAGGCGCTGCCCATTCAGCGTGAGCGGTTGCTGGCCCTCACGCAGTCCCAGGGCCTGCAAGGTGTGCGGCGCAATCCAGGTAAGACCCGGCGGTTCAAAGAAGGCCAGCATCTGCGCCTGGCTCAGGCGCTGCCCCGCCACCGCGCCGCTGCCGGGCAACGACAATGGTTCGATGCCCATCAACTGCAGGCGTACGTCCTCATGCCCCTTGAGTTGCAGCCGCCCCTGCACCACCGGCGACACCGGCCACCCGGCACGACGCAGTTGGGCAAACAGCGTTTGCGCGAAACTGGCGGCGTCCGGCGCACTCAGGCTGGCCTGGGGTTCGCCGCCGATCAATTGGCTGGCGCGCGCGTAACTGTCGCGGGCCTGGCTGTTGAGGGCCTGCACCCCGGTCAGCAGCGCGGTGGCCAGCCACAGGCCGGTAAGTACGCTGAAAAACTGCACCGGATGCCGTCGCCAATGGCTGAGCAAGGCACGCAAGGTCCAGTAAAACACCCTCACGTCGGCATGACCTGTCCATGATGCAGCACCACTTGCCGGTCCAGTCGGGCGGCGATGCGTGGGCTGTGGGTGACCATCAACAGGCTGGTGGGACTGTCGCGCAGCAGGTCCAGCAGCAGTTGCAGGACCTCGTCGCTGGTGGCTTCGTCGAGGTTGCCGGTGGGCTCGTCGGCCAACAGCAAACCTGGGCGCGAGGCCAACGCCCGCCCGACCGCCACCCGTTGCTGCTGGCCGCCCGAGAGTTGTTCCGGATAGCGCTTGAGCAAGTCCCCCAGGCCCAGGCGTTCGACCAATTGCGCCTGCCACTGCGGATCAAAACGCCCCGCCAGGCGGGCCTGGAACGCCAGGTTGTCGTCGACGCGCAAGCTGCCGATCAGGTTGAACTGCTGGAACACCAGGCCAATCTCGGTACGCCGCCAGTGGGCCAGTTGCGCCTCGCTCATCCGGTCGAGGCGCTGCTCACCCACCTCGATGCTGCCGCCGTCCACCCGATCAAGCCCGGCAACCAGATGCAGCAGGGTGCTCTTGCCGCTGCCGGACTCACCCATCAACGCCAGGCTGCTGCGCGCGCCCAGGTGCAGGTCGACCCCCGCCAACACCGCCAACGGGCCTTGGGGGGTGGCGTAGCTTTTGAAGACACCTTGCACCTGCAACATGGGAACACTCATCTGATGGCTGGCAATCGAGAATAACGGCTGAGGATCAAGGCCACGCAAATTTTTCACATGGTTTTCACCGGCCGCCCACCCACCGCACTTTAAATTGCCGGCCAAGCGTCACTCGTCGACAACTTATTAGTTGCCACGCCTGGCAACTTTTAACCGCAGCATGTTCAGCGAAAAGACAGCCACCCTGTGACAGCCTCGCGCTTCACTTCGGGCACTTGCCGACAAGTTGCGCCTAATTAATACAACACAGCCGATAGTGACCATGGTGAATGTAGTGGTTGACCTTACCCTGATTAAACCACGCTCGCGCCGAGCCTTTTTCAAGCGCCTCAAACCGCTTTGGCTCGGGCTTACGGTGGTCGCCGTGCTGCTCACTTGCGCGCTGTTCTGGCCGACCTCCCCACGGGACCTCGGCGTGGGCAACCGCCTGCTGACGTCCCAGGTGCTGCCGCTGTGGCGCGACGGCGACCTGATCGTACTGGTGCGGCATGAAGAGCGCTGCGACCGTTCGAGCAACCCCTGCCTGGGCCCGGTGGAAGGCGTGACGATCAATGGCAGCCAACACGCCGAAAACCTGGGCAAAGCCTTTAAATCACTGGGCATGGACGGCACTGACGTACTCTCAAGCCCCGCCATTCGCACGGCTCAGACCTCGCGCTTCATGTTCGGCAAAACCGACATGACCTCCAGCGAACAAGCCGTCTGCGGCAAGGCCATGGGCGAAGAACTGCTCAGCCACAAACAGGCTGGACGCAACCTCGTATTCGTCACCCACAGCGGTTGCATCGCCGACTTTGAAACCGCCCTGGGCTTCCCCCACGCCAAGTTTTCCGAGTACGGCAGCGCGCTGTTCGTGCAGGTGCTGGCCAACGGCAAGTTCAAGGCCCTGGGCATCATGAAAAACCAGGACTGGCCTGCCGCGCTTAAACAAATCTAAGTCATTCCCTTCCCACCGCCAGGCTTATGTTCAGCAAAAAGACAGCCCTGTTCTGGCATGTTTAGTTGCGTCCTTAATTAAGGTCGTTATGACTATTTCCTGTTATTTAGTGAACGCCGTGACGACTTTCGCCATTACTTCATTAGTTGAAAAAAACACCATCGGACGTCAAGGAGCGACGTTTTCATGACTCGCCTGAAACCCCTGCCGGTACTCTTGCTGGCCTTCGTCGCGTTTTATCTGTTGCCACTGGGCCTGCACGGTTTGTGGATACCGGATGAAACCCGCTACGCCCAGATCAGCCAGGAGATGCTCCTGAGCGGCAACTGGGTGGCACCGCACTTCATGGGCATCCGCTATTTCGAAAAACCGGCCGCCGGTTACTGGCTGATCGCCCTGGGCCAGGCCGTGTTTGGCCAGAACCTGTTCGGCGTGCGCATCGCCTCGGCCCTGACCACCGGCTTGAGTGTGCTGCTCGCTTACCTGATCGCCCGTCGCCTGTGGAACGACCCGCGCAAAAGCTTCGCCTGTGCCCTGCTCTACCTGAGCTTTGGCCTGGTGGCCGGGCAAGCGGGGTATTCCAACCTCGATCCGCCATTCACCTTGTGGGTCAACCTGAGCCTGGTGGCGCTGTGGTTTGCCCTCGACAGCAGCAGCCTGCGCAGCCGCCTGGGCGCCTGGGCCGTGTTGGGATTTGCCTGTGCCATGGGGTTCATGACCAAGGGTTTCCTGGCGTGGGCGCTGCCGGTGCTGATCGCCGTGCCCTATATGCTCTGGCAGCGGCGCCTGGGCGAGTTGCTGCGGTATGGCCCGCTGGCCATCGGCGTGGCCGTGCTGGTGTGTTTGCCCTGGGTGCTGGCGATCCACACTCAGGAACCGGATTTCTGGCGCTTCTTTTTCTGGAATGAACACATCCGCCGCTTCAGCGCCGACAACGCGCAACACGTGCGACCCTGGTGGTTCTTCCTGCCGATCATGGCGGTGGCTTGCCTGCCGTGGGCCGGGCTGCTGCCCAACACCCTGCACCAGGCCTGGAAAGAAAAGCGCCACCCGGCAATCGCCTTCCTGGCCCTGTGGTTGCTGCTGCCCCTGGGCTTGTTCAGCCTGAGCAACGGCAAGCTGCCGACCTACATCATGCCGTGCCTGCTGCCCCTGGCGTTGCTGATGGGGCATACCTTGAGCGAGCTGGTCAGCCAAGGCAGAACCCGAACCCTGCGCCTCAATGGCCTGTTCAACTTCGTGATCGGCATGGCCGCCATGGTCGGGCTGATCTACCTGCAAATCGCGAGGCCGCTCTACGGCAACAGCCATGCCGAGATGTTCAGCCTGTCGCTGGCCTTTATCGTGCTGCTGGGCTGGATCCTCACCAACCTGCTGCAAAGCTTTAGGCCGCTGACGTTGTGGGCAATGCCAGCCCTGGGCATCGGCCTGCTGGTGGTGCTGCTGCCGTCGAGCATGCCGGCCTACATCGCCGATAACGAAATGCCCGACCAATTTGTGCTGGAGCATGTGGATGAGTTGCAGCACACCCACGCGCTGCTGAGCAATGAACTGGAGAGCGCCAGCGCCTTGGCCTGGCGCCTGCAACGACCCGACGTGACGCTGTATGACACCGAAGGCGAGCTGCGCTACGGCTTGCAATATGCCGATTCGGCTCCGCGCAAAGTCGATCTGGAGCAGGTGCAAGCCTGGCTCAAGGACGCCCGCCAACACGGCTCGGTCGGCGTGCTGCTGCGGGTCAACAGCACCAGTGAAATGCGCGAGGCCGGGCAATTGCCGCCCGGAGGCAAACGCTATTACAAGGGCTACCTGGAACTTATCCTCTACCCGCAGGCGCCATGATGCCGGGTTATCTCAAGACCGAACGCGGTGCCCTGCTGCTGTTGCTGGGCGTCTCGGCCCTGCTGCTGCTCACCGGCCTGGGTGCGCGTGACCTGTGGGGCCCGGAAACCCGCTGGGCGAATATCGCCTTGCAGATGCTGCAGAGCGGTGACTATTTCGACCCGTACCTCAAGGGCGTGCCCTATTACGACAAACCTCTGCCCTCCTACTGGCTGATCACCGGCGCGGCGCACCTGATGGGAGGCCTCGGGCCCTGGTCATTGCGCCTGCCGTCGGTGATCGGCGCGTGGCTGAGTGTGTGGCTGGTGTACCTGATTGGCGAACGCCTGTTCCGCAAGGGCACGGGGCTGATCGCCGGCTGGATGCTCGCCACCACCTTCTACTTCCTGTTCTGGGCCCGCGTGGCTACGGCGGATGTGCTCACCGTGTGCGGCGTGCTGGCGGCAGTCGCGTGGTATTGGCGCGGCCCAGACGACGCGCGGCTGTGGCGCTATACGGTGTTTTTCCTGTTGCTGGCCCTGACGTCGTTGCTCAAGGGCCTGCTCGGCTTCGTGCTGCCCGGCCTGGTGCTGCTGCCGCACCTGCTCGGCGAACAGCGCTACAAGCGCCACCTCAATCTGCGCCTGCTGCTGGCCGTGCTGATCGCGGCCGCCGTGTATGCCGTGCCGTTCGTGCTATCGCACTTGTACGGCGCACCGACCTATGGCGAGAGCGGCCTGGCGTTGGTGTTCCGGGAAAACGTGGTGCGCTTCTTCGACCCGTTCGACCATATGGGACCGATCTACACCTACCTGATCTACCTGCCCGCCTACACGTTGCCCTGGACCCCGTGCTGGCTGCTCGGCCTGTGGCTGGCCGTGCGGCACTGGCGCCACACCCCGCCCAACGTGCGCTGGCTGGTGTGGGGCCTGGGCCTGCTGTTTGTGTTCTTTACCGCCAGCGGCAGCCGGCGCAGCTACTACGTGCTGCCGCTGGTGCCGTTTGCCCAGTTGCTGGCGGCGTGGTGGGTGAGTGAGCGCGTGTTGAAAAAGCCCGCCAGTTGGCCGCGCTGGCAGAAGGGCTTTGGGGTCGCTGCCGCACTCATGCTGTTGATACTTGGCGTGGCCTATCCCTGGTCCAACGGCAACGGCGGCGTGACCCGCTTCGCCGAGGATGTGCAAGCCGAGGCCGTGAAAAGCACGCCCTGGAACCAATGGCAGATGGTGCTGGTGGAAGTCGACAACAAGGTACCGATGTACCTGCAAAATGGCGGCAAGCCGTTCTACTACGTCGCCGAGACCCAGGACTTTCCCCGCCAGGGTGACACTGCCGCGCTGATGGCCTGGCTGGAAAAAACCAGTGGCCAAGGCTTTGACCCGCAACATACGATCATCGTCGCGCAGTTTTCCAAGGACGATCCGACGCCGCTGGCGTATTTGGGTGTGGATCATCAGGCGATCACGACCCAGCCGGACAATGGCGAGCGGCTGTTTCACAAGCGTGACGAGGGCAGTGTGGCGTTTATCCCTGCGTCACGCTGATGGCTGCGTATCAGGTGCGCGTGTACCGCACCGGCCGGGGCGGGGGACAGTGAGCCGCGGGATCATGGCAAACAGGTTTTGGCGTGAACATGCTTGTTGTGGCCTTATTTCGGTGAAATCACCGCCTCCGCCTCGATTTCGATCAACCACTCCGGCAACGAAAGCCCACTGACAATAATCCAGGACGACGGCGGCGGGTTATGGGGGAAGCGCTCACGCAGCGCCTGGGCGATGAGCTCCTGCTGATCACGTGCGGACTCGACGATATACAGCCGCAGCATTACCACATGGGACAAGTCACCCTCGACCTCGGCCAGGACTTTTTCGATATTGTCCAACGCCGTATCGGTTTGCTCGGCAATGCCTGGACCGACCGTAAGCTCCTGGGCATCCACACCTACCTGGCCGGAAAGCAGAATACGCCGGCCATCAGGCACTTCGATAGCTTGGCTGAAGCCGTATTGCAGGGAGTTGAATACGCTCTTGGGATTGATGACCTTGGGTTGCATGACGAGTCCTTGTTGTCGGTAGGAGTGCAAGGCTAACGTTAAAATTCTTACGTCTCCAGGAGAGGGCTTTGGGTGATGAAGATGAGCAGGTCCATCGGACCGCTCTTACGCAACTTTCGGGTTGTATCTGATCAACCTCGCCGCCCCCCCTTCGCGGGTCGCTGCACATTCAGAGAACGGGTGTGGAAGCCCGAACTCCCATCATGTGGAAGTGATTAGGGCCGCTGCGCAGCCCAACGCGGGACAAGCCCGCTCACCACAGAGGGAGTTCCCCTGTTTGATCTTCAACAGGTCTTGATAAATACGCTGACGCTACCAACCGCCCATCGCCAGGCTGAACGGCGAAAACTCCGCGAACTGCCAGCGCAACGCCAACGCCGCGGGGCGGCGGACCAGGTGTTCCACGGTCACCGTCCATAAGCGCTGCGCGCCTTCGAAGCGGGCGACTTCAGGCCCGTCGAGGATCAGCGAGGTACGCCCCGCGATCTGCAGCACATCCCCCGTTTCAAAGTCGATAAACAACAACCCCGCCACCGGATTGGCCGCCAGGTTGCCCAGGGTGTTGAAGAACAGGTTGCCGGCAAAATCCGGGATGGTCAGCACGTCGCCCTCCACGCGCACGAAGCCGGTGTGGCCGCCGCGATGGGAAACGTCCACCGAGCGTTCACCGTCGACATCCACGTAGCTGGCGACGAAGAATGTGTCGGCGTTGCGGATCATGGTTTCGGCTGCAGCGTCGAGGCCGCCCATGCGCTCGACCTGGCTGCCAGGTTTGCGTGCAACCCCATCGACCGGCCGCAGTTGGATGTATTTGGGGCAGTTCCCGAAGGTCTGCACGACGTCGATTGACAAGCCGTACTGATCAAGTCCGCCGACACGGCCGTTCATGCGGTTGCGGCGCCGGGTGTTTAGGTCGATGCCGAGCAGGCCCACTGCGGCACCCTCGTGCAAAGCGGCCCGAGCCGGGTCGCTGGCAGAGGGCAGGCTGTCAATCTGCAAAGTATAAGGATCGGGAGAATGGGCAAACCCCGGCGCGCCTTCGACCATCGTCGCCCAGGGAATCCCCTGTTCATCCACCACGCCAAGCATCAGGTAGGGCAACAGCGGATAGAAATCCCGATGCTGCTCCGGCAGGTGATCGCGTATCACCTTGGGCCCGACCACCGCCATGCGCTCGGCCACGCCGACCGCTGCTTGTAACTGCCGTTCGCCGGCATGCCAGGGGGACTGTTCGATAGGGTTCATGGCGATCACCTCAAGTTGGTTGCCCCCATGCTGCGCCCTACCAGCCAAATGCAGAATGCCCACCCAAGGCAATCCACTATTACGCCAACTGAAATGCCGAGTGCTCACGCAGCGCCGCCACGCAGTGGTCGACGAAGCTGCGCACGCGCATCGGCGCATGCCGGCCCCCGCGGTACACCACGTGCACCGGCAAGGGCGCTGGCTCGTAGCTCGGCAGGAGGCGGCATAACTGGCCGCCGAGCAGATGCTCATGCACCGGGTAGCTCAAGCAACGAACCAGCCCCGTGCCGTGCAGCGCCGCATTGATCGCGCCTTGCACCGTGGCGCAACTCAGCCGCGCGCGGGCCTTGAGCTGGCAACCCTGGAATTCCCAATGCACCGGGTTGGCATTCGCGATCAGGCGATGCTGCTTGAGGTCGTCCGGGTGTCGGGGTTCGCCGTGCGTCGCCAGGTAATCGGGACTGGCGCAGAGGATCTGCCGCACGTGCCCGACCGGGCGCGCGATCAGCGATGAGCTGGGCAACTCGCCGACCAGGATCGCCACGTCCAGCCCCTCTTCGTGCAGGTTGGGGTAATAGTCGTGGTAGTGGGCGGTGAGCTGCACCGCAGGGTAACGATCCATGTAGCTGGCCAACAGCGGCGCCATCACATAGCGGCTGAACAGCAACGGCATGAACACCCGCAGATTGCCCTGGGCCTGCACATGCAAGCCCTTGGCCGAGGCTTCGGCGGCGTCCACGGCGGCCAGCAGGTGCACGCAGTCGGCCAGGTACGCGTGCCCGGCGTCGGTCAGGTTGACGCCGCGCGTACTGCGCGCCAGCAATGCCACGCGCAGGCGCGCTTCCAGGCGGGCCACGGCGCGCACCAAGGTCGGGCCGGATACCTGGGCACTGCGCGCCGCCGACGCCAGGCTCGTTTGCCCGGCCAGCGCGGCGAACAGTTGCATGTCGCGATAACGTTCCATCAGCCGCGCCGCTGCATCGCCGGGTTCAAAGCTGCGTCCTGGCCGAGGCGATGGCTGAGGAAATCGACAAAGGTGAGGATCTTGGCCGGCACCCGTGGGCTTTTCTGGAACACCACCTGGATCGGCAGCGCTGCCGGTTCAAAGTCCTCCAGGACAATCTCCAGCTCACCCGCCGCCACCGCCGCCGCGACCTGATAGGACAGCACCCGCGTGATGCCCCAACCCACTCTCGCCAGATTGATCGCCGCGTTGTTCGCCGTGACCACCAGGCGCGGCTCCACCGGCACCGCCAATGGCTGGCCGCCCTCGACAAATGTCCACTCGCTCAGCAATTGGCTGGAAGACGAGGCAGCAAGCTTCGCCTCGCGTAACTGCGACGGGTGCCGAGGCCGGCCCTGCTGCGCCAGGTAAGCCGGCGCCGCACACACCACCCGGCGCACCTCACCGACCTTGATCGCCTGCTGCCCCGGCTCATGCAGATGACCGATACGCACCGCCACATCCACCCCTTCGTCGACCATGTTGACCACCCGATCCACCAGCAAGGCATTGATATTCACCAGCGGAAAACGGTCAAGGTACTCGCCCAGCACCGGCGCCACATACAACTCGCCAAACAGTACCGGTGCGGTCACCGTGAGGTGGCCGCAGGGGATCGAATAACTGCCCGCCGCCGCTTCTTCGGCTTCGTCCAGCTCGGCGAGGATGCGCCGGCAATCTTCGAGGTAACGCTGGCCGGCCTCGGTCAGGTGCAGGCTGCGGGTGGTGCGCGCCAGCAGCTGGGTGCCGATGCGCGCTTCCATGGCGGCGATGGCCCGGGTCACGCTGGGGGGCGAGGTGTTCAGGCGGCGCGCCGCGGCGGCAAACCCCTCCTCCTCGGCCACTGCCAGGAACACCTGCATTTCGTGAAATCGGTCCATCGATGCGCCTCAGCAACGTTAATGTGATTGCAACCCTACCGCCGTACGCGGCATGCCCACAAATCCCGGCAAGGCCTCGATACTGGCAAGCCAGGCGCGCACCTTAGGGTAGTCGGCCAGCGACACATTGCCTTCCGGCGCATGGGCCACGTAGGTGTAGAACGCAATATCGGCGATGCTCGCTTGCTCCCCCGCCAGGAAGCGGGTTTCGCTCAGTTGCTGCTCCACCAGTGCCAACAAGGCATGGGCACGGCTGATCGCCGCCGCCGCATCCACATCGGCACCGAACACCACGGCCAGCCGTGCGGTGGCCGGCCCGGCGTGCAACTGGCCGGCGGCGGCCGACAGCCAGCGCTGTACGCGCGCCTGCCCCACCGGGTCGCTTGGCAACCATTGGCCCTTGCCGTATTTCGTGGCGAGGTAGACCAGGATCGCGTTGGAGTCCGCCAGTACGGTGCCGTTGTCGTCAATCGCCGGGACCTGGCCGAAAGGGTTGATGGTCGCAGTGAAGTCAGCGCTTTTATGCGCGCCTTGCTTGAGGTCCACCAGGATGAACTCGCTGGGCAATCCCAGCAGGGACAGCATCAGCTCGGCCCGATGGGAATGGCCGGACAAGGGGAAACCATAGAGTTTGATCGCAGGCTGGGACATGTAAGGCTCCAAGGGTGGGGTTTTGACACCGGCATGTTCCACCGCTGCGCCGACCACTGGAATCACCAGCTTTTACAATCCAGCATTTCAGCCGGTGAAACAATCACTCGCCAAACAATTCGACGATCAACGCAAACAGCGTGGTCTTCACCGCACTGTCCAACGTGGTCCAGGCCAACCCCGTACGCGCCTGAAACGCCCCCAACGCCAGTGGCCGCGACACACAATTGGCCGGCAACGCCCGCGCGGCCTGCTGCGGCAGTACGCCGACGCCCAACCCGGCGCAGACCAGCGCGAGCATGGTGGTGAACTCGCCCAGTTCGGACGCGATCTGCAAAGGGATGCCCACGGCCTGGATAAATTCGTCGTAGAACCCCGGCGCATAGCGCCGCGCAAGGATGTACACCGGCACGTCGAGCAGGTCGCCGGGCTGGATCGAAGCCTGCGCGGCCAGCGGATGATCCATCGGCAGGGCCACGCAGAACGGCTCGCGCAGCACCACGCGGGTCTGCACCCCAGGGTAGGCGGCAGGCAGGCGCATCAGGCCGAAATCCAGGCGATCGTTCTTCAGCGCGGCGGCTTGATCGGGGCCGGGCATGTCCTTGAGTTCCAGCTCGATACGCGGGTAGCGCTGATGCACCGTGCGGATCAACTCGGGTAACAGGTGCGGCAATACCGACGACACAAAGCCCAGGCGCACCCGGCCGATTTCCCCCCGGTTGGACGCCCGCGCCGCCTCCGCCGCCCGCGCGGCCTGGTGCAGGGTCGCCTGAGCTTCGGGCAGGAATACCCGACCGGCATCGGTCAAGGTCACCGAGTGGCGATTGCGGTCCAGCAGGCGTACGCCCAGGCCAGTTTCGAGCAGCTTGATCTGCATGCTCAGGGCCGGTTGCACAATCGACAACTGCGCCGCCGCCCGGCCGAAATGCAGCTCCTGGGCCAGTACCACAAAGGCGCGCAAGTGCTTGAGCTCCATCGATCCTCCCCGGTTATCACGGATATTGATCAGCCGATCATAAATGAACATTGGACCTGCGCCCTACACCGGAGTGAAGTTAAGCCAATCAGCCGTTGTTTTGATTATCACAAGCGCGCCCGGAGAAACATGCCCATGCAAAGCGTTCTAGACACCTTTCGCCTCGATGGCCGGCTGGCGCTGGTCACCGGCTCCAGTGCCGGTATCGGCCTGGCCATCGCCCGAGGCCTGGCCCAGGCCGGTGCGCGGGTGGTGCTCAACGGGCGTAACCGCAGCACCTTGCGCGACGCGGCCGCGCTGCTGACCCTTGACGGCCTGGAGGTGCACACCCAAGCGTTCGATGTGACCGACAGCGCGGCGATCCAGGCCGGCGTGGCCGCTATCGAGGAACGCCTCGGGCCCTTGGACATCCTGGTCAACAACGCCGGCATGCAGCGCCGTGGGCCGCTGGAAGACTACAGCGAGCAGCATTGGCGCGAACTGATCAGCACCAACCTCGACAGCGCCTTTCTGGTGGGCCAGGCCGTGGCGCGAGCGATGATCCCGCGCAAGCGTGGGCGCATCATCAATATCTGTTCGGTGCAAAGTGAATTGGGCCGCCCGGGCATCGCGCCGTATGCAGCGAGCAAAGGCGCGTTGAAGATGCTCACCAAGGGCATGGCCATCGACTGGGGCCCCCACGGGCTGACGGTCAACGGTATCGGCCCCGGCTACTTCAAGACCGAGTTGAACGCCAACCTGGTGACCAACCCCGAGTTCAGCGACTGGCTGGTGCAACGTACGCCAAGCCGACGCTGGGGCGACGTCGCTGAGTTGGCCGGTGCGGCGGTGTTCCTGGCCAGCGATGCCGCGAGTTTCGTCAACGGTCATATCCTCTATGTCGACGGTGGCATCACCGCGTCGCTGTAACCCTGGAGAACCTTATGCACGCCATTGTCTGCCACGCCTCAAAAGACCTGCGGCTCAGCCCCCAGGACGAACCTCACAGCCTGGGCCCCGAGCAACTGCGCGTGCGCATTGCCCGCGGCGGCATCTGCGGCTCGGACTTGCACTATTACCAGCACGGCGGCTTCGGCACCGTGCGCCTGCGCGAGCCGATGGTGCTCGGCCATGAAGTGTCGGCAGTGATCGATGCCGTGGGCTCCGACGCCGGCCGGTTCAAGGTCGGCCAGCGCATTGCCGTATCGCCCTCGCGCCCTTGCGGTGCTTGCCGTTATTGCCATCAAGGCCTGCCCAACCACTGCCTGGACATGCGCTTCTACGGCAGCGCGATGCCCTTCCCGCATATCCAGGGCGCGTTCCGCCAGAGCCTGGTGATCGAGACGCATCAGGCACATCTTTTGGCCGATCATGTCAGTCTCGCCGAAGGTGCACTGGCCGAACCGCTGTCGGTGGGGTTGCATGCGATCCAACGGGCCGGCGCAGTATTCGGCAAGCGCGTGCTGGTGACCGGTTGCGGCCCCATCGGCAACCTGCTGATCGCCGGCCTGCGCGCCGCCGGTGCGGCTGAAATCGTCGCGGTGGACCTGTCCGCCAGCGCCCTGGCCTGCGCGAAAAAAATGGGCGCCACGCGCACCCACAACATCGCCGACGGCATCGACGCGCTCAAGCGCTACACCGCCGAGAAGGGTTACTTCGAGGTGATGTTCGAAGTCTCCGGCAGTGCCCAGGCCCTGCGTAACGGCCTGGACTGCATCGCCCCACGCGGCGTGCTGGTCACGGTCGGCTTGGGCGGTGAGGTGTCGCTGCCGCTGAACCTGCTGGTCAGCCGCGAGATCGACCTGCGCGGCACCTTCCGCTTCCACAGTGAGTTTGCCCAGGCGGTGGACTTGCTCAATCGCCAGGTTATCGACGTGTGCCCGGTGATCTCCCACACGGTGCCGTTCGAGCAGGCGGTGCAGGCGTTTGAACTGGCGGCGGACAAGACCCAGGCGATGAAGGTGGTGCTGGATTTTGGCGTGGTGGATCAGCCTTGAACCTGTGATGAGCCCTTCGGGGTCAGCCATACTTTTGTGGCGAGCGGGCTTGCCCTAGGCTTTTTGTAGGAGCGAGCTTGCTCGCGAAAAACGCCCAGACAACGCGCTCATTCTCGATAAGCGCGGTGGCCCTGAGTTCTTCGCGAGCAAGCTCGCTCCTACAGTGAATCACTTTCGCTTAACTGAACGCTTAGCGCTCTTGCAAGCGCTCACGCAAAAACCGGTGGCTCCTGGAAAACAACCGCCGATAGGTCAACAACACCGCCCCCACCGTGCCCAACGCCGACGACGCGGCAATCAGGAACATGATCACGATCTGATACCGCACCGCGTCCACCGGGCTTTCCCCCGCCAGCACCTGGCCGGTCATCATGCCGGGCAGGCTGACAATGCCGACCACGGTCATTTGGTTCAGCGTCGGGATCATCCCCGCGCGTACCGCCTGGCGGATCGCTTCCTGCGCCGCCTCCCAGCGTGAGCCGCCGAGGGCCAGGATCATCTCGATGGTGTTGCGCCCCGAGGTCAGTTCCTGGGTCATGCGTTCGATCCCCAGGGACACACCGGTCAGGGTGTTGCCGAGGATCATGCCGAGGATCGGGATCGCGTACTGCGGCTCGTACCACGGGTGGATGCGGATCACCGCAAACAAGCCCACTGCCGTCACCAGCCACGAACTGCCCCACACCGACAGGATGCTGTCGCCCCTTTGCCCCCGGTACGTGCGACGCCCACGCCCCGCCGCCGACAGCCCGGCGATCAGGGTCATTGCGCCCATCAACGGCAGTACCACATACCAGTAGGCGAACGCGAACACCCAGCCCAGCAGGTAACCGATGGCCGACAGTTGCACCACGGTACGCACCGCCGCCCACAGCAACTGGCGGCCCAGGCCCAGGCGCAGCAGCAGGGAGAGCGCACCGTTGACCAGGATCAGCGAAGCGGCGATGACCATGTCCAGGGCGGTGAGGTTTTGATAGTTCATGGCTGGACCGCCTCGCTCAACACCCCGGCACTCATCTGCCAGTGGATGTCGCTCATGCGCCGGGCCTGGTCGAGGTCGTGGGACACCCAGACATAGGCGCGGGCATTGTCGCCGGCAAACCAGGCGCTGATCAACGCTTCCACATCGCGGGATGAGGTGGGGTCGAGGGCGGCGGTGGGTTCGTCCAGCAGCAGCACCTCGGGATTGAGTTGCAGGGTGCGGATCAGCGAGACCACCTGGGCCTCGCCACCCGACAGGTCCAACGCGTTCTTGGTCAAAAAATCCGCCGCCTTACCGGCATGCCCCAGCAAAGTGGTCACCGCTTCCGGGTCGAAGCGACGCTGGCGCAGGGTCTTGAGGCTGAAGGGAAAACGCAGGTTGTCCTCCACCGTGCCTTCGAGCAGCGCCGGGCGTTGGGACAGGTAGCTGATATGGCTGCGGTAGTGCGGAATCTGCGCATCGACAATCGGCTGGCTATTCCACAGCACCTGCCCGCTGGTGGGGGCGTCCAGCAACGCCAATGCGCGCAGCAACACACTTTTGCCAGAGCCGGAGGAACCGGTGATCGACACCCGGTCGGCGCGGTTCAAGGTGAAACTCGTGGGTTGGAGCAACAGCACCTGGCGGCGCTCGTCCATGCGCGTGAGGGCGCGGGTTTCGATCAGTGCACTCATGGACGCGGTGTTCCTCTTAAACCTGTTGGGCGCAATGGTGCGGCAGGCGCGGGAAGTTTTCATGAAAAATTTCAAACTATCGCCACCACTACGGCGAAGGCCTTTTGCTTACTTTTGGGCCTTTCCAAAAGTGAGCCGCCGTAAGGGCGGAACCCATAGCGGCCGTTACCGCAGCAACGGATATGTACCCGGCCCAATCCAAAAAAAAGGTCGGCCCAGAGGCCGCCATCGGGGCATAGGTATCTACACAACTTTGGCTCAACGCTGAACGCCCCGCAGATTGGGCTGTTGTGGCGAGCGGGCTTGTCCCGCGCTGGGCTGCGTAGCAGCCCCAGTAAAGAAGAACGCGGTGTATCAGACACTCTGTAGAGGCTGGTTTTGGGGCTGCTTCGCAGCCCAGCGCGGGACAAGCCCGCTCGCCACAGGGAGATTTGTCAGGATCTGAAAAGTTGTGTAGATACCCATCGCCATCGGGAGCAAGCCCCCTCCCACACTTGACCCCGTGCAACCCAAAAAAGAGTACGGGTTTGATCCCAAGCCCGAGTTGCAATCAAACGCCGCAGTGCCTATATTTCCCGCCTGGCGCTCTCTACGCCACCTTCCGCGGAAAGGGCTGCGCCCAGGACAATGAAGCTCTACCTCATTTCTACGACTCCCAACCTTAAAGCGGAAAAGGTTTGTGCAAGGAGATCGTATGTCGCAACGCCCTGTATCCTCCAACACCGATGGCCGTCTCAACCTTGAGCAACAGCGCAAGCGCGCCAAGGAACTGTTGCGCCAGCTGAAAGCCCAGGACCCCGGCGCCACCCTGTCTCAGGCCCAATGGCAGATCGCCAGGCAACTGGGTTTCAGCAGTTGGCCCAAGCTCAAGGCCCATGTCGACGCCATTGATTTCGCCGCCCGCCATCCCGACTTTGCCGCCAGCGACGAAGCGCGCACCACCCACTGGCGCTGCGGCAATGACATTGCCCATAGCCTTCAGATTGCCGGGTTCAAGGGCCACTTCCACATGCTGAGCGACCCGCTGTGCATGGGGCCGGTTCGCGACATACCCACCGCAGAATTCCGCGCCCTGCGCAGCGCGTTCATCAGCCAGGCCTTTGCCCTGCCCTTAGCGGACGTCACGCGCCGCGTCGACGATGAATACGATCAGCTCCACACCTTGGCCAGTGCCGAGCACAGCGTGCTGTGGTGCGAGGCGGACGCCTATGACCAGTTGTTCCTGATCCGTGCCCTGGCCGGCCTGGAGCAGGCACCGCCCAAGCTGGAGCTGATCGAGGTGGATCGTATTCCCGGTGTCGAGCGCTTTATCGGTATCGGCCAGTTGGCGCCGGATGTATTGGCGTGGCTATGGCTACAGCGGCGCCTCATCGGTGACGATGCGGTGCAACTGGCCAAACAGGCCTGGTCGGCCTATTGCGACAGCTCACCGACCCCGTTGGCCGAGCTTGCCCATGGCAAACACCCGGCCCTGCCCTTGCTGGCGCCGGCGCTGTTGCGTCAATTACAGGAGTTGCCGGGAACAAGCGATGGCCTGTCGCTGACCGAGCGCCTGGCCCTGACCTACCTCGCCGAAGCCGGGCCGCTGCCGTTTGGCCGTGTGTTCGCCGAACTGGCGGCCAGGCGCGACCCGCTGCCGTTCCTGGGGGACATGATGTTTCATGCGCTGTTGCGGCCGTTGATCGATGGCGAGCAGCCGTTGCTGACGGAAACCGAGGCGCATCTGGACTGGCCCCGCCGCCCGCTGTCGCTGACCCCCTTGGGCCATAGCGTGCTCAACGGACAGGCGTACTGGCTCGACCATGCCAGCCACGAACGCTGGGTGGGCGGAACGTGCATCAGGCCCGGCCAACCGCACTGGATGATTGATGAGGCCCTGCGCCCCCAGTACAGAACACCGTAAAAAAACAGCCCGCCGTGCATCACCCACGGCGGGCTTTTTTACAACCGCCAGCGCTTACGGCAACGGCTCGAACTTCAAGGCGCTCAAGCTCTGCACCTTGTCCTCGCGGACCATCTTGTATTCGGTGTTCGGGCCGATCCAGCGGTCCCAGATCGCATCGATCTCCCCTGCCTTCTCCATCGCCATCAACGACTCATTGACCTTGGCCAGAAACGCCGGCTCATCGCGGCGCATGCCGGCGCCGATCGGTTCGAGGGCCATCGGCTCCTTGGCCAAGGCCAGTTCGACACCACCGGCCTTGGCCTGGTTGACCAGTTTCAGCGCGGTCATGGTGTTGGTCACCAGGCCCACCACCTTGTTCTGTTGCAACGCCATATAGGCCGAGCCGGTGTCCTGGAAGGTCACCGGGGTGGCCCCGGCAAGGCGGATCGACTGCTCGGAGGTGGAGCCCTTGGTGGAGCTGATGCGCTTGTCCTTGAAGAAGCTTTTCGGCTGGTCGGCATTCGCCGCGCGCACCACCAGGGTTTCCTTGGCGATGTAGTACGGGTCGCTGAACTGGATCTGTTCGGCGCGGGTCTTGGTGTAGGCCAGGTTGGCGAAGATCACGTCGACGCGGCCCATTTTCACTTCGGGAATCCGCGCTTCAACCGACAGCGGCTTGAGTTCCAGGGCTACGCCCATGGTCTTGGCCAGGGCTTTGCACAGGTCCACGTCCATGCCCACCAGCTCGCGGGTTTTCGGGTCCGGCGCGGAGAATGGCGGCACATCGGCGTAGACGCCGCAGCTCAGGGACTGCTTGGCCAGGATGTCGCTCAACTGGTCGGCCTGTGCGACGGAAATCGCCAGTGGCCCCAATGCCAGTGCGGTAAACAGATGCTTCATACCCATGGGAAATCTCCGGAAAGTTGGACCAGCAAAAATGGCAGAGGGAGCAAAGCCGCCGCAGCTCAATGGGCCCGCAGGTCGGCGATAAAACGTTGCGCTCGCGGGTGCGAAGGCTGGGTGAAGAACGCATCGGGGCTGCTCTTTTCCAGAATCTGCCCCGCGTCCATAAACCAGATGGTGTCGGCCACTTCACGGGCGAAGTTCATCTCGTGGGTCACGCACATCATGGTCATGCCGTCCTTGGCCAGGCCCTTCATCACGCTCAGCACTTCACCGACCATTTCCGGGTCGAGGGCACTGGTCGGCTCGTCGAACAGCATCACCGGCGGTTCCATCGCCAATGCCCGGGCAATCGCCACGCGCTGCTGTTGGCCGCCGGACAACTGCGCCGGGTAGGCACCGGCCTTATGGGCCAGGCCGACGCGGTCGAGCAATTCCATGGCCTTCTGTTTGGCAGCGGCGCCCTTGAGGTTGCGCAGCTTGTTCGGCGCCAGGGTGATGTTTTCCAGCACCGACAGGTGCGGGAACAGGTTGAAGCTCTGGAACACAAACCCCACGCGGCTGCGCAGGCGGTTGATCTGCGCGTCGGTGCCGTGCACGTCCTGCCCGTCGAACAGGATCTGGCCGGCCTGGATGTCTTCCAGGCGGTTGACCGTGCGGATCAGCGTCGACTTGCCAGAACCCGAGGGGCCGCACAGCACCACCACTTCACCGGGTTGCACCTCGGCGGTGATGTCGGTGAGCGCCTGGTACTCGCCGTACCATTTATTGATTTTCGAAAACATGATCATTGGATGCATGAGCGCAGCCCTCTTCAATTATCGGTGGTCAGCAACGGACCGCCCGCCACGGTTTGCCCGCCATCGCCCAGGCGCTTGCGGGCAATGCGTTGCTCCACCCAACCGGCCAGGCGGGTCAGGCCGAAACACAGCAGGTAGTAGATGATCGCCAGGATGAAAAACACCTGGAACGGCTTGGTCAGCAGCTGGTTGTTGACCTGGTTGGCGGCGAAGGTCACTTCCTGCACGTTGATCACGTAGCCCAGGGAGGTTTCCTTGATGATCGAGATGAACTGGCTGATCAGGCTCGGCAGCGCGTTATACAGCGCCTGGGGCAGGATCACCCAGACCGTGGTGCGCACATAGCCCAGGCCCAGGGCGCGGGACGCCTCGTACTGCCCGGCCGGCAGCGCCTGGATGCCGCCGCGAATGATTTCGCACAGGTAGGCGCTCTGGTAGATCACCAGGGTGCAGAGCATGGTCATGAAGCCGGTGATGTTATGGCCGATCAGCAACGGCACCAGGAAGTAGGTCCAGAAGATCACCATCAGCAACGGGATGCCACGCAGCACGTAGACCCACACTGTCGCGACCCAGTACAACCCCTTCCACGGCGACACCCGCGCCAAGGCCAGCAGCAGGCCGAACGGGAACGCCAGCAGCAACGCCAGCGCCGCCAGGATCAGGGTACTCGCCAGGCCACCCAGCGGGCCGTGGGGGTATTGGCCGATCAGGAACAGCGTCCAGTTCTGCTGCACGATTGAAAACATATCGAACATCGCGGTCTACCTCGCCAGGGCTTTGCTGAAGTGGCGGGCGAGCAATGCCCCGGCGCCCATCAGCAGCAGTGAAAACACCAGGTAGAACACCGTGGCCACCAGGTACGACTCAAAGGTGCGGAACGTGTAGTTCTCCACTTCGCGGCTGGCGTAGGTCAGCTCCATCACGCCGATCGCCATCGCCAGGCTGGTGTTCTTGAACAGCAGCACGGTGTGGTTGATCAGCGACGGCAGGCAGTTGCGTACGCCCTGGGGCAGGATCACGTAGCGCATCGAACGCACGTAGCCCAGGCCCAGGGCCCTGGACGCTTCGGTCTGCCCGGCGGGAATGGCGCGCAGGCCGCTGCGCATGTCTTCACAGAAATACGCAGCCTGGCACAGGCCCAGGGCGATCACCGAGAACAGGTATTCAGTGTTGTGGTTGGCCAGCCACAGTTGCGTGGACTCGCCAAGCAACGTCGGCACGCCGAAGTACCACAGCATCAGTTGCACCAGGGTCGGCACATTGCGGTGGTACGACACATACCCCGCCACCAGGCGGTCGGCCAGCGTGTTACCGGTCAGGCGCACCGTGACCAGTGTCAGCGCCAGCAGCATCGCCAGCAGCCAGGCGAACAGCGCCAGCTGCAAGGTCATTTCGATGCCCTTGACGATCAGCTCGGCGTACTCGCCTTGCAGAATCGCGGCCAAATCGAAGTCTTGCTTCATGGTCAATCCCTATCGGCATTGGGCTAGGGCAGAAATCAAAATCACCCGGCGTGGCCGTGGCGGGATGCAGCGTTGACGGATCGATCCGTTCTTTTGATGGGGCTCGGATTCAGCCCTGGTAGTCCTGGGGCCGCGCGGTGGAAAGCCCGCCCGGCACCTGCAAGGTCGGGGTGATTTCCATGTGCCCGATGTTGACCGCAATCGGCGCGGCAATCGCGAAGGCGATGGCATTGGCGATGTCCTCAGCCTGGGGCAATTCAAAGCCCTCGACGAAGCGCTTGTAGGTTTCCTCGGAGTCACCGTGCACGTGGGCAAAGATGTCCGTGGCGACCCGGCCAGGGCAGATCTCGGTGACCCGCACGCGCTTGCCGAACGCATCGATGCGCAACTGGCGCGAAAGCATGCTCACGGCGGCCTTGGTCGCGTGGTAGGTGGAGTTGCCGCCAAAGTTGTAGGCCGCCGCGATCGAACTGATGTTGATGATGTGCCCGCAGTCGCGCTCGACCATGCCCGGCAGCGCCAGCCGTGCCAGGTGCAGCACGGCGCGCAGGTTGACGTCGATCAGCAGGTCGATGCCGTCGGCGTCGGCCTTGAGCAGGGAACCGGGTTTGTCGACGCCGGCGTTGTTGACCAGGATGTCGAAGGTGTTTTCGGCGAACAGTCTGGTCAGCCCGGCAAGGTCGGTGACATCGATGGCGTGGGCGATGCAGCCGGTCCTGGCCGCCAGTTCCTGCAACTTGTCGGCACTGCGAGCCAGGGCATGCACCTGCACGCCTTCCTGGCAAAGGCGCTCGACAACGGCGGCGCCGATGCCGGAGGAAGCCCCGGTGACCAGCGCGGTTTTGTAGTCGGAAAATGGCATGGGGTGGTCCTTGTGCTACGGGTTATGGTTCGACTCTATCCAGCCTTCGGGCGCTGGACCAAGACGCAATGGTTGTGTGGCGATAAGGCCTGCTTATGACGCGGCCAGCAGCTGGGAAATCGGCGTGATACGGCCGCCCAGTTGCTCGATTTCGGCGCGAATGGTGCGCGCCAGTTCGACCGCGCCGGGGGTGTCGCCGTGCAGCAGGATCGAATGGGCCGGCACCCGCAGCACCTTGCCGCTGAGGGCGGTCACGGTGCCCTCCTCCAGCAACTGCCGCACCCGGCGCAGCACCGCTGCCGGCGCCTTGATCACCGAACCGTCGACCTTGCGCGGCACCAGCAGGCAATCGTCGTCATAGGCGCGGTCGGCGAGAAACGTGGTGGCGACGCGCAGGCCGCACTTCTCGGCAGCGCCTTCGATGGCGCGGCTGCTGGAGGAGCTGATGATCAGCGTCGGGTCAAACGCCGCCACCGCCCGCACCAACGGTTCCGCCAGCGCCGCATCGGCGGCGGCCATATTGCCCAGGGCGCCGTGGAAGCTCATGTGGGTCATGCGATGGCCGTTGACCGCCGCGATCCCAGCGAGCGCGCCGAGCTGGTAGATCACATGGGTGGCGAGTTCCTTGATCTCGATGTTCATCTGCCGACGGCCAAAGCCCATCAGGTCCGGGAAGCCCACATGCGCGCCCAGGTCGATGCCACCGGCCTTGGCCAGGCGCACCGTGTTGTCCATGATCAGCGGGTCGCCGGCATGGAAACCGCAGGCGACATTGGCCGATGAAATCAGGTGCATCAGCGCTTCATCCTCGCCCATGCGCCACGGGCCGAAGCCTTCGCCCAGGTCAGCGTTCAAATCAATCTTCATGCGGGGTACTCCACTCCGAGGAAGGCTTCGCCGTAGCCGACGGTGGTGCCGCACGGCACACGCACATCGACAACCCGCGCGGCGCGGGGCGCGCGCAAGGGCAACAACAACTCACCCACTTGCAGCAGCGCGACCAGTTGCCCGGCGCTGAGCTGATCGCCCACCGCCACGAACGGTTGATCGAGTTGGGGATGGGTCAGCAGCAAGCGCCCCAGGCCGGTGGTGCGCAGCACCTGGTCTTCAACCACGGCAACGGCAGGCGCCGCAACAGCAGCGGCCGAGGCACCGCGCTTGAGCGCCAGGTGCACACCGGGGCGGCTCATTTCGGCACCGGCCAGGTGGTGCTCCTTGAGCCACAGCGCCAATTGGCGAATTTCCTCAAGGGTCATGCTTTCACTCCTTCGCGGTGCAGTTCCAACAGGCGGCTGACTTCACGCAGATACGCGCGATTGGTTTCCAGGGCCTCGACGGCCTCCAGGTAGCTGCACTCGATAAAGCGCACCTTACCGCCGATGGGCGCCTGGCCCAGGCGCCACAGGTCGGCCTCGATCACACTGCCGAACTTGGGGTAGCCGCCGCTGGGCTGGGCGTCACGCATCTGGATGATGGGCTGGCCGCCGTGGGGCACCTGGATCACCCCCGGCATGATGCCGTGGGAGCGAATTTCCATCGGGGCGATGGGCAGCAGCGGCTGGCCTTCCATGCGGTAGCCGTAGCGATTGCTCTGGGTGGTGATCTTCCATTCACCGGCCCAGAACGCCGCGCGGGAAGTTTCTTGGAAACGCTCGTATTCGGCGGCGGGCAACACGCGCATGGCAGGCACCCCATCGACCTGCAACGGCAGCGCCAGGCTTGGCGCCAACACCCCGACATCCAGCGGCAACGGGCTGATACCGGGACGCAGTGCCCCCAGCCGATCACCCTGTTGCAGGGCGCGGCCGTCGAGGCCGCCGAACTCGCCGCGCAATTGAGTGCTGCGCGAACCCAGCACCGACGGCACATCCACCCCGCCCGCCAAACACAGGTAGGCACGGCTGCCTGACGTCGGATAGCCCAGGCTCAAGACCTGGCCTTCACGGCCCTGGCACACCCAGTTCGGTGGCAAGGACTGGCCGTCCAGGGTGGCGTCGCAAGCGGCGCCGGTCACCGTAAAGGCACAGTCCTGCAACAGCCGCACGTCGAACGGGAACAGCGGTATTTCAATCGCGGCGGCGTCTTCGGGATTGCCCAGCAACAGGTTGCCCAGGTCCAGGGCCAGCTGGTCCATGGCGCCCGACGTGCCCACGCCGTAACCCAGGCTGCCGAAGCGACCGAAGTCCTGCACGGTGGCCAGGGCGGTGGCCGATAGAATCTCGATCATCGAATGATCCTCTCGATGCGCAAGCGCAGGAAATCACCCGGCCGCAAGATCGCGGGCGGGGTTTGGGCGGGGTCGAAAAACGCCATTTCAGTACGTCCGATGGTGTTCCAGCCGCTGGGGCCAGCCGAGGCGGACACCCCGGTCTGCACCCCGCCGATGGACACCGAGCCCGCGCCGATATTCAGCACCGGCACCTGGCGCCGTGGCGTGGCCAGGCGTGGGTCCATGCCGCCGAGGTAGCAATAACCGGGGTGGCTGCCCAGGGCATACACCGGGTACAGCGGTTCGCAGTGCAGGTTGGCAATGGTCTCGATATCCAGTCCGGTGTGGGCAATCACGTCCGCCATGTGCGGACCGAACTCACCGCCGTACACCACCGGCAATTCGACGATGCGCCCTTCCAGGGGCAGCGGCTGGCTCTGTTCCCAGGCCTCCAGCAGGCGCTGGCACAGGCCGTTCAGTTCACGCGGCGGCGTGAGGAAGGTGAGCATCAGGTTGTTCATACCGGGCACGGCTTCGTGGATCTCGGGCCATTCGCCGGCTTGCAGGGCCAGGCGCCAGATACGCTGCTGCGGGGCCAGGTCCAGTTCGCCCGGCGCCTCGAACAGCAAGGCGCTGGAGCCCAGCAGGCTGATGACAGGGGCGGTGTTCATGTCGGACTCCTTTGCTGCAACCAGCGCTCCAGGTGATGAATATCGACGCCGGCGGCGCAGAACGCCGGGTCATCCAGAATCTCGCGGTGCAACGAAATGTTGGTGCTGATGCCGTCCACAATCATCTCGCTCAGGGCCAGGCGCATGCGTGCCATGGCTTCTTCACGCGTGGCGCCGTGGGTGATGACCTTGGCCACCATCGAGTCGTAGTACGGCGGCACGCGGTAGCCGGTGGTGACATGGGAGTCGACCCGCACACCAAAGCCGCCGGGCACTTCCCAACGCTGGATCAGGCCGGGGGTCGGCATAAAGGTCAGCGGGTCCTCGGCGTTGATGCGGCACTCCAGGGAGTGGCCGTTCAGCTGCACGTCTTCCTGGCGCACGCTCAGCACTTCACCGCGGGCCATGCGCAGTTGCTGCTGGACGATGTCGATGCCGGTGGTCATCTCGGTAACCGGGTGCTCCACTTGCAGGCGCGTGTTCATCTCGATGAAGAAGAACTCGCCGTCCTCATACAGAAACTCGAAAGTGCCCACGCCGCGATAGCCGATGCGGCGGCAGGCCTCGGCGCAGCGTTCGCCGACCGTGGCGATCAGTGCGGGATCGATGCCCGGCGCCGGCGCTTCTTCCAGGACTTTCTGGTGGCGGCGTTGCAGGGAACAGTCGCGGCAGCCGAGCCAGATCGCATGGCCATGGGCATCGCACAACACCTGGATTTCCACGTGCCGGGGGTGGCCGAGGAATTTCTCGATATAGAGCTCAGGGTTGCCGAACGCCAACCGCGCTTCTTCGCGGGTGAGGCCGATGGCAGCGAGCAAGTCGCCCTCTGCCTGTACCACGCGCATGCCGCGACCGCCGCCGCCACCGGCGGCCTTGACGATCACCGGGTAACCGATTTCGGCGGCGATGGCGAGGATGCTCGCATCGTCGCTCGGCATGCTCGAATCCGGCCCCGGCACGCACGGCACACCGGCTTCACGCATGGCGCGCTTGGCTGCCACCTTGTCGCCCATGGTGCGAATGCATGCGGCGCTCGGCCCGATAAAGGTCAACCCGGCCGCTTCGATGCGCTCGGCAAACCCGGCGTTTTCCGACAGGAACCCGTAACCGGGGTGGATCGCCTGGGCGCCACTGACCTTGGCGGCAAACAGCAGCGCGGTCTGGTTGAGGTAGCTCAGCCCCGGTGCGGCCGGGCCGATGCACAGCGACTCATCGGCGTTTTGCACATACTGCGCATGGCGGTCCGCTTCGGAGTGCACCGCCACGGTTTTGATCCCCAGGCCATGGCAGGCACGCTGAATGCGCAGGGCGATTTCGCCACGGTTGGCGATCAGCACTTTGTCGAACATTGAATTCACCTGAATAACGAATACGCGTGGGGGTCAATCGAGCCGGAACAAGGCTTGGCCCGCTTCGACTTCGACGCCGGCCTGGGCAAGAATCTCAACCAACTTGCCGGCAACCTTGGCCTTGACCGGGTGGAACATCTTCATCGCCTCGATCACCGCCACCGTCTGGCCGGCCTCGATGGCTTGGCCCACGGTGACAAACGGCGCCTCACCGACGGCGGGCGTCAGGTGCAAGACGCCATAGAGGCTGGCCTTGATCTCCACGGCGGCGCTGGCCACGGCGGTGGCGGGTGTTGGAGCTGAAGTCACGGTCGGTGCGGCGCTGGTGATCACCTGACCTGCCTGCTTGAACAGCCGCAGCGTGCTGTCGCCTTCGGTCAGGCTCAGTTCCAGCAGATCGGATTCGGCCAGCAAATCCATCAACCCCTTGATACGTGCTGAATCCATGTATGGCCCCTGCCTGTCGAGCGTGTCTTGAGTGGATGGGCCCAATCTACCGAGCCCCTCGAAAAGCGGCCAAGACGCTTTGGCTTTGGGGTGATAAGCCGACCTTATGACCGCTCAAATCAGGCTGCCACGCATCTTCGCCACCAGCTCCAGCAGGATCGCCTTGACCGCCTGGGCCGGCACCGACAACGGCAAATGCCCCGACAGGCACAGCGCCAGCGGCGCCTCCACCTCGGGTTCGACGATGCGGCACATGTGCACCGAAGTGGCCGCCACCATCACCCGCGCCGACGACTCCGGCAGGATGGTCGAGCCGAAATGGTCGGCCACGGCGGCGGTCAGCGTGGTCGAGGATTCAATTTCGGCCACCACCCGCGCACTCAGGCCAATGCGCAGGAAGGCTTCGTCCACCAGCCGGCGCATGACGTTGTAGGGACGCGGCAGCAGCATGTCCATGTCGGCCAGTTCGGCCAGGGGCACTTCTTCACGCGTGGCAATCGCCGGGTCGGCACTCACCAGGTACAGCGGCTCGCGCAACAGCGAGACAAAACTCAGGCCATGCACCTCGCGCCCGCCATACAGCACGGCCATGTCCATGCGGCCGTTCATGATCAGCTCGCTCAAGGTGGTACCGAAGTTTTCATTGAGGTACAGCAGGATGCCAGGGTGGCGCTCACGCACGGTGCGCAGCAGCGGCAATGACAACGCCGACGCCGCAGTGCCCGGCGCCAGCCCCACCGACACCTGCCCGGACAACGCCTGGCCGGTGGCATTGATATCGCTCTGGGCCTGCTCGCACTGACGCAAAATAATCTGCGCATGGGCATACAACACCTTGCCCGCCTCAGTCGGCGTGACGCCGCGCTTGGTGCGAATCAACAGCTGCTGTTGCAGCTCGGCTTCCAGGGTTGCCAGTTGTTGGCTCAACGCCGGTTGCGCCACATGCAGTACATCGGCGGCCTGGGTCATGCTGCCGATGTCGACCAGTTTCACGAAATACTTCAGGCGGCGCAGGTTCAAAATGGCGATGCTCATGTAATGGACAAGTGATGCCTTAAATGTGGGAGGGGGCTTGCTCCCGATGAGGCAGTGTCAGTTGATGCATCTGTGACTGACATACTGCTATCGGGAGCAAGCCCCCTCCCACATTTGGTTTTGCGTACACCTGGCAGGTTTGCAAAAGACAGGCCATCCGTATAACCAGCCATAAGGCTTTGCTATGGCTGTCCCTGATCTCCGATCCAAAGCACCCGCCCGGAGCAGCCAGGACTGGAGGCACCACAACAGTGCAACCCCAGCCATAAGCACTGCCTATCAAACCAGAACGAACTCATCTTATGGCGCCCTTCCCCGCGCCTCGTACTGTGGCCCCTGTCAACGCCATCAACGAGGAACGCCTGTGACTGCCTCCCGCATCGCCGCCCGTGTGCAACGCATCAAACCATCGCCCAGCAGCGCCGCGTCCGACCGCGCCAACGAGCTGCGTCGCCAGGGCCAGTCCATCATCAACCTGGTGGTGGGCGAGCCGGATTTCGATACGCCACCTAACATTCGCCAGGCCGCCAGTGCCGCCATCGAGCGCGGTGAAACCCGCTACACCCAGAACGCCGGTACCCCGGAGCTGCGCCAGGCCATCGTCGACAAGCTGGCACGGGAAAACGCCCTGATCTACACCGCCCAGCAAGTGCTGGTGACCAGCGGCGCCAAAAGTGCGATCTTCAACGCCTTCGCCGCCACCCTCGGCGCCGGCGATGAGGTGCTGATCCCGGCGCCATACTGGGTGTCGTACCCGGACATGGTGCTGGCCTGCGAAGGCGAGCCCGTGACCCTCGCCTGCCCTGAACACAACGGCTTCAAGCTGACCCCAGGCCAGCTGCGCGCGGCGATCACCCCGCGTACCCGCTGGCTGCTGCTCAACTCCCCCAGCAACCCCACCGGCGCCAGCTACAGCCACAGCGAATTGCGCGCCCTGGCCGATGTGCTGCTGGACTATCCGCATGTGCTGCTGATGACCGATGACATCTACGAGCACATCCGTTTCGACGGCCTGGACAACCCGCATATCCTCGCCATCGAGCCGGCCTTGAGCGAGCGCAGCCTGGTGGTCAACGGCGTGTCCAAGACCTACGCCATGACCGGCTGGCGCATCGGTTACGCCGCAGGCCCCGCCGACCTGATCGGCGCCATGGCCACCCTGCAATCGCAGTCCACCAGCAATGCCTGCTCGATCAGCCAGGCGGCGGCGGTGGAAGCGCTCAACGGCGACCAGAGCTTCGTCAAGCAAAGCGTGTTGGTCTACCAGCAACGCCGCGACCGCTGCCTGGAGCTGCTCAATGCCATTCCCGGCCTCAGTTGCCGCAAGCCCGATGGTGCGTTCTACCTGTATGTGAATTGCGCTGGCCTGCTGGGTAAAACCACGCCCGAGGACAAGGTGCTGCACACCGACAGCGACGTCGTGATGTACCTGCTGGAAAGCCAGGGCGTGGCGGTGGTAGCCGGCACGGCGTATGGCCTGGCGCCGTTTTTCCGTATGTCGATCGCCACCGCGATCGCTACTCTCGACCAGGGCTGTGCACGCATCGCCACCGCCGTCACCGCGTTGCGCTGAGGGCCGACCATGACCGTGGCAGCCCACCCGCCCTTGAGTTTCCAGCAAGCCTTGCTGGCCATGCTCGGCATCTCCCTGGTGCTGATGCTCTCGGCACTCGACCAGACGGTGATCGGCAACGCCTTGCCAAGCATCGTCGCCGAACTCGATGGCTTTGAACTCTACGCGTGGGCGGCCACCGGTTACCTGTTGGCGTCCATCGTCACCATTCCGATTTTCGGGAGGCTGGGGGATTACTACGGGCGCAAGCCGTTCGTGCTCGCCGCCACGTTGATTTTCACCCTGGCCTCCCTGGCCTGCGCCGTGGCCGATGACATGCGGGTGCTGGTGATCGGCCGCGCCTTGCAAGGCGTGGGCGGCGGCATGCTGATCGGCACCGCGTTCGCCTGCATTCCCGAACTGTTTCCCGATACCCGTCAACGCCTGCGCTGGCAAATGCTCTTGAGTGCGCTGTTCAGCGTGGTCAATGCCATCGGCCCGGGCCTGGGGGGTTACCTGACCGGCGCCTTTGGCTGGCGCTCGGTGTTCTACCTCAACCTGCCCCTGGGGTGCCTGGCGCTGTTGATCGCCTGGCGCTTCCTGCCCTGGTACCGCCCGCAGCAGCGCAGCGGCATTCGCCTGGACTGGCCCGGCGCGCTGCTGATCGCCACAGCCCTGGGCAGCCTGCAATTGTTTGTGGAATGGCTGGGGCATTCGAGCCTGGCGTTGAGCGCCGCCCTGGGCCTGGGCTGTATTGCCGCGATCATCGCGCTGTGGCACTGGGAGCGGCGTTGCCCGCATGCGCTGTTGCCGGCGGCGTTATTCAGCTTGCCGAGCCTGCGATTGTTGTTCGTGCTGTCGGTGGCGGCCGGCGCGATCATGTTTTCGCTGTTGTTCTACCTGCCGCTGTTGCTGCAAGGCGCCTACGGCTACTCGCCCCAGGACGCCGGCCTGCTGATCACGCCGCTGGCGTTGAGCATCACCTTGGGGGCCATCGTCAACAGCCGCATCGTGACCCGTTTGCGCAACCCCAACCATTTGCCGCTGGCGGGCTTTGTCGCGCTGCTGCTGGCGTGCCTGGGCCTGGCGGTGGTCGGGCGCGGGGCCGCGTTCAACCTGTTGCTCGGTTTGATCCTGCTGGCCGGCCTGGGGCTGGGATTTATCCTGCTCAACCTCACGGTCTTCACCCAGACCCTGGCCGAACGGCAGTTCCTGGGGATTGCCACGGCACTGACCCAGTCCCTGCGCCTGGTCGGCGGGCTGCTCGGCACCGCGGGCATGGGGGTGCTGGTCAACCTGCTGTACAGCGCCAATGTGCAGCGGGTGTTTCTCGCCGCGAATCACGCCGAGGGCATTGCCGTGTACGCCGATCCGCAAACGCTGTTGCATGCCAGCCTCGACGCCTCGCCGTGGCTGAACCTGGCCCGGGATGCCCTGGCTCAGTCCGTTGGCGTAGGCCTGTTGCTGTGCGCCGGGATCGGCGTGCTGGCGCTGTTCATCCTGTACCGCTTGCCGCCGGTGCGACTGCATGTCGTGCCGGCCACCGTCGCTCCTGAAAAACCTGCTCCTGAAAACAAATAGAAAACCTTCACTGCCGCTTTTGACTGCCCTCAAAAAAACCAAACACACATGGGGATGACACCGATGGAGCTTTTCAATCGCGCACCGACAGTACTCGCCGGCCTTTGTGGCCTGCTGATCGCCCAACAGGGCTACGCCGCCGGCCTGGTGGAAGACAGCAAGCTCAACGTGCTGGCCCGCAACTTCTTCAGTAACGCCGACAACCGCAGCGGCGCGGCCGACCCCAACTACACCCAGGAATGGGGCCAGGGCTTTATCGCCAACTTCGAGTCGGGTTTCACCCAGGGCACGGTGGGCTTCGGCATCGACGCCATCGGTATGTTCGGTGTGCGCCTGGACTCCGGCAAGGGCCGTCACTACAACCCGCAAAGCACCGCATTCAACGGCAACGTGTTCCCCACCGATCACGATGGTCGCGCGGTGGACGAGTTCGGCAGCCTGGGCCTGACCGCCAAGGCACGCTTTGCCCGGACCGAGCTGAAATACGGGACCCTGGTGCCGATGCTGCCGGTGGTGATGTCCACCGACCGCATGCTGCAACAGACCTTCAACGGCGGACAGGTGCAGTCCAAGGACCTGGACCATTTCACCTTCACCCTCGGCCAGTTGGAACACGTGAAAGGCCGTGGTTCGAGCAACCAGATGGGCATGTCGATCCCGGGCGCCAACAACGCGGTCAGCGGTGAGTTCGTCAACAAGTTCTACTACGGCGGGGTCGACTACAAACCCACCAAAGACCTGACATTGCAGTACTACTACGGCAACCTGCAGGACTTCTATAAGCAGAACTTCCTGGGCCTCAAGTACGACTGGCAGATCGGCCCGGGCACCCTGCGCACCGACCTGCGCCACTTCGACAACCGCTCCGACGGTGCCAACGGCAACGACCCGGCGTTCTACACCTTCGGCTACTACGGCGACGGCGTGACCAAGGGCAAGGTCGACAGCCGCCTGAGCAGCGCCCTGTTCAGCTACCTGGTCAACGGCCATACGATTGCCGCCGGCCTGCAACAGGTCAGCGGCGACAGCGATGCGGTGTGGCTGAACCAGGGTGACGGTTCCACGGCCTACTTCATGACCGAGTCGATGATCGGCAAATTCCAGCGCGCCGGGGAAACCACCTGGCAGGTGCGTTACGGCTATGACTTCGCCACGGTCGGCGTGCCAGGCCTGAGCTTTATGGGCATGTACGAAAGTGGCTCGAACATCCGCACGCCAACGGGTGACAAGAGCGAGTGGGAACGCAACCTGACCGTGAGCTATGTGTTCCAGCAAGGCCCGCTGAAGAACCTGAGCATCGCCTTGCGCCATGCCTCATTGCGCACCGAAGTGACCACCCAGCGTGACAGCGATGAGCATCGGGTGATCATCAGTTACCCGTTGAGCATCTTGTAAGCCGATCAAATGTGGGAGGGGGCCTGCCCCCTCCCACAGTTTGACTGGCGTTATGGCTGGCTGATGTGTTCCAGGGTGTAGCGCAGCGATGCCGGCAACATCGAGCTGGCGATGAGGCCGATGCTAGATGATAAGTTTCACAATCACGTCAATTTCGCATCCGGCAAAAGTTTCGCAATGTGGTGAATCCACGCCGGATTAGGCTAAGGTGCCGCCCACGCGCCCTTTCCCTGCGAGACCTCTGCATGCGACCCCTGATCTTCGCCAGCCTGTGCCTGCTGGCAGGCTGCCAACAAACGCCGCCGGCCAACGACCAGCTCGACGCCGTACTCTGGACCCAGACCTCCATCGAACACGAGTTGATCTATCGCCAGGTCTTCGCCCATGCCACCCGCCAGCTCGACGTGGCGCTGGCCGATCCCAGCTGGGACGCGCTGCCCTTCCCGCCCCGCAACCTGAGCGGCCTGCCGCCGGCGGTGGTGGTGGATATTGACGAAACCCTGCTGGACAACGTGCCGCTCAATGCCCGCGACGTCATCAATAACCAAGTGTATGGCTACGACCGCTGGAACACCTGGGTCGACCAGGCCAAGGCCCAGGCCCTCCCCGGTGCCGTGGCGTTCCTGCAAGCGGCGCAACAAAAAGGCATCACGGTTTACTACCTGACCAACCGCGAGCACAGCCAGGTCGCGGCCACGGTGGCCAACCTGCGCCTGCGCGGTTTTCCGGTGGAGAGCCATCAACAGGTGCTCGCCGCCAGCACGCCTACCGGGCACTGCGAAAGCGCCGGCTACGGCAAGAACTGCCGCCGCCAATGGGTCGCCAGCCAGGCTCGCGTGCTATTGATGGCCGGTGATTCCCTGGGGGATTTCGTCCAGGCCGAACGCAACACCCTCGAGGCCCAGCGCAAGGCCGTCGAACCCTATGTGAACTGGCTCGGGCAGCGCTGGTTTTTGCTGCCCAACCCGACTTACGGCAACTGGTACAGCGCGCCCTATGGGGACGATGAAAAGCTGCCGTTCGCGCAGAAACGCCAGCTCAAGCAGCAGGCGTTGCAGTTGCAGGAGTAACGCCGGCCTAGTGCAAGCGCCCGCCCAATGGGTACTCGACCGCCAGGCGGATCTGGTTGGCATCCAGCTCCGCCTGGGCCGCATTGCCCCGGTGCACGGCATGGCGCAGGGTAAAGGCGAGATTTTTCGCGGCCCCGGACTGCACCACGTAGCGTGCTTGCAGGTCGCGTTCCCAGTGTTTGCCCCCATCACCGTAGCCGAGCCATTGGTAGCCACCGCCAGGATCCATGTGGCGGCCGTCGATGCCACTGCCGCGGACATACAACGCCGCCAGGCTCAGGCCGGGCATGCCATGGGCCGCCAGGTCCAGGTCATAGCGCGCCTGCCACGAGGCCTCCCGTGGGGCGTTGAAGTCGGACAACGCCACGGCGTTGCTCAGGTAAATCGCCCCGCGCGTCACGTAGTCGAACGGCGTGTCGCCACTGACTTTCTGATACCCCACGCCCACACTGTGGGCACCGAACCGATAGGTCGAGAGCAGGCTCCATGTGGTGTTATCGATGCGCCCCGACAACGCCTTGCCAGTGTCCTGGGTGCGATACAGGTTCAGGTCAACGGTCAGTGCCTGGCCGGGAAACAGCGGCCGGGTGTAGACCGCCCCCAGGTAATGCTGGCGCCAGGTGTCTTCATAGACAGCACTGAACACGCTGGCGCTCAGCCCCTTGATTGCCGTATTGCGCACGCCCACCAAGTCAAAGCGGTCGCCTTGCCTGCCGTTGGAATAGTTGACGACAAACCCTCGGTCATGGCTGCTGGCGTTGCGGTCGGTGCTCTCATTGAAGTGCCCCGCGAACAGGGTGGTGGCCGGCAACTCGCGGCTGGTCAACCACCATCCCGTCGCGGTTTCGGGCAGCAAGCGGCTGTCGGACGAGGCAAACACCGGGGTTTTCACCCGCTGCTCGCCGTAGCGCAATTCGGTGGAGGAAACGCGTAGTTTGGCAACTGCGCCACCGCGGCTGAACTGCTCCTTGGGGTGGCCGTCATTGTCCACCGCCAATAGCCGTGCCTTCCCGGTGCGCCCACCGCCACTGTCCAGTTGCCAGGCGGAATAAACGTGCGCATCCAGGCCAAAACCCAGGGTACCGGTGGTGAAACCCGAGGCGTAGTCAGCCATCAGGCCATAGGCCCATTCTTCCGCCAGGTCGCTGCGCTGGGATCGCGGTTTGTAGGCGTTGCGTGCGCCGTTGCTGAGGGCGCCATGCTGGTAGTCGCGGCGGTCGTAGACACTGCGGTTGAGCAGGTTCCACTGGCTGTCCTCGATAAAGCCTTTGGCGGTGTCTTGTTCGGCGGCGAAGGCGAGCAGGCTCTGCCCTCCCAATGCCAATAGCAGGGTGCGGGTCGATAGCATCTTCACGGTTTGACTCCAGAACGTGTCAGGCAAAGGTGTTCCGCAGGACGCAGAACACCGTTGGTTCCGTCAGAGGTATTTGAGAATCGCGATGTCGCGACGACGCTGTTTGAGGTCGGCGAACCAGCGTGTCGGGAAGAACAGCAACACCCCGAGTATCACGCTCCACAACCACACCATCGGCAGGTCGTCAAAACCGTAGTAGGTGCCTTGGTTGGCGCCCCAGATCGCCAGCGCGACCAGGTACATGGCCTTGAGCACGTACAGGTGCAGCAAGTAGAAAAACATCGGCGCCCCACCGTAGATCGCCAGGGTCGCAGTGGCCCAGCGGGCCTGCCACTTCTCGAACAGCGCCAACAGCAGCAGCGACAGGCCCAGGGTGGGCATCAGGAACATCAGCGACGGCGGGTATTTCTTCGCGCTCATGAAGCTCATGAAGGTGCGCAGCGCATCACCGGTCTGCACCCAGGGTTTCTCGCCATACACATTGAGGTAGCGGATAAACACGAACGCGACCAGCAAGCCTGCACCCAGCTTGACCAGGCGCGAGATACGCTCCGCCGACGGCATTGCCTTGCCAAACCACGGGCCGATGCCCCAGCCCAGCAGGATCACACCGATCCACGGCAATATCGGATACGTCGTGCGGGCGCGGGTGAATTCGGTAATGTCGATAAACACCCGCTGATGCAGGATCGACCAGGGCACGAAGAACGGCGACTCCGGCCCGACGCTCACGCCGTCGAGCAGGTTATGCCCGGCGACAATCGCCACCCCCAGCACGATCAGCCAGGCGCGCTTGAAGTGCAGCAAACCGGCGAGCACGATCATGCACAGGCCGATACACCAGATCACTTGCAGCCACAACGTCTTGGGTGGGAATTCGGCATTCCAGGCAAAGCACACGAAGGTGATTTCCAGGAACACCAGGAACAGCCCGCGCTTGAGCAAAAACACCGAGGTTTCGCGGGCGCTGTGTTTCTGGCTGTAGAGCCAGGCCGACAAGCCCGTCAGGAAGATAAACGCCGGGGCGCAGATCTCGCTGAGCATACGGGTGAAATACAGGTCCGGGGTGACACTCAAGGCGTCGATCGGGTCGGTGACCTGCCGGTGCAGCAAGAAGGTTTCGCGCACATGGTCGATGAGCATCAACAGCATCACAAAACCACGCAGCGCATCGATAGCCAGCATGCGCGTGGCCGCCGTGACGTTCGTGCGGGCAAGCGTCGGCGCAACAGTGCCCGCCTGACCGGCCAATCCTGAAGAAAGGGTCATATCAATCACTCATGAAGGAGGCAATGAATCAGGCTGACTTTTTCAGCCTGGCGACTTCCGATGCCGGCAGTTGCGACGGCGCGCGAGGTAACGCCGCCTGGCCTTGCTGGCGGTGGAACGACAACGTCGAACTGAAGCGTTTGACGTCAAACCGCTCGGGCTTGCCCGCCGGATCAAGACGCTCCCCAGGGCTGTTGTCCTGGTACTCGACGGCCACCACGTAAGTGCCCTGCCAGGGCAGCTCGAAGCTGACGTTGCCGGCGGCATCGCTGCGCTGCTTGAAGACTTCACCGGAGGCGGTTTCCAGCACGACCTCCTGGCCCGTCAGCGGCTTGCCCGCGTAGAACACCCGGAACTGCGCACGGCCCGCCTCGGCAACGCCGGTGGGGACGATATCCAGGGTCAGCTCCGGGCTACGGGCCCGCAGGTCACCGACCCAACGCGTGGCCGGGGTCCAGGCGGCTTTCAAGGTCTTGGCGCCTTCATGCACATCGAACATCGGATAGTGCAGGTCTTGCGCCAGCAGCGAATCCTCTTGCCCGGGCTGCTCCGCCAGCAGGAACGCCTGGCGCTGCAGGCTCAGCTGCAGCGGTGCCGACCGGTCGGCCATCGACCAGGCCCGCAGCTGCCTGAACCGGTCCATGCCCCCCGGGGTCACCTCCAGAACATTCTTGTCATACTCCCCGTAGTACAAGGCCAATGGCTGGCCGGGAAGTTGTTCGTACCAAATCTGATGCGCCTCGCTGGCGGTCGCCAGCATGAACGCCCCATAACCCAACAGTGCTTTTGCGTTGCTCATTCGCATTTTTTTCGCTCCGATTGGTGGTGTTCAACCCAAGGCTGTCGCGGCTGGAAAACACCGCACAACCCTGCGCTCCCTCACTCTGCGAGCATTACAGCGCAGGCCCTTTTGCGTTTTTCGCCGAATTGCACCCACGGATCGGTGCAGACCACTGTTTAAGGGCCCGAAAAAGTGTTTTATGCGGGTTGCGTCGAGATGAGGCGTTTAGCCAAGACTACGAGTGAGCGTGTCCAATTGAGGTGCAAAAGCAGTGAGCTTTGATCGTTCCCACGCCCTGCGCAAAGCTGTGTACCTGATGTACCGAGGTGCCTGCATCGCAGGCAAGCCAGCTCCCACATTTGAACCGGTTCACCCCATAAAGCGGGGTCAGCTGAAAGACCGCCGTCGGGGCATAGCTATCTAACAACGTCGTAGCCGCCAACAGTAACCACGATGCGAAGCGAGCCGCCCTTGATCTTGCTTTTGATCTTGATCTTGATCTCAGGCGCCCCGTTAAACCACGCTGGCCGGAATTCGACAGTGATTTGGGGGGTAAACCGGCAGGGATGCCGGTTTAGCCGCCCCGCACCATGGATGGCGCGTGGCGGCGGCCCCCCAAATCACTGTCGGATTACGGGCACACCGAGCCTGGGCGAGGTGCCGAGTGGTGGGGCGAAGCGTTTTGCTTACTTTTGCGCTGTTCAAAAGTGAGTCGCTGTAAGAGCGAAACCCTAAGTGGCCGTTACCGCAGCAACGGATATGTACTCGATCTGATCCAACATCCTCGTCGGCCGTCAGGCCGCCATCGGGGGCAAGTCCCTCCCACAGGAAAGCGAGCGTGGGTCAGTGCCGCAGCAGTTTGCGCAACGGCACACCATCCTTGAGCACCGGTGACTTGATCACGATGTAGCTGAAGTACTTGGAGATGCCAATGTTCTTATCCAACAGGCTCTCGACCACTTCCTGGTAGTGCTGGATGCTGCGAGTCATGAAACGCACCAGATAGTCGTAGCCACCGCTGATCAAGTGGCACTCAAGTACCTCGTCCACCAGGCGGATATTCGATTCGAACTTGGCGAAGTCTTCGCGTTTATGGTCGCTGAGGGTGATCTCGGTAAACACCGTCACCGAGTCGGTGATCTTGGCCAGGTTCAAGTGCGCCTTGTAGCTGGAAATATACCCGGCCGATTCCAACCGCTTGACCCGTTGCAGGCAGGGGCTGGCGGACAGGCCCACGGCATCGGCGAGGCTGACATTGGTCATCCGCCCGTCTTTTTGCAGTTCAACCAGAATACTGATGTCGATCCGGTCCAGCTTGACTTGCCCTTCCATCACGTACCTCTTGACTGCCATTTGTAAGACAATCTTCTAGCAAAATCAGCGCCGTAAAGACAGCTGATGCTGCGCCACCAGATCCGCCATGCTGTTGATGCAGTACTCCGCCGCACAAGGCGAAGGCTGCCGTGCCCGGTGGCGGCCGATCAAACAGCGGTCCAGCGCCCCGTGTGCGCCGACCGCCGGTCGCGTCACATGCAGCACCGGTTGCAGCTGCGCGCCTCGGTCCGTGAGCCATTGCGGGTCTTCGGCGAGGGAAATGAAATCTTCCGGTGCAATCCCCAATCGCTCGCACAACACCCCGCGGTCCTCGGCATCACGGTCGCCACGCACCAGCAAACGGTAGAACTTGCGCAGGTACAGCATGGCCCCCGGCGCATCCTCGAACAACGACCAATTGCCCGCCGAACGCGCAAAGCTCATGCCCTCCTCCCAACTGGCGTGCAGCCCCCAACTTTCGGCCAGTTGGCGATGGGCAAAACACAACACGCCACTGAAACCCAGCTCGGCGAAACGCGGGTAGAGCCTGGCAACCTGCATGTTGAATTCGGCCAGCACCTGATCCTTGGCCGGCTGCCCGCCACGGCTGTCGAGCAGCGGCTGCAACGCCGCCCACACCCCTGAATCGCGATCCACCAGCACTTCATCGCAATCGATCAGCAACGCTCGATAATCTGTCAGTCCCATGTGGGGTCAAGCCTCCAATGCCGCAGTTGGCCCGTAGCGGGCACAGCCTCAGTTCAAGACCCGTGCCAAGGCGCCGTCGAGGATTTCCAGCGCTTCGTCGACCTGGGCTTCGCTGGTCACCAGCGGCGCGAGGAAGCGCAGCACATTGCGATGTACCCCGCACTTGATCACCAGCAAACCACCGGCCCGGGCTGCATCGATCAGGCGTTGGTTGAGGTCGGCATCCGGGGTGCGGGCCGGGTCATCCTTGATCAACTCCATCGCCAACATAAAGCCGGTGCCGCGCACATCGCCGATGCGCGAGCAGCGCGCCTGCAAATCGAGCAACCCCTGGCGCAGGCGCTCGCCCAGTACTTGGCTGCGCGCCAGCAACTGCTCCTGCTCGAACGCATCGATCACCGCCAACGCCGCCGCACAGGCCAGCGCATTACCACCGTAGGTGCCGCCCAGCCCGCCGGGCAGCGGTGCATCCATGATGTGCGCCTTGCCGACCACGCCGGACAACGGCAAGCCGCCGGCCAGGCTCTTGGCCACGGTAACCAGGTCGGGCTGGATGCCCGCGTGCTGGAAACCGAACCAGGTGCCGGTGCGACCGAAGCCGGTCTGGATCTCGTCGAGGATCAACACGATGCCATGCTTGTCGGCCAACGCTCGCAGCGCCTGGAGAAACTCAGGGGGCGCAGTGAGGAAACCGCCGTCGCCCTGCACCGGTTCGATGATGATCGCAGCCACCCGCTCCGGCGCTACCTGGGTCGCCAGCAACTCATCCAGGGCCTTGAGCGCGATGTCACTGGTCACGCCGCGATAAGCGTTCGGGTAAGGGGTATGGAACACCTCCGGCGCAAACGGCCCGAAGTTCTGCTTGTAGGGCTGGCTCATGCCGGTGAGCGTGGTGCCCAGCAATGTGCGCCCGTGGAAACCGCCACGGAAGGCGATGACCGCCGAGCGATTGGTATGGGCGCGGGCGATCTTCACCGCATTTTCCACCGCCTCGGCGCCGGAGGTGAAAAACGCCGCTTTATAGGCTTCCTGGCCGCCGATCATTTCACACAGGCGCTGGGCCAGGTCGAGGTAAGGCTGGTAGGCCACCACCTGGAAGCAGGCATGGGAAACCTTCTGCAACTGGGCCTGCACGGCGGCGACCACCTTGGGGTGGTTATGGCCGATGTTGAGCACGCCGATACCGCCGACGAAGTCCAGGTAACGCTTGCCATCCACGTCCCACAATTCGGCGCCCTGGGCGCGGTCGATCACCAGCGGGTGCGCGGTCACCAGGCCACGGGGCACGAACTGCTCGCGCTGACGGAGCAAATGAGGGGTTTCGTCGACTTTGCTATTCATGGCATTTCCCATCGTGAGTCCGGCAACCGGAAGGTGGTTGCGATGCAGTCCAGAGTACGGCCTGCGGGCAACCAACTACGCCGAACTTGCCCCGTGAGAAATTCGGATCAACTGTTTTCGCCCCGCGTTTCAACAGATCCTGCGCCGGGCTTTGGGCGATGATGATGCTTCCGTTTATCCAGCAGGAAATGCCCATGGCCTTGCTCTACAAAGCTGACCCGGTGCGCGGCCGACACTGGCAGGCACTGTTCGCCCAACACGCGCCGGACATCGAATGGCGCACCTGGCCCGACCTCGGCAACCCCGCCGAGGTCGACTACCTGGCCGCCTGGCAGGCGCCGGACGATCTGGCGCGCGTGCTGCCCAACCTGAAGGTGTTGTTTGCGTTGTCGGCCGGTGTCGATCAGTTGGACCTTGATCGCCTGCCTGCGGGCCTGCCGGTGGTGCGCCTGTTGGATCCGGGCATCACCCGCGGCATGTGCGAATACGCCAGTTGGGCGGTGCTGAGCCTGCACCGGGATATGTTGCGCTACCGCCAGCAACAGGTGGCGCGCTGTTGGCAGGCGCACCTGTTGCATCCGGCTGCGAACCGGCGTGTGGGGGTAATGGGGTTGGGTGCCCAGGCCCAGCAGATCCTGGCGACCTTGGCACCGCTGGGCTTTGCCCTGTCCGGCTGGGCGCGCAGTACGCACCGGGTGCCGGGGGTGGAGTGTTATGCGGGGGAAGCGCAACTCCCGGCGTTTCTCAGCCAGTGCGATATTTTGCTGTGCGTGTTGCCGTTGACGGAGCAGACCCAGGGGATCCTGGACCGGCGCTTGTTTGCGCAACTGCCACGGGGGGCGGGGTTGGTGAATATGGGCCGTGGGGGGCACCTGGTTGAAGAGGATTTGCTCGAGGCGCTGGAGAGTGGGCAGTTGAGTGGGGCGGTGCTGGATGTGCTGCGGGAAGAGCCGGCGACGCCGGAGCATCCGTTTTGGGAGCACCCGCAGGTGTTGTTGACGCCGCATATTGCGGCTATGACCCAGCCGGAGAGTGCGTTTGGGGTGTTGTTGGAGAATATTCGGCGGTTTGAGCGGGGGGAGGAGATGGTGGGTGAGGTGGATCGGTTGCGGGGGTATTGAGTACCTATTCGGTTCCAAGGCCGTCGGTTCCAAGGCCGCAAGAGCAGGCCAAGGTTTACCTGATGTATGCAGATCAAATTGTGGGAGGGGGCTTGCTCCCGATGGCGGTGGGTCAGTACCAGATGCATCCACTGACACCGCCTCATCGGGAGCAAGCCCCCTCCCACATTTTTAACCCAGTACATCAGGCAGAACGCCGATCGGCTATAAGGCCGCCGCGCGTTGATCAATTCGCCTCAGCCAACCGCGTCGCAATTGCCAATCCCACATCCTGAGTCGATCCCCGGCCCCCCAGATCCGGCGTGACCCCCCCTTCTGCAATCACCGCCTCAATCGCCCGCAATATCCCATCATGCGCGTCCCGATAACGCCCTTCCCCATTGCCCAAAAAGTCCAGCATCAATGCCCCCGACCAGATCATCGCAATCGGATTGGCAATGTTCTGCCCATAGATATCCGGCGCCGACCCATGCACCGGCTCGAACAATGACGGAAACCGCCGCTCCGGATCCAGGTTCGCCGACGGCGCGATCCCGATGGTCCCCGCACACGCCGGCCCCAGGTCCGACAGGATGTCGCCGAACAGATTCGAGGCCACCACCACATCAAAGCGGTCCGGCTGCAACACAAACCGCGCACACAGGATGTCGATGTGCTGCTTGTCCCACGTCACCTCGGGATAGTTCGCCGCCATCAATGCCGTGCGTTCATCCCAGTAAGGCATGCTGATGGAAATCCCATTGGACTTGGTCGCCGCCGTCAGCTTCTTGCGCGGACGAGTCTGGGCCAGGTCGAAGGCGAACTTGAGAATGCGATCAACCCCACGTCGAGTGAACACCGATTCCTGCAGCACGAACTCATGCTCGGTGCCTTCAAACATCTTGCCGCCCACCGAGGAGTATTCGCCCTCGGTGTTTTCGCGGATCACCACAAAGTCGATGTCCCCCGGCGCGCGCCCGGCCAGAGGGCAAGGCACGCCGGGGAACAGCCGCACCGGGCGGATGTTCACGTACTGGTCGAAGTCGCGGCGGAACTTGAGCAGCGAGCCCCACAGGGAAATATGGTCCGGGACTTTGTCCGGCCAGCCCACGGCGCCGAAGTAGATCGCGTCAAAGCCCTTGAGCTGCTCGAACCAGTCCTCGGGCATCATCTGCCCGTGTTCCAGGTAGTAATCGCAGTGGGCCCAGTCGAGCACTTCGATGCTCAGGTCCAGGTCCCAGATCCTGGCGGCCTGCTCCAGTACCCGCAGCCCTTCGGGCAGGACTTCCTTGCCGATGCCATCGCCGGCAATCGCGGCGATTCTGAATGCCTTGCTCATGGTGCATGCCTCGCAAAAATTCAGTTCAGCCCACCGATATGGAAGGCTTTGACTTCAAGGTATTCGTCCAGGCCGTACTTGCTGCCTTCGCGCCCCAGGCCCGATTGCTTGATGCCGCCGAACGGCGCGACTTCCATCGAGATGATCCCCGTGTTGAGCCCGACCATGCCGAACTCCAGGGCCTCGCCAAAGCGCCACGAACGCTGCAGGTCCTGGGTGAAATAGTAGGCGCCCAGGCCGTACGGGGTGGCGTTGGCCAGGGCGAGGGCCTGGGCTTCGTCGGTAAAGCGCATCAGCGGTGCCACCGGGCCGAAGGTTTCTTCATTGGCCAGCAACATCCCGGCGAGGGTATCGCCAAGTACCGTGGGCTGCACAAACTGGCTGTCACCGCTGGGGACGGCGCCGCACAGCAGCCGGGCGCCCTGGCTCAGGGCGTCGTCGATATGCCGCGCGACTTTGCTCACCGCTGCGGGGTTGATCAGCGGGCCGATGGTCACGCCGTCGTCCAGGCCGTTGCCGACCTTGAGCTTGCCCACCTCTTCCACCAGCCGCGCCGCGAAACGCGCGTAGATACCGTCCTGCACCAGGATGCGGTTGGCGCACACGCAGGTTTGCCCGGCGTTGCGGAACTTGCTGAGCATCACCCCGGCCACCGCCTGCTCCAGGTCGGCATCGTCGAACACGATAAACGGCGCATTGCCGCCCAGTTCCAGGCTCAAGCGCTTGATGTGCTCGGCGCTCTGGCGCATCAACAGGCGGCCGACGGCGGTGGAGCCGGTAAAGGAAATCTTGCGCACCGCCGGGTTGCCGGTCAGCTCTTCGCCAATGCCGGCGGGCAAGCCGGTGATCACATTGAACACCCCGGCCGGAATGCCGACGCGCTCGGCCAGCACCGCCAGGGCCAGGGCCGACAGCGGCGTGAGGTCCGAGGGTTTGACGATGATCGGGCAACCGGCGGCCAGCGCCGGCGCGCATTTGCGCGTGATCATCGCGTTGGGGAAATTCCATGGGGTGATGGCGGCGCATACGCCCACCGGTTGCTTGAGGGTCAGCAAACGCCGATCACCGCTGGGCGCGGGCATGGTTTCGCCGTAGACCCGGCGCGCTTCCTCGGCGAACCATTTGACGAAACCGGCACCGTAGCGCACTTCGCCACGGGCTTCGTTCAGGGGTTTGCCCTGCTCGCAGGTCATGATCAGCGCCAGGTCATCGAGGTTGTCGATCATCACCTGGTACCAGCGCTCCAGCAGCGCCGCGCGTTCGGCAGCCGGGCGTGCGCGCCAGGCCGGCCAGGCACGCTCGGCGGCTTCGATGGCGCGGCGGGTGTCCACCGCGTCCATGGCCGGCACCTGGGCAATCAAGTGGCCGGTGGCCGGGTCGCGGATGTCCAGGGTGGCGCCGCTGTCGGCAGCGATCCACTGGCCATCTACGTAGGCGAGTTCAGCCAGCAGGCTGGGGTCTTGCAAGCGATTCTTGAGCATGGTCGAGTCCTGATCCGAGACACGCTCCAGTCTAGGGAGGCGCCGCAAACGAGGATGCCGAAAGCGCGGTTAAAGCAGCGTGCCGTGCTGAAATTGCGTTCAGGACGGCAGGCTCTGCTAGGCCGTCAGCGAACCGAGCAAGCCTTGCAAAAAGCGCTCGCCGGCGTCCATCTGGCTGATCTCGATAAACTCGTCGGGCTTGTGCGCCTGCTCGATGGAGCCCGGCCCGCACACCACCACCGGTACGTCCAGGCGCTGCTTGAACAGGCCGCCTTCGGTGCCGAACGAGACCTTGGAGGTGCCGGTGCCCGGCGCGGCGAATTGCTTGAGAAAGTGCACCGCCTCGACACTGGGATGGGTGTCGAGGCCAGGATAGACGTTGATCGTTTCGATCTCGATGGCCGCCACGCTGGACAGCTTCTGCGCCTCACGCACGATCACCTCGGCGCGCTCGCGCATCTGCTCCAGGAACGCGTCCAGGTCGTCGGCCGGCAGGTTGCGCACTTCGAAGTCCAGGGTGCACAGGTTGGGCACGATATTCAGCGCCTTGCCGCCGATAATCTGACCCACATGCACGGTGCTGTAGGGCACGTCATAGTCATTGTCCTGGGCACCATGGCGTTGCAATTGCTGCTGGCTGTCACGCAGGGCGGCAATAAAGTCGCAGGCCACGTGGATGGCGTTAACCGAGCGCGGCGCCAGGGATGAATGCGCCTCCTGGCCTCGGCAGTACGTGCGGTAGGACCCCTTGCCCTTGTGGCCGAGTACAAACTGCATGTTGGTCGGCTCACCGATCACACACAGAAACGGCCGCACCGGCGCCAGGTGCAGCACGTCGAGCAAGCGCCGCACGCCGACGCAGCCGATCTCTTCGTCATGGGACAGGGCCAGTTGCAGCGGGCGGTTCAGGCTGTGGTCGGCGGCGTCCAGCATGGCGTCGATGGCCAGGGCGATAAAGCCCTTCATGTCGCAGCTGCCACGCCCATAAATGCGCCCGTCCTGCACGGTGGCGGCAAAGGCGGGAAAGGTCCAGGCCTGCCCCGCCGCCGGCACCACGTCGGTGTGCCCGGACAGCAGCACGCCGGGCTGTTCCCTGGGCCCGGTGCTGGCGAACAGGTTGGCTTTCTTGCCGCTGGGGTCCTTGACGATCAGCGACTCGATGCCCTTGCCCAGCAGCAGGTCGCGCACATATTCAATCAAGGCCATGTTCGACTCCGATGACACGGTGTCGAAGGCCATCAGCTGTTTCAGAATCTCCAATACGCGGGGTTTCATGAGGCCTGGCTCCGTTGCTCGTCAGGTAAGGCGAACCGGGTGATGGAAAATGGCTCGATCGGGGTACTGGTGCTGCCAGTGGCGAGCAGCTCGGCCATCACATCGCCGACGCCCGGGCCAAGCTGGAAACCGTGGCCGCAAAACCCGAAGGCATAGAACAGCCCGTCAACCGTACCGCTGGGGCCCATCACCGGCAGCGAGTCCGGCAGGTAGCCTTCGATGCCGCTCCACACGCGGATGATGTTCAGGTTGCCGACGCCCGGCAGCAGGCGGCGCATCTGGCTGACCTGGTTGAGGATGCTGCGCGGTTCCACATAGGCGCGGCGGTTGAGCATGTCCGGCTTGCTGCGGTAGCCGCCGCCGATGACGATATTGCCCCGGGGAATCTGGCGGAAGTAGATCACCTCTTCGGGCACCTTGGTGTACACGCCGATCACGGTGGGCAAGGCATAAGGCACCGGCTCGGTCACGGCCATTTGCGGGCCGTGGGTGTCCAGCGGCACCGGTTCGCCGAACTGCGCCGAGAGCTTCTGGCCCCAGGCGCCGGCGGTGATCAACAGTTGCGCGGCGTGGAACTGGCGGCCGTCGGTGGTGGTGACCTGGAAGTCGGCGCCGACCTTCTGCACCTCGGCCACTTCGGTGCGTTCTTCGATCTGCGCGCCCAGGCGCCGGGCGGCACGGGCAAACGCCGGCGCGGCCAGGCGCGGGTTGGCATGCCCGTCGTGGGGCGCGTAGGAGCCGCCCTTGACGTCCGGGCCGAGGAAGCCGAAGCGTTGATGCAGTTCGGCGCCACGATAAATCTTCAGGTCCAGTTGTTGCGCTTCCGGTGCGGCGGCGTAGGCCTCCAGCTCGGCAATTTCATCCTCGCGGTAACACACGCGCATATGCCCGCTGGGGATGAATTCCAGGTCGTCGTCGATCAGTTCCGGCAGGCGCTTCCACAGCGCCCACGAGCGGTTGGCCAGGGCCAGTTGGCCGAGGAAACGCCCTTGCCGGCGCACATTGCCAAAGTTCACACCACTGGCGTACTGGCCGATCTGGTCGCGCTCCAGCAGGATCACCGACTGCCCGCGACGGCGCAGAAAAAACGCAGTCGCCGAGCCCATCAGCCCCCCGCCGACAATCACCACATCGGCTTTTTGCACACTCATGACGAGACCTCCTCGGTGATCAGCATCGATAACGGTTTGACCGGCGCCTGGCCGCGCTGGCGCCCGACCGCCTGCACCGGCACGCCGGCAGCGGCGGCGATCACTTCGGCCCCGGCCTGGGAGCAATAACGCCCCTGGCAACGACCCATGCCCACGCGGCTGAACGCCTTGGCGCGATTGACTTCGCAGGCGCCCTTCTCTTTCACCGTGCGCCGTAACTCGCCAGCGCTGATCATCTCGCAGCGGCACACGATGGCGCTGTCCGGCAACGCCTTGGCCTGTTCGCTCGGCCACGGGAACGCCTGGGCCAGGCCCAGGCGGAATTGATCCATCACCGCCAGGGCCTGCTGTTGCTCATCCCGCAGGCCGGTGTCCACCGGTTGTTGCAGGTCTTCCAGCAGCGCCAGCGCCACCAGGCGCCCGGCATGCTCGGCGGCATCGGCGCCGCGAATTTTCGCACCGTCACCGGCCGCGTACACGCCCTTCACCGAGGTGCGCCCGGCGTCATCCGTGGCCAGCCACCATTGGCTTGATGCCTCATCGAACGCCATGCGACAGCCGGCCAGGTCACCCAGCTGGGTTTCCGGGCGCAGGTGGTAACCCAGCGCAACGGCATCGGCCTGCACCGTGACGGCCTGCCCGTTGCCAGTGGTAAAGCGCACACCGCTTACACCATTGGCCGCGTCGCCCATCACTTGCAGCGGCTTGACCCCCAGGTGCACCGCCACCTTGGCGCGGTACAGTTGCGCCAATAGCTTGATCCCGGTGAACAGCACGCCAGGCCGCGCCAGCAGTTTGGGCAAGGCTTTCAGACGCAGGCTCAGAGGCGAGGTGTCGAGCACCGCCGCCACCTCGGCGCCGGCCTTCACGTACTGGCTGGCGACCAGGTACAGCAACGGCCCGCTGCCCATGAACACCACGCGATGACCGATGGACACGGCCTGGTTTTTCAAGGCGATCTGCGCCCCGCCCAGGCTGTAGGTGCCCGCCAGTTGCCAGCCCTCGATGGGCATCAGGCGGTCGGTGGCGCCGGTGCAGAGGATCAGTGCATCGTAATCCACCGTGGTGTGGCGGCCCTGGCTCACGCAGCACAGTTGCCCCGGCGTGAGGTTCCACACCAGGGTGTCGGGGCGGTAGTCGATGGCGTCGCGCAGGCGGTCGAAACTCTGGTGCAGCGCCTGGGCCTTGGCGGCCTCGCTGCCGTACAGGGTCGAGTAGTCGCGGGTGAAGCCTTCTGGCTGACGCCGATAGATCTGGCCACCGTCGCGGCGGTTTTCATCGATCAGGATCGGTTTGATCCCGGCCGCCAGCAGGGTTTCGGCGCAGCGCGCCCCGGCCGGTCCGGCGCCCACAATAACTACCCGTGCAGTGGCCATGTCGCCTCCGGTTGTGTGGTAACGATGTCCAGCCCGTCACGGACTTCATTGGAACAGGCGCGCAGGCGTTCGCCGCTGCGGGTCCACACCCAGCAATCCTGGCACGCGCCCATCAAGCAGAAACCGGCGCGGCGGCCGCTGTCGAATTCCGACTGGCGCAGCGCGTTGCCCTGGGTCAGCAGCGCGACCATCAAGGTGTCGCCCTGCAGGGCTTGGACGGCGGCGCCATCCACGGTCAGGCTGACCGTCGGCCGGCCCTGTTCGGCCAGCCTCACAAAACGCACGTTCATGCATAGGCTCCCACAGTGAGGGTGTTGACGCCCTGCTGGGTATCCAGCAAATGGGCGCTGTCGTGGTGGCAAAGGATTTCACCACCGTCGTCAAGGCGGCGGCGCGGCGGCGCGGTGCGGTTGCACAGGCCGTCGACGCGCACCGGGCAGCGATTGAGGAAGGTGCACAGTTCCGGCCCATTGGCCCGCTCGCCGAGCGCTGGCAGCGTGTCGCCTGCAGTACCGCAGGTTTCCAGCCAGCCCTGGCGCAACTCGGGCACCGAGTGAATCAACAGGTCGGTGTAGGGATGGAACGGCGGCTCGGCAAACGCCTGGCGACTGCCGGCCTGGACCTTGCGGCCGCTATACATCACCACAATGTCATCGCACAGCGCGCGCACGGTAGAAATGTCGTGGCTGATAAACAGGTACGACACCCCCAGTTGCTGGCGCAGGTCGCGCAGCAGTTCGAGGATCGCCGCCCCCACCACGGTGTCGAGGGCCGAGGTCACTTCGTCGCAGAGGATCAGGTCGGGCTTGGCCGCCAGCGCGCGGGCCAGGTTGACCCGCTGCTTTTGCCCGCCGGACAGCTCATTCGGGCGCCGTTCGGCGAGGTCACGGGGCAGGCGGACCAGGTCGAGCAGTTCGCCGATGCGGGCTTGCAGCGCCGCGCCCTTGAGGCCGAAATACATTTTCAACGGCCGACCGATGATGGCCGCCACGCTGTGCATGGGGTTGAGCGCGGTGTCGGCGTTCTGGAACACCATCTGGATCCGCCGGAACTGTTCCGGGGTGCGCTCGGCGAGGCTGCCGCCCAAGGGCTGCCCGTCGAAGGCCAGGCCGCCGAGGGCCGGGGTCAGCAGCCCAGCCACCACCCGGGCCAGGGTGGACTTGCCCGAGCCCGACTCGCCGATCACGCCGATGGCCTGGCCACGGCGCACGGTGAGGTCGATGTCTTCCAATACCCGAATCGACGGCATGCCGTGCAGGTTCTTGTTGCCGTAGCCGGCGGTGAGGCCGGTGATGGTCAGCAGCGGTACCTCCCCGGCGACGCCGCAGGGCGGACGAATGCTGCTGTCGGGCCGTGCGGCGGCCAGCAGGCTGCGGGTGTAGGCGTGGGTCGGGGCATTGAGCAGCGGCGCCGTGGCGCTCTGTTCGAGGATCTGCCCGCCGTTGAGCACCACGATCTGGTCGGCCATTTGCGCCACCACTGCGAGGTCGTGGGACACGTACACCGCCGTGGCACCGCGCTCGCGCACCACGCGTTTGAAGGCGCGTAGCACGTCGATCTGGGTGGTCACGTCCAGGGCGGTGGTCGGCTCGTCGAGCACCACCAGCAGCGGGTCGCTGATCAGCGCCATCGCCGCCATCACCCGTTGCAGCTGCCCGCCGGAGACCTGGTGCGGGTAGCGTTGGCCGATGCGTTCCGGGCCCGGCAGCGCCAGGTCGCGGAACAGGCCGATAGCCTTGGCGTGCAGCTCGGCGCGCGTGCCCAGGCCGTGGATCAGTGCGCCTTCGATGACCTGGTCGATGAGTCTTTTCGCCGGGTTGAATGCGGCGGCGGCGCTTTGCGCGATATAGGACACACGGTTGCCGCGCAGGCCCTGCAATTGGTGTTCGCCCAGGGCGAGCATGTCGTGCTCGCCGACCTGCACCACGCCGCCGGACAAGCGACACCCGCGCCGTGCATACCCCAGCAAGGCCAGGGCGATGGTGGTCTTGCCCGAGCCGGACTCGCCGATCAATGCCAGCACTTCACCTTGTTTCAGGGCAAAGCTCACGCCCTTGACGATTTCCACCTCGCCGCGCTCGCCACAGGCGACCACGCGCAGGTCTTCGACGCGAATCAATTCAGTCATTTCAATGGCCTCCCGTGCGTCGACTACGTCGCGACGACAGATAGTCGATCAGCAGATTCACGCCGATGGTCAGCGTGCCGATGGCCAGCGCCGGAAGGATGATGGCCAGCGCGCCCTGGTTAAGGCCGCCGATATTTTCCCGCACCAGCGAGCCGAGGTCGGCGTCCGGCGGTTGCACGCCCAGGCCAAGGAAACTCATGCCGCTGAGCAACAGCACGATGTAGCCGAAACGCAGGCCCAGGTCGGTCAGGACCGGGTTGAGCATGTTCGGCAGGATCTCCATGCACGCCACGTACAACCGGCGCTCGCCACGGGTACGCGCGACCTGCACGTACTCCAGGGCTTCGATATTGACCGCCATGCTGCGGGCGACGCGGAACGAGCCGGGGATATAGCTGATCACGGCCGTACAGATCAGCAACGTCACCGATGAGCCAAAGGCCGAGACCATGATCAGCGCAAGCATTTTGCTCGGGATCGAGATGAAGGCATCCATGATGCGACTGATGATTTCGTCCAGCCACTTGGGCGAGACCACCGACAACAGCGCACACCCGGTGCCGAAGGTGCTGGCCAGTAACGCCGCCACCAGCGCCAGCCCGACGGTGAACCGCGCGCCCACCAGCACCCGGCTGAGCATGTCGCGGCCCAGGTAATCGGTGCCGAATGGATGCGCGAGGCTGAAGCCTTCGAAGATGTTATCGGACACCACCTCCCCCACCGGGTGAGGTGCCAGCCACGGGCCGAGCAGCGCCACCAGCAGCCAGGCGACGCACACCACGCCGCCCAGCAGCCCCAGCCACGACGGGCCGCTGGACACCTTGGCGAGTGCCAGGGCGGAGGAGACAGGCTTGGATTTCGCAATGAGGTTGTTCATTGGTTTCTCAGCCTCGGATTGGACAGGATCGCGCACAGGTCGGCGAGCAGCACCAGGCCCAGGTAGGCCGCGCAGAACAACATGGTGCACGCCTGCACCAGCGCCATGTCGCGGTTGGTCACGGCATCGACCATCAAGCTGGCAATGCCGGGGTAGTTGAAAATGGTTTCGACAATCACCACCCCGCCCAACAGGTACGACAGGCTCAGGGCGATGGCGTTGGCAATCGGCCCGATCGCATTGGGCAAGGCATGGCGCAGCACGATGCGGATCGGGCTGACGCCTTTGAGGCGGGCCATTTCCACATAGGGGCTGTCGAGCTGGTCGATCACGGCGGCGCGGGTCATGCGCGCCATTTGCGCGACGATCACGCAGCACAGCGTCATCACCGGCAAGGCATAGGTGCGCAGAAATTGCAGCGGTGAGCTGATGTCGCTGGCATAGGAGAGGGCCGACAACCAACCGAGGTTGACCGCAAAAATCAGCACCGCCAGGGTCGCCACCAGGAATTCCGGCACCGCGACCATCGCCAGGGTGATGAAGCTCAGGCAACTGTCGATGCGCCCGCCCCGGCCCATCGCCGAGCCGATGCCGAGCACCAGTGCCACCGGCACCGAGACCAGCGCCGTGGCGCCCGCCAGCATCAGGGTGTTGGGCACCCGGCCCGCCATCAGCTCACCGACCGGCATGGCGTTGGAGACCGATACGCCCATGTCGCCAGTGAGCAGGCTCATCAACCAGTGCAGGTACCGCAACACACCGGGCTGGTCCAACCCCAGTTTCAGGCGCAGGGCCGCCACCTGTTCAGGGGTCGCGAACTGGCCCAGGGATTGTTGCGCCGCGTCCCCCGGCAGTACCGCCGTGATCGCGAACACGACCATGGACACGATCAACAAGGTCAAGGCCCCGGCGCCGAAGCGCCGGCCGATCAACCACAGTGTATTGCTATTCATCCCACCACCCTCCTCAAGCGTCCAACCACACCTGCTCGGCAAACATGTAGCCCATGAAACCGCCCAGTGGGTTGCTGTCGTAGCCTTTGATGCGCTGGTCGACGCCATCGATATTGCTGATGAACACCGGCACGCCGATGCCGCAGTGGTCGTGCACCAGGACCTGCATGTCGCCATACATCTTGGCGCGCTTGGCGTCGTCGGTTTCGCCACGGGCCAGCATCAGCAACTGGTCGAATTGCTCGTTCTGCCAGCCGGACTCGTTCCACGGCGCCTTGGACTGGAAGAACTGCGAGAACATCACGTCGGCATTCGGCCGCGGGTTGATGTTGCCGAAGCTCAGCGGGTGCTTCATCCAGTGGTTGGACCAGTAGCCGTCGCTCGGCAGGCGGTTCACGTCGAGCTTGAGCCCGGCCTGTTTGGCCGACTGCTGCAACAGCACGGCGATGTCTACCGAGCCGGTGGCGGCAGGCGAGGCCATCACGGGCATGGTGATGCTTTCCATGCCGGCTTTCTTCAGCAGGAACCTGGCTTTTTCCGGATCGTAGACCGTCTGCGGCAAGTCGGTGTTGAAGTAGCGCGAACCCGGCGCAATCGGGTGGTCGTTGCCCACCACCGCAAAGCCACGGAATACGGCGGACTTGACCTGTTCACGGTCGAGCAGCAGCTTCATGGCCTGGGTGAATTCCGGGCTTTTGCCGGGCAGTTGGTCCTGGCGAATGATCAAGTCAGTGTAGTTGCCCGACGGCGCGTCGACCACGCGGTGCTTGGCGCTGGCCTTGATGCGCGTGGTGGAGCGCGGGTTGACCTCGTTGATCATGTGCACGTCGCCCGACAGCAGTGCATTGACCCGCGATGGCTCGTCGGCAATCGCGATGAACTCGATCTCGTCGAGGTACGGCAGGCCCGGTTTCCAGTAGTTCTTGTTGCGCACCGCAATCGAACGCACGCCGGGCTTGAACTCGCCCACGGTGAACGGTCCGGTGCCGATGCCTTTGCTGAAGTCGCTGGTGCCCTCGGGGACGATCAACAGGTGTGACACCGCGAGGATCGACGGCAACTCGGCGTTGGCCGCGCTGAGGCGGATCTGCACTTCGTTCGGCCCGCTGGCCTTGATCTCGGCGAACTGCTCCATCAACGGCATGACCTTGGAACCGGTCAGCGGGTCTTTGTGGCGGTTCAGGGAGAACACCACGTCGGCGGCGGTCAGGGCCTTGCCGTTGTGGAAGGTCACGTCCTTGCGCAGGGTGATGGTCCAGACAGTGGCGTCGGTATTGTCGATGCGCTCGGCCAGTTCCAGTTGCGGCACCAGTTGCTTATCGAAGCGGGTCAAACCGTTGTAGAACATGTAGTGGCGCACATAGTCGGTGGACAGCGCGCCCTTGGCCGGGTCGAGGGTATCGGCGGTGGAGCTGGACATGCCGGCCACGCGGATCTTGCCGCCTGGCTTGCCTTTGCCGGCCACGGCGGCCTCGTCGGCGAACAGCTTGCCGGCGGCGCCGAACAGGCTGCCGGCACCGGCGGCGGCGACACCGGCCACGCCCAGCATTTGCAGGGCGTTGCGGCGCGACATGCCACGGTTGAGACGTTCGAACACCCGCAGGCTGTCCTGGCCGGAGATGAGTTCGGGGGTGTTTTTGTTGTCAGTCATAGCAAGGCTACCTGTCGATAATCGGAAGAATCGAGTGCTCACGGATGTCCGGAGCGTCCTGGAAACACAAACGACGGTGACGCAACAACGGCAACTCAGTGCAAATAGTCCTGGAAGCGGTAGTAAGCCCCCACGAACGGCAGGAACCACGGCTTGCCGAAATGCCCGGGAATCGCCGGCCATTCCAGTTCGCGCCAGGGGTTGGCGGCGGTATTGCCGGCCATGACATCGGCCATCACCTGGCCCATGTGCACCGACATCTGCACGCCATGGCCGCTGTAGCCCATGGAGTGGAACACGCCGCCATGCTGGCCGGCGCGGGGCAGGCGGTCGGACGTCATGTCCACCAGGCCACCCCAGCAGTAGTCGATCTTCACGTGCGCCAACTGCGGGAACATGTTCAGCATCGCCGCTTGCAGTACCTTGCCGCTCTTGGCGTCGGAGACACTGTCGGACATCGCAAACCGCGCACGTCCGCCAAACAGCAGGCGGTTGTCCGGGGTCAGGCGAAAGTAGTTGCCGATCATGCGGCTGGTCACATAGGCGCGATGTTGCGGCAGCAACTGGTCGATCAGCGTCTGGGGCAAGACTTCGGTGGCGATGACAAAACTGCCCACCGGCACAATCCTGCGGCGGTACCAACCCAGGTCGCCATGCTGGCAGGCACCGGTTGCCAGCAGGACTTGCCCGGCGTGCAGTGAACCCTTGGCGGTGTTGACCTGATAGCCGCCGGCCTGGGCCTTCCAATCCTTGACGGGGGTGTGCTCGTAGATCATCGCACCACGCCGCGCCGCCGCTTCGGCCAAGCCGACCCCGAAGCGGCCGACATGCATCTGCACGCCGTTGCGCTGCAGCAGGCCGCCATGAAACTGCGCCGAATGGACTTCAGCACGGGTCTGTTCGGCACTGAGCAGCTCGACCTCGGCATCCACCTCCTGGCGGATCAGCTCGCAGGTGCGGGCTAGGCCTTCGTAGTGCATCGGCTTGGCCGCCAGCTTGAGCTTGCCGTTGCGCACCAGGTCGCAGGCGATCCCTTCCTGCTCGACCAGTGACACCACCGTCTGCACGGCACTTTCATAGGCCTGGTAATAGGCGCGTGCCTTGGCGGCACCGAGGCTGGCGTGCAGCCCGGCGTAATCCTGGGCCACCCCGGTGTTGCACTGCCCACCGTTGCGCCCCGAGGCCTCGCCGATCACCCGCCCGGCGTCGAGCACCACCACACTGGCGCCCTTGAGCGCCAACGCCCGCGCCGCCGCCAGGCCGGTGAACCCACCGCCGACCACAGCCACATCGACCTGCTTGGGCAAGCCGCCCAGCTGGGCACCGGTAAACGCCGGTGCGGTGTCGAGCCAATAGGATTCACTGCCCATGTCTTGCCCTCAGAGGTGTGCGGTTACAGACCGACCAGCGCCGGCAGCCCACCGATATCGGGGATCTGCTGGTAACTGTAGAACGCGTTGCCCGGCACTTCGTGGCCACGGGCAACGAAGGCTTTGTTTTTGATCTTCATGTCATGGGCCGGCATCAGGTCGTAACGGAAGCTGGACGACACATGCAAGATGTCTTCCGGGCCGCAGCCGAGGTTGTCGAGCATGAATTCAAACGCGGCCAGGCGCGGCTTGTAGGCCTGGGCCTGCTCGGCGGTGAACACCTTGTGGAACGGCGCGCCGAGCTTGTCGACGTTGGACATGATCTGGCTGTCGCTGGCATTGGAGAAGATCACCAGGGGAATCTTGTCGGCAATTTTCGACAGCCCGGCCGGCACGTCTGCATGGGGGCCCCAGGTCGGCACGGCGTCGTAATACAGCTGGCCTTCCTCGCGATAGTCGATACCCCAGCGTTTGCAGGTACGGGCCAGGGCGGTCTTGAGGATTTCATCGTAGGGGCGCCAGTCGCCCATGACCTGGTCGAGGCGGTAGGCCGAGAAATCCTTGACGAACTGGTCCATCTGCTCGGGCTTGATGCGATCGGCAAACAGCTCGCGGGTCATGGTGCCCATATGGAAGTTGGTCAGCGTACCGTAGCAGTCGAACGTAATGAATTTGGGACGAAGAAAGCTCATTGAGTGCGGTCCTGGAGTTCGTTGAGTGTGACAAGCGTTCGCTGCCCTGGCGGCGCGTCGGCCTCGTTGCAGCACAGGTTCATTACACCACTGTGAAATCAGCATATGCCGTCTAAAACGACCTGCGCTCAATACAAACCACCGTTTTGGTGGCCGGGCTCAGCAGACTTTGCGGTGCGCGCCAGGCTTGGGCAGGGCCAGTGTTTGTGCGCTTTTAGGGGGCTTTTGGGGGTGCAGAGGCTTAAGCACGGGGGTGGGGGCGGCAGAAAGTGTGGCGGGTTGATGGGGTGTGAACGAAAGCAGGCCGAGGACTACCTGATGTATGCAGATCAAACTGTGGGAGGTGGCTTGTCCTAATGCCAGTCAGTTAAGGCTTTTTGTAGGAGCGAGCTTGCTCGCGAAAAATTCACAGGCGCCGCGTTCATTCAGGAAGCACGCGTTATCGTTGACGTTTTTCGCGAGCAAGCTCGCTCCTACAGGAGGCGACGTACGCTTAACTAGCTGGCATTAGGGCAAGCCCCCGATGGCAGTGGGTCAGCTACAGATGCATCCACTGACACGGCCTCATCGGGAGCAAGCCCCTCCCACATTTTTAACCGTGTACCCCCGCCCTACTCCAGTTGGCTCCAACGCCAACCCCATGGCATTTGCTGCTGCCCCCCAACCCCAATTAAGTAGTAACTGTGGTCTCGCCCCACACACCACGAGGAATCTACCGAATATTCCCGCCCCCCTTGCCAGCCCTCAACCCAGGTGGGATACAAGCACCCTGACGCCACAATTAACAACGCTCCGGAGGCTCGCCATGTCCGCCCTGCCACACCCCACTTATCTCTACCGCCCAATGACCGCAGCCGACCTCCCGGCCGCCCACGATTTGTCGGTGCAACTCAAATGGCCCCACCGCCTGGAAGACTGGGCAATGTTGCAACGGGTCAGCGACGGCTTCGTGGTCATGGATGGCGAGCGGCTGATCGGCAGCGCGTTCACCTGTCCCCAGGGCGACTACGCCACCATCGGCCTGGTGATCGTCAGCAATGACTACCAGGGCCAGGGCATCGGCCGGCGCTTGATGGAGAAGGCCATTGCCGCCTGCGATACGCGCACGCCGGTCCTCAACGCCACCCTCGCCGGCGCGCCGTTGTATGCCAGCCAGGGGTTCGTCGAGTTCGGCCGGGTGCAGCAGCATCAGGGCCAGGCGTTGGTGCCCGCCCTGCCGACGCTTGCCGACGGCGAAACCTGCCGGGCGCTTAACGCCGATGACCACGCCAGCCTGCTCGCGCTGGCCAAGGCCGCCAGTGGTATGGACCGTCGTGAAGTGCTGCGTGACCTGCAGGTGGAGCACGCCGTGGGTATCGAACGCGACGGCCGCCTACGCGGCTTCGCCCTGCTGCGGCCGTTTGGGCGTGGGCGTTGCATCGGCCCGGTGGTGGCGGAAAATATCGAGCAGGCCAAGTACCTGATCGCCACCTTGCTGGCCCAGGTGCCGGACACCTTTGTGCGCATCGACATTCCCGTCGCCTGTGGCCTCAGCGACTGGCTCGAACAGGCCGGCCTGAAGAACATCGACACCGTCGCGCAAATGGCCCTGGGTACGCCGCCCCAGGCCAGCCAAGGCGTACACCCCTTTGCCCTGATCACCCAGGCGATCGGCTGACTTTTCTCCCGGAGCACTCCCCATGTCATCTCCCCGTATCCTGCTGTTGGCACGCGCCGACGGCAGCCGCGTTGCCACGTCTTTCAACAAGGCCGCCTTGAGCGCGCTGGACCCGTTCGGCGACAGCCGCCACCTTGCCTGGATGGGCGACGATGGCGTGTCCGCAGGCGTGGTGTCCTTCAGTGGCGAAGCGGTGATCGAAGATTTCCCCCATAGCGAAACGCTGGTGGTACATGCAGGCCATGTCGTACTCAGTGCCGCGAAACAGACCTTGGAATTGGACGTCGGCGCCAGCGCCGTAATCGGCTTCGGCACACGCCTCACGGTGCAGGCCAGTGCAGGCAGCGAATGGGCGTTCTGCGCGGTCGACCAGGCCGATGCCCCGGTGTGCCCCGGCCTGACCCTGCTCGACCCGCACACCCTGCTCAACCCCTCCGCCGCGCCGGAACCCCAGATACTGATCGGCCCCACCCCGCAGTGCCGCGCATTCAACCTGTTCGACGATGCCGTGACCGAGCTGCGCGTCGGCATCTGGGACTCGACGCCCTACGCCCGCCACGGCCGCCCGCACAAACTGCATGAATTGATGCACCTGCTCGAAGGCCGCGTCACTCTGCTGGACAACGAGGGTGGCGAGGTCACGATAAAAACCGGAGACACGGTATTCGTGGCCAAGGGCGCGCCCTGCGCCTGGACCAGTACGGTGTACGTGCGCAAGGTCTACGCGGTGAAGTGACTCAGGCCTTCAACGCCTCTTCCAGAAACGTCACCAACGCCTGTACGCGCGGGCTGCGCAGTTTTCGCGACGGCACCAGCAGCAGCACCGGTGCGCTGTCAAAGCCCCAGTCCGCCAACACACGTACCAGGCTGCCGCTGGCCACGGCGTCACTCACGTCCCACTGCGAACGCAGCACCAGCCCCAAGCCTTGCTCGGCCCAACGCCGGGCAACGCTGCCATCGTTGCTCAACAACGCAGGTTCCACGCGCAGGGTCTTGCGGCTCTGGCCTTTGCGCAGGTGCCACAGGGTCACGTCCTCATCATTTTCGCGAATGCAGATGCAGCGATGGGACGCCAGCTCATCCGGCGCAGACGGCACGCCGTGGGCGTGCAGGTAGGCCGGGCTGGCGCACAACCAGCGCTCGTTTGGTGTCAGTGGCCGCGCGGTCCACAGGCTGTCATTCAGATGGCCGATGTGAACCACCGCATCGCTGTCATGGCGATCGGGCCAGGGCGTCTCGCGCAAATCCAGCTGCAAACACAGCTGCGGGTGCAGTTTGGCAAACCGCGCCAACAGCGGTGCGATGCGCTGGCGGCCATAGCCAAACGGCGCCGCCACCCTCAAGGTGCCCACCAGGGTTTCATCCTTGTGCCGGAACGACTCCGGCAGCGCCTCAAGCTGTTCCAGCAACAGCGCGCTCTCCCGCGAAAACCGCTCGCCATCCGCCGTCAGGCTGAGGCGCCGCGCATCGCGATTGGCCAGGCTCAGCCCGAGCAGCGCCTCCAACTTGCGCAGGCGCATGGACAACGCCGGCGGCGACACATTCAGGGTGCGGGCGGCGGCGCTCAGCGACTCCGAGCGGGCCAGGGTCACGGCAAGGCGAAGGTCTTCGATGGAAATCATTCAATTTTACTTAATGATTGATGAGCGCTGATTGAACCACACGTTAACAAGAGCTGAGTAGAGTGCAGCCTGTACCCAGCCACGCGAGCTCCGCCATGTCCACGCCGATTGCTTCCCTCGACACGCCCGCCGCGCTCGTCGACATCCCGCAGATGCAGCGCAATATCCAGCGTATGCAACAACGCATGAGCAGCCTGGGCGTGCGTTTGCGCCCGCATATCAAGACCAGCAAGTGCCTGCCGGTGATCCACGCCCAGATCGCCGCCGGGGCCAGCGGTGTGACGGTGTCCACCCTCAAGGAAGCCGAGCATTGTTTCGCCGCCGGTATCCGCGATGTGTTCTACGCCGTGGCGATGGCCCCGGGCAAACTGCCCCAAGCCCTGGCCCTGCGGCGCAAAGGCTGTAACCTCAGCCTGCTCACCGACAGCGTCCCGGGCGCCGAGGCCATCGTCGCTTTCGCACAGCAGCATGACGCACGCTTCGACGTGTGGATCGAAATCGATTGCGACGGCCATCGCTCCGGCCTGGCCGCCCACGACCCGGTACTGATCGACGTCGCCCGCATCCTCAGCGACGGCGGCCTGCACCTGCGTGGGGTGATGACTCACGCCGGTTCCAGTTACGAGCTCGACAGCCTTGAGCCCCTGCAAGCACTGGCCGAACAGGAACGCGCACTGTGCGTGCACGCCGCAGACACCCTCCGCGCAGCCGGGCTGGCGTGCCCCGAGGTCAGCATCGGCTCCACCCCCACGGCCCTCTCGGCGCTGAACCTGGACGGCGTCACCGAAGTACGCGCAGGTGTGTATGTGTTCTTCGACCTGGTCATGCGCAACATCGGCGTGTGCCAGGCCGATGAGTTGGCGTTGAGCGTACTGACCACCGTGATCGGCCATCAGCCGGACAAAGGCTGGATTATCACCGACGCCGGTTGGATGGCCATGAGCCGCGACCGTGGCACCCAGCGCCAGCGCCAGGACTTCGGTTACGGCCAAGTGTGCAGCGAAGCGGGCGACTGGATCGACGGCGCGCGGGTCACCGCTGCCAACCAGGAACACGGCATCGTCACCCTGGGCGCTGCCCACAGTGACGCGCTTGTCACGCGCTTCCCCATCGGCAGTCGGCTGCGCATCCTGCCCAACCATGCCTGTGCCACCGGCGCGCAGTTCCCGGATTATCACGCCGTGGAGGCCGATGGCAGCGTGCACACCTGGAGTCGCCTGCATGGCTGGTAATCGCATCCACTCGATTCATAGCACCCACGCGGCACCGCCGGGCGGGCACTATTCCCAGGCAGTGGCACACAGCGGCGTGCTGTATGTATCGGGGCAACTGCCGGTACGCGCCAATGGCGAGCACAGCGCCGGGCAACCGTTCGCAGTGCAAGCCTCGATTGCCTTGGATAACCTGGTGGCGATCCTCGGTGAAGCGGGCCTGAGCCCCGGCGACCTGCTCAAAGTGACGGTGTACGTGGTCGGCATAGAACACTGGCCCGCCTTTGATCAAATTTACGCGCGCTACCTGGGTGAACATAAACCGGCCCGCGCCGTGGTGCCCGTGCCGGTGTTGCACCATGGCTACCTGATCGAAATCGACGCAGTGGCCCGTACCGCACAGGAGCAGCCTGCATGAACCCGCAAAAAAGCGCTGTGCTGATCATCGGCGGCGGCATCATGGGCGCCTCGTCGGCGTTTTTCCTGCGCCGCCACGGCTGCTCGGTCACGCTGCTGGAACGCGACCAGATCGGTCAGTACGCCAGCGGTGTGAACTTCGGCAATGTGCGCCGCCAGGGCCGCTACCTGGGGCAACTGGAACTGGCCAACCGTTCGTGGGCGCTGTGGAAACGCCTGCCGGAGTTGATCGACGAAGACCTGGAATTCATCCCCAGCGGCCACATGCGCGTGTGCTATCGCGAAGATGAAATCGCTGAACTGGAGGCCTACGCCGCCGCGCCGGAAGCCGCGCAACTGGACCTGAAAATCTATCGCGGCGCCGAGTTGCACCAGCGTTTCGGTTTCCTCGGCCCCGAGGTGAAAGGCGGCTCCTACGCGCCCCACGACGGCCACGCCAATCCTCGCCTGGCGGCACCGGCATTTGCCCGCGCCGCACAGCGCCTCGGGGCGCGAATCGAGGAAAAAACCGAAGTCGCCGACGTGGAAAAGGTCAACGGCCTGTTCCACGTCACCACCACCGACGGTCAGTTGTTTGTTGCCGAGCAACTGTTGATTACCGCCGGCGCCTGGGCCGCGCGCCTGTCCGAGCGCTTCGGCGAGCCGGTGCCGCTGGAGCCCAACGGCCCGCAGATGTCGGTGACGGAACCGGTGCCCTACGCCTTGCCCACCGTGATCGGCGTGTTCACCAAGATCAAGGAAGAGGTGATCTACTTCCGCCAGATCCCGCGCGGCAACATCATCATCGGTGGCGGTGCCCGCTGCACGCCGGACATGCTCAACCGCCGCGCGTTTTTCAAGCCCGAGAGCCTGCTCAACCAGATGCGCCAGATGAAACGGCTGTTACCGGGCGCCGAGAAGCTGAACATCATCCGAGTGTGGAGCGGCATCGAAAGCTACACACCCGACTCCCTGCCGGTGATGGGCCCCAGCGGCAGCGTGGACGGGCTGTTTTATGCCTTCGGCTTCTGCGGCCACGGCTTCCAGCTCGGCCCGGGCGTGGGGGATGTGATGGCCGAACTGATCAGCACCGGCAGCACCAGCACCTTGATCAGCCCGTTCGATATCCGGCGCTTTACCCAACCTTCGACGGTGCCGGCAAACGCCCCCACCACAGGAAAACTCATATGAGCCTCACCCGCCTGCCGGATTCAGCAGATTATCCCTTGCAGCGTTGAATAACGGCATCTTTGCGCGGGAGCCTTTTGCTAGCTTATCCGGACACCGGGCCGTGCTGTTTGCAGCGCCTATTACCGCTCCAGGGAGCCAGTTGGATGACCACTCAATCTTCAAACAGCTACAGCGTTGATGCGCAAACGGCTCACCAGTTTTACATCAACGGTCGTTGGACGTTCCCGGCGATCCCGGCGACGCTGCCGGTGGTCAACCCGGCCAATGAAGCCGTGGTTGCCGAGGTGGCACGCGGGTCTGCCGAGGATGTCGACCGGGCCGTTACGGCGGCACGCGGGGCGTTCGCCGGTTGGTCTGCGACCCCGGCTGCTGCGAGAGCCCAGGTGCTGGGGAAAATCCACGAACTGATCCTTGAGCGCAAAGAGCAGTTGGCACAGGCGCTGTCCCTGGAAATGGGCGCGGCCATTGGCTTCGCGCGGGCCATGCAAGTGCCGCTGGCGGCCGAACACGTGCGGGTCGCCCGTGACCTGCTGTCCAGCTATCGCTTCCAGACCGTGGAAGGCGGCACCGCAATCGAGCGCGAGCCCATCGGCGTGTGCGGGCTTATCACGCCGTGGAACTGGCCGCTGTATCAAATCACCGCAAAAGTCGCCCCGGCCATCGCCGCCGGCTGCACCGTGGTGTTGAAACCCAGCGAACTGTCGCCATTGAGCGCCCTGCTGTTTGCGCAACTGGTGCATGACGCCGGCCTGCCGCCTGGGGTGTTCAACCTGGTGAACGGCAGCGGTGCCGAAGTCGGCGCGGCCATGGCGGCCCACGTGGACATCGACATGATCTCCATCACCGGCTCCAACCGCGCAGGCGCGTTGGTTGCCCAAGCGGCCGCGCCGACAGTCAAGCGGGTCACCCAGGAACTGGGGGGCAAGTCGCCGAATGTGCTGCTGCCCGACGCCGACTTCGCCAAGGCTGTGCCGCTGGGGGTGATGTCGGCGTTTCGCAACGTCGGCCAGTCGTGCAGCGCGCCGACCCGCATGATCGTGCCGAGAAACCGCCTGGCCGAAGTCGAAGCCCTGGCGGCGGCTACCGCAAATGCATTGATCGTGGGCGACCCGCAATCGGAACAGACGCAGTTGGGCCCGATTGCCAACGAAGCCCAGTTCCATCGCGTCCAGGCCATGATCCAGGCCGGCCTCGACGAGGGCGCCAAACTGCTGTGCGGTGGGCCGGGACGGCCGGCGGGTTTTGACAAGGGCTTCTATACGCGGCCGACGGTTTTCTCCGACGTGGACAACGCCATGCGCATTGCCCAAGAGGAAATATTTGGGCCGGTGCTGTGCATCATTGCCTATGACACGGTGGATGAAGCCGTCGCCATCGCCAACGACACGGTATACGGGCTGGGCGCCCATGTTCAGGGACAGGACCTTGATCTTGCGCGGGCTGTGGCGTCGCGCATACGGGCAGGCCAGGTGCACCTGAACCATCCGGCGTGGAATCCGATGGCGCCGTTTGGGGGCTACAAGCGCTCGGGAAATGGGCGGGAGTATGGGGTGCAGGGGTTTGAGGAGTATCTGGAAACCAAGGCGATTATTGGGTTTGGCGAGTGAGTGATGGGCCTTTATCAAACTTAAAATAACTTATTGATTTTAAAGGGTTAAATTTTCACTCTAAAATCTTGAGTCTTGCATAAACAATTTCAGGCGACCGCATTCTTGTGGTGAGCGGGCTTGTCCCGCGCTGGGCTGCGAAGCAGCCCCAGTCAAGAAGAACGCGGTGTATCAGACACTCTGTAGAGGCTGGTTTTGGGGCTGCTCCGCAGCCCAGCGCGGGACAAGCCCGCTCACCACAGGGAGATGTGTCAGGGTTTGAAAGGTTGTGTAGATACCTATGCCCTCTCAGCGCATCACACCTTGACGTTCTGCCGGATATTCCAGCCAAACTTCACCGGCCCACCATCCTTGGCGCCATCAGCCCTTTTCCTCAATCGGGAGCGGGCCTACAAGACGTCAACGTCGCGTCAGGAAGTGCCCGACTGCAAATGGCGAAGCTTCCGACACTCATCCCAGTCGCGGCGTCTTTACTCTCTCAACTCCCAAAAAAGGAGTTCAGGAATGACCGTCGCCCTGTTCAAGGATGGCTTCCCATCAACCCACCGCACTACACGCCAACGCATTGAAAGCAGCCTCGACCTGCGGCGGTTGTTTTTCGCCATAGACGCCGACCCGACGTTGATCGGCGCGGGGGTGGTGTATATCGATGGGGATTTCAACGTGGTGGTACTGCGTGAGTTCCAGGCGATTTGCAGTGTGCGGCCGATCAAGGTGGTGCTGCGGGAAGCGCCGAGGTATGTGGGGCCGGTGGAGTTCAAGCGGATGTTGGAGCATGAGCCTCGGGAGTCGGAATGGGTAGCGGAGTCCAAGACCCGCGCCTGACACCCAAGCTCCTCAAGCTCAAGCAAGCCGCACGTAACGCGCCAAAACGCATTCCAGCAACAAAGATAAAACCAATCATCGCGACCCATCGAAATGATGCCATTGCAGCAGCACTGGGCCTCGCCAGCAGCGGTATGTCCGGAAACACCAAGACGCTGGCCATCGGTATCTACGAAGAGTTCAGCGAATGAAAAACCGCCAGGAGCCCCTTTACCTTATAGATCCTCGCTCTCTTTGGGCGCGTCACAGACTGGCGTTGTTTGGCGGTCTTATAGCCTTGTGCCTTTCGATTGCCACCACCGGCACCCTGATGAATCTCACCTACTTCGCCCACGCATCCGATGAACTGACCAGTAATGCGTTCTTCATCGCAGGCGGGATTGCGTGTGCGGTATTCGGCGTCGCGCAGAGCTTGGTCCTTCACGGTTATCCACGATGGGTGTGGCTTCAGGTGGGTGTGTTCCTCATCTACTTACTGCTCGTAGTGCCGACAATCCTTTACAGCCCCGATCACCTCCTATTTACCCTTGCCTTACTAAGCCCGTTGATCGGGCTTCTATGCCTGAACAGCAAACGCCAACGACAAATGCGCCGAGAGATGTTGGAAATCAGGCATAAACGCAACGGCGTTATCGCCACCCTGAAACAACAGGGCCGCTGGAAATGGTGGTGAGCCTCAGGCCGCCTCGCTCCTTGCCGCCGTATGCCGATTCACCGGCACCGGCAAGCCCAGATGCCCACGCAACGTGCTGTGGCTGTACTCACTGCGAAACAACCCGCGCTCGCGCAACAATGGCAGCACCTGGTCGATAAACCGCGCAAAGTCATCCGGCGCGCCGACATGGATATTGAAACCATCCACCGCCCCTTCGACAAACCAGCGTTCGATCTCGTCCGCCACGGTCTTGGGGGATCCGACAAAGCTCGAGAACGGCTTGGCAAAACGCAACGCCGCCTGGCGTAGGGTCAACTGCTGGTCACGGGCGACTTGCTTGATGTTTTCGGCATGCCCGCGATAGCCGTTGCTGCCTAGGTCGCCCAGGTCCGGGAACGGCTCATCCAGCGGGTACTGGCTGAAGTCGTGGTAGTTGAACGGTCGCCCCAACTGCACCAGTGCCTTGTTCAAATCCAGCTCGCCATTGCGTTCGCGATCGATGGCCTGGGCCTGTTCGTCGGTGTCGGCAATGATCGGCGAAATGCCCGGCAGGATGGTCACGTGGTCGGGGTTGCGTCCGGCGGCGGCGGTGCGTTGTTTGATGTCGCGGTAGTAGGCCTGGGCGTCCTCGAAATTGCCCACGCCGGCAAAAATGCCCTCGGCATAGTTGGCCGCCAGGCTGCGTCCGGATTCGGAAATACCCGCCTGGAAAATCACCGGCTGGCCCTGGGCTGAGCGCGCGATATTCAACGGCCCGGTCACCGAGAAGAACTCGCCATGGTGATCCAGGCGATGCTGGCGTTGCGGGTCGAGGAACACGCCGCTGGCCTTGTCGCGCACGAAGGCGTCGTCTTCGTAGGAATCCCACAGTCCCTGCACCACCTCCAGGTGCTCGGCCGCGCGGCGATAGCGCTCGGTGTGGTCGATATGCTGCTCACGGCCGAAGTTGCCGGCCGCGCCTTCGAGGCCGGTGGTGACCACGTTCCAGCCGGCGCGGCCGCCGCTGATCAGGTCCAGGGAGGCAAACTGGCGGGCGACGTTGAAGGGTTCGGTATAGGACGTGGTCAGGGTGGCCACCAGGCCGATCTTCGAGGTGGCGCCGGCCACGGCCGAGAGCAGGGTCAGCGGCTCCAGGCGGTTGAGAAAATGCGGCGCCGAATCCGGGGTGATGTAGGGGCTGTCGACGATGAACACCAGGTCGAACTTTGCCGCTTCCGCCTGCTGCGCCTGGGCGCGATACCACTCTATATCCACGCTGGCGTCGCCGGGGATTTGCGGGTGCAGCCATTCGTTCTGCGCAGTGCCGACGCCGGTGAGGATGGCACCGAACCTGAGTTGCCGGGGTAAGTGGGACATCACGATATTCCTCCGTGGATGGCAGCGACGCTGACCTGTGGAGAAGGACCATAATGCCCGCCGGCAGGCTTGTGAAATGCTTTGTGGATCTATGCTAATCATTAAAAATAATGATCAAAATAATGCCGGACATTCCCTAAGCGCATAATCAGCCCAACGCTCTCCCATCAGCAGACTGACCCGATCGAGCAGCACCGCCCACTAAGCCGTTTGTTAAATCGAGGCGTTGCGCCTAATATCGCAAGCAACACCTTGCATAAAAAACCACCAAGGCTTGCTCATCACCCAGCCCGCATATTCGAAGGAGTGGCATGCAGATGAAAGAATCCAAAGAAGTGTACGAACGCATCAGTGAACAGTTCGAGGATTTCACCGCCAGGGCCTCTCAACGCAAGGTCGAGGTCGACACCTTCCGTAGCATGGTCGGCAATGTCGAGGGCCTGCGTATCCTGGACCTGGCCTGTGGGCATGGTTTCTTCAGTCGCCAGTTGAAGGACTGGGGGGCGGCCAAGGTGCATGGCGTGGATATTTCCGAAAACATGATCTACCAGGCACGGCAAGCCAACGACGGTATCGCCTACGAAGTGCGGGATGTGGCGAAGATGGGCCGTATCGGCGCCTACGACATGGTGACGGCGGCCTGGCTGTTCAACTATGCCAGCAGTGTCGACGAACTGAGCAAGATGTTTCAGTCGGCGGCCGACAACCTGAAGCCCGGCGGCCAATTGGTGGCCTACACCGCCAACCCGTCGTTCGAACTGCAAAAAGGCAATTTCACTCGCTATGGGATTGAGGTGTTCGATGAAACCCCGGTCGCTGGCGGGTTTCGCTGCAATGCGCAATTCATGTCATCGCCACCCGCACCGTTTACCTACTACCGCTGGGAGCAAGGCGTGTACGAAGAAGCCGCACGGGTGGCCGGTTTCAACCAGCTCACCTGGGTCGCCCCGCTGATCAGCGAACACAGCCGCACCACCATGGGTGCGGGGTACTGGCAGCTGTTCGAGCGCAACAGCCTGCAGATCGGTTTGACCTGCCGCAAATAATCACGCCGGGGCGGCGACCGGGCGCAATCGCACCCGGATGTCCGCCCCCACCAGGCACTGCTCGATGATCGACAAGGGTTGCGCCTGGCCCAGATCGGTCAAGCCATCCAGCGCCAGCAACGGCCGTGCATCACTGCCCAGGAACAGCGGGGCGATGTAGACCAGCCACTCATCCACCAGGCCTGCCGCCGCAAAGGCGCCACACAATACCGGGCCGGCCTCGACCTGGACCTCGTTGCACCCCTCCTCAGCCAGGACCGTCATGACCTCTCGCAGGTCAAGCCCTTCGCCGTCCACCCCGACCTGCCGGAAACGCACACCCGCAGGTGGTGGGTGCGCCGGCTGGACGCCGGGCCCATGAAACACCAGGGTCGGTGCCGCGCCATCCAGCACATGGGCCTGGGCATCGCCCTTGAGATGCTGGTCGAGCACCACCCGCAGCGGAACGGAAAACGCCGCGTGCGGGTCGGGCAGGCGCACCGTCAGGCGCGGGTTGTCCGCCAGCAGCGTGCCACTGCCGGTGAGCACCGCGCAGGCCCGGGCGCGCCACATTTGCACATCGTCCCGGGCCTCGGGCGAGGTGATCCATTTGGATTGCCCGTTACCCAGGGCCGTGCGACCGTCCAGGCTCATGGCCAGCTTGATCCGCAACCATGGCCGCTTGCGTTCGGTACGTGAAAAAAACCCCTGGTTCAACTCGCGCGCCTCCGGACACGGCAAGTGTTCGACCAGCACACCCGCCGCCTCAAGCCGCTCAATGCCATGATGCTCATGCTGGGAGCGGTCGACACTGGCAATCACCACCCGCGCCACCCCGGCCCTGATCAACGCGTCGGCACAGGGCGGCGTGCGCCCATGCCCGCCGCACGGTTCCAGGGTGACGTAGGCGGTGGCGCCCCGCGCATCGGCGCCCGCCTCGCGCAGGGCATTGACTTCGGCGTGTGCCTGCCCCGCCCACTCGTGCCAGCCCTGGCCAAGCAGCAAGTCGCCCTTGGCGATCACGCAACCGACCCGGGGGTTGGGTGCCGTGGTAAAGGCGCCCCGGTCGGCCAGTTTCAGGGCGAGCCGCATGAAGTGCATGTCACGCGCCAGCGCCAGGCTCATGTGCGAACCAGCGCCAACAGGTACACCGCCTCACCATGCTGGCGCTCGATCACCACCAGGTCCTGCCAGGTGAAACCAAACGCTTCCAGGGTGTCGCGCACACCCTGTTCGGTGAAGAAATAACCTTGACGCTGGTTATCCATCTCGCGCCAGCCCGGCTCCGGGTTGCTCGCGTCGACGCCGAAGACGTTGAGCCCGATCAACGCGCCAGGGCGCGCGTACTGGCGGATATTGGCCAGGTAACGGTCCCATTCATCCGGATGCTGGTGATGGAAGCAGCCATTGTCGAGTACGCCGTCAAACACCTCCCCTGCCGGTGGCTGCCAATCCTGCAGGGCGCTGCACACCAGGCTGAGACGCTCGCCCCAGCGTTTGCGCAGCAGCGGCCAGCTGGAATTCTCGACGATGTCCAGGCCGGTCACCCGGTGCCCTGCCAGGATGAACTCCGAGGCATCCCGCGCACGGCCGACTCCCACGTCGAGGATATGCTGGTCCGGCGTCGGCCCCAGTGCCTCGAGGAAAACCCGGGCGGCCTTGGCCATGCCAATGTCCCAGGACCACTCATCTTCACCATGGCTGTAGCGGTGGACAAATGAGGTGTCGAGCGCCCGGCGGTACGTCGATACGTCCATGAATTGCGCTTGCTTGCTCATATCAGGCAGTCCTTGGGTCAAGAGGCGCGACGGGTGGCGATCCCGTAGATCTGGCCATCGTAGGAACTGGCCAGGAAATCATCGCTGGCCGTGCTGTGGGTGATGCAGGAGATACCACTGGCGGTGGGACGCTGTACTTGCTGCCAGGAACGGCTGGGCAAGTCGAACAGCGCGATGGTGCCGCTGTAGTTCGCGGTGGCAATCACTTCCCCGTCGGCGGAGGCACAAATGCACTTGATGGAATTGCGGTGCGGCGTGTCATAGACCTCGTCACCGGACTCCAGCCATAGGCGCAATTTCAGGTCGCGACCAATGCTGGCGAAACCGCCGTCGACCCGGCAGCAACCGTTGGAGATACGCGTGTGGGCATTTTCGATATGCCGCGCGCAACTGAAGTCGCTGATAGTGTGCAGGGCGGCGGCGGCCGAGGCGCATACGCTGAACAGGTGATGCTCGTTGGCCGCCACGCCTTTGATCGCGTTGTCGTGCATCGGGATCGACGCCACCAGCTCCAGGCTGTTATCGCCGGCGATGACAAACACCAGGCCTTCGCCGGTGTAGGTTCCGATCAATGCATGAAGCTGGCCATTGCGCTGGAACGTGGTGCCGCAATTGAGCGGCGAGCGATGCTGATACAACAGGCGCCCGCTGAGGGCATCGAACACTTGGCCCATCTGCCCGCCGGTCAGCAGCAGCGGGCCGAACGGCAGCAGGAAGTTGCACAGGCTGCCGACGCCGCTCACGGGCTGGTTATCGCGAAACAGCAGGCCCGCGTCACCGATGCTGTATTGCCCGCCCTCGGTGGTCACCACGGCGTTGATGCTCACCGCCGGCTGAATGCCGTCCACGGTCCACTGATCGTGTTCATAATCCCAGGTGGCGTAGCGCGAGCCGAAGGTGGCGAACACCAAGGCGTCACTGCCGACGAACGCACAGCTGCGCGGCCAGACGATGCTCGGCAAATTGGTGCTGCGCAGGCGCTCCAGCTGCGTGCCATCGAAGCGCCAGAGGATCGCCAGGCGGTCATAACTCAAGGTCACCAGCAGCTGTTTTTCATCATTCCAGACAATGCGCTTGATCCCGGCATCGTGGGCAGGAACGGAGCGGATCTCGCCTCCATGGATGATCGAGATACGCCCTTCGTCGTCACCGGCAAACACTACGCCGGCGCGGGTAATGGCGACGGTATCGGTCTCGACGCCACCGATGTCGACTTCATCGCATTGCTCGAAGGTGCTGGTGTCCCACTGGCGCACCGTGCCGTCGTCGCTGCTGGAAATCAGGCGTTTGCCATCCGGCGACCAGACCACGGAAATCACATCGGCCTGATGCCCGCGGCAGGTGCCCTTGAGGTTGCCGTCGAGGTCGAAGAGGCGCAGTTGATGATCGCGCGAGCAGGTCGCGATTGACGCACCGTCCGGCGAGAACACCGCCATTTCCACGTCGTCGTCATGCCCCGACAGCACGGCCTTGAGGCGCATGCTCGGCACTTCCCAGACGCGGGCGGTGTAGTCGCTGCTGGCGCTCACCAGGTACTTGCCATCGGCACTGAACGCGCACTGGTTGGCCAGGTGGTCATGGCTGACGCGGTGGATCGAATGCCCGGTCTGGGCGTTCCACAGAATGACTTGGTTGTCGTAGCCGGCGGTGGCGATGAACTCACCAGCATGGGCGGCGACGCCGCTGATAGGGCCTATGTGTCTCATCGAAAAGTCCTTTTCCTGGAGAATGAAATCAAAGCTTGATGGTGTGGCTCGACTTGCTGACTTTTGATCGCAGGTAGTTGTGGTTGTGCTTGGTCAGGAACACCCCGGTCGGCACTGAGCTGACCACGTCGATCCCGCCATCGCGCAACTGCTTGACCTTGTCCGGGTTGTTGGTCAGGAGCCGGCAGCGATGCACATCCAGGGCCCGCAGCATGGCGACCGCCGGGGCGAAACTGCGCGAGTCTTCCGGGTGGTTGAGCTTCACGTTGGCCTCGTAGGTGTCCATGCCGGCGTCTTGCAGCAGGTAGGTTTCGAACTTCGAATACAGGCCGATACCGCGACCTTCCTGGCGCAGGTAGATCAGGTAGCCGCCTTCGGCATCGAGCGCCTTCAGGGCTTCCTGCAGCTGCGGGCCGCAATCGCAGCGCTGGGAACCGAACACATCACCGGTGATGCATTCGGAATGCACGCGCACCAGGGGCACATCGGCATCGGGCTCACCGGCCTTGACGGCAAAGTGTTCATTGTTCTTGTCAAAGCCCTTGAACCCGAAGAAGTGGGCGTTGACCTCACCGCCAAGAATGGAGATGGGAACTTGCGTATGAAGCGTTACTGGAGTGTCCATGGCATAGCCTCTATGGAAGTGTCGCGTTCTGGCCAGAGTGGTTTTCTACCAAACGGAATCCCATGACATAGATGGGTCTTGGATAACGTCCATGTCGGCGCTGATTGCGCGCAAGATCCCTGAAGCGGGTAAAACTGCCGCCACGGGCTACCCGGTGCCTACCAACATCCAGCACCAGGTCATCGTTGATCTCAGGCCCGCCCGGATAGGCCCGATAATCGTCGGCAACGTACTCTTCCACGTTGCCGGCCATGTCCAGCGCGCCAAATATCGACGCGCCCTCGAGGAACACCCCGACGGGTGTCGACGTGAGCAACCCCAACTCGATGGTGTTGGCGTACTCGACATTGAAGGTTTCGCCCCAGGGAAACTGAGAGCGCTGCGGCCCTGCCGCGGCGTATTCCCACTGTGCTTCGCTGGGCAGCGCAAACGCCCGCCCGGTGCGTCGGCTCAGCCATTGGGCGTAGGCGTCGGCATCCACGTCGCTGACGCTGTAGACCGGGTGGTTGGCCTGGTGCTGGGGAAAGCGGCCAAAGGCCCAGCCGGTCGGCAGGAACGGATAACCGGTATCCAGCAGGAAGGCGCGATATTCGCTGTTGGTGACCGGGTAGCGACCGATGCGAAAGCTCGCCAGGTCGACCCGATGGTTGGGGGTTTCTTTCTCGATCCAACTGCGGTCCAGGCCCAGCCCGGCGTAGGCGGTCATGACCGCGTCGACGCGCTGCGGCTCCAGGCCGATCTCGACCTGGGCGGCAGGAACGTCGCACATGGCGGGGCTGAACACGTCGATGCGCGGGTCGCCCTTGTAGCCCAGCACTTCACCGGCGGCGATACGCCGCACCAGGGGTTCGGCAACCGACTCGACCACCCGTAGCAGTTGCTCGATGGGCGCACTCATCAGCTGTCCGGTGGCGTCGGCGATTTGCCGGGTCAGTTCATATTCGACGTAAGCCTGCGGGTAGCCCATCAATACCCGATCAGACACGTTCTTTGGCAAAGGGCTCGGCAGCGTCGGCCAATGCCAACCGTATTGATTCGTCATAGGTACACCTTTATTCCGAGCGAACACATCCACGACCGAGCGCGAAACCGCTCGGCGTGTGGGGATCAGTCAGGTATCAGAGTCGGTCGAGCAGCAACCTTCGATTGGTCTCGATCATCTCGATTTCGGTGGAGTACACCTCAACCACCAGGCCATCGGGGTCTTCGAAGTACACGGCCGTGCGGACGTTGTCCGGACCGTGGTGATAACCCGGCGCGGGGCCATTGCCCTTGACCAGGGTGATGTTGTCGTCGGCAGCCACCTTGTCGGCGATGCGCTTGACATCCTCGGGCAGCGCACGAATGCCGATGTGGTAGCCCGGCGGGTAGACAAAGTCGGGATTGTGTTCGATGAAGAAGTCGAAACCATTCAACTCCATCACTACTTTGCGCGGCCCCAGGTTGTAGCAATAGTGGGCGCCGAAGATGTCGCGATAGAACGCCTGGGAGGCTTCCAGGTCGCGGGTGAGGATGTTGATATGGGTCAGTTGCGGGCGCTGGGACTCCAACGCGGCAGCCTCGATGGATACACCTTCCAGGGACCGCCACATTTTGATCGCGGCGGCGAATTTGGAGAAACCGGCCAACCAGTTTTTCACCGTGTCCGGGGATACGCCCGCGTCAGTGATCGCCAGGCCATGGGGGTAAATGAAACAGGCCGTGCGTTGCAGCAATGCCGCGTTAAGCGGATCGCCGGCAGGTTGCCCGGCGCTGCCTTCGGCAAGGCGCACGATGCTGACGGCCTTGTTGTGGTAACCATCGGCCAATGCCGCGAGCCGGGTAGTGAGGGTATCGAGGCTGTCTGCCGCCGACACCAACAGGATAAACCCGTCGGCCTGGGGTAATTGCGCGCCCTCCACGGCCGCGCACAGTTCAAAACCGGCGGCTTTCGCGCAGGTGTTCAACGGCTCGAGAAAGCCGTTCAGACGTGCGGCCGTGTCGGAGCTGTACAAGGTAATAAAGCGCAGCATCAGGCAACCCTCCCCTCGGTACGGCGACCTATCAACAGGCTGTAGCGCCCGATAGGTTCCTGCACCACCTCAAAGCCCTGGGCAACCATCTGTTCGGCAATCCAACGGGTGGGATGCAGTTCGCCGTGCACCGTGTTGACCATCATGTGCAGGGAGAAATCCGCCGACAGCGCCGGGTGAATTTCATCGTCTTCCAGGGTCATGCTCAGCACCAGCAACGAACCGCCGTCGTTGACCAACTGGGCAGCCGAGCGGATCAGCGTGCTGGTTTCTTCGCGGGTGAAGTAGTGCAGGCAGTCATTGACCATGATCACGTCGGCGCTTTCACCTTCGTAACGGGCCAGGTCCAGCAGGTTACGTTCCTTGAACGTCAGGCGCCCCGCCAACTGGTACTTCTCGACGGTGCTTTCGGCGGACTGGCGCGTGGCGGCCAGGTCCCAGATTTCGCCCTGGACCTGAGGGTGCCGCCGAGCGATTTCGGCGATATAGGTGCCGTGTCCACCGGCCAGGTCGATGACCTTGCTGGCGGTATCGAACACTGGCAATTCCTTGAGCACATCGACCATGGGTTGACTGAAGCGCACCATCGCATCGTTGAAGGCATCACGTGCGGCAATGTCGTGTTTGAAGCGGTTCTCCTGCTGGAAATCCATGGACTCGGCGCTGCTCAGGATTTCCCCGAGGCGTGGCCAGTTCTGCCACTGCAAGCGCTGGTGGGCAATGATCGGGCCGATGAACTCGGCGCTGCGGCTGACCAGGAAACGCTCGGCCAGTGGCTGGTTGGTATAGGTGTCGGCGGACTTTTTCAACAGACCCAGGGCAACCAGGCCATTGAGAAAGATCTTGGCCTTGTTGGGCACCCAGCCCAATTGCTGGCTGATTGCGTCGGCGGTAGCCGGGCGGGTGGTTTGATCGAAGAGGTGCTGCGCTACAGCGAAGTGAAGGATGGCGGATTGTCGATACTGGTCGGAGAGTTTCACCAGGTCGACCACGCTGGACAGAGCAGTTACTTCATCAGCGTGCTCATAGATGGTCGTCGGCTTTTGCGCATTCATACAGATTCTCTTCCTTGAATGTTTTTGTCTTCGCTGACGTCGGCAAGCAATCAGTGTTTGAGACGTAGCGTGTTTTCTAACGGTCCGGAGTCGTGTGCAAATGAATGTTCAGGAGCAGCTTCCAAAAAAGCTAGCTACGATCCTAGTCCTAAGTCCTACAAAAGCAAGTCAAACCTTTTATAATTATTCGCTATTTATAATTAATTATTAATTCCTTTTATTTATTATTTTCCTGAGCGGCAAAAATGACTATGCTCATGCCCACTACCCCTTACGCAATGGATGGCGCCAAAGGTCGACGAACTCCAGTGATGCCCTCACTCCCCATGGTTACACGCGATTTATGACCTCCAAACCTGCCGACGATACCCAGTCATCCACCGCCGAACGCATCCTGTTTTTGCTCAAGACCCGTGGCCCGTTGAAAACCACCGAACTGGCTTCGCTGCTGGAACTCACGTTTGAGGCGACCCGGCAACAAATCCAGAAATTGCAGGCATCGGAGTTGATCGTCGGCGTTTCGGCACCCACTTCCGGGGCCGGCCGGCCGTCGTTGAAGTGGGCGCTGACGGACACCGCACACAACAAATTCCCCGATTCCCACAGCGTGCTGACCCTGCACCTGATCGAATCCATCGAGGGGGTTTTCGGCAGTGATGGCATCGAGAAAATCATCACCAGCATGGAAGCGACCAATCGCCAGGAATACGTCCAGGCGTGTTCGCAAGCCTCGTCCCTGGAAGAAAAAGTCGCCATCCTGGTGCGCATCCGCGAACTCGCCGGCTATATGGCGCACATGGAACCCGCGGGTGAAGGTTGGCTGCTGATCGAAAACCATTGCCCGATCTGCGCTGCCGCGCGCAAATGCCAGGGTTTCTGCCGCTCGGAGTTGCAGATATTTCGTGCAGCCATGGGCGACGACACCCTTGTCGAACGTTGCGAACACCTGATCTCCGGCGACCGACGTTGCGTCTATAACATTCAACCGCGCACCTGACCGCCCCACACCAACCGCCCTAAAGGAATAAGGCCATGACACCGACTATCGACTTGCTCGCCAACCACCGCAGCGAGCGCAGCTTCCAATCCATGCCCGTCAGCGACGAACACCTGGATGCCATCTTGCGTGCCGGTCACCTGGCGCCGACGTCCTTCAATGCCCAGCATATTTCCGTGGTGGTCGTGCGCGACGCAGGCACCCGCCAACGCATTGCGGCAATAGCTGGCGGCCAGCCCTGGATCGCGTCGGCACCGGTGTTTATCACCCTGGTGGTGGACTTTCACAAGACCGCCGTCGGTGCCGCGCTCAATGGCCAGCAACAGCAGATCCAGCGGCACTTGGAAGGGCTGATCGCCGCCAGCACCGACGGCGGCATTATCCTCAGTACCCTGATGATCGCCGCACGCTCATTGGGGTTGGGCGTGGTGCCGGTGGGTGGCATTCGTGCCAACGCTGAAGCGATGATCGAGCTGCTCGGGCTGCCCGAGCAGACCTTCGCCCTGTGCGGACTGGCCCTGGGTCATGTGCACGAGCCGGCGGCACAGAAACCGCGCATGGGCATCGAAGCCTTCCGTCACGACGAGCGCTACAACCGTGCCGCGCTGGCACCGGCGATCAGTGCCTATGACCAGCACCTGATGCGCCATTGGCAGATCATTGGCCGTGCGGACGGCCAATCCTGGTCAAGCACCGTGGGCCGCACGTATGCACGCAACTACCGGCCCGATCTCAAGGCTCAGTTGCTGGCCAATGGTTTGTCCGCTGATTGAGCCTGCTGCGCACCGCCACTGCCCCAGCCCAGCGCCTTGTATAGCGCGATGGCGTTGAGGTAGGACGCCGTCTCGGCATCGGCCACGTCCTTCTTGATCAGGAAAAACGCGCGCTGGTTTTCCAGCACCGCCATGTAGGTGCCCGAACCGCTGCGGTAGCGTTTGCTGGCGATGTCGATCGCCTGCTCGGCATGGGTGGCGGACGCCAGCAACGCGCCCAGGCGGGTCTGGTCCTGCGCCAGGCGCATCAGTGCATTTTCCACATCTTCCTGGGCCTTGAGCAGCGACTGTTGATAGCGCGCCAGGGCACCTTCGGCCTGGGCCTGGGAACCGCGCAGGCGCGCGCGCACGTTGCCCAGGCGAAACGCCGGCCAGTCCACCGACGGCGCCAGCTCATACGCACGGGATGCGCTGCCCAGGTCGCCGCCGCGCAGGGCGAAGAAACCAATGAAACCGCCCAGGTTCAGGCGTGGGTACAGGTCGGCCGTGGCGGCGCCGACGTCTTCGGTGCTGGCGGCCAGCAGGCGTTCGGCGCTGACCACATCCGGACGATTGCGGATCAACTGGTCGACATCGCCCAAGGGCAGTTGCCGGGCCAGGGGCGCGAGGAAATGCGCCTTGGCCAGGGCCTGCTGTTGACGCGGTGGTTGGCCGGTCAATACGTCCAGGCGATAAGCGGTTTCCTGGATCCGCGTCAGCAACGGTGGAATCGCCGCCTCACTGAGCAGCAGGTTGGCGTGGGCGTTTTGCTGATCCTCGAATTGGCCGCTGCCGGCGCGCACCTGAGCGCTGGTCAGCGTGAGCGTTTCGCGCCAGGCACTGACCTGGGCCTTGGCCACCTCCAGGCTGCGGCTCAAGCCCTGCTGCTCGTAGTAATAACGCGCCACGTCGGCAGCGATGCTCAACTGCATCAGCGCCAGGTCCGCCTGCGCCGCCTGCGATCGTGCCATGGCCGATGCCGTCAGACGTTGCAAACGCCCGAACACGTCGATCTCCCACTGCACATCAAAGCCGGCGCGATAGGTCTGCGACAGCATCCGCTCGGGAGGCCCACCGTCGAACGGCAACTGCTGCTCCAGACTGCGGCCATAGGCGGTACGGGCGGTGACGCCGGGATACTGGTCGAGCCGGCGGTCATCAAACACCGCACGGGAGGCCAACAGGTTGGCCTGGGCCTGGCGAATGTCATGGTTATGCGCCAGCGCCGTGTCGATCAGGCGATCGAGCTCGGCGTCGTCAAAAAACGACCACCACTGGGCCTGCACCGGCGCCTGTTGGGCGAACAAGGCCTTTTGTGCAGTGACCAGGCTGATCGGCGGGGTTATGGGCTTTTCGTAATGCGGCCCGACCATGCAGCCGTTGAGCAGAATCAGCGCCAGCACGGTGGTGACAGTTTTGCCGGGCTTCATGGTTCACTCCTCAGGGTTTGCGCCAGGGACTGGGCCCGTGGGGTCGAGGCCGCCACTGAATGCTTGCGGGCCAGCAGGGTGTAGACCGTCGGCAGCACGAACAGGGTGAAGCAGGTACCGATCAGCATGCCCGATACAATTACCACCCCCAGGCCATAGCGGCTGTTGGCCCCGGCCCCCGAGGCGAACAGCAGCGGCACCAGGCCGACCACCATGGCCGCCGTCGTCATCAGGATCGGCCGCAAGCGAATCTGCGCGGCCTTGCGTATCGCCTCGGAACGGTCAAGGTGTTCCTGGGCCTGCAAGGCGTTGGCGAACTCGACCATCAGGATGCCGTGCTTGCTGATCAGCCCGATCAGGGTCACCAGGCCGATCTGGGTGTAGATATTGATCGTGGCGTAGCCCAGCGCCAGGGGAATCAGCGCGCCGCTGATGGACAGCGGCACGGTGATCAGGATGATCAGCGGGTCCATCAGGCTTTCGTACTGCGCCGCGAGTACCAGGTAGATCACGATCACCGCCGCCAGGAACGCCAGCAGCAGCGCATTGCCTTCCTGGGTGTACTGCCGCGCATCGGATTGCCAGTCGTAGCTGAACCCCACGGGCAACTCGGCGGTGACGCCTTCCAGGAACGCCACGGCGTCGCCCAGGGTGACCCCGGCAGCCGGCACCCCCTGGAAGGTCGCGGCGTTCTGCTGGTTGAACTGGGTCAGCTTGTTGGGTTCGACGTGCTCGGACACCTGGATCACCGTCGACAGCGGAATCAGTGTGCCGTCTTCCGTGCGCACATACTGGCGGGTCAGGGCTTCGGGCGTCAGTCGCTCACTGCCCGGGCTCTGGGCAATCACATCATAGGAGCGGCCCTCCAGGCCAAAGCGGTTGAGGTAGTTTTCCCCCACCAGCACCGCCAGCGATTCGCCGATGTCCTGCATGCGGATCCCCAGGCTGTTGGCCTTGGCCCGGTCCACTCGCACCTGTACCACCGGGTTGTTGTAGTCCAGGTCACTGTCGACCACGGCGAACAACCCACTGTCGCGGGCCTTCTGCTTGATCTGCTCCATGGTCTCGTACAGCACGCGGTAATCCTGGGAGCTGCGCAGCACCAGTTGCACCGGCAGGCCACCGGTGGAGCCCGGCAAGGCAGGCAACTGGAAGGCAAAGATGCTGGTGCCTTCCACGTCGTTGGTAGCCGCTTGCAGGTCGACCTGGATCTGCGCGGCGGTGCGCTCGCGCTCGCCCCACAACGTCAGGTTGATGCCGCCAATGCTCGAGGCGATGCCGTCGCTGCCATTGATGATCCAGGTGCTGACGGTTTCCGGCAGGCGCCCGTAGACCTCATTCAGCTTGGCGGAAAATCGCTCGACGTACTCCAAATTGGCATGTTGCGGCGCCTTGATGGCGGTGAGCAGCCCCGCCTGGTCCTCGGTGGGCGCCAGCTCCCGCTGCGGCAACTGGTACAGCCACGGCAGGCTGATCATCACCAGCAAGGCAAACAGCCCGCTGAGCCAGCGATGCCGCAGCGACAGGTCCAGCACCTTGGCATAACGCAGGGCCAGGCCGTCGAAGAAACGGTTGGCCAGGTGTGCCATGCGCCCTTCCGATTGCTTGGACTGCAGCAGGAACGAGCTCATGACCGGCGACAACGTCAGCGCCACCACGCCGGACACGATCACCGCGCCGGCCAGGGTCAGGGCGAATTCACGAAACAACGCCCCCGTGAGGCCGCCCATCATGCCGATGGGCGCATACACCGCCGCCAGGGTAATGGTCATGGCGATCACCGGGCCCGCCACTTCCCGCGCCCCGACCAGGGCGGCCGCCACCGGGGTCTTGCCTTCCTCGATATGCCGGTGCACGTTCTCCACCACCACAATCGCATCGTCCACCACCAGACCCACAGCCAGCACCATCGCCAACAGCGTCAACAGGTTGAGGCTGAAACCGAACACCAGCATCAGCGCCGCGGCCCCCAGCATCGACAAGGGGATGGTCACCACCGGAATCAGTACCGTGCGCAACGACCCCAGGCACAGGTAGATGACGATCACCACGATCAGCAAGGCCTCGAGCAGGGTCTTCATCACCTCGTCGATGGAGGTCTGGATAAAGCGCGCGGTTTCAAACGCCAGCTCGGCCTTGACGTCCGGCGGCAGGGTCTTGCGCACGTCCGGCAGGAGTTTCTTGATACCGTCGACAATCACCAGCGGGTTGCCGCCGGGCGTCGGGAACAACCCCAGGTGCACGGCCGAAACGCCATCCATGGTGGCACTGGTTTCGCTGGACGCCGCGCCCAGCTCCACGGTACCGACATCCTTCAGGCGCACCAGGCCGTTGCCATCGTTGCGCAGCACCAAATCGCGAAATTCATTGACGTTGGTCAGGTCGGTATTGACCCGCAGGTTGGCGACCACGAACAGGCCTTTGACCTTGCCCGGCGCCGCCTGGTAGTTGTTGCGGCGCACCGCGTCGGCCACATCGGCGGCGGTCAGGCCGCGCGCGGCCAGCCGTGCGGGGTCGATCCACAGGCGCATCGCCAGGGTTTGCCCGCCGAACACCTGGACCTTGGCCACGCCCTCGATGGTGCTCATCACCGGCTCCACCACCCGTGCCAGGTAATCGGTCAAGGCCGGGGTCGACAGGGTCGGGCTGGAGAACCCGATATAGGCCACCGCCGTCGACTCGCCGGACGAGCGCTCGATCACCGGGTCATAGGCCTGCTCCGGCAGCCGGAAACGCACCTGGTTGACCTTGGCCATGACTTCCGTGAGCGCCTGGGTCGAGTCACGGTTGAGCTCCATGCGCACCGTGACCACGCTGCGCCCCTGCACCGACGAACTCGACAGGTAATCCACGCCTTCCACCGATGACACCGCCTGGGCAATCGGTTGCGTGACGAAGCCCTGCATCAGGTCTGACGAAGCGCCGGGGTATTCGGTGGTCACGGTGATGGTGGAGCTTTCCAGCATCGGGTACTGGCGGATCGGCAGCTGCAACAAGGACATGATCCCCAGCAGCAGGATCAGAATACTGACGACAAGCGCGAGCACCGGCCGCCGAACGAAAATATCGGTGAAAGTCATGAGCGTTCTCTGGGCGAAGAATCAGATGCCCGTCACAGGCGGTTTGGACGCAGGCAGGGCCAGGGTGTCATCGGTCGCCTGCACCGCCATGCCGTCACTGAGCTTGAGTTGCCCGGAGGTCACCACCTGGTCACCCTCGTGCAAGCCTTCCTGGATCTGGACCCAACCGTCCTGGCGCTGGCCGATTTTCACCGCCACCCGCTTGACCACCAGCGTGGCGCCCTGGTCCGGGCGGGCAAGGAAAACGGTATCGCCATAGGCGGTGTAGGCCACCGCCGTTTCCGGCACGGTGAGCACATCGGCCACCTCGGTATCGGCCACTTTGACGCTGGCGTACATGCCCGGCTTGAGGGGGGCGTCCGGGCTCTCCAGCGTGGCCTGCACCTGCACCGTGCGTGAGCGGCCGATCATCGGGTCGACGGCACTGATCCGCGCCTTGAACACCCGGTCAGGGTAGGCGTCGATCAGCACGCCCACGGTTTGCCCGACGACCAGGCGGCGACTGAGCTGCTCATCCAGGGAAAAATTGACATAGAGCACCTGGGTGTTGACCAGGCTGACGATGCGGTCGCCGACATTGAGGTACTGCCCTTCGTTGACCTGGCGAATGCCGAGCACTCCGGCGAAGGGCGCGCGGATGGTCTTCTGGGCGATCAGGGCCTGGACTTTTTTCAACTCGCCCAGGGCCATGTCATGGGCGGCCCGGGCGTTGTCGAGCTGTTCCTGGGTCGCAGCGTTTTCCCTGACCAGCCCGGTCACGCGCTTGCGGATGATCTCGGCATTGCGCACCTGGGCCTGCAGCCGCAACTGCTCGGCCTGTTCCGGGGCATCGTTGAGCTTGACCAGCACTTCGCCAGCCTTGACCTGGCGGCCCGACTCAAAGTTGATCAACGTGACCCGCCCGCCTACCTCGGCGGAAACCTGCACCTGGGAAGCCGCTTCCAGCTCACCGACGCCGGCGAAATACACATTGGCCGGGCGCACTTGCACCGCCCCCAGGGCCACCTTGGTCAATGCGCCGGCCGGGGCATCGGCGGATTGGGCCTGGGACGGCGCGCGCGACATCATCACCACTGCGATGACCGCCACCGGAATCAACACCAGGCTGGTTATCTTCTTCTTGTTCATGGACGTCCTTATCACGATGAGTGCATTACACGCGGTTCACAGCCAGCTGTGGTTGAACAGGAAGAAGGCCAGTACCGCCCAGATCGTCAGCACCAGGTGCGTCAGTTGCAACCCCTCCTGGCGAATCCAGTAGCCGAACCACAAGCCCCCCAGCAGCATCGCGAAGACAAACGCCGAAAACGCACTCAGGGCCAGGTTGAGCCAGGGCCGTGCCGACAGCAGGCCGTCGCCGAGGATCAACTGATAGCTGCCGGTCCAGGCCGCGAGCGCGGCGACCAATTGCAGGGCCAGCACCACCAGCAGGGCCAGTTGGTGCAGACGGGGTGAACGCACGGCCCGCACCAGCAAGGGAATGTCGATGGCAGGACTCTGGCGCAACGGCTCCATGGCCATGGTCGCGCCTACCGCGCCTACCGAGCTGCGAAACGCTTGCCAGTTGTTAAGCACCGCAATGCTCAGCCACAGGCTCAAGCCGACGGCCTGTACGCCCAGGAACACCGACAACGAGTGACCCAGTAACCCTGCCTCCACAGTCATTCAAACCTCCGTATTTGCCGAAAGGGAAATCCAGCCTCAGGTATATACACAAGACATTGCTTGGATAATACGTCGCAGGCGTTTAAATACAAGATTTATCTTTGTGCGGGAGGGGCTTCAGGAAGGTTGGAAACGCTGTCTGACAGGCGCCCGCCGGGGCGTTCGGCGCAGTCACGCCGAAGCCCGGAAGCGGTTGTGAGGGGGGGTTACTTGCGAGGGATTATCACGCCGTCCTGGCGGCGATGGCTTCGATTTCCACCAGTGCACCGGGCAATGGCAAGGCCACGACCTGCAACGCGGTGCGTGCCGGCTTGTTCGGCTGCTCGGGGGTGCCGAAGAACTGCGTATACCCACGCTGCAACCCAGCGAAATCCAGCTTGCCGCCCGTTTCCTCGGCGCCGACCAGGAATACCCGTAACTGCACGATATCGCCCAGGTCCAGGTCTTGCTGGCGCAGGATCTGGCGCAGCTTGTTGAACACCGAAACTGTCTGCACTTCGGTGTTGCCAAACACCCCGGGAACCGTTGGATCAACCAGGTCCGGCAAGGTCCCGCTGACAAAGATCAGGCTGGCGGACGCCGGTACGGTGACGGTCTGCGAGATCGGGAAATCGCCGACGCTGGTGCGTTGAATGCTGTCGCTCATGGGTGTGTTCCTTATGAGGCGGCCACTGCCGCGAGGTGTGTTTGTCGGGTCACGCGTTCAGCCAGTTGCGCGACCACATGCCGCGCCGAGTTGGCCGCCGATTCCTGCCAGATGCCCACGCCGCTTTGCACCAGGCCGTCGCCGGCGAAGTACACGCGGCCGTGGCCCTCTTCGAGCAAGGCGCTGGCATCGGCGGGGAAGTGTTCACGTTGCAGCCACGGGCCTTCGCTGAAGGGGATCTGTTCCCAGGACACCGCCAGCGGGTGACGCAGGTGCCTGGAGTAGCCCGGATGCAGCAGCTCCACCGCTTCCTTGGAGGTGGCGTACTGCTGGTCGAACGGTCGCGCGCCAAACGCATCGGCGCCCTCCCCGGTCACGTAACCGGCCACCAGCAGGCCCTCGCGGGTGTTGAGGTCGTTGCTCGGGTACCAGAGCAGGCGCGCCGGGTGTTCGATCCACGACAGGCCGCCGTAGGTGCGGTAGTCGGTTTCCCAGAAGCGTGGGGACTGCCACGCCACTTTGGTGGCCTGGTCGCTGCGGGTGCTGAGCAAGGCGGCCTTGATCGGGTCGCTGAAGTCGGTGTCGAGCTTGGCCAGCAATGGCAGCGGCAAGGTCGAGACCAGATAGTCGGCGCGTACCACCTGCTCGCGACCGCTGCGTTGGTCGTGGTAGGTCACGGCTACGCCGTTTTCCAACTGACGGATCTGGCGCACCTGGGCGCCCAGTTGCACGTGATCGCTGACGCGCCGGTAGAAGGCGTCGGTGATGCGGTCCATGCCGCCCACCGGCTGGAACATGGTCGCCGAGAATTCCGGGAATTCGGTGTGCAGCAAGGCGCCCCACAGTTCGGGGTGCAGCAGTTGGTCCAGCGCCAACGGGCTGCGGCTGGCGGGCAAGGCGCCGGGATGTGCCGGGGACTCCAGGTGCCCTGAACGGATCGTGCCCTCAAAGGCCAGCTCCTGGGACAGGTCGCCATACACGTGCAAAAACGCCAGCAAGCGCGTGCGTTCCTCGGCGCTCAGCACATCGTCGAGGGCATCACGCTGCACCGCTTTGGCCAGCAACCCGGACAAATGCCCGCGCGCATCGTTGATCGCCTGGCCGACGGTGAAGGCCGGCTGGTTCACATCCGGCCGCACCTGGGCGCCATGGCTGCTGTTGACCAGCACTTCCAGCGGCACCCCCAGCTCACTGCAATAGTCGAGGATCGTGCGGTGCTGGCTGGGAATCCGTGCAGGCCCGGCGTTGAAGTAATGCCCCGGCTCGAACGCGGAGGTCTGCGTACGGCCATCCTTATAGTCCACGCGGTCGCCATGACGGATTGTCCAGGTGCGGCCGCCGACTCGCTCACGGGCTTCCAGCACCTGCACGCTGAACCCGGCGCGGGTCAGTTCCAGGGCGGTGACCAGCCCGGCAATCCCGGCACCCAGCACCAGCACGCGGGTGCCCTGCCCCAGACCGTCCTTGAGTTTCAACGGTTGCGGTCGGCGGTGCGATGACGGCCCGAGGCCGAGTACCGCGAGTGCATCCTTGACGGCTTTTTCGCCGCCTACCGCAGCGATGCTCGACAACGCTTCACGTCGTGTCAGTCCCATGTCGATTGCTCCTTAATCCGGCAGGCCCGGTGGGTTGATCAGCGACTTGTCGACGCGCTCCACATCCAGGCCCCAGCGTTGCAGCACCTGCTCGTACTGGCCGCCGGCAATCGCGCCTTCCAGGGCGGTGTGGATCGGCTTGACCAGGCCGTTGTCCTTGCGGGTGGTCACGGCAATGTCCGCCTGCAATGGCCAGCCACCGTTCACCGTACCGACGCGCTTGATGCCGCCGGTAATCGCCGCCGAATAGGCGTACACCGAGTTGGGCCCGAACAGCGCATCGCTGCGCCCCGATTGCACCGCCAGTTGCGCGGCGGCCTGGTCGTCGAAGTACTGCAACAGCGCGGGCTTGAGGCCGGCCTTTTCGTTGGCCTCGTTCCAGGCCAGCAGGACTTTTTCCTGGTTGGTGCCGGAGCCGACGATGATCTTCAGCCCGGCAATATCGGCTGCCTGCTTGATCTCGCTGATCTTGCTGGTGGTCTTGACGTAGAAGCCGAGCACATCCTGGCGATAGGTGGCGAAGTCAAAGCGCTTCTTGCGCGCCTCGGTCACGGTGACGTTGCTGATCACCGCGTCGTACTTGCCCGAGCTGACGCCCAGGGGCCAATCCTCCCAACTGGTAGGCACCACGTTCAATTCCAGGCCCAGACTGTCAGCAACCAACTGCGCGGTATCGGCCTCGCTGCCGATGGTGGTCTTGTCGTCATTGGCCAGCATCGCCAGGGGAGGCGCTGCGCCTTTTACGGTTACTGCCACGGTGAACGTGCCCGGCTGGGCGAACTTGAAGCCCGGCGGGATCTGCGCAATGGCCGCTTCGTTACGCGGCACATGGATGCGCGGACGGTCGGGGCTGAGGTCGACCTGTTGCACGGCGAATGCGCTTTGCGCAGCACTGACGGCCAGCGCCAGCAGGGCCACGCGGGTGGTGTTGATGAACATGGGCAGTCACTCCTTGAACTAAAGCACCTTGCCGAGAAAGGCTTTGGCGCGGGGATGTCGGGGTTGGCGGAAAATCTGTTCGGGCGGGCCTTCTTCGATCAACTCGCCGTCGCAGAGGAACACCACGTGGTCGGCCACTTCGCGGGCAAAACCGATTTCGTGGGTGACGATCACCAGGGTCACGCCCAGTTGGGTCAGGCCCTTGATCACGTCGAGTACTTCGCCCACCAGTTCCGGGTCGAGGGCCGAGGTGGGCTCATCGAACAGCAGCACCTTGGGGTCCAGCGCCAGTGCGCGGGCAATGGCGACGCGCTGTTGCTGGCCGCCGGAAAGCTGGCGTGGGTAGGCATCGACCTTGTCCGCCAGGCCAACCTTGGCCAACAGTGCGGTGGCCTTGGCCTGGGCGTCGGCCTTGCTCCAGCGCTTGTGCGCCAGCGGCGCCTCGGCGACGTTTTCCCAGGCGGTCAGGTGCGGGAACAGGTTGAAGTTCTGGAACACAAAACCGACGTCGATACGGCGCTTGAGAATCTCGCGTTCCTTGAGCTCGTAAAGCAGGTCGCCCTTGCGTCGATAACCGACGTATTCACCGTCGATGGTGATGTGCCCGCTGTCGATCTTTTCCAGGTGGTTGATGGTGCGCAGCAAGGTGGACTTGCCCGAGCCGGACGGCCCGAGAATCACCGTGACCTTGCCTGGGTCGATGGTCAGGTCGATGTCTTTCAACACCTGTTGATTGCCAAAGCGCTTGCCCACGCCCTGGATCTGGATACGGCCGGCACGGGCTTCACTCATGGGTGTTCTCCTTCAGCCAGCGGCGCACGCGTTGCAATGGCGTGGGCGGCAGCACCCTGGCCGTACCCCGGGCGAAATGACGCTCGACGTAGTACTGGGCGCTGGTGAGCACGGTGGTGATGATCAGGTACCAGACGGTGGCGACGATCAGCAGCGGGATCACCGCCTGGGTGCGGTTGTAGATGACCTGCACGGTGTAGAACAGCTCCGGCAAGGCCAACACGTAGACGATGGAGGTGCCCTTGACCAGGCCAATGATTTCATTGAACCCCGACGGCAGGATCGAGCGCAGCGCCTGGGGCAGGATGATCCGGAAGATGCGCCGCGAGGCCGGCAGGCCCAGGGCTGCCGCCGCTTCATGCTGGCCGGCATCCACACCGATCAGGCCGCCGCGAATGATCTCTGCCGCGTACGCCGCCTGCATCAGGCTCAGGCCCAGTACGGCCACGGTGAATTGGCTGAGCACGTCCACCGTCGACCACTCGGCGAACACCAGGTCGGTAAACGGCACACCGAGGACAATGTGGTCGTACAGGTAGGCGAAGTTGTAGAGGATGATCAGCACCAGCAGCGCCGGCATCGAGCGGAAAAACCAGATGTAGCCCCAGGCCAGGGCCGCCAGCAGCGGCGAGCCCGACAGCCGCGCCAACGCCAGCGCAGTGCCGAGGATGGCGCTGAACACCGTGCTCAGCAGCGTCAGCAACAGGGTCTGGCCGAGGCCACGCAGCACCGACGGCGAGAAGAACCACTGGCCGAACACGCCCCACTCCCAGCGCGGGTTGGTGGCCAGGGAATGCCCGATGCCGAGCAGCACCAGCGCGGCAAAGATCGACCCGGCCCAGCGCCAGGGGTGCCGCGCGGGCACCACCTGCAGGGCTTTGATCGGTGTGGACACTCGCGCCTGGCGCAGCGCGCCGGGCGAGTCAATCAGGTCATAGGATTTGGCAACGATGGGCATGGTGTATTCCTCGGCCTAGAAGGCATAGGTCAAGCGGGTGTAGTAGTACCCGCCGGTAAAACCGTAGGGCGAATAGGTGCCGTAGCTGCTGACCATGGTGCTGCTCGGTACACCTTGTTTTTTCGGGTAGACGTCGAACAGGTTCTTGGCGCCGATGGCCACGTTGAGGTCTTTGGTGAGGTTGTAGCCAAGGTCGAGGTCGGTGATCCACTTGGCGCTGTAGACCCGGTCGAGGCTGCGGTCGGCAGAGACGTTGACCTCTTTGTAAGAGCCGTAGCGGGTCAGGGCCAGGTTGAGGTTGAAGCGCTCGATGCTCCAGTCGCCACCGAGGATCAGCTTGGTGCTGGGCTGCACGCCGGTGATCAGGTTGCGTGCCTCGCGGTCCATCAGGTCATAGGCCGTGCCCAGGATCGTGGTGGATTCCTTGTAGTTGAGGATTCTGGTCTGGTTCCAGTTGAACGCGGCGGTCCATTTCAGCGCGCCATAGGGGCCGAGGTCCTGGCTGTAGTTGCCGACCAGGTCCAGGCCTTTGGTGCGGGTGTCGGCGCCGTTGATGAAGTACTGGCCGCCGGAGGTGGAGGTGATGCCATTGCCTTGCAGCACCTGGGTGATTTCCGGGCCGAGCAAGGTGCCCGTGAGGGTGATGCGGTCGCGCAGGTTGATCACGTAGGCGTCGGCGGTGAAGCTCAGGCGATCGGTGGGGGTGAGGGTGAAACCCAGGCTGAAGTTGGTGGAACGCTCGGGTTTCAGTTCCTGCGCCCCCAGAGCCTGGGCAGCGGCTGAACCTACCGGCAGCACGCCGTAGTTGATCGACTGGTACACGCCGTCGACCACGCCATAGGTGGTGGACCGCGCACTGAACAGGCTGTTGGCCAGGGACGGCGCACGGAAGCCATTGCTCACGGTGGCGCGCACGGCGAATTGCGGGGTGAAGTCGTAGCGGGTGGTCAGCTTGCCGCTGCGGGTAGCGCCCACGCCCTGGTTGTAATGCTCGTAGCGAAACGCGGTGCCCACGTACCAGTCCGGCACCGGGTTGAAGCCCACGTCGACGTAACTGGCGAGGCTGTTGCGCGAGGCGCTGCTTTCTTCATCCGGCGAGATGCCGTTGGTGACCTGGGCCCCGGACGACGCACAGTTACCCGGTGCCACGCAGTAGCCGCCGTTGGCGTAGGACTCATAGTCACCGGCCTGCACCTCGTAGGTGTCGCGGCGATGTTCGAAACCGTAGCTCAGGTCCAGCGGCTTTTGCAGGCCGATATCGAAGCCGCGCTTGAAATCGAGGTTGGTGGTCAGCTCGGTGGAAATCCAGGTGCCGGAGGTGAAGCTGTTCGGCGTGGCCTCGCCCAGGGAGGGGTTCTGGTTATGGGTGGTGCCCTGCTCCGCCGCGTTGCGTCCGTAGGTGGTGGACAGGTCCCAGTCCCACTCGCCGACGGTGCCTTTACCGCCGAATGCGGCCTGGAAGTCGTCCTCGTCGATATACCAGGTCGGCGTGTAGCCGCCGGGGTAACCGTTAGGCCCGGTGGTAATGGTGTTGGTGATGGTCGGCAGGCGGAAGTTCTGGCCCTGCTCGGCCTTGCGCCGCGAATAGGTGGTGAAGGAATACAGGCTGAAACTGTCGTCGATCGGCAATTCGGCGTTGTAGCCCAGGGTCAGCAGGTTGGTCTTCGGTGTGCCGTAGCCGCCGTAGGTGGAGCGGCCGGCCTGCTCAAAGGCCTGGGCGTAGGTGTAGCCGTTGGCGCTGGCCTTGTTGTCGTCGTTCTGACTGCGCGCGTCCAGGGCCAACTGCACGATGCCGCCGTTGCCGATCTCGAAGCCCTTGTTGAGGCTTTGCTGCACGGTCTGTTTCTTGCCGTCGTAACCCTGGCCGACATGGGTCACCGAGGTGCCGCTGGTGTCGGCCTTGAGGATCACGTTGATGACCCCGGCGATGGCATCGGAGCCGTACTGGGCGGCGGCACCATCGCGCAGGACTTCGACGTGGTCGATGGCGCTGATGGGGATCAAATCCAGATCGGCCGGCGCGGCGCCGGTGTTGATGCCGTTGATGTTCAGGGTGGCCGCGGTGTGGCGGCGCTTGCCATTGACCAGCACCAGCACCTCGGCGGCACTCATGCCGCGCAGGTTCGGCGCACGGGCGATGCCGCTGGCGTCCCAACCGGTTTTTTCCGGCAGGGTCAGCGACGGGATCACCGCGCTCAACGCCTCCATCAAACCGGGCTTGCCGGTGCTCTGCAGTTGCTTGGCGCTGACCACATCGATCGGCACCGGGCTGCTGGTGACCGTGCGTTGTTCGGCGCCACGGTTACCAGTGACCACCACGGTGGACAGGGTGCTGTCGTCCTGGGCCTGGGCGGTGTTGGCCAGAATCGCCAGCGCCAGGATGGCGGTCGGTTGTAAGACTTGCTTCATAGCCACTCCAGACATTCCAAATCGCGAAGTCGGGCAGTCACGCGGGCGGGCGCGGTGCTCGATTTTTTTCAGGGGTGTTGCGGCGATTGGGGACTAGGTGTGGGGCAGTCGAGGGGTTTGAGTCGGCAACATACGTTGAGCTCCCTTCCAACGATTCTGCCGCGGGGCTATCACCCGGTTATGGCGCGCAGAATCTGAATCACGCTGGGTACCATCCGAGGTCAGGGGTAGGCTGTTGCGATCAAACATAACGGAATGGGTTTTGAAAATATAATGCTGTTTTGGTATAAGCTAATATTCTCTAATTTTATTATTTTTTAGTTTTTTTATTCATATAAATAATGTCTTTTTGAGGTTGGTCTTTATCTCAGGCCCAGATCTATCTGATATCGGGATATCAAACTGTGGGAGGGGGCTCGCGTACATCGCCTCCTGTAGGAGCGAGCTTGCTCGCGAAAAACGTCAACGATAACGCGTGCCTCCTGAATGAACGTGGCGCCTGTGAGTTTTTCGCGAGCAAGCTCGCTCCTACAAAAAGCCTTAACTGACTGGCATTAGGGCAAGCCCCCTCCCACATTTCAGTTAGCCGGCTTCAACAGCTGCATCTGCTGGCGATAGTCATCCGTCACCTGCCGCGCCTGGCTGCTGCTGGTAATCACCCTCGGGGTAATCAGCACAATCAATTCCGTGCGGTCCTTGGACTTGCTGGTATTGCCAAACAACCAGCGCAACCCCGGAATTTTCCCAAGGTAAGGCACCGCACTGACACTCTCCGCGTTGTCCTGCTTGATCAACCCGCCCAGTAGCACTGTCTGCCCACTCTGCACCGCGACCTGGGTGGATACCGAGCGCGTGGAGATACGTGGGTTGGCCTGGGTGTCGTTGCTGGACGCCTGCGGGTCCTGGGCATCGCTGACCTGCTGCTGAATGTCCATGTACACCAAGCCACCCGGATTGATGCGTGGCACGACGTCGAGGATCACCCCGGTCTGCACGTATTCAACACTGCTCAAGGTGGTGTCGGAGGTGCCGGTGTTGACCGTGGTCTGGCTGATCGGGATGTTGTCGCCCACCTGGATCTGCGCCGGTTGGTTGTTCATCACCACCAGCGACGGCGCCGACAGCACCTGGGTGCGACCGTTGGTTTCGAGGGCGTGCAGGGCCACTTGCAGGTTGGAGCTGACGAAGGAGTAGAACAACGAATCCGTCGCGCCCAACCCTGCCCCGCCGCCGCCCAACGCGCCTTGGCTGCCGGCGGTGTTACCCACGGTGGTGCTGGTGGAATTGCCTGCCAGGCGGCCGAGGTACCACTGCACGCCCAGGTCCAGTTCGCCGGTGAGCTTGACCTCGAGGATGCGCGTTTCGATCTGCACTTGCAGCGGTGGGTTGTCGAGGCGTTTGATCGCCGATTCGATTTCTTTCCACTGCACCGGGCGGGTGCGGACCAGCAGTTGGTTACTGCTTTTTTGCGCGGTGATGCGGGTGCCGGCGTCGAGGCTTTTGGCCGGGGCGTCTTCGCTCGCGCCCTGCTCGGCGGTGTCCTGCTCGGCGTCGGGCGCCTGCTCCTCATCCTCTGCGGCGGGTGGGTTGCCATTGAGGTTGTTGCTCAGGCCACCGGGCGTGCTGCCGGAGGTGCTGTTGGTGCCCGGCGAGGACAAGGTCGCGGTGCGCAAACCGGGGGCGACCTTGGCCGGGGTGTCGTCCTTGATCGCACCCGTGCCGTAGATCTGGCGCAGGTACTTGGCGAGGTCGGTGGCCTTCATGTTGCGCACGTCGTAGACGTACATCTGCGGCTCGTTGCCGCCGCCTTCGTCGATGGTGTGGATCCAGTCGCCGACTTCACTGAGGTACTGCGGCTGCGACGAGATCGCCACCACCGAGTTGGTCCGCTCGATGGGCAAGAAGCGCACCATGCCGGCCAGGGGCATGCCGCTGTCGGGGCCGAACATTTTTTGCAGCTCGGGCATCAGCTCGGCCACCGACGCCCGTTGCAGGCCGAACACGCCCACCGACATGCCCTTGAGCCAGTCCACGTCGAAGGTGTCGATGGTGTCCTGGTAATTGGCCAGTTCTTCGGGGGTGCCGGCCAGGCTCAACACATTGCGCGCCGGGTCCACCAGTAGGAACGCATTCTCGCGGGCGAACGGCTTGAGCAGTTTCTGCATCTCGGTGGCCGAGATATAACGCAACGGAAACAGGCGTGCCGACAAACCGCTGGAGGGCTGCGACACGCGCATCTCCGGCACCAGCTTGCCCGCCACCGCCTGGTTGGCCGGCAGGATCACATAGCGGTTGCCCTGTTTGATCATGGCGTTGTCGGTCCACGACAACAGGGTCTCCAGAATCGACAAGGCCTGCTGTTTGTTCACCGGCTTGGACGTGGAAAAGCTGACATTGCCCTTCACGCCCTGGGCGATGCTGTAGTTCTCGTGCAGCAGGTCGCCCATCACGCTGTTGATCACCGCTTCGATCGGCTGGTCGGCGAAGTTGAACACGATGTCGCCGCTGCCCTCCTCCTTGGCGGCCGAGACCGCTGCCGGTTGGCGCACGAACTGCTGGTTGCCGCGTATCAACTGGCGCTGGGGCGGTGTCTTCGCCTGGGGTTGGCCGCTGTCGACCGGCGCCTGTTCGCTGGCCGGATCCACGGGTGGGCGTTGCGAACCGGTGCCCTGCATCGCCTCATGCAGCAGGGCCTCGTCCGGGTCGAGATGCTCGGGGAAGGTGCCGCAGCCACCGAGGGAAACGGCGGTGGCCAGGCACAACACGGTGGTGCGCAAGGCGCCAGGGAAGGTATCGATCAAGGGGTGGACTCGTGAGGAAGGGTAATCGGGGGTGTGGTGGACGGCGGCGGCAAACGCAGGGCCCGCAGGCTCAGGGTTTGCGTGCGGCCGTCGAGTACAAAGCGGGCATCGCGGGGCGTCAGCTGTTCCAGGCGCCAGCCATTGGGCAGGGTCTGGCCCTGCTGGACTTTGAGCGGCGGGCCATCGGCACGCTTGAGCAGCGCCACGCGCAGGTCGCCGTCGAGGACGATACCGGTCAGTACCAGGCTCGACAGGCTGGAAACGGCGGCCTGGCCCACCGCACGGTCGGGGCTGCGGTCGGGGCTGAACAGCGGCGCTTGCCAGGTGCCGGCCAGGCTTTCGAGGGTCGCGCTCGGCGCCACCAGCACCTGGGCGGCGGTAGTGGCGCGCGCATCGGGGTCCGGTGCCGGCAGCCACTGCGGCGCATCGCCGATGCTGCTGAGGATGCCGACCATCAGCAGGCCCAACAGCCCGGCCACACCGAGCAACAGCCATTCCAGGGGACGCAATGCATGGATCATCGTTGCACCTGCCGGGCGGCGGCCGGTTGCAGGTAACCGCGCACCAACAGGTGCACCACCAGTTGCCCGGCGCCGCCACTGGCCGGCGCGTTCGGTGGGCGGCGAATGCTCATCTCATCGACAAACAGAAACGGCCGCTGGTACTCCAGCTCATGCAGGATCGCGGTCAAGGGCTCGATGGCGCAGTTGAGGGTCAGGCTGACCTTGACCTGGCGATAGGGCTCGGCGTCGTCCTGCTCCGGGGTGATGGGCATGCGCTGGGTCAGGCTGCAACCGCCACCGAGGCCGGCGCGGCTGTTGATCAGGTCGGCGATGCGCTGCATCAGGTCCGCCGCCACCGCGCTTGGGTCGTCGCCGGGCAACAGGCTGGTGCTGCTGGCCGGGTCCTGCCGCGCCTGTTCCAACTGTTGGCGCAGGCTGTCGCCCTGGCGCAACACGCCGGCGTAGCGTTGCTGCTGTTCACGCAGTTGCTCGGCCTGCTCGCCCATGGCGCGCAAGGGGCCGGCGAACCAGCTGTCGATCAACAGCCAGTAACCGGCGCCGAGCACCAGGGCCAGGGCGATCAGGGCCGCGCCACGGCGTTCACGGGGTGTCAGTGGTCGGCGCATCGGCGGCCTCCTGGTGCAGGTGGGCGCGCAAGGAAAATTGATCCTTGCCGGTTTGCGCATCGGGTTGGATCACCCCTTCGAACTGGGCGTTTTCCAAGCTGTGGCAGCCCTTGATCCGGGTGATCAAGGCGCTGGCCTTGGCGCTCTGCCCGGAGAAGGACACGTCGGCGCCGTCGTTGACTTCCAACTGGTCGAGCCAGGTGTCCGAGGGCAGGCACGCGGTCAGCTCGTTGAGCAGCGCCGCCAACGGCGGTTGGACGGCCTTGCGACGAATCAGGTACTGGGCGGCGCCACGGGTATTGAGCAGTTGCTGGCGCAGGGCCTGGATCTCGGCGACCTGGGCTTTCTGCTCGCGCACACTGTGTTGCATGGCATCGAGTACGCGCTGGCGGTCGTTGAGCCACAGCAGCATCGCCGCAATCAGCAAGGCGCCGCACAACCACGGCAGGCTGCGTTGCAGGCCCTTGCCCTGGGGGCGCTGACGGGGACGCAACGGCGCCGGCAGCAAGTCGATGCCCATGGGTTTGCCTGCACTATCGGCGACATCCACGGCATGGGGCTGCAAGCCGAGGACCGCGCAGTCATTGAGGATCTGGTCGAGGCGCTCACGCAGGATCGCCACCAGCGTGACGTGCAGGTGCGTGGGGGTGCGGCGCTCCTGGCGCGCGACAAAGTACAACTGGGCGGCGTCGAACGGCGTGAAGCGGTCCAGTTCATAGCCGACCACCGTCGTCAGGTTGCGCGCCGCCGCCGGGGGCAATTGCAGGGTTTGCACCAACACCGTTTCAGGCGGCAGCACCAGCACCTGACGCGCTTCGCCAGGCAGCTTTTCGACCGGCGCGGTCAGCGGCCAGGCGTAGACATGCTCGGGGATCTCGGCAAACGACAACCATGCCGGCAGGCAGCCACGCAGCTCCTTGAGCCACAGGCGCCAGCCCAGTTGCAGCAGGCTGCCGCGCCAGCGCTGGGTGATGGGCTGCGCCAGCGCCTGAAGCCGTGCGCTCAACTGTTCGTTCATTCTTGCCAACGTAAGACTCGATAAGGTTGTGCGCTGCCTTGCGCGGGGCTCAATAACACGGTGGCCTGCACCTGGGCGTGGTAACCGCCGGGGCGTTGGGCGCGGCTGCTGACCACCAGCACGTCGCCGGGATCGGCACCCACCGCATTCTGATGTGGCAGGTTCAGTGCGCGGCGCATCAAGGCACTGGCGAATGCCGGATCGGGCCGGTCCAGGCCGCTCCACAGGCTGATCTCGGGCACCAGTTCGCTGTACAACGCCTGGGTCATGCCCGGCAGCTGGCGCACCTCTTCCACCACCCGAAACGGCGCCAGGCCCTGGTTACGCCGTACCTCCAGGGCTCTGGCGAGTTGGTTGGCCTGGGCCTGGGTCGCACCGCAGGCCAGGGCCAGGCGAGCAAAATCACCCACCTCGGCGCTGTTCAAATACAACTTGCCGCGCTCGCTGTGCAGGCTGACGCGCAACTGCGCATCGTCGAACACCAGCGGGATTTCACGCCCGTCGGCAATCCACTGCTTGCGCTGCAACGGGTCCGCCACGGCCTGCATCGCCAGCGCCACCCCGGCCTCGGCCGCCAGCACCGCCTGGGTGTGCTGGCGGTGCCAGGCGGCCTGGCGTGTTTCCAGTTGCACCCAGCCGGCCAGGCCGCCGAGCAACAGGCTGAGCAAGGCCAGCACCCACAGCACCAGCAGCAGGGCCACACCGCGTTGATGGCGGATCATTCGGGCGCTCCGCCGGACAGGTTCAGGCGCAAGGCAACCACCTGGGTCACCCACGGCACCGGCCCGTTCACCCGTGCGTCAATCCGCACTGCGTAAGGCAGGCGTTTGGTCCACGGCCACTCACTGATCCAGCCGGTGGCCTGGCCCTTGGGCGACACGCCGCGATAGCTGAATTGCAGGTCCTCGACATCCTTCAACAACACCTGCGGCTCACTGCGCGAGGCCGGGACGCTGACTTGCGCGGGGGACTCAAACCGCGCGAACGCCACCTGCAAATCGCGCTGCGATTCAGGACCCACCAACTGCAAGGTGAAGCGCTGGATACCGCCGCCGAGCACACCCGGCAAGGTCGCGACAAACTGCATACGCTGGGGACCACCGGCGAAAAAGCCATCGGTCTGGCTGTCGTCCTCGGTCACATCCAGCGGTAACGCCTCGCTGATGGCGGTGCGCAAAAACTGCTGCGCGGCACGCATTTCATCCAGGCTGACCGTGTAGCGCTGGGCCTTGAGCACGGCGCGATTGGCCCCCAGCAACGCGCCGCCGACCAGGGTCAGCAACACCCCGAGCAGGCTCAGTACGATCATGATCTCAAGCAAGGTAAAGCCCTGCTGACGCGCCTTCACAAGCCGGCCCCGACGCCGGCAGCGCGCAGTTTCAAGGTGCTGAAACGGGCCTGGCGCGGGCCTTCGCTGACGGTGAGGTCCAGGCGAAACAGATGGGCCTGGCCGATGCGGCTGGGCTGCTGGGCGATGCGCAATTGCCAGGCAATACCGTCAAGCTCGCCCTGGCGGGTGCCGCTGGCCAAAGGGCCCATGCCTTCCTGATCCATAACACTCACGGCGGCATGGGTCAGGCGGTCGCTGTGGGCCACCTGCAACAACGAACGTGCGCTCTGGCCGAAGGCGACCAACAGCACCGTGCTACAGATCGCCATCAGCGTCAGCGCGGCGAGCATTTCCAGCAGGGTGAAACCCGCCTGGCGCTTCATGGCAGGGCCTTGGATTCGACGCTGCCGGTCAGCCAGCCGATGTCGATGCGCCAACGCCGACTGCCGTTGGCCAGCAACACGTGGCCGCCGGTGGAGCTGCCATCGGGGTAGAAATCCACCGCCGCGCCGGCTTGCTCGGCGGTGTGCAGGGTCACTTGCAGCCCGGCCGGCCAATACTTTTTCGGACGGCCCGGCGCCTGCACACTGAGGTTGCGCAAATCGAACACCGTGCTTTCGGTAGTGCCACTGACAATCGCCCGCGCCCGCGTGCTGCGCAACGCCTCGACCACCTGCCCGACGGCCTGGCGCTCTTTGGCCGCACGCAGGCCTTGTTGCAGGCCAAACCCCACCAGCCCGGCCGCGATGCTGATCAAGACGATCACCACCAGCATTTCCAGCAGGGTAAAGCCGCGTTGGGCGTTGGCCATGGTCGTGGGTTATTCCCAGTTGCCCAGGTCGGCGCTGTAGCCTTCGCCGCCGGGCTGGCCGTCCTGACCGTAGAAAATCAGGTCGAACGCACCGTGCTCACCGGGGAAGCGATAGCCGAAGGCATGGCCGAACGGGTCCTTGAGGTCCGACGGCTTGGCATACGGGCCGGCCCAACCGGCGCTGTTGCCCGGCTTGTCGACCAGTTGCTGCAGGCTCTTGGGCGGCGAGCCGACGTCCAGGCCGTAGCTTTCGATCTTCATGCTCAGGCTGGCCAACTGGGCCTTGCCCGCGCCGTATTTGCCCTTGTCCACATTGCCGCCGACCTGGCGTACCACGATGGTCGCGACAATGCCCAGCAGCACGATCACGGCGAGCATTTCCAGCAAGGTAAAACCGCCCTGGCGGCGGGCGGGCTTGAATCGGGTATGGCGCATCAGCGTGTTTCCTTAAGGGTTCATATATTGCTGGTCAGGCTCATCAGCGGCAGCATGATCGCCAGCATGATCACCGCCACCAGCACCGCCATGACCACGGTCAGGGACGGCACCAGCGCGGCGAGCAGGCGGTCGATGCCGCGTTTGGCCTCGACGTCGAACACCTCGGCGACTTTGAGCAGCATGCTGTCGAGTTCGCCGGCCTGTTCGCCGACTTCAATCATTTGCAACGCCAGGTCGGGCAGCAACGGCTCGCTGCCGAAGGCGCTGGCCAGGGTGCCGCCGCCCTTGACCGACTCGGCGGCCTGGGCGACCTGGGCTTGCAGGGCGCGGTTGGTGCAGACCTGGCGGGCAATCACCAGCGCTTGCAGCAGCGCCACACCGTTGCTCAGCAGGGTGCCGAGGGTGCGGGCCAAACGGGCGGCTTCGACCCGTTGCAGCAACGGGCCGATGATGCGGATGCCCAGCACGCGGCGGTCATAGCGTTCGCGGCGCTGGGGATCGCGCAGGCGCGCGGCCAGAGCCCATGCGCCGACAATCAACCCGGCCAGCACCGCCAGGCCGTAGGCCCCGAGGAATTGGCCGAGGCCCAGGATCACCTCGGTGATCAGCGGAATCGGCACGCCCAGGTCCTTGAAGATCGGCACGAACTGCGGCACCACATAGGCCAGCAGCAACGCCAGCGAACCGAGCACGCCGACCACCAGAAACGCCGGGTAGATCAGCGCGTTGATCACTTCGCCCCGGAGTAACTGGCTGCGCTCCAGGTAATCGCTGAGCTGGCGCAGGGTGTCTTCGAGGGCGCCGCCCGCCTCGCCGGCGCGGACCATGCTCAGGTACAGCGGCGAAAACTGGCTGCCCTCCGCCTCCAGCGCCTTGGATAACGGCTGGCCGGCCTTGACCTGTTCGCGGATGCGCTCGATCAGCGCGCGGGTCTGGGGCTGGCCGGGCTGCTTGAGCAGGATGCCCAGGGAGCGTTCCAGCGGCTGGCCGGCGCCCAATAGCGTGGCCAATTGTTGAGTGAAACTGACCAGCGCCGCGCCGTTCAACTGGCCCCGGCCAAAGGCCTTGCGCAGGCCCTGGGCGCCCGCCACCTCGATCTGCAACAGCAGCAAACCGCGCTTGTGCAGCGCGGCGACGGCGGCATCCTGGTCCTTGGCTTCGAGGGTGCCGTTTTGCGCCTGGCCCTGGCTGTCGAGGGCGCGGTATTTGAACAGGCTCATGCGCCCTCTCCCCGGGTGACGCGCAGCACTTCTTCAAGTGAGGTGACACCGGCCACGGCCTGGCGCAGGCCTTCTTCATGCAAGGTGCGCAGGCCGCCACGGCGGGCGGCCTGTTCGAGGGTGGCGGCGTCGGCCTGGCGCATCAACAGGCTGCGCAGTTCGTCGTTCATCACCAGCAGTTCGGTGATCGCACTGCGGCCGTGGTAGCCACCGCCCGGCGCATCGGCGCGGGGGCGATAAAGCATGATCGGGCGCTGCTCGGTAAACCGGTCGAGGCCGTGTTCGGCGATCAATTCCGCCGGTGCTTCGAAGGCTTCGCGGGTGGCCGGGTCCAGGCGCCGCACCAGGCGCTGGGCAAGGATGCCGTTGACGGTCGAGGCAATCAGGTAGCTTTCGACACCCATGTCCAGCAAGCGCGTGATACTCGCCGCCGCGCTGTTGGTGTGCAGGGTCGAGAGCACCAGGTGGCCGGTGAGGGACGACTGGATGGCGATACGGCAGGTTTCCAGGTCGCGGATTTCACCGATCATGATCACGTCCGGATCCTGGCGCACGATGGAGCGCAGCGCACCGGCGAAGTCCAGGCCGATGGCCGGTTTCACCTGGATCTGGTTGATGCCCTCAAGCTGGTATTCCACCGGGTCTTCGACGGTGATGATCTTGCGCTCGGCGGTATTGAGCCGCGACAGCGCGGTGTACAGCGTGGTGGTCTTGCCCGAGCCGGTGGGCCCGGTGACGAGCAGGATGCCGTGGGGCCGCTCGAGCACTTCGAGGAAGGTTTCCAGGCGCTGGCCATCAAAGCCCAGGCTCTGGAAATCGAACTGCACGGTCTGGCGGTCGAGCAACCGCATGACCACCGACTCGCCAAAACTGGTGGGCACCGTGGACACCCGCAAGTCCAGCTCCTTGCCCTGGATGCGCAGCATGATGCGCCCGTCCTGGGGCAGGCGCCGCTCGGCAATGTCCAGGCGCGCCATGATCTTCACCCGCGAAATGACCGCCGCTGAAGAGCTGGACGGCGGCGCCTCGGCGTCGTGCAGCACGCCGTCGATGCGGTAGCGCACCTTGAGCTGGTTTTCGAAGGGTTCGATATGAATGTCCGAGGCGCGATGTTCCACCGCGCGCTGCAGGATCAGGTTGACCAGGCGAATCACCGGCGCTTCGGAGGCCATGTCCTTGAGGTGCTCGATGTCTTCCAGGGCACCGCCCTGCTCGTCGAGGTTTTCGATCAGGGTGCCCATCGCCGAACGACCCTGGCCGTAGTAGCGCTCGATCAGGGTTTCGACTTCGTTGCGCGGCCCCACGGCCAGCCACACCGGCACGCCACAGGCATAGGCCATGGCCTGGAACGGGTAGACCAGCGACGGGTTGGCCGCCAGCACCCGCAGGCCGCCCCGGCTCCAGCCCACGGGCACCACCTGGTAGTGGCGCATGAAACGCTCGGTCAATACCGGCAATGGGTCCAACAGCGGCGGCGCAGCATCGGCCAGCAGCAGCGGTGCGCCGAGCAGGTCGGCCCAGGCACGGGCCAGCTCCACTTCGGAAACCAGCCCCAGGCGCGTGAGCAGGCCTAGTAATTCGGTGTCACCGCCCTCCTGGGACAAGCGTCGGGCGCGCTCCAGGTCAACGGTTTTCAAGCCGGCATGTTGCATCAGCCACGCGCAGACCTGTTCGGTGTGCGGGATGTGCAGTTGGCAGGCATCGATGGGCGTTGAAGGGCTGGGCATGGGTAAAAATCTGAGGGGCTATATGAGCCCCCTGTAGGAGCGAGCTTGCTCGCGAAAAAGGTACATCCGACGCCGCGATGCGCTTGGAATACTTTCGCGAGCTAGCTCGCTCCTACAGGGGGTCAGGCTTACTTGGTTGGTGCTGTTTTAGAGGTAGCAGATTGGCTCAGCGGCCGCCCACCCTTGGTGGTTTCAGCTTTCTGTTTTTTGACGGCCTTGGCATCGTGGGCCTGGGTCAACACCGTGGAATCGGCGGCGCCGGATTTCGCATCGGCGTCCGTGGACTCGGCCGCCATCGCCGCGCCACTTAGCGCAACGCCCAATACAACACCGGCACCCAACAGGGAAATCTTCATCAACTTTCTCCAGATCAAAAACAGCAGATAGCCCAAGTGGCGCCTTGAACTCGATCAAGACCCTACACCAAAGCGTTGTGTATGACAGCTTGTGTAAACATGGCACTTTGAAACTACCGAGCTATGCCACTAGTTAGCCACGACTCGATAAATTTTCTTAAACCAATCGACTGGTAGGTTTAGCCTTAGTTCCGAAAGGTAAGAAAATATTTCTTATTTCACGCAAAAATTAGCTTTCGTTTGACTTATAACCGCAAGAATTGCCTTAATTATGCGGTTTTTGCGGTTCAAAATGCCATCTCGTGATATCGCTTAGACACTATCCACAACAATAACTAATACAATTATTACACTTATAAAACTGCGAAATTCGCCAAATAGTTGCAATTAGCCATCGGTTAAAAATTGCGATCACGGGCAACTATTGCCCAGAAAAAAGTGACGAGGTGCAGTGCAACACGCACTTCTCGGCGCGCCCTGTTTACTGAACTGTTGTCGGAGAGACCCATGAATAAACGCAAAATGATCGGTGCACAGTCGGCTTTCGCCCTGCTGGCACTGGCCGTGTCCCAGGTGCATGCGGCCACCAGTCCTGCCCTGGATGAAGGTCGGGTAAGCCGCGCGGAAAAAGCCGCGGACAAGACCCTGGCAAAGATGACCCTGGAAGAAAAACTCGCCTACATCGGCGGCACCGGCGGCTGGGACGTCAAGCCACTGACCCAGTACGGTATCCCGCAGATCCACGGCGCCGATGGCGGTGTGGGCGTGCGCTACACCAGCGAAGGCAACGCCCAGGGCGTGGTCTACCCGTCGGGGCCGAACCTGGCCGCCAGCTGGAACCCGCGGCGCGCCATCGACCTGGGCCGTGCCCTGGGCTATGACACCGCCAGCGGCGGCTATCAGTTCGTCACCGGCCCTGGTGTGAATCTGTACCGCATGCCGTACAGCGGCCGGGCGTTCGAGTACCTGTCCGGTGAAGACCCGTTCCTCGGCGCCAGCCTGGCGCCGGCAGTGATCAACGGCATTCAGTCCCGTGGCGTGTGGGCCAATGCCAAGCATTTCGCCGCCAACGACCAGGAAAGCAACCGCTTCCACCTCAATGAAATCATCAGCGAACGCGTGCTGCGCGAGATGACCCTGCCGCCGTTCGAGTCCGCCTCGAAGAACAGCAAGGTCGCGATGATGATGTGTGCGTTCCAGAAGGTGAACGGCGAGTTCGCGTGCCAGAACAAGCACCTGATGCGTGACATCCTCAAGACCGAATGGGGCTACCCGGGCTTCGTGCAGAGCGACTACAACGCGGTGGTCGACGGTTTGCCGGCGGCCCAGGCGGGTACCGACCTGGACATGATGGGCTACCAGATGAACAGCACCATCCTCAAGCCGTATCTGGACAGCGGCGAGCTGAGCAGCGCGACCATCGATGACAAGGTGCGCCGCATCCTCAAGCAGATCTACCTGTACAAGTTCGACAGCAAGGCGCCGCTGACCAGCCACAACATGAACAGCGCCACCAGCAACCGCGTGGCCCTGAACGCCGCCCGCGAAGGCATCGTGCTGCTGAAAAACCAGAACAGCCTGCTGCCGCTGGACGCCAGGAAGGTCAAGCGCATCGCCGTGGTCGGCACCCTGGCCAAGTACGCGCCGCCTACCGGTTTCGGCAGCGCCAACGTCATGGCCGCCAACTACATCAGTGAGCTGAGCGGCTTGCAGCAACTGGCGCCAGGCGCCAAGGTCGAGTTTATCGACGGGCTGTCCCTGGACCCGGCCACCTCGACCTGGACCCATGCCGACGGCAATGGCAACAGTGTCAAAGGCTTGAAGACCGAGTTCTTCAGCAACACCAACTGGTCCGGTGACCCGGCCGCCAGCCGCACCGACACCCATGTCGACCTGGACTGGTCCACCGACAGCCTGCCGGTGAACGGCGATACCGCCGCCACCTCGATTCGCTACAGCGGCCAGATCACCCCGACGGTCAGCGGCGAGCAGGTGTTCAAGGTGCGTGCCGACGGCGCCGTGCGCCTCTACGTCAACGGCAAGAAAGTCCTCGACAACGGCGACGGCAAGCCGCTGCCGAACAACAGCATTCCGCCGACCATCCCGGTGTTTGCCAAGGTCAACCTGGAAGCCGGCAAACCGGTCGACATCAAGCTGGAATATTCACGCCGCAACGGCTACCTGTCGACCATGGGCGGCCTCGTCGGTGTGCAGATGAGCTGGGCGTCGCTTGTGGCACCGCAGGACCTGGCCAAGTACGACGCGGTACTGGTCGCGGCCGGTAACAGCAATGAGTACGAAGGCGAAGGCTTCGACCACAGCTTCGACCTGCCCGAATACCAGAACCTGCTGATCCAGAGCATCGCCAAGGTCAACCCGAATACCGTGGTCACCCTGCACGGCGGTACCGGCCTGAAGATGAGCGACTGGATCGACCAGGTACCGGCCGCGCTGCATGCGTTCTACCCTGGACAGAACGGCGGCCAGGCCTTGGCGGAGATCCTGCTGGGCAAGGTCAACCCGTCGGCCAAGCTGCCGATCAGCATCGAGCGCAACATCGAAGACAACCCGATCTACGCGACCTTCCCCACGTTCGACAACCAGGAAACCCTGGCCGAGATGAGCTACAAGGACGACCTGTTCCTGGGCTATCGCGGCTACGAGAAAAAGGGCATCAAGCCGCTCTACCCGTTCGGCTATGGCTTGTCGTACACCACCTTCGGCTACAGCAACATCAGCGTGACCCCTGGGGTGGCGGTGGCCGGTGCGCCGATCAAGGTGTCGTTCGACCTGGCCAACACCGGCAAGGTCGCGGGCGCCGAAGTGGCCGAGTTGTACGTGGGCCAGAACAACCCGAAAGTCGAACGCGCGATCAAGGAACTCAAGGGCTACAAGAAGGTGTTCCTCAAGCCGGGCGAGAGCAAGCGCGTGACCATCGAGCTCAACGATCGCTCGCTGGCCTACTACGACGTAGCGAGCAAGCAATGGGTGGTGGATGCCGACAGCTTCAACCTGTCGGTGGGCGCGTCGTCCCAGGATATTCGCCTGAACGCCAAGCTGGTCAACCCGTTCCGCCAGGAACTGTCGACCACCACCAGCAACCCGCTGCCGCGCTCGGCGCTCAACTCGACGCTGCGTGAATCGACGGTGAAGACCGGCGGTGTGCTGCATCAAAATGAAGGTGACAGCGGCACCAGCGACGGTGATGGCTATGACATGAGCGATGACAGCAGCCAGGGCAGTGCTACCGGCAACTGATCCCTGTGGGAGGGGGCTTGCCCCCGATGAGCATGGGTATCTACACAACTGTGTAGCAGCCAACGCTAACCACGATGCGAAGCGAGCCGCCCTTGATCTTGATCTTGCTTTTGATCTTGATCTTGATCTCAGGCGCCCCGTTAACCACGCTGGCCGGAATTCGATAGTGATTTGGGGGGTAAACCGGCAGGGATGCCGGTTTAGCCGCCCCGCGCCATGGATGGCGCGTGGCGGCGGCCCCCCACATCACTGTCGGATTACGGGCACACCGAGCCTGGGCGAGGTGCCGAGTGGTGGGGCGAAGCGTTTTTGGTTACTTTTGGCGCTCTTCCAAAAGTGACCCGCTGTAAGAGCGGAACCCTAAGTAGCCGTTACCGCAGCAACGGATATGTACTCATTCCAACCCCAGCACATGGCCGGCCCAGAGACCGCCATCGGGGGCAAGCCCCCTCCCACATGTTGACTGTGTTCAACTCAGGTTCTGATGGCTGCCTCGACCCGCGCGATGTAGCTGTCAAACCGCGCCACCAGGTCCACCTGCTCGGGAAAGCGCAGCCACTGGATCTGCAGGCCATCCATCATGGCCAGGATTTCTTCCACCAGCCCGGCGATATCCACATCGCTGCGCACCTCCCCCGCTGCGACCAGGTCGGCAAACTGCCCCTGCATGCGCTGGTGAATCGCCGCATAGCGCGCCTGGAACCAGGCCCAGGCCGGATGGGTGTCCAGCAGGCTTTCGGCATTCAAGATGGTAAACGCGCGCACCACGCCCGGTGCCGTGGCATTCGAACGATTGATCGCACGCAGGCTGCCGAGTAAGCCATTGAGGGTTTTCTCCGCACGAACCTCATCGGCAATCCGTTGATTGACCTCATCGCGACGCTGCAACACCCCCATCAACAGCGAGATCTTGCTGGGAAAATGATGCAGCAGCCCGGCCACCGAAATACCCACGATCGCCGCCACCTGGGCCATCGAGGCGCCGCTGTAGCCTTCCAGGGAGAACACCTGCAGGGCCGCGTCCAGCAGCTCTTCGCGGCGTTTTTCACCTTTGGGGGCGCGGCGGGTCTTGGGGGCGGGTTCGGTCATGGGCAGGTCCTAGTGGGCGGTAAAAAAGCTCAGGCGCTTTCCCGTTCGATCAAGCGGCAATCCAACAGGTTCAAACGCTGTACGGCATCCGGCAACACGCCGAGGCTTTCCAGCACGCGGGTTGCCGCCAGTACGCCGATCTCCAAGGCCGGCGGTTTGATCGTACTCAGGCTGGGCAACAACATTTCGGCAAACGGGTAGTCACCGAATCCAAGCACCGCGCACTTTAACCCGGAACGCTGCCCCGCCAGCAAACCACCGGCGGCGAGGTTGTCATTGGCGAAGAAGATCGCGTCAGGTGGGGTGGCGTGGTTCATCAGGGCTTGCATCGCCTGCTTGCCGGCTTCGAAGGGCGCGCTGTCGGCGTCCGGGACGAAGACCCGGGGCTGTACACCCAGTTCGATCAGGGTTGCGGCAAACCCATCACCCCGTTCCAGCGCGCTGAAGTCGCCCGTGGCGCTGTTCTGCACGAAGGCGATTCGCCGATAGCCCTTGCCATACAGGTAGCGCGCGGCCGTGACGCCGACTGCGTAGTGGGAAAAACCGATCTGCACCGGCGCGCGTTCGGGCACGTAGTCCCAGGTTTCCACCACCGGGATATCGGTGTCGGCGATCATCTTTTCGGTGCCTGCACTGTGGAAGCGACTGGTCAGCACCAGCGCTGCCGGCGACCAGCCGAGGAACGCGCGCACCGCGCTTTCTTCCTGCTCGGCGCTGAAGTAACTGGACGCCAGCAACAGCTGATACCCATGGCGACTGAGGGTGTCGCTGAAGCCCTGGATCGTGTTGGCAAAGATCGGCCCCGAGATGTTCGGGATCACCATCGCCACGATCCGCCCCCGCGCCGACGCCAGCCCGCCGGCCACCAGGTTGGGCACATAACCCAGCTCGGCCACCACCTCGGCAATGCGCTCGCGACGCTCGGGCGAGACCTGCTCCGGCTGGTTGAAATAGCGCGACACGGTGATCGCCGACACCCCGGCCTGCCGGGCCACGGTGTTCAAGGTGACGCGCCCGGCGCCACGGCGCTTGCGCGGTTTGTCTTCGTTCACGGGATCATCCTGCTAACAACCAAAAAGAATATAGGGATAATTTTTAAGTCTTTGACGCTCTAAACCCGAGCTACCAATAATGCCGATGTTAGCGCTAACAAAGCGCACTGTCTGCTACTCGCTCAAGCGAATGCCCAAGGCAGTTTCCACAGGCGCTGACGGTCGTAAGAACCGCAGCGGTTCAGGGCATTTTTTCGAGCGAACACACCATGCACAGGCACACGCACTTATTCCTTCTCGCCGGTCTGACCGCCCTCCCCGTGCCCGGCGCCTTTGCTGCCGACGAGCAGGAACCCACGCTCAAAGCGGTGACGGTCACCGCCACCCGGCGTGAAGAATCCCTGCAAAAAGTCCCGGTGGCGGTCTCGGTGCTGGACGGCGAACAACTGGAGCGCGACAACCGCAACGGCGTGGCCAGCATCGCCCAGCAAGTGCCGTCGCTGAACTTCCGCACCGGCGCCTCGAACAAGGACACCTCGCTGTTCGTGCGCGGCGTGGGCACTATTTCCACCTCTCCTGGCGTGGAGCCGACGGTGGCCACGGTGATCGACGGCGTGGTCTACGCGCGCCCCGGCCAGGCCACCCTCGACCTGCTGGACCTGGAGCGCATCGAAGTGCTGCGCGGCCCGCAAGGCACCTTGTTCGGCAAGAACGCCTCGGCCGGCGTGCTCAACATCACCAGCAAGGCGCCCAGCGCCGAGACCCATGGCTATATCGACCAGGCGTACTACAGCGGCAACGAAAGCCGCACCCGTTTCGGCATCGGCGGCAGCCTGGTGCCGGATGTGCTCAAAGGCTCGATCAGCACGCTGTTCGGCAGCTACGACGGTAACGTCGATAACCAGCACAACGGCCAGGAGGTCAACGGCTACAACCACAAGGGCATCCGCGGCAAGCTGGAATTCACCCCCAACGATGACGTGAAACTGACCCTGATCGCCGACTACATGCAGTCCCACGACGACGCGCCGAATGGCGTGGTCAGCAAGTCCCTGAGCCCGGCCTTCAGCAATGCCTTGAGCCCGGTGCGCGCCTCCAGCGACAACCGCGACATCAACACCGATACGCGCAGCCATGTCGAAGACACCAACAAAGGCTTGTCCGCTCAGTTGGACTGGAACCTCGGCGACTACACCCTGACCTCGATCACCGCCTGGCGCGGCTGGGACAACACCCAGTACCAGGACGGCGACCGCCTCGGCACGGTGACCGCCGCCTTCCCCGGCACCGCCGACAAGGGCGAGCTGGCCTTCGACCAATACTCCCAGGAACTGCGCCTGGCCTCGCCCAAGGGTGAGTTCCTGGAATACGTCGGCGGCCTGTTCTACATGCACGGCAAGGACGAGGAAACCTATCAGCGCACGCTCACGACCACCACGCGCACCGACCGTGGCATCGCCGACTACAGCACCACCAGCGACAGCTACGCGGTGTTCGGCGAGACCACGCTGAACTTCACCTCGCGCTTTCGTGGCATCGCCGGCCTGCGCTACACCCACGATGAGCTGAAATACGATCACCGCCGCGTCTCCACCTCGGCCACCACGGTCAGCGGGATTCAACCGGCCACCTCCAGCTCCGGCTCGGTGGACGAAGACGGCTGGTCCGGTCGCCTCGGGGTGCAGTACGACATCAGCGACAGCGTCACCAGCTACCTGACCTACTCGCGCGGCTACAAGGGCCCGGCCTACAACGTGTTCTTCAATATGCAACCGCGCGACACCGATGCGCTCAAGCCGGAAACCTCCAACACCTGGGAAGCCGGGATCAAGGCCACCGCCTGGAACAACCGCCTGACCACCAACCTGGCGGTATTCCACAGCGACTACGACAACTACCAGGCGAACTTTTTCGACACCGTCGCCGGCCAGGTCGTGACTCGCCTGATCAACGCCGGCAGCGTCAGCACCGAAGGCGTCGAGCTGGATTACGCCCTGCAGGCCACCCAGCAACTCAAGCTCTCCGGCGCCCTGGCCTACACCCGTGCGCGCATCGATGAGTTCGCCTGCCCGGCGGGCGCAGCAGCGACGTGCAACGTGAACGGCAAGCCACTGCCCTTCAGCCCGGACTGGAAAAGCTACGTGCGCGCCGACTACACGATCCCACTGGATAACGGCCTGGACATCGAACTGGGCACCGACTACAGCTGGCAGAGCGAAGTGCAGTACGACATCAGTCAGAACGTCGACACCAAGCAAGGCGCCTACGGCATCTGGAACGCCAGCGTGGCCCTGGCCGACTACAGCAATGGCTGGCGCGTGGCGTTGCTGGCCAAGAACCTCGCCGACAAGTCCTACTCACCGCTGCTGGCCAGCGGCGGCAACTACATCTACCGCGCCGTACCCCGTGACGATGAGCGTTACTTCGGCGTGCAACTGCGCAAGGATTTCTAGCATGAGCCGTCAACTGAAACTCGGCGCCTTTCTCATGGCCACCGGGCACCATGTCGCCGCCTGGCGCCACCCGGACGTGCCGGCGGATGCCGGGCTGGATTTCGCCCAGTACAAACACCTGGCGCGGGTGGCCGAAGCGGCGAAGTTCGATGCGCTGTTCGTGGCCGACAGCATCGCCGCCGCCACCGGCACGATCGCCAGCCATATGGCGCGTTCGGACCATTTCGAGCCGCTCACCCTGCTCTCGGCGCTGAGTGCGGTGACCGATAACATCGGCCTGATCGCCACGGCGACCACCAGCTACAACGAGCCCTACCATGTGGCGCGCAAGTTCGCTTCGCTGGATCACCTGTCCGGCGGGCGCGCGGGCTGGAACCTGGTGACCTCGGACAACGCCGCCGAAGCGCAGAATTTTGGCCGCGACGAACACCTCAGCCATGGCGAACGCTACAGCCGCGCCAAGGAGTTTCATCAGGTGGTGACCGGGTTGTGGGACAGCTGGGAAGACGATGCCTTTGTGCGCGACAAGGCCAGCGGCAACTATTACGACCCGACGAAACTGCATGTACTGGACCATGTGGGCGAACATTTCCGGGTCAAGGGCCCGCTGAATGTGGCGCGCTCGCCCCAGGGCCAGCCGGTGATCGTGCAGGCCGGCTCGTCCGAAGCCGGCCGTGAGCTGGCCGCGCAGACCGCCGAGGTGGTGTTTACCGCACAGACCTCGCTGGCCAATGCCCAGGCGTTTTATGCCGACCTCAAGGGCCGCTTGAGCCGGTACGGGCGCGGGCCGGACTCGCTGAAAATCATGCCCGGTGTGTTTGTGGTGGTCGGGGCGACCGAGGCCGAGGCCCAGGCCAAATTCGAGGCATTCCAGGATCTCGTCGAACCTGAGGTGGGCGTCGCGTTGCTGGGGCGCATGCTGGGCAATTTCGACCTGTCCGGCTACCCGCTGGACGGGCCGTTGCCGGCGCTGCCGTTGACCGACAGCGGACAACGCAGTCGTCAGCAACTGCTGAGCGACTTGGCCAACCGTGAGCAACTGACCCTCGCGCAATTGGGTCGGCGAATTGCCGGTGGCCGCGGGCATTACAGCCTGATCGGCACGCCTGCGCAGATTGCCGATGAGCTGCAGAACTGGTTCGAAAACGGCGCGGCCGATGGCTTCAATATCCTGGTGCCGCACTTGCCGGGTGGGTTGGAAGACGTCGCGCAATGGGTGGTGCCCGAGCTGCAGCGGCGCGGCCTGTTTCGCACTGAATACAGCGGTTCCACCTTGCGCGAAAACCTCGGCCTGGCGCGCCCGGCCCATCGATTTACAGAGGGTAAAGCATGAAGTTTCCAGCACTGCTCCTGGCCTTGCTGGCGGTGACGCAAACCGCCCTGGCCGCCGACCCCGCCACCTTGCGTATCGGCTACCAAAAAGGCTCCATCGCGCTGGTCCTCGCCAAGCAACATGACCTGCTGGAAAAGCGTTTCCCGAAGACGGAGGTGAAGTGGATCGAGTTCCCCGCCGGCCCGCAGATGCTTGAAGCGCTGAACGTGGGGGCACTGGATGTGGGTTCCACCGGCGACATCCCGCCGCTGTTCGCCCAAGCCGCCGGGGCCGACCTGGTCTACATCGGCGCCGAACCGCCCAAGCCGAGCGCCGAGACGATCCTGGTGCGCAACGATAGCCCGCTGCATTCGGTGGCGGACCTCAAGGGCAAGAAAGTGGCGTTCCAGAAGGGTTCCAGCTCCCACAACCTGATCCTGCGAGCGCTGAACAACGCCGGCCTGAGCTACAAGGACATCCAACCGGTGTACCTCCCGCCGGCCGATGCGCGAGCGGCGTTCGAACAAGGCAGCGTCGATGCCTGGGCGATCTGGGAACCCTACTCGTCACTCGCCTTGAGCCAGAGCCCCAGCCATGTGCTGGCCAATGGCGAAGGCTTGGGCCTCTCTGGACCGGTGTACAGCGCGCGGCGCGAGTATGCGCGGGACAATGGGGCCTTTATCCATGACCTGCTCGACGAGCTCACCGCCGCCGAAGCCCTTACCCGCAGCCAGCGCGAAGACAGTTTGAAAGTACTGACCGAGTTCATGGGCCTGCCCGCCGACGTGGTTGCACGCTACATGGACAACCGCCCGCCTTCGCCGATTTTGCCGATTGATGAAGGGATCATTCAGGCGCAGCAGGCGACGGCGGATCTGTTTTTCCAGAATCGGTTGTTGCCCAAGGCCATTGAGGTGAAGAAGGCCGTGTGGAGTTCCAAAGCCGACTGAGATCCTAATGTGGGAGGGGGCTTGCTCCCGATGGCGGTGGGTCAGTCAATGCATGAGGTGACTGACCCACTGCTATCGGGAGCAAGCCCCCTCCCACATTTTTTGACCGAGTCAGGTTTGGGCTCGGGTGCTTTTTTCTATCAGGCACATGGGGGTGCCGGCCACCGGTTCGCTCATGATCTGCACCTGCACCTCAAACACCTGGCGCATCAACTCGGCACTGATCACCTGTGCCGGCGCGCCATCGGCCACCAGTTTGCCGGCGTGCATCACCGCCAGGTGGTCGGCGTAGCGGCAGGCCTGGTTGATGTCGTGGAGCACGGTGATCACGGTCTTGCCTTCGGCGGCGAGTTCGCCCATCAGGTCGAGCAGTTCGACTTGGTGGCTGATGTCGAGGTAGGTGGTGGGTTCGTCGAGCAGCACTACGGGGGCGTTCTGTGCCAGGACCATGGCCAGCCAGGCGCGTTGACGCTGGCCGCCGGACAGGTCCGCCAGGGCGCGGTCGGCCAGATTGTCGAGTTCCAGGCGTTGCATCGCCTGGGTCACATGGGCCTGGTCATTGCCGCTCAGGCGTCCCCACAGCGAGTTGTGCGGGCTGCGGCCATAGGCGACCAACTGGCGCACGCTGACGCCTTCGGGCACCGGCAGCACTTGGGGCAGGAATGCAATGTGCCGGGCCAGTTGGCGGGCGGACAGGCTGGCGTAGGCCTGGCCATCCAGGCTCAGCTCACCTTGCGTGGGCTTGAGGATGCGCGCAAACGCCTTGAGCAAGGTGGACTTGCCGCAGCCATTGGGGCCGATTAACGCGGTGACTTTTCCCGTCGGCGGCGTAAACGACAGCCCCTGCACGATGGGTATGGCGCCGTAGCCGATATCCAGCGCGCGTGCTTGAAGAATACTCATGTCATCAGCCCTTGAACCGTGCCAGCAACCAAAGAAAATACGGTGCGCCAATCACCGCCGTAAGCACCCCGGCGGGGATTTCGCTGGGCGCGATCAGCGTGCGCCCGAGGGTGTCGGCCAGCACCAGTAACAGCGCGCCGATCAGCATCGCCGCCGGCAGCAGGTACTGGTGATGCCCACCGACCAGGCGCCGTGCCATATGCGGTGCGACCAGGCCGATAAAGCCGATCGGCCCGATCACGCCCACGCCCAGGCTGGTGAGCAGCACCGCGCAGGCCATCGCCAGCCAGCGTGTGCGGTTCAGTGCGGTGCCCAGGCTGTGGGCCGCCTCATCGCCGAGGGCGATCAGGTTAAGCGGTTTGGCCAGGCACAGCCCCAGCGGGATCAACACCAGGAACGGCAGCACCAGCGCTACATGGTGCCAGTTGCGGCTCCACAGGCTGCCAGTGAGCGCGAGCAAGGCGGTGTTGATGTCCAGCGGGTGGGACAGGATCAGAAACTCGGTGACGCTGGACAAGGTCACCGCAATCGCCACCCCGGACAGCGCAAAACGCACGCCGGAAAAACTCACACCGGTGTTGTACAGCGCCAACAGCAACGCACCACCGGCGCCGCCCAGGCAGGCCACCAGGGGCAGCCAGGCAATCGGCAAATGCGGCCAACTGATGATTGCCACCGTCAGCGCGAGCCCCGCACCTTGGGTGACACCGAGGATTTCCGGCGAGGCCAGCGGGTTGCGAATCACGCCCTGCACAATCGCCCCGGCCAGGCCGAATGCGCAGCCGGCGAGGATCGCGATCAGGCTGCGTGGCAGGCGGTGGTTCCAGACTTCAAAGTCGAGGGCGTCATGGGCCAGCAGGCGCTCCAGCACGGTTTCGGGCGTGAGCCACAGGGTGCCGGCGCTGAGGCTGACGAAGGTCGCCAGCAGCAACAAAACGAGCAGCAGCCAAAGGCGCAATCGTGGCTGGGTCATAGGGCACGCCTGGCGAGAAAGAGGAAGAATGGTGCACCAATCAGTGCCGTGACCACCCCGGCCGGGGTTTCCACCGGGAACGCCACGGCGCGGCTGAGCAGGTCGGCACCCAGCACGATCACTGCGCCCAAGGCGGCACTGAGTGGGATCAGCCAGCGGTAGTCATTACCGAGAAACTGGCGAAGGATATTCGGCGCGATCAACCCGACAAAGCCGATGGGCCCGACCGCGCAGACACTCGCCCCCACCAGCAACAGGCTGGCGACGAACACCTGCAAACGCAGGCTGGCAATGCCCACGCCCAACGAGCGCGCGGCGTCTTCGCCGAGGTTGATCAGGTTCAAGCGCGGCGCACACCACAGCGCCCACAGGCCGCCGATCAAGGTGCACGGCCAGAGCAATTGCACCTGGGCCGCACCGACGTTGGCCAGGGAACCGGCCAGCCAATTGAGCACGCTTTGCGCCTGGGCCTCGACCAGGATCACCGTGAGCCGGGTCAAGGCAGCACACAACGCGGCGACGGCCACCCCGGCCAACACCAGGCGACCTTGGGCCGTGGCCGGCGACCAGGCGCCACCGAGGCTGAACACTGTGATCCAGGCCAGTGCGCCGCCCAGGCAGGTCATCAGCAAGGCAGCGCCGGCAAACGGCGGTGCGACCAACCCGGTGGAAAACAACGCGAGCCCCAACGCCGCACCTGCCGTCACGCCGAACAGCGACGGCGATGCCAGACGGTTGCGGGTGATGCCCTGCATCAGCGCCCCGGCCAGGCCCAGGCAGGCGCCCACCAATGCCGCGCACACCGCACGCGGCACGCGCAACTGGGCGACGATATAGGCCATATTGCCGCCCACGCTGCCCTGATGCACCAGCCCATTCCAGGCGTCGGCCGCCGTGAGAGTGAACGGCGACCAGCTGTACAACGACAGCCAGAACAACACGGCACCCAGCACCACGATGCCGGCTGCGGCCAAACCACGGCCCATGCTTATTGGCTCAGTACGGCTTTGCCGCCCTTGAGGATCGCCAGGGCGTCCTCGGCGATCTGCTCCGAGGCCAACACACCACGGTTGCGCGCCCAGCTGTCACCGTCCACTTCGGCCACCTGCTGGTTGCGCACCGCGCCCAACACTTGCCACAGCGGCTGCTTGCTCCAGCTGTCGACGATGCTCGGGCGGCGGTAATGGCCGACCAGCAGCCAACCCGGATCGAGGGCGAGCAGTTGTTCGAGGCTAACGAATTCGGTCGGCGCGGCGTTGGCGCGCACCGACGGCACTTTCAGGCCGATGGCTTGCAGCACGCTGCCGGCGTAGGAGTCCGGGCCGTGCACGGAGAGGCTGTCTTCACGGGCGACACCGAACAACACGCTGGCACCGGCGGGGATCTGCTGGGCGATTTTCTTCAGGTTTTCGCGGTTTTGTGCGATGCGGGCTTCCATCTGCGGGCTTTTGCCCAAGGCCTTGCCGATCAGCTCAGCGGACTTGAGGCTGCCCTCGTAATCCTCACCGCGCGACGGCAGCAACAGGATTGGCGCAATACTCGCCAAGTCGCTGTACAGCGCCTGGTGGCGGTTGAGGTCGGCCACGATCAGGTCCGGCTTGAGCCGCGCGATTTCCTCGATGCTCGGTTGCGAGCGCAGGCCCACGGATTTCCACTGGCCGATGGCCTGACGCACACGCGGCAGCACGCGATTGGCGTCGCCATCATCGGCGGCGCCGACGGGGGTGACGTCCACGGCGGCGAGGCTGTCGAGAAAAGAGAACTCCAACACCACCACACGCTTGGGCGCATCGGGCAGATGCACCGCGTGCTGGCCGTCATTGAGGTCGATGGGGGCAGCGCTCAGCAGGCTGGAAGAGAACGCCAGCAGGCAGGCGGCAAGGGTGGGGATGGAGCGCAGCAATCGCATGGAGGTACCTCGGCGTTAAAACACCCCAACTGGACGGGCTGGGGAAAACGGCGGGTACTATTCCATATCGGGGCGACGTGATCAAAAAACATTCTCATTTGTGGGAGGGGGCAAGCCCTAATGCCAGTCAGTTAAGGCTTTTTGTAGGAGCGAGCTTGCTCGCGAAAAACTCACAGGCGCCGCGTTCATTCAGGAAGCACGCGTTATCGTTGACGTTTTTCGCGAGCAAGCTCGCTCCTACAGGAGGCGATGTACGCTTAACTGACTGGCATTAGGGCAAGCCCCCTCCCACATTTTTAATCCGCGTCTAAAAGTCGACCGTGGCAGACAGCAGATAGGTACGCGGGGTCGACAAGGTCAGCCCCGGCTCGCTGTCATCCGACGCGCCGGCCGAACTCCAGTAGCGCTTGTCGGCGACATTCTCCACATTCGCCCGCAGGGTGATGTGCTTGTCATCGACCTTGAAGGCGTAGCGGGCGCCGACGTCGATACGGTTCCAGGCGTCGATTTCCTTGACGTTGGACTGGTCCAGGTATTGGGAACTGGAGTGGATGCCCCGGCTGGTCAGGGTCAGGCCTTCGAGGGTCGGTACGTCCCACTCGGCACCGAGGTTGACGTTGTACTTGGGCGTGGCCGGCGCGCGGTTGCCGTCCCAGGCGCCATTGGTGGTGTCCTTCAATTTGCTGTCGATGTACATCACGCCGCCGAGCAGGCGCACGCCCTTGAGGGGTTCGCCGAACACGCTCAGCTCCGCACCGGTGTTCTGGCGTTTGCCATTGGGACCGAACAGCCGCGACGTGGCGTTGGTCTCGTAGGCCGGTTGCTTGATGCGGAACACCGCGGCGGTCACGGCGAAGGCGCCAGCGTCGTACTTGGCGCCCACTTCCACCTGGCGGCTGATAAACGGCGGGAAGATCTGGTCTTCGTTGCGCGACGTGGACGGTGCGATCTTGCCCTGGCTCAACCCTTCCATGTAGTTGGCGTACAGCGACAGTTTGTCGGTGGCTTTGAACAGCAGGCCACCCGAAGGCGAGATCTTTTCTTCGTCGTAGTTGGTCTTGCCTTTGATGCCGTCGCTCCAATCGTCCACGATCACGCGCTGCCAGCGCGCACCGAGGGTGAGCAACAGGCGGTCATCGAAGAAACCCAGGGTGTCGGACAAGGCCACGCCACTGAACGTGTTCTCGGTATAAACCTTCGCATCCTGGCGCGTGGCCACCGACGGCGTCGGGGTTTGCACGGGGTTGTAGAGATTGCTCGATGCGTTCGCATAACGCGCACCGCCGTTGGTGAAGTCCATATAGAAGTAGCTGGCGGCCAGGTTGACCTCATGGCTCACCGGCCCGGTGTGGAACCAGTTACGCACGCCGGCCGTGGCGGTACGGACGTTTTCATCGCGGGTGAAGTCCCGAGGCTGCACGGTGAAATCACCGGCCGCATTGGTCACCGAAACAGCATGGCGCAGGAACTCATGGTTACTTTTACGCGCGCCCACACCGCCGTAGAGCATCACCGAATCGCTGAGGTCATATTCGGCATTCAGCGTACCGAAGGTGTCCTTGGTGCGGGCCTTGCTCCAGGACTGCGCATAGTTGCGGCGCACATCGTTGGCGCTGGGCACCGGCGCGGCAGCCGCGACTTGCACACGCTCCTGCGGCGCATCGGTATCGCGCTCGGTGCGGCCGATATCGGTGGAAAGGCGCAGGCGCTCGCCACGAAAATCCAGGCCCAGCACGGCCATCTCACGGTCGACGCTCTGGTGGTCCCATTCGGTATCGCCGGACTGCTTCACGCCGTTGAAGCGCAGGCCGAACTTATTGTCTTCGCCAAAGCGCCGGCCCACATCCACCGCGCCCCCGGCCTGGCTGTCGGAGGCCCAGGTGCCGGTGAACGAGGTGATGTCCTTGTCGGTGGCGCGCTTGGGCACCACGTTGATCCCACCGCCGACGCTGCCGCGCGGCGAGATGCCGTTGATCAACTGGGTGGGGCCTTTGAAGATGTCGACGCGGTCGGCCATTTCCATGTCGATGGTGTAGGTCGGCAGCACGCCGTACAGGCCGTTGTACGACACATCACTGTTGAACAGGCTGAAGCCGCGAATGGTGAACTGTTCATAACGCCCACCGGCCGGGTTGGTGGCGCGTACCGACGGGTCGCTGGCGATCAGGTCGCCGAGGGTGCGCGCCTGCTGGTTTTTCACCGCGTCCTGGGTGTAGGTGGTCATGCTGAACGGGGTTTCCATGAAGTCCCGGGTGCCCAGCAGGCCTTGCGAGCCACGCCGCGCCACCTGGCCACCGGCGTAGGTGTCGCCGTCGTACAGGCCGGTAGTACCGAGAATCGACGTGGGCGCCAGCTCCAGGCTGCCGCCCTCCGGCACCGGCACCAGCATGTAGGCCTGCTCCCCCATGGGCTGCAACTGCAGGCCGGAGCCTTGCAGCAAGCGGGCAAAGCCCTCTTCCACGCCGTATTCGCCGGATAAACCGCTGCTGCTGCGCCCGCTGACCAGCGCCGGGTCCACCGACAGGTTGACCCCCGACAGCCCGGCAAAACGGGTCAACGCCGCACTCAGGCTGCCGGCCGGCACCTGGTAGCTGCGGCGCGCGGCGCTGTCTTCGGCATAGCTGACGGGGACGAACAAGGGGCTGGCGCTGAGGCTCAGCATCAGGCTCAGTTTGAGCAACGGGCGCAAGCGCAAGGGTTGGACTGCGGGCATTGGAAGAAGCTCTCGATTTTGTTCACTTGCCTGGAATGACAGGCGAGGTGAAAAAAGGGGACAGGCTTCGACCAACTTTTTTCAAAATGGCAGGGCAATGGCGGCGCCATGCCCTGCTTTGGCTACCATACCGCGATATGGGAATCCGCACGCGGTTCGGTACCGCCGCACAGCACGCCGCTGACCGGGTCGCGCAGGATGATCTGCCCACGGCCGTAGTCGGTGAGGTCGCTGGCGATCTGCACCTGGTGACCACGCCGGGCCAGGGCATTGGCCAGGTCGCGGGAGGCGCCCTGCTCGATGCCGACCTTCATGTCGCCCAGCCATTGCCAGCGCGGCGCATCCAGTGCGGCCTGGGGGTTGAGGCCGAAGTCCACCAGGTTCATCACCATCTGTACGTGACCCTGGGGCTGCATGTAGCCGCCCATCACGCCGAACGGGCCAAGGGCCTGGCCGTCCTTGGTGAGGAAACCGGGGATGATGGTGTGGAAGGTCTTCTTGCCTGCTGCCAGGCAGTTGGCGTGGGCCGGGTCGAGGCTGAATTCCTGCCCACGGTTCTGCAACGCAATGCCGCTGTCGGGCAACACCACGCCGGAGCCGAAGCCGTGGTAGTTGCTCTGGATGAACGAGACCATATTGCCTTCGGCGTCCGCCGTGGCCAGGTACACCGTGCCGCTGGCGTGCGGGTCACCGGGCTTGGGCGCCTGTGCCTGCTCGCCGATCTGGCTGCGACGGCGCGCGCTGTAGTCGTCGCTGAGCAGGTCGGCCACTGCCACGCGCATGTGCAGCGGGTCGGTGATGTAGTGCAGGCCGTCGCTGTAGGCGAGCTTCATGGCCTCGAGCTGGCGGTGCCAGGTCTGTTGGCTGTCGCGGTGATCGAAGGTGAAGCCTTCGAGGATGTTCAGCGCCATCAGCGCCACCAGGCCCTGGCCGCTCGGCGGGATTTCCCAGACGTCGACACCGCGATAATTGATGTGGATCGGGTCCACCCACTGTGCGCGGTAGTCCTTGAGATCACTGGCGCGCAGGTAACCCCCGGTGGCCCGTGAGTGGGCGTCCAGGCGTGCGGCCAGGGCACCGCGATACAGGCTTTCGCAACGGCTGGCGGCCAGTTCTTCCAGGGTGCGCGCCTGGGCCGGGTTGCGGAAGATCTCGCCCGCTTGAGGTGCGCGCCCATCGATGAGGAACGTGTCGAACCAGGCTTGCAGCACTTCATCGCGGTGCGGGCTGAATTCGTTCAAGGAGATCTGCCATTGGTGGGCAACCACCGGTGACAGCGGGAAACCCTCGCGGGCCAGGCGGATGGCCGGTTGCAGCAGCTCGTCAAACGCCAGCTTGCCGAAGCGTTGCGACAGCTCCGCCCAGGCCGATGGGCAGCCGGGCACGGTCACCGGGGTCCAGCCGTACAGCGGCATCCGATCGTGCCCGGCAGCCTTGACCGCCTCGACACTCAAGGCGCCCGGCGCGTGGCCATTGCCGTTCAGGCCGTGCAACTGGCCCTTGCACCACACCAGGGCAAACGCATCGCCGCCCAGGCCGCAGCCGGTGGGCTCCACCACCGTGAGCGCGGCCGCCGTGGCGATGGCCGCGTCGATGGCGTTGCCGCCCTTTTGCATGATCTCGATACCAGCCTGGGCGGCCAGGGGTTGGGACGCAGCGACCATGCCACGACGGGCAAATACGCTCTGGCGCTGCGACGGATAGGGGTACTCGTGGGCAGAAAATTTCAACATGGCAAAGGCTCTTCAAAAAAAGTCATAACACACGGCTGAGAAACGCCCGGGTACGGGGATGGCTGGGGTGGCTGAAGATCTGTTCCGGCGGCCCTTGTTCGATGAGTTCGCCCTGATCGAGTACCACCACGCGGTCTGCCACTTCCCGGGCAAAGCCCATTTCATGGGTGACCACCACCATGGTCATGCCCTCCTCGGCCAGCTCTTTCATCACCTGCAGCACTTCGCCGACGGTTTCCGGGTCGAGGGCGCTGGTGGGTTCGTCGAACAGCATGGCCTGGGGTTTCATCGCCAGGGCGCGGGCGATGGCGACCCGTTGCTGCTGGCCGCCGGAGAGCATCGACGGGTAATGGCTGGCCTTGTCCGCGAGGCCGACCCGCGCCAGCAGGCCACGGGCCTGTTCCAGCGCTTCGGCACGTGGTGTGCCGAGGACCTGGATCGGCGCTTCAATGATGTTTTCCAGCGCCGTCATATGGGGGAACAGGTTGAAGCGCTGGAACACCATGCCAATGTCGCGGCGCTGGCGGGCGATGTTGCGCTCCGAATCGCGCACCAGGCTGCCGTCGCTGCGCTCGCGATAGCCCATGGCGCGGCCGTTGACGCGGATGCGCCCGCCCTGGATGTCTTCCAGCAGGTTGATGCAGCGGATAAAGGTGGTCTTGCCCGAGCCCGAGGCGCCGATCAGCACCACCACTTCGCCGCGCCGTACTTGCAGCGAGATACCCTTGAGGATCTGCAACTCGCCGAACGACTTCTGAATATCCAGTGCCTCAATGATCAGCTCTTCACTTTGGTGCGCCATGGTTATCGTCCCCTCAGCAGTTTCAGGGTGCTGCGCCCGAACATGCGGCTGGCTGCCGGTGGTGGCGCGGAAGGCCGGTCGGACTGGCTGAAACGGGCTTCGAGCCAGCGCTGGAAAAAGCCCCAGAGCGTGGTCAGCGTCAGGAAATACAGGGCGACCACCAGGTACAGCTCAAACACGCGGAAGGTCGCCGAGGTGATCATCTGGGTGCTGAGCAGCAGCTCCTGCACACCAATCACGCTGACCAGGGTGGTGTTCTTGAGCATCACGTTGAACTCATTGCCCAGCGGCGGCACGATCACTCGGAACGCCTGGGGCAGCACGATGCGCCGCATCAACTTGGCGAAGCCCATGCCCAGGGAGCGCCCGGCTTCATATTGGCCCTTGTCCACCGCGCCGATGCCGGCACGGATGATCTCGGCCATATAGGCACCTTCGTTGAGGCCCAGGGCAATGATCGCCGCCTGGATATTGCCGGGGACGATCAGGCCGAACAGTTCAATATCTTCGAAGCGGAAAATCCCGCCCGCCGCCAGTGCCGTGTACAGAAACACGATCTGTACCAGCAGCGGCGTGCCGCGCATCAGCCACACGTAAAAACGCACCGGCAGATGCAACAGCGGGTTCTTCGACAAGCGCAACAACGCCGCCGCCAGCCCCAGCGCGCAGCCCAACAGCATCGCCAGCACACTGATCAGGCACGTCAGCCACAGCCCCGTGAGGTAGACCCCGCTGGGCTGCAGCAGGTACTGCCAGAACACATCCCAATTGAAATTCATCGCAGGTACGCCTCAGTCGAGTGTGTCGCTGCTGACATGCCATTTGTCCAGCAACTGCACATAGCTGCCATCGCTGCGCATATCGCTGATCACCTGTTGCACGGCGGCGGTCAGTTGCGGGTCGTCCTTGCGTATGCCCAGGCCGGTGAGGATGCGGCTGAACGCCGGCACGCCTTCCTGGAATAGGTCCGGGGCCATTGCTGCGTAGTAACCGGCGGTTTCCACGGTGGTGCCGTAGGCGTCGACCTGGCTGATACGCAGGGCCTGGAAGGCATCGGTGTCGGTGTTGTAGACCACCAGTTTCATCGGGGGCTTGCCGGCCTTGGCGAGGCTTTCATTGTGGGCATCGAGCAGGGTCTTGATGGTGGAGCCGTTGAGCACCGCGACCTTGTGCGCGGACAGGTCATCCAGCGCCTTGATGCCCTTGGGGTTGCCCTTGGGCACCACCACCGACTGGCTGGAATACATGTAGTTGACGATGTCGATCACCTGGCGCCGCTCGGGTTTGTCGAACAACTGGTCGACGATCATGTCGCACTGCTGGGCGAGCAACGCCGGCACCAGCCCAGAGAACGGAATCACCCGCCATTGCACTTGCTTGCCGCCCAGGCGCCTGGCGATTTCCAGGCCCAGGTCAACGGTGAGCCCGCGCGGTTTCTGGGCTTCGTCGAAGGACACCAGGGGCGGGGAATCCATCCCCGAGCAATAGACAAGTTTGTCGACTTTTTGCAGACGATCCGGCACTTGAGGCGCAGCAAAGGCCCCCTGTGCGCAGAGACCGAAGGAGACAGCCACCAGCAAGGCGCGGCATTTATGCATGACCAGACACTCCAGTTCGTTGAATAACGGGGCAGGACTAAAGTCAAAACACAGCGGGTGTTTCTTATTGTTCGGTTTGCAGGAACTGGATCAGTGCCGGCACGGTGCCTTCGATGTGTTCGCGCACCACGGCTTCGGCGCGGGCGGCATCGCCGGCGCGGATCGCATCAAGGATCACTGCGTGTTCCTGGCGGGCGCTGAGGGGTTTTTCGCCGTGCTGCAGCCACAAGCGCATAGGTGCCTCGACCAGCGAGTACAGCGCCGAAATCTGCTTCATCAGGCGCGGGCGGCCGCTGAGGCTGCACAGGTATTCATGGAACGCGCGGTGCCGACTGACCCACGCGGCGCCTTCGTCACGGTAGTCGTCCATCTCATCGAGCATGCGCTCCAGGGCCGCCAGTTGACGCTCGCCGATACGCCCGACGGCAACGCGTACCGCCAGGCCTTCAAGGGCGCTGCGCATCTCAAACACTTCGTGCAGTTCATCAATATCCAAACCGCTGACGACTGCGCCACGGTTGGGCCGCAGGGTCACCAGGCCCTGGGCGTCCAGGCGGCGAAAGGCCTCGCGCACCGGCATGCGGCTCATGCCGATCTCGCTGGCGATGTCTTCGGCGATCAGCCGGTCACCCTTGCGGTAGCGGCCGCCGCAAATGGCATCGAGCAGAAAGTTGTAGGCCTCCTCCTCGGCGGTGAGGGGCTGGCGGTCAACGTAAGCGGGAGCGAATTGCATCGGCAGCACCTTTTGAATTTTTGTATCCAATTATCCACAAATACAAAAAAGCAGGATGCGTGCCAACGGCTTGGGACAGGAGCCAAGTGATTGATTCAGGTCGGATAGAAGGGAAAAAGCTGGGGCTGGCGTTGAAAAGTCGCGTGGGATTTTGCTACCCAATGGCGCAGAAGACGCCCCATTGGTGGGCGGAAGTAACAAGCGGACCGTGGGCGAGATGCTTTTTGCTTGAGGCGAATCCAGCCCACCGCTGGCGTTATGGCTCGACCGAATAGATGACGGTTTGCGCGCTGTTTTCGCCGACCGCCCGGCGGGTGAAATAGGTGTCGCCTTCGTCGGTGAGGATCTCGTAGTCGGCCTTGCGGGCCGGACTGGCGTGCTTGATGATTTTCAGCACGCGCTGGAACTTCACGCTTTGCGTGCCGTTCTGGTTGGGTCCGGTGAGCACATTGACGCTTTGAAACCAGCCGGCGTGCCGCTGGTTGCTCACCAGCGCGTGGCTCATCGCCTCGAAACGTTCCAACCGCGTGAAGCCCCATAGGGTCTGTTCTTCGACGGTGGCGCCCGGCGTAGCGGCGCCGGTAAACACAAACAGATTGATCGCCGGGCTGTCTTCGCAAAAGAAGTCGTAAGGGACCAGGCCGTCGACCATTTTCCTGCCGGGCACAAAGCCCTTTTTATGCACCTGAAACATCGCCACCTCCACTCAATCAATGGCGACAAGTCTAATCAGGCGCGACGTACAGGGCGGTCAAGCCAATGTAATGTCGTGTAAAGATCGCACGCTGTGCAGGGTGATCTCCACTGTCAGCCCACCGCCTGGCTCGTTGCGCGCGAGGATGTGGCCGCCGTGCATCTGGACGGCCCTCGCAGCAATGGCCAGCCCCAGGCCAAACCCCACGCTGGCATCGCCCACCCCACGCTCGAACGGCTGGAAAATGCTGTGCAGCCGGTCATCGTCGACGCCCGGCCCTTGGTCGGTGATCTGTACCGTGAGGCGGTTCGCATCGTGGTTGACCTGCGCCGACACGCACACGGTGGTGTCCGGCCGGGTGTAGCGCACGGCATTGCGAATCACGTTCTCGAAGCAGCGGTACAACAACTCACCGCTGACGCAGGCGATAAACGGCGGGCACACCTGCAGGTGCACGCGACAGCCTTTGATGCCGGCCTCAAACTGCGCATCTTCAACGATCATCGCCAGCAATTCGACAATATCCACGGGCTCGCGCTCGATACTTTCCGGACGGCCTTGCAGGCGCGCCAGGGTCAGCAACGCCTCGATCAGGGTGTCCATGCGCTCGGATTCGCGCTCGATGCGTTCGAGCATTTCCAGGCGGGCGGCGTCCTGGCGCAACAGGCCGATGGCCGCCTGCATGCGCGTCAGCGGGGAGCGCAGTTCATGGGAGATGTCGTGCAGCAGCTGTTGCTGGGCCTCCACCAGCACCTTCAACTGGTTGGCCATGCGGTCGCAGTCTTCCGCCAGGTCGACGATCTCGTCGCGACGCTTGCCCATGGCCGGCTTGACCCGGGTTTCGAAGCGTCCCTGGGCCGCGTCGCTCATGGCGCGCTTCAGGTACGCCAGGGGCCAGGCCAGGTAATAGGCCATGTAGCCGCTGAACAGCGCACTCATCAACGTGCCGATGATCAGCGGAATCTGGTGCCAGGGCCGGCCCGGCGGGTTACCGGGCGCGTGGGTCGACCTGATCGACAGCGTCAGGCCTTCCTTGCTGACGACCGCTCGCTCATAGACCGGCTGCGTCACGGGCCCACCTACCAGCAATTGACCGGCACTGTTGTAGACGCCGATGGCCTCGTCCGCCGGGCGCTCCCACACCGCCAGGAGCTGGCCGCCCGCCTCGACACCGAACGTTTGCAGCAGCTTGTCTTCGGCCGCCAGCATGGCTTCCACATGCGGGTCATTCGGCTGGAAACGGCCCAGTTCAAGCACGCCGACGCCCACCAGGAAGGTCAAGGTGGTCGCCAACCAGAAGGCCAGGAACAGTTTCCAGAACAGCAGGCTGGGCTTGGTCATTCGGCAATCAACAAATAGCCGAGGCCGCGTACGCTCTGGATCCAGGCCTTGGCGTCCGGGCGCGGCCCGAGTTTTTGCCGGATGCTGCTGATATGCACGTCGATGCGCCGGTCGTAGCGGGTCAGCGGGCAACCGAGGGCATTGAGTGACAGATCCTTTTTACTCACTACCTGGCCGGCACTGCGGGCCAGCTCTTCCAGCAGGCTGAACTCGGTGCTGGTCACGCCCAGCTCGAGGCCGTTCCACAGGGCCTGGCGCCTGCCGGGCCACAACACCAGCGCGCCGGTCGTGATCACTTCGGTGGTCGGCTGGCCCACCGGCTGCACCCTGCGCATGATGGCGCGCAGGCGCGCGACCAGTTCGCCGGGGGAGCTGGGCTTGGGCACGTAATCATCGGCGCCGAGTTCCAGGCCGGTGATGCGGTCGATGTTGTCGCCACGGGCGGTGAGCAGCACTACGGGTACCTGGCTGACGACGCGGATGCGCCGGAGTACCTCGATGCCCGAGCGCTGGGGCAGCATGACGTCCAGCACCACAATGCTGTAGCGCCCCGACAGCGCCTCCTCCTCGCCCTCCTCCCCCGTGTGCACGGCCGTGGCCTCAAAGCCTTCGCGCGCGAGGTATTGGCTCAGCATGTCAGTCAGTTCCTGGTCGTCGTCGACCAACAGTACGCGGATCATCTCGGGCTCGTCAGTGGGGGGTTGCGCATTATCGACCCGGCATTGGCATCCCAGACCAAACTTTACCTAACTTGACATTCGGTTAACCGCACCAAACGCCCCTCGCTCGTATGCTGGATGTTCACCAGTCCGGCCGCGCGGCGAGTTGTCCATGCGTGCCGGCGCTGCTTGTCGATGTGTTCTGGAAAAGATCTTGATGAATTTTTCGCGCCTGCTCTGCTCGGTTGCGCTGCTGCTCAATGCCTCACTGGCACTCGCCCAAGGCTTCAAAATCTCGGATATTCGAATCAACGGCCTGCAACGGGTCTCTGCGGGCAGCGTGTTCGGGGCATTACCCCTGAACGTCGGCGACGAAGCGGATGACCGGCGCCTGGTGGACTCGACCCGCGCGCTGTTCAAGACCGGTTACTTCCAGGACATCCAACTGAGCCGCGAAGGCGATGTGTTGATCATCAATGTAGTCGAGCGTCCTTCGGTTGCCAGTATCGAATTCGAGGGCAACAAGGCGATTGCCACCGATGACCTGATGAAAGGCATGAAGCAATCGGGCCTTGCCGAGGGCGAGATTTTCCAGCGCGCCACCCTGGAAGGGATACGCAACGAGTTGCAGCGCCAGTACGTTGCCCAGGGCCGGTACTCGGCGTCGGTCGACGCGCAGGTGGTGGCTCAGCCGCGTAACCGCGTGGGCTTGAAAATCAAGATCGACGAAGGTGAAGTGGCGTCGATCCAGCACATCAACGTGGTGGGCAACACGGTGTTCGCCGACGACGCCCTGATCGACCAGTTCACCCTCAAGACCAGCAACTGGCTGTCGTTTTTCAAGAACGACGACAAATACGCACGGGAGAAGCTGTCGGGCGACCTTGAACGCTTGCGCTCCTATTACCTGGACCGTGGCTATATCAACATGGATATCACCTCGACCCAGGTCTCGATGACCCCGGACAAAAAGCACGTCTACATCACCGTGAACATCCACGAAGGCCAGAAATACACGGTACGCGAGGTGAAGCTCAGTGGTGAGCTGAAAGTCCCGCAGGACCAGGTCCAGTCCTTGCTGCTGGTGCAGAAGGGCCAGGTGTTCTCACGCAAACTGATGACCACCACCTCGGAGCTGATTACCCGTCGCCTGGGCAACGAAGGCTACACGTTCGCCAACGTCAACGGCGTGCCGCAGGCCCACGATGAAGACCACACGGTTGACGTCACGTTCTCCGTCGACCCAGGTAAGCGGGCCTACGTCAACCGTATCAACTTCCGTGGCAATACCAAGACCGACGACAAGGTGCTGCGGCGGGAAATGCGCCAGATGGAAGGTGGCTGGGCGTCAACCTATCTGATCGACCAGTCCAAGGTGCGCCTGGAGCGCCTGGGGTTCTTCAAGGACGTGAACGTCGAGACGCCTGCGGTGGCCGGCCTCGATGACCAGTTGGATGTGAACTACGCCGTGGAAGAACAGGCGTCCGGTTCGATTACCGCCAGTGTCGGCTTTGCCCAGAGTTCGGGCCTGATCCTCGGCGGCTCGATCACCCAGAACAACTTCCTCGGCACCGGCAACTACGCCAGCCTGGGGCTGACCCGCTCGTCCTACCAGAGCAAGTACAACATCGGTTTCACCGATCCCTACTTCACCACCGACGGGGTGAGCCTGGGTTACAACGCGTTCTACAGCAAGACCGACTACAACAAGTACTACGATGACGGGGTGTCCTATTACGCCATCAATAGTTTTGGCCTGGGCGCCACCCTCGGTTACCCGATCAATGAAACCTCGCGTTTGAGCTTTGGCCTGACGGCGCAACACGACAGTATCGAACCGGGCACCTACAGCGCCGACGAGATCTACGACTTTATCCAGCGCGAAGGCAAGGAATTCACCAACTTCAAGGCCAACCTTGGCTGGTCGGAATCGACCTTGAACAAAGGCGTGCTGGCGACTCGCGGGCATTCGCAAAACCTCAACCTGATGGTGACGGTGCCCGGCAGCGACCTGAGTTTCTACAAAATCGACTACACGGGGCAGACGTTCCTGCCTGTCAGCAACAACACATCACTGCGCTTTCACACCAAGCTCGGCTACGGCAGCGGCTACGGCTCCACGGACGGGCTGCCCTTCTATGAAACCTACACCGCCGGCGGCGAAGGCACGGTGCGCGGCTTTGAAAGCGGCACCCTCGGCCCGCGCAACACCCCGGCAACCGGTGCCTACGCCAGTGCCGGGCAGGCGTACTACTCGGACCGGGACACCGAGTCGCTGGGCGGCAATATCCTGATAACCGGCGGCGCGGAGTACTTATTCCCGGTGCCGTTCATCAAAGACAACAAATCCGTGCGAACCTCGTTGTTCTGGGACGTGGGCACGGTGTATTCGGACAAGTGCTACCTCAGTACCACCCAAGGCTGCGGCAGCGTGGACCTGGGCCAGATGGCCAGTTCGGTGGGGGTTGGGGTGACGTGGTACAGCCCGCTGGGGCCGCTGAGTGTGAATTTGGCATACCCGATTCGCACGCCGGAGAACGCGGACAAGCAGGTGTTTCAGTTCTCCATGGGGCAGACGTTTTAAAGGTTGCGGCGTGTTGATGCGTTTCCCCCTTCTGGGAAAGGCCCTACACAAATACCGGACGTCTGGCGAAGCCGCGTTTATGTATTGTTTTTTATAAGGGAACTCTGCTGTCAAGCCTTGGTCGGCTGATGTGTGGATTTTCCTTTCACTACGCGGATAGATCGGATGAAACAGATGCCCTTCGTCGAGGCCAAGCCTGTTGCCGACAAAAAGCTGGCTTTGTTTGCACCCGTGTCAGCGCCATGGCGTTCAAGCGCAAGCCCGCTGCACCTGCACGATTTTGCTGCCTGTCGGAATGTCGAATCAGGCGCGGTTTTTATTATCGCTTCCGGCCTGTCAGCCAAATCATTCCCCCTCGAAAAGTTTGCGCACGTGCCCATGATCACCATGAATGGCGCCATTTCGATGTTTATGAACACCGATATCAAGCCGAGTTTTTACGCTTGCACGGACAGAAGCTTTTCCAACCAGCAGCCGGATTTATTCAATTACGCCATGGCTGTCAGCCAAAGGGTCGCGCTATGGGAAGACCACGCGCAATCCTCCCATGCTCGTCCAACCGGGCAGCTCTACCCGCTGTCCAAGGCTCCAAAACCGTCGTGGATCGATGTGGCGCTCGGAAGATCAAAAGAGCTGGTTACTGATCACTCCTTGATCGCCTTTCGGAAACGGTCCATCGGGTTCAGCAAGGACATGAGCCAGGGCTTTTTTGATGCCCGAACCGTGGCCTACCTGGCCATCCAGCTGGCATTCCACGTCGGGTTCTCCAAGGTTTTCCTGGTGGGCGTCGACCTGGACGAAAAGTCGGGGAGGTTTTACGAAACGAAAAACTCCACAAACTCCCCCTGCGGGCTCGACCAACACTATTACACCCGCATACTGCCGTCGTTCGAGTTGATGTCCAAAAAGGTCATGGGGGATGACTTCATGGTTTACAACTTATCCGATATTTCGAAGATCCCGGACAGCGTCATTGCGCGTGTAACCGTTGCGGAAGTGGAAGCGATGCTCCAAAGGTCATGAAGCAAGAAGGGTTGACGCGAGCCCTTAGCGACTGCTGCCCTTTCACATACCTTTCACAGTCGAGCGTCTAGGGTTAACCCAGCTCCTGGTGAACATCCCTTTAAGCCCGCACTCCCCATCGCGGGCTTTTCTTTGCCTGGGATTTAACCGTGTGAAACCAGGTCAGTGCCGGGCTTCTTGCATCTGCCTGCCGCTGCAACCTGGTCCCTATCCAAGCATAAGGCCCTGTGATATCACTGCTCTCGAGAAAGCGGCCTATCTGGGAGCGGTCGATGAGGGTATTTGGCCTGGCAATACTCATCCCTACCTGCGTCATCAGTTATTTCATTTACGCCCTAGCCCTCCCCGCGTCCTGCTGATGGCAAATCTCCTCGCTGGATGGACCCTATTCGGCTGGTTCAAGACTTACCGTTGGGCACTGACGGAATTGAGCCAGAACGATGGCGCCCAGCCTAAACGCTGACATCCAGGATCATGGCCCGTTGGCACTTTTTCAATCGAGGCATGTCAATCCTGCATAACCACCACGTCAGTACCTCATCATGCACAGTTGGAAGAAGATATCGTTGACTGAGGGTCTACAACAGAACCTGCCCGGTCACCAAGTGGATTGCATTCTGATCAATGGCTGGACGGCGACCGTTTTCGTCAGACAGCTCGAACATGACTCAATGTTTTGCACAACGGGTATCAACCTCGCCAAGCTGGCAGATAGCTCAAGTATTCAAAAACTTGCTGACGAGCTTGTGTTCGAGATCGACATGTCGGGGGGGAGAGCTGGCTAGCTCTCCCCTAGTCATTCATTCTGCTGTGCTGGGGATGTGTGTCCGATCTAACCGGACACATTGTTGGCCTGCTGGTGAGGATGTGGTGTCGGTGATTCAGCCGATATCGACATTCATGGCGATGTCCCAGGTGCCGGCGCCGTTTTTAGCCAGGCCGATCATCATCAGACCGAGCCACTCGAGCGACTGGGCCATCTGCAGGTTTCCGACATCCAACGGACGCAGCCCGAGACTCTCGAGGAAGGTCGAGACGCGCGCCTTGGCGTGCGCATCGTCCGCCGCGATGAACGCGTCGAGGCGTTTATCCTTGGCAAGTACGTGGCCGAAGAGGGTATTGAACGCCTTGACGACATGCGCGCTGGTCGGGACGACCTTGGCGATCTCCTGCGCGCCGGAACTGCCGTGAGGGGTGACGAGGCCCGAGAGATCGGAAGCGACCGGATTGGTGATATCGATGATCACCTTACCGCCGAGCGCTTTCCCAAAGTCGGCCAGTACTGCCAGCGCATGGGTGTACGGTACGGCGAGAATGACGATCTCGCCCGCCGGGGTGGCGCCGTAAGTTCCCGTGATCGCTCCGGATGCGAGCGTGTCGGCAAGCGCCAGTGCCTTGGCGGGATCGCGGCTGACCACCTCGACGGTGTATCCGGCCTTGGCGATACGGCCGCCGACAGCCGCGGCCATGCCTCCCGAACCGATGATGCTGATAGTGCTCATGTGCAGTCTCCGTTTGAAATCGGGTGGTTTTCCAGCGTTTCTGGACGGGTTACGCCGTCACTTCATCAGTCGGCCGGAAAGTAGTGTCCGCCATCAAGATCGGCGAAGAGTCCGGGCTGGGTCGGTTCCCAGCCAAGCACCCGGCGCGTGATGGCGTTCGATGTCGGGGTGTCCAGCGTGACCAGATTCGCAAGAAACCCGAAGTAGCCAGGCAGCATCAGCACGTCCGCAGGGATGGGCACGGCCGGCAGATTCAAGCGGCTGGCAATGGCTTCGGCGATCTGGCGGTATGGGATAGCCACCTCGGCGATTGCATGCCAGCTTCTGCCCGCCGCACCTTTTTCCAGCGCCAGGCGAAACACGGTGGCGAGGTCACGGGCATGCACGGCCCCCCAACGGTTGGTACCTTCTCCGGGGTAGCCGACAACCCCCTTTTCCTTGGCCAGCCCGATCAACAACGGTAGGAAGCCGGCGTTATCGGTGGAGCTGTGCATGATCTCGGGGATCCGCACGATAGAAGACCGTATGCCCTTTTCCGCAAGACCGATCACCGTGGTTTCCACGATGTTCCGAACCCGCAGGGTATTCTTGTACGGATCGCCGCCTGGAAGGGGCGGATCCTCCTCGGTGGCCGGCCGGCCCAAGCCCTCCCACCCCGGCGAGCCGACGCTTCCAGACACGACCAACGGCTTTGCGCTTCCGGCCAATGCTTCGCCATAGGCGAGCATGATCTCAAGCTCCGCGGCCGCAACGGCGTTGATCCCACCGGTTGGAATCAGGTCCTGCCGATGCGCGAGGTGAATGACGCCGTCCGAGGCTGCAGCCGCTTCCTTGAGACCGTCGAGGTCCTCGAGATTGCCGCGACGTACCTTGGCGCCGAGCGCAGCAGCCTGCGCCGCGGCCGTGTCGGACCGAGCCAGAGCCGTGACCTCATGGCCGGCAGCAATAAGGTCGGAGATGACGTACGGACCGGAATGGCCGGTGCCGCCGGTAACAAAAACCTGCATATGCGTGTTCCTCATGGGTGATGGGTGCGGAAAAAGGTGCAAGGGGGGGCTGTGCCGGGCACCTGTGTAATCCGGCGCCCCACCGTCAGCTCAGGTCGTCGGCGGAAAATAATGGCCGTTGTCGAAGTCCTCAATCAGGCCGGGCTGGACGGGGTCCCAGCCAAGCGCCTGGCGGGTGATGGCATTCGATGCGGGGAGGTCCAGCGTGGCCACTGCCGCCAGGAACCCGAAGTAGCCCGGCAGCATCAGTTCGTCCGCGGGGATGCTCACGGCTGGGACTCCCAGGCGAGCGGCTATAGCTTCGGCGATCTCGCGGAACGGGATTCCCTCGTCGCCGATCCCGTGCCAGGTTTTGCCTGCGGCCCCCTTCTCGAGCGCCAGGCGGAACAGAGCGGCGAGATCGCGGACGTGCACGGCGGGCCAGCGGTTCTTGCCGTCTCCCGGGTAGCCGGCGAAACCCTTTGTTTTCGCGAGCATGATCAGTTGCAGGCGACCGGTCGCACTGTGTAAGAGAGTGGGAATCCGCACGACCGACGATCTGACTCCTCGCTCGGCGAGGCCCACGACGGCGGTTTCCACGACATTGCGTGCCAACAGAGTGCCTGAATCGATAGGGCCGTTAGGTAGAGCGGGATCATCCTCGGTCGCCGGACGGCCCAGGCTGACCGGTGCGCCGATAGGCGCTGCCCTGCCCACGTTCATGGGCGTGCCGATACTGCCTGCAACGACCAATGGCTTATCCGTGCCCGCCAGCGCTTCGCCGAACGCGAGGACGGTCGCGAGCTCAGATTCGACTAAGGCGGCGATCCCGCCGGAGGGAAGCAGTTCGGCCCTGTATCCGAGGTGGATGACGCCGTCGGACTCGACCGCCGCCGCCTTGAGCCCTTCGAGGTCGGCAAGATCTCCACGACGCACCCTGGCGCCGAGCGCGGACGCCGTTGCTGCGGACGCGTCTGACCTTGCCAGAGCGACGACCTCATGGCCGGCTGCGATGAGGTCGGGAATGACGTACGAACCAACGTGGCCGGTGCCGCCAGTGACAAAAACGAGCATGTATTGGCCCTTCTGAGCAGAGTGATACGAGACGCGCTGGTGCGATCCGGTGAACTCACTCAACGTAGGATCCATGCTGGTCTTTTCACTTGTAAAAAGCAAGTGATCGAATCGAATTTTACTTGCGACATGCAAGTGATGCTAATATCCAGCCATGAAAACGACTCTTAAAGAAGACTTTCGGTCCCATTGCGCGGTGAACTACGGCGTGGAGATTTTTGGCGACCGGTGGTCGCTCCTGATCATTCGCGACATCGTTTTTGTTGGGAAGAAGACGTATGGGGATTTCCTGAAGTCGGAAGAAGGAATCGCGACCAATGTGCTTGCTTCTCGCCTTGCCTTTCTGGAGGAGCAAGGCGTTCTCTCGAAGGCGCCCAGCCCCGACGACAGACGCAAGGACTTTTACACGTTGACCGAGAAGGGCCTGGACCTCATTCCAATTGTGATCAATATCGTGCTCTGGAGCGCGAAGCATGATTCGAAGTCATACGTGCGGCGCCGCGAGGAGTTTGTTGCTCGATTAACTCAAAACCCGATGCAGGTGAGCGAGGAAGTAAAGGCGCTGGTCCGCAATGGCGGGTGCATCTTTCCTGAGAGCGGGGGATGAACAAGGCGGCAAACGCGCCCTGTCAGGGCGCAATTGGCACTTATCCAAACGTATAAGCGCCATCAATCGAACTTGACCAAGTCCTTGAAGATCAGCTGACCCCAGCTATTTCCGCGCGCCTGCACAAGCATTCCACCTTCCGAAAGCCCGCCCAGTTTGATCGGCGAGAAACCGAGATTTTCCGCGAGCGCACCAATCTCCGCTGCGGCGCCGTCATCGTCGCTCGCCAGGAACACCACTCTCCTGCCACCCTGTACGGCCGGGTCCTGGTCTAAAACGGCAGCGACCAAATGGTTGAAGCCTTTGACCAGTCTCGCACCCGTAAAGGCCTGCGCGACGACCCTGGAGGATGGCTGTCCGCCGAGTTCCTCAGGGGGCACGCCGTAGGCATTGGTCACATCGATGACGGTCTTGCCTTCCCAGTTCTGCAGCGCCTTCGCGACTTCCCGGTGCGACTCGTAACGGACAGCCAAAAAGACAATGTCCGCCTCGAGGGCTTGCGCCAGTGTTTTTGCAATAATCCCGGGGCCAATCGCGGCCGCATCGGCTGCAAAACTTTGCGGATCGCGCGTGGTTGCAACGAATACTTCGATGCCTTTGCGGGCAAACGCCTTGGCAAGCGCCTGGCCCAGTTTGCCGAAGCCGATAATTGCGTAGCTCATAAAAATCTCCTTTGGTTTACCACGCCTTGCGGGCTCCGAAGAGGGAATGGAGTGACCGCTCGGGCGTAGCGAATCAGATTTGTGCCAGACCGCCGTCGACGGCAACCTCACTGGCGGTCATGAAGCTGCTGTCCTGCGACGCGAGAAACGCGGCTGCCGCTCCGATCTCCTTCGGGTCGGCCATGCGTTGGAGCGGATTCATCGCGGCGAAGACCTTCATGCCTTCCTCGCCGAGCGCTGCCTTCGCGAGTTCGGTGGCCGTCGGCCCGGGCGACAACACGTTGACCCGGATACCGGTGCCCTTCAGGTCCTCCGCCCAAGTCCGCGCGAGGTTGCGCACGGCCGCCTTGCTTGCGCTGTAGACACTGAATGCCGGCGCGCCCGTGGTGCCGGCGCTCGACCCGGTCAGGATGATCGAACCGCCCTGCCCCATCAGCGGCAACGCCTTCTGGACCGTGAAGATCACGCCCTTCACGTTGGTCTCGAAGGTTTCGTCAATGTGCTCGACGGTGATCTTGCCGAGCGCAAGCGGGCTTCCCGCCCCGGCATTGGCGAAGACGATGTCGAGGGTTCCGCGCTCGGCCTTCACCGCCGCGTAGAGCCGGTCCAGGTCGGACTGATCAGAGACCGAGCCCTTCACCGCACGGGCATTGGGCCCAAGCTCGGCGATGGCCGCGTCGAGCGCTTCCTGGCGGCGGCCGAAGATGAAGACGAAAGCGCCTTCCTCGATGAAGCGCTTCGCTGCGGCGAGGCCTATACCGGTAGCGCCGCCGGTGATCACGGCGGTCTTTCCATTCAATCTGGTCATGACGTGCATCCTTGGTTGGCGTTGTACCCAAGCAGGAAATTGCTTGCTTGAGACAAGGATGCAGCGCTGATAACCTAAGGACAAGTATGCACCTTTTGGTAAGTATCAAAAAATGAAGACGACATCTGAAATCTGCGACACCGGTTGCGGGCTCAACGCCACGCTGCGCATCATCTCGGGCAAGTGGAAACCGCTGGTCCTGTTTTTCCTGCGCGGCGGGCCGAAACGCTATGGCGAGCTCAAGCGTTTGATCCCTGGCGTCAGCGATAAGGTGCTGATCCAGCAGCTGAAGGATCTGGAAGCCGATCAGGTGCTTGCACGCAACGACTACAAGGAAGTGCCCCCGCGCGTGGACTACACGCTGACCCCGCTCGGCCGTAGTCTGGCTGATGCGATCATCCCGCTGTGCACCTGGGGGACCGAGAACGCAGCGCAAATGGCAAGCATCTTCGCCAAGCGCGATACCTTGGCCTAGCGGGATGCAGACGGACCGCTGAGTGGGACGCATGCGAAATAGCTGAGAAAGATAGAGAAAACTCAGACAGGATTGGTGCCAAAGGCAGCGCGAAGAATGGCCAGAGATGAAGTGAACTCACATCACAAGATGCGCTGATGATTCTACTGAGAACCTACCGTTTTGTAGGGGTAAAAACGATCAACAATAAAAAAGGGCCGCGAGATAAAATCTCGCGGCCCTTTGTATTATATGGTCGGGACGGAGTGATTCGAACACTCGACCCCTAGCACCCCATCTCCTTTTTCATACTTCTTGAAAGCTTCCAAAATTTTACTATGGATTTTTCTAAGCTAGTATTTACTTGAGCTCCAGCGGTGTTCTGCTCTACGAGAGTCCAGTAACGTCCATCAAGAGCCGACGTTTTTGTGGGGGTAAAAGTAGGGGGAGTCCGTTTCATGGCCAAAATCACCATCAAAGAACTCGAGTCGCTGACCGACAATGAGGCCGATCGGATCCTCAGGGAGGATGGCAATCTGGCCGGTCGAATCTCATTCCGTAAGGACGGTGTGTCAGTCAGTTTTTTTCTATCGGTATCGCTGGGGCGACCAGAACAAAGAGTATGCCTGCGGAACTTGGCCGCGCAAATCCTTGACGGACATCCGCAAGACCCACAACCAGACCCGAGCGCTCATTGATGAGCTGCCGTGCGACTCGTGGAGCGATTAGACAAACGCCCGCCCCCATCACCGCCCACTCCAAAACGCCGCCCAGGTGCTCCATGGGAGCCTAATTTCATGTCCCTGCGAAGCCCCAAGTTTGAATGGGCCTCAACGGCCGAACTAACGTTTCAGATCAGTGAGCGGCAGTTTCAATTAGAGGCGCGATATGTTGCTTCCAGTTCCGCAATAGCGGCTTGCAAGTCAGCCAATAGATCAACCAACAACCATAGATGGCTGAATGGTGATAGCAGTCTCCGATCGTGAGTTTTCCGTGCGCCAGCTGATGGCGCAAATTGGGCCCCCCCTTGTGGTGGAAGAGCAGCTCGATCTCATTCACCAGATCTGCCCCAAATACTTCATCCATCTCAGGGCGCATATTCTGTAGTAAACCACTTAACGACCTGTCTTCCTCCAACAGATCGGGTTTGATCTTGGAAGATTCTTTTCCGGCATTGGTCATGACGTAGCGGATAGAATTTTCGAGCTGTGGGATTAGTAGAAACGCCGCGGAGCAATAGTCACCTTGGAACAAGCGTGCAAATCCAAGAGCGAAAACCTCTGCATGTCCTTGAGGTACGAAGGGGCTGGCGGCAACTATTGGGGGAAAATGTCGCTCCTCGATCGGAAAACGCTGTGTTGTAGTTCGTAACGCCGGTTCAATCGCAGACGCGACGGCGATATGCCGTCGTAGGTCCAACTCACGCAGCCATTGAGCTTTAAACCACTCTTCGTCCGGCTCTTCGCTGGCATGCCCATCACTAGGAGAGGAAACAGAAACTCTACCTTTTCTATCGATGTAACTGTTCGACATAGAACTGAAAAGGAACTCATCCCTGCTCCGCAGAGCGGTCGCTCGCAGATCCGCGATCGGCACCGGTCGCCACCAGGCCGCTAACTGGTAAAAAATGTCCGGTAGCGTTAGCCCTTCGAACAGCTCAACCGTCCCCTTTCGCTCCTCACTGAGATCCATCGGGACGGTGAAACACGCAAGTTCATCTAGCGCTTGATCTTGTAGCTCCACCAGCTCGAGCCGAAGAGCCTTGATCCGATCTCGGTGCCCACCTATTGCCCGCAACTCACCGATAACGTCCAAAGTCCATGAGGCTTTGGCCATCGGCGAATGGACCTGATCACGCATTCGAAGGGTTTGCTCAATGGACGCATCTTTACAACGACGTTGCGCCTCCACATTATTCCGTTTCCCTTGTGCGTCCGCCGCTAAATCCCAAAGGCCTTTAACTGCCATTGGGTATGCGTCATCGTCAAGAGATGACGCCAGACGCTCGGCATCCTCTGCAATGGTTTCCCAGGTCGTTAAATCGTAGCTCTGCGCCAAGCGAGCGATTCGAATGAAAGATACAAAATGCGAATGTCCTTTAGCACGACTATAAAGCTCATGGACACATGCTTTGACTCTCGCGGGGATTCGAGATCGTTTACCGGTACCCGCAAGAATCTGCAGTGCACGCTCGATGAAGTCGAGTAGATGCTGATCCACCCAATCTTCTTCCAGGTAGCTGTTCCGGTATACGCCCGACAAACGTTTTTCAATGACCTCGCAATAAGCTTCTACGGCGACTTCGGCCATTCGCCACTGCTTTCGATCGTTGTACCAGACCACGTCTGCGACCCTAGCTCGTAACGCCGGATGTGAAAGTGAATGGGCGACCTTAGCCAACACTTGATTCTGCTCAGTTGAAACATCGCTCGCAGTGGTGGTCCGCACCACGGAATTCTGAACCATAGGGCCGAAAATAGTCGCTGGGTCTTGTACTCTGAAGCAGAAGGCGGCGAGGGTCGCGAGCAGTCGGTATGCGTAGCCAGTGCCGTGCTCTCCTCGGGCGTCAGCATCAGCGGCAGCCTGAAATAGGGGCGAAAATATTGTGTACCCTTCGACCGTATCCACCCCGTCGAGCGCAGCATCGAGATCAACAGACTCGAAGTTCTCAACCGTCACCAAGATCTCTGCATCACCTGCCTGGGGCTTGGCGCTTTCATCCAAACTCATAAATTTCCTTTCTATCGCGCCCCATCGAGAAGCTCGAACGGGTAAACCTCCCCAAATAGAAGCAGGAATATGAACAATGACCAAGTTTCCGCCGATGGCTCATGCTTAAAATTAACACCTAGGGCTTGCAACCCGGCAGCGTCCCTGGCGATGCGGGGTAAGTTGAATCTGTCGACGCAAACGATGATTACTTGGGCATATCGTCAATATTTCCGAGCGTCTAATCCTGGCCGATTGCTGCCTTTGGCGAAGGTCAGGTTTGAGTGGATTTCTAATCCTCACGAGAGGCAGTAACCGGCCACCTTTGCTAAAGAGCATTCCAAAACGACCACATTCACCATAAGCAGGTTAGAGCAACCTGGAGGCTTACGAGTGTGGCCACAACCGGCCACTTAACCGACCCGCGAACTTTTGTTGCCCGATGAGCAGCGAGACATGATTAGTACTTCACATTCTCCGTTAGGTGATCGACTGCTCAGCAAGCAATGTCCTGAGAGAGGAACAAATAACTGCCCCCTGTTCGATCCTGGCGTCGGGATCAATGACGCATCGCGTCCTGCTTTGCCTCGGTGTCTGCACGTCCAGCATCTTCCAGCCACTTCCGAGCGATAAGCTCGAGCATTGCGTGGGTACGTACGAAATCCAATGACGCCTGCGCCCATTCCTGTGCTTGTTGAGCGAAAGCCCGCTCCTGGTCGCCACCCTCTCCGAGTGATTTGCAGAACACGCCTCGCATGTTGACCCTTTCGATGCGAATCCCGAGCTCTACCTGCGAAGAAGCGAGTGTCTCTATGACATGCCGAACGGCTTCGTGTGGCCAGGCGCCATCCGTAGGACTCATTGGGGCATGGGCCAGTACTTGGCCGATCAACTGATCAGTAATGTCCTGACGATTCTGTTCTGCTGCTAGGCGCCGGAGCTCAAGGCACCACGCCAGCAAGGCATCTTGGTTGACCTCTTTATCCGTCTGACCTGGCAATGACTTCAAACTTTTCAGCAATTGGTAAGCAGTGGTGGCCCGCCCCTTCTGCAATGCAGAGGCTTCCACCGGCTCTGCCCCCTTGGCTCTGAACACCAGACACACCAGTTCCATGAAAAAGCTGGGCTGCTCAAGCAGCATTCGATGCAGCGCTTCAGGCTCATTGCGCAGTAGAGGGAGGTAGGCAAACTCTAGGCTCGCCATTTGCTCCACCGTCGTGTCCGGTCGCCCGGCCAACTCCTTGATGACCTTTTCAATGTCGAAGAAGCTGGTGGCCAACTGAGCACTTGGCTTGGCGTTTTGCTCTGCAACTCCCTCCATCAACAGCGACACGACTTCCTGTGTCGGAATCTCACCAAGGCGATGGGATACGGCGCTCAAGGCGGCGACAGGACGTCCGACCTCTCGGTATTTGCCCACTGCATGGAGGAGCTCATCGGCGCTTACATCGAGGGGATAGGGCGATTTTGCAGTCCAATAGGCTCGAGCTACTTCATTTCCGAAGGTCTCTACGTATAGCCATGTCTGCCTATTCTCCGGTATACGCTCGATCACCCTCGCTACACGGTCAGCAGTCAGGCCGCTGCCAATAAGCGCAGAACGCGTGTCCTCTTTCCACCTATCATCGAACCGCACGACCCCGTCTGCCATGACCCCACCAGCTGCGAGCTCAAGCTCCTGCACATCCCTAGCTAGCAGGCCTGTGAACAATGCAAGGCGTTCGTCATAGGACAGTTCAAGGCGCAACGCGGAATAAATCACGAAGTGCGGAAGCTTGGCGCGGTCCGCCAGTTGCAGAACGCCCTGAATACCGAGCGCGTCATACACCACCTTCATAGCTAGCAAACGAGCATTTTCAATGAGCTGGGTAAAATCGGCGCCTTCGTCGTCCATGCCTTCCACAGGTGGCGTCCAGTCATCGAACAACCAAGTATGGTTTTCTACCAGCACTTCGGGCGCGTACTGATCAATTAGCGGCACTAAACATTCAACCCGCTCCTTCGACATCGCCCAATCCATACTCGAATACTTCTGGTGATGCTTGACCTGCACGTTCAAGGCTTTCCAGATTTGCGTGCGGTCATCAGCCTCCGCGACGCTCAGCACCGCACTGAGCCGTTCGACGGTAACCTCGAAAGTATCCTGCTGGAAATGATGCAGTGCGTTAATCAATGTGATCCAACGCTCTGGCGTTGAACCTGCCGCATCGACCGCCAGCGAGATGATCTTGGCCTCGCTCTCCCAGACCAAACCATATGTCAGTGTTTCACCGTCATCCTGCTCGTACTCCCGAAATTTCGGCTTTTCAATTGGCGAGCTGGTATCCCCTGAGCTGGGAAGCAAGCTGGAGAGGAGCGGCCAAGCAATACTCGGGACGGCGTTCAAGGTAGATTGCAGAACGGCCAACCGACGCTTCGTTCTCACAGAAGTGCATGGCATCCAAGAGAGGAAAATAGCGCGTAGGCTGTTGATGGGTCGGTTGCTTAACTTGCCGCCCGGATCGATCGCCGCAAGCTTGGCAAGGCACAGCACAGCCCGCTCAAAGTAGCTGGCATCCCAGACGATTACTTCCAGCGCCCACAACAACCCGCAGTGGTATGTCACGGGCGTGAGCATCCCTGGGTGCTCATCGAAGATGGGCAAGATAGTCGGCGAGACGCCCTCAAGCTGACGCTCAAGGGCTTCTAGAAAAGACCGGGGTGATGCCTCTGCAAGCAACACAAGATTCTGGCTCAGGCTTGCCATCAACGTGGAGTCGCTCGACAGTCCGGGAATCGATCTAATCAAGTCGTCTACAAAGACTTGAGGATCACCACCCGCAACGGTGAACCCCGCATGTTTATGCAGCACAGCCATGTGTAGCAACGTCGTCATTAAACCGTTTCTGAGCTGTTCACTGTGCGAGGTTTCTTGGTCGCGCTTGCTGCGCAGCACGAAGGGTTCGTTTGCAGTGGGTGGTTTGTGCGATGCCACAGCCGTTTGGAAAACGGCGATCAGAGCTGTTTTGAACTGCTCCAGGTGCCGACGCCCAACCCGATGAGCGAGGTGCAGAAACGCATCGACTGGGGCTTTAGTCGCCCACAAATTCTCAACCCTCTCGATGGGCGAATCCTGCATGATCAAGAATTTGAGCAGGTCGTCCTCTGTCTCGTCATAAGGTTTTTGGCTGAGCGAACTGAGGATTTGTTGATCATGTTCAACATTGCAGACCCATGCCCCCGCCAGCATGGCCGGTATCAAAGCGTCGGCATCGCCGACCCACCTCGGCAACTCAGCGGTACCACTTGGCTTCTGTCGAGCCAAGACCGCTAGGCTCCGACCACAGGTACGGGCAACTTCATACCCTTCGCTTTCAGACATGCCCATACCGGTGAATGCTTTACCAAGCTGAGTGCTGGTCGGTCGTACCAGGTCGACATGATCGTTCTTTTTGTCCTCTGCTCCGGCGCTTATCACTGTTGGCCCCGAAGTTTTCAATAGACCTACACAGCTGCGCGCGGCGAGCCGGGGCAAGTAGATAAGGGTGCTCGTGTTGACCAGGTGCCGAGCAGCCTCCTCCGTCTCAACGATCAAGGTACGCGCTTCCAGCGGCTTGCGCACTGGCTCGGGCGCCTTGCGGATCGCGGAGACCGCGAAGGCAATGACTTCATCGGTAGTGTCGGCGGCGAACGCCAGCCGCCCACTTCCCTGGGTCAGGTTTCGCAGCAAGTCTTCGGCCTGGGATTCGCGCCCGGCGAGCAAAACATCTTCGACCAGTGCAGGCTCGAAGCGGCGGGAAAAGAACTCCCAGAACTCATCCGTGCTTAGCACGCCGTGTTGGGGCGCGCGTTTGAATGCATGCCGCGCCCAACGCGAGGCAACTGCTGGGCTTTGCGCAAGCCAATCCTCCAGCAGCGGGCCATCCAGGTAGACGACACGCTTCCACTCACCCAGCTCGTTCTTTTCATCAAGCCAGTCCTCAACTTTTACTGTTGGCGTGTCCCACGTCCTGGGCGAGACGATGACCAAAGTGCACTCGGCACGATCTTCAGCAGTGACCTCTTTGGTGCGCTTGCTGTAGTCGCCTTCGGCCTTGGTTTTGCCGGCACCGTTGGTTCCGAACTCCCAAATTGACTTTTCGTCTGGCACGAACGGGGATGTTGCATCAACATCGAGATAGCCATCGAAGCCTCGAACTTGCCCCATGTCACCGTACAAAAAACGAAGCCGGCGCACCCTAGTGGCGGTGGCCCAGATCAGGTCCGCTACCAGCTCGGGCATCTTATCCCTGCCTTGGAGGGTGTCGGCCCACTGCCCTAGTTCAAGCGCACTGATCCACTTCAACGTTTTTTCTCCCTTTACATGATGTAGCGGTGATTGCCGAGACTACGCGGCTCCTTGGCGTAGACACACTCTAACCCACGCCAGAACAGGACTGCTAGGCACACCGCATTGGTACGTAAAGCGCCTCGTACCTTGCCTCTGTAGGCATGTCTCCAACGGAAAAGGTGGAAAGTGGAGGGTATTTATTTATCGGGCAGACTGGCCGTTGCTGGCCGATTGTTGCCTGTAATCGCGACCGGCAGAAAACGGCCATAAGCTGCCCCTCCCTGGAACTGCGCGCAGCCTTCTGCAGATTGCGCTAGGTACAGGCCTGCCCATTGTTCTGATGGGCAGCCTCCCCACCAATATCGATTTAGTAGAACCACAGGACCACGCCTTATATTGATAAACGCAACACCGATGGATAAAAGGACGTCGAGAGCATCATGCCGACAGGGCATGACTACGGGGTGGGCGATATCAAACAGGCCATTTATGGCTTTCGCGGCAGTGAAAGCGCCTTGATGCAGGCCATCCTCAAGTCACTTCCACAACTCGGCATCTTGACGGCGCGGGTGCGGGAGTTGATCGAGTCGTGACTCTCTGATGAAGTCGCCGGTGGCACTGCCGTGATATTGGCCAGCGCGTAGTTCACCAAACTAATTCCGGTCCTGAGCAATCAGGACCGGCGCTGGCAGTTCAGTCCAATCGGATATCCAACCCAAGCCCCGGCAGGCACCATTCCTGCCAACTTTCGTCTACGGCCGCACGCTCTTCAGCGTTGGCACAAAAATCCTTGGCCAACTCGAACAACGCCGCCATTCGCTGCCGGCGCTGCTCCGTGGTCATCTCGTCTCTGATCCCAACGGCCTGTACCGTCTGGAGAATTTTCGTGCATTGGGCCTCATCCAATCCCTCCGGAAAGATGGAAAAGCACGTTTTCTGACTGACATGCAGCAGCGGTGGCAGTACGCGCAGGATCAATCGGTGCAGTGCTTTATCACCCGTGACCACTGCAGGTGTGCCAATAAATGAATAACCCTGCTGGCGTAGCGTCGGCAGTATCAACCATAGGTTCAAATCCCCCGCCCGGTTGCGCAGGTACGGCACTGTGATGTGGCTGCCCTCAACCTTTTGTCCCGACTGGAAAGCCAGGAAGGAATCCAGATACGAGTAGGCAGGCTTCGTATCCCCGTCGAGTTTGAGCGCCTGCTTACTTTTCAGCACAACCCCTAAGGCAGTCAACATAAGGCTGGAAGTGAAGCGCGGAATATCAGCTTGGCCAATTCGATCAAGCTCAGCCAGCGCCGTATCCACCGGCATCTTCCTCGACAGCAATGATTTCATGATCACTACATAGGGAAAAATGAGGCTAAACTGCGTCTTCAGTGCCGCTTCATTCCTGCGTAAAATTGCCACTTGTTGCTCGGCGAAATTCGCTCGAAAGTTAAAGCCCAAATCGCACAAGGTTTGGGTCATCGCGTCTATCCGGGTAATCGGGTCAGCGCGAAACTCTGGATTGGAAAACCACTGTTCCATCAGCGCCGGCAACGGATTCAGAATTGACTGGTCTCGGACGTACTGCGGCAGCTGGCGCGCCCAATCCACTTTACTCAGGGCATTGGTGTCCAGAAATAGCTCATAGGGACCATCGCCTTTCTTTGCATTCAGAAACGGCCACACCACCGCGCAACCACTTGGTGTGAGCACGCATCGTTCGTCATAAGGCACAGCGATATTAAGTTGCTGCATTGGAACACGAACCTCATCGCATTACTGTTTTTGAAGCCCTAAATCTTATAGGTGACAGGCTACCCTTGCATGGCATCGTTCAAACGCATCCGCTGATTGATTATTGCGTCTCACAACTGTATTCCGGCCGGCGTATTTATCCGCCCTGCACCGACGGGGATACTGCCCCACTGTCGCCTTTCGGATAAACGCTCATGACGAAGTCTGATTTCTCCGCCTGGTCCTGGACCGCAGGGGCAGGCATCGACGCAGAGATCTGGCTCTCTTCGATCTGGCCATCGGCAGCAAGCTTCGAGCCTGCGATTTAATGAAGCCCAAGCTCCGCGTGCGCGATGTCGCTCCTGGCGCGTACGTATCATCACGAGCCATGGTGATGCAGCAGAAAACGCAGCGGCCGTCAGGATTACTAACTCCTTTTTCTATATTTTCGTCGCAAGTTCATCGTAACGGCAGAAAGCATTGGCGAGTTGCATCTGGCGGGGTGTTCGGCATTGGGCCTCAAACAAAGTAGGCGATGCAACGAGTACACATACACATTTTGCACGTGATGTAGCGACATTCAGTCGGTTTAGGCTGTAGAGAAACTCCATGCCACGCGGTGCATCGGCGTAACTTGATGTTGTCATCGAGTAAATAACGATCGGCGCTTCCTGTCCTTGGAATTTGTCGACAGTTCCGATCCGAGCGCCCGAAATGCGGTCCTGTAGCTCGAACACCTGCGCATTGTAGGGAGCAATGATTAATATATCTTGAAGCGATATCAGTCGCTCAACACCATGTCTGTCGATCCAGGTAGTGCCTGACGCAAGGATTTCCTCCACGAGCGTTCGAACGCAATCAGCCTCTTCCGGCGATGAACTCTGATTGCCTTCAGAAACGACTGCAACATAGCGGAGGCCTGAACCATTGAGGCGTCCGGGTGAGCGAATTGCTTGAGCCTCCAATCCTGGGCGAGGATGAAGACGCCCCTCGTAGAATAGTTCGGACGTATAGGAGCAGATGTCCGGATGAAGACGCCATGTCTCCGCAAGAAAAAGTCCTCGGTCAGACGCAATCGTCTGCTCTTCACCAAGAATATGATGCAGAGCTGAAACATCAGTGCCTTCTGGATGACTACCCTGCATCGGCTGATCGAGTTGTTGCGGATCGCCTAGCAACACAACGCTATTCGCCGCTTGTGATACAGCAATTACATTCGCAAGCGCCATTTGCGCCGCTTCATCAATAAACAGCACATCCACGGAGTGCGCTGCATCAGGCGACGCCCACAGCCAAGCAGTCCCTCCTGCCACATTTGCTCTGCTGCCGATGGCGTTTAGCAAATCAGCATTACTTTTTACAAATCGCAATCGCTGCTGATCTGGTTCCATCTCCGAAGGTTTTTGAAAGCAGCAAACATCAATTCCCATTTCTTCAGAAGCCTTCACAACTCCATCGAGAAGGTTGCGGATGACCTTGTGGCTATTGGCAGTTACTCCAACAGTCTTCCCGGCTTGCACGAGAGAACAGATCATACGTGAGCCTGTGTGCGTCTTGCCGGCACCTGGCGGCCCTTGAATTGGAAGCAGTCCACTTTCGATATGTGCCGCAACACGGAGTGCGGCATCTAGGGCAGGCTCACCTTCATGCTGGATCGGTTGATTGCCTATACGAGGGGGCAGACGCATCAGAAGATCACGAGCGGCCTGAAAGGGTCCGCCTCCCTCCATCCCATGAGCAACGACATGTTCGCCGATGCGAACAAGCGCATTGGCGAGGACAGTCGTATTAATAACTGTGTGGGAAAAAACTGCCTCAGGATGAATATTTGCACTGTCCCCTCTTTTCTTAATATCGACCCAACGTTCATCCAGAGAAATTGCGTCGACGCTGCCTAGCTTCCTGCCTCCCAAAGTGTGCAAATCCTCACTGCCGCGCATCTCCGTTTCTTGAGGAGGGAAGCTGTAGCGATGAATGGGTGCCTTAGCGGTTCCCCCATTCACGCCCACAAATGTTAGACCTGAAAGTCCAGCTCGCTCGTCGAGCAAATCTTCTGCCATGAGGTCGGAAAGACGGAAATACTCCCACCAAAGCGCCTTCTGTTCTCGCCGGTGCCAGTCGAGCGAATGCGCGAGAATCCATCGAGCATGCTCCTCGGCCGTGCGCTCCGCCGCATCAGTAGGAACCCCGTCCGTCAACCGTTCGATAAGCCCAATGATCTTCTCTTGCCATTCACCAAGTGCCTCGCTTGGCACGCTCCCAGGGACTTCCGGTCGAGGAATGATATTGCCAACGTTGATCAAGTTGGTGCGCTGTATTTCTAGCCAGTCCCGAAGTCGCCATGTAGATACGCAATCATCTCGGTTGTATCCAGTCACAACAGAACGATCAACATCATTGATGAACGCTAAATCTCCCAGCTCAAGGCATGCTTGAACCTTAGCAAGCGCCTTGTTTGCTTCTGAAAGTTCTGTATCTCGGCTGAAATCGTATAAGGGCTCAAGCTTTTTGATCGAGTAACTTTCCACGCTCGCTCGCAGACCATTTCGTATCACGCTGTAAAGGTCAACAAAACGTTTAGAGCGCAGAAGAGCATCAATCTCTTCTTCACGACTTGCATGACGCCCCATCAACCGTTTTAGAGCAGCCGGCTCATAGGGTGCGAAATGGTAAATGTGCAGATCCGGGTATTGCTCCTGTCGAGCGACGACGAAATCGATGAAACGCTCGAAATTCAGTTTTTCCTCCTCACGAGATAGCGCCCAGTCAGCCGTATAAGCGATGCCATTGTTACCATCAATAAAAGTATAACCAAACAAGTACTCAAGGCCGCCTTCCCCAGCAAATGGGTCGCCCTCCAGATCGAAGAAGATATCCCCGACTGAAGGTTCGGGTAAGCTCGCTAAACCGAATCCCTCCGTAACAGGTAAAAGTTTGTGAAGCACGCTCCCTGCTTCGCGTCCCTCGACCTGAATGCGCGCCTGCTCTCGTACCCGCTCGTACGAATGTACTGCCCCGCGCGAGGGCCTCCATGGAAGCAGAACCGGCATTGCTGCTAGATCCGTCATAGTTTCTATGCCGTGCCGTCTTAACTCATCGATATGGACTTTGGTAATCCCGGCCACAAGCGAGAGATGGTCATCCTCTCGACGTTTCCGGTCGCAACGACTCTGCCAACGACAGATGTCGCAATGCTCCTTCGGTTCGGGATAGATCACCTCCCCCGCGTGCTCGATAGCAGCTACAAGACTGCTTTTGACTCGTCGGAAGTACGCTGCGTAATCGTCCATTCGATACATCTGAGGCTCATACCCGGACCATGGGGCAACTACATAGCTATGTGTCGGGCAACCCCCTTGGATGGTGCCGACTAGATCGGCGTACAAGCAAAGCTGCAAGACAGTTCCACCTTTCGTCTCACGAGCAAGCTTGGTATCGATCACCTCATAAGACCATGCTCCAAGATTGCTCTCGGCCTCTACTCGCCTGAGGACATCCGTGCGACCCACCCAACCATTCGCGCGAAACGCGCCTTGTACTATGATCTCATCCCCAGCGAGCATGGCGCTCCTTGTGCGCTCAACCGATTCGTCATCAACTCCGATACCGTCAATGATTGTCACGGATAGACCCTGGGATCGTAGGTGCTCGACAAAGCCTTGTTCATGTCGCGTGCCACGCTCCCATAGAATCTGCAGCAATGGGTCCCAGATAGCAGGGCGTTCTAGCTCGCCATTCGCCACCGCCAAGTCAAGGCTCGTTAAGTGCCGGCAGTTAAGATGTCCAACCAAGTCAGAAGCACTAAGAAAAATCGAATCGCCTTGCCTTTGCATTTGATTCCGACCTCATCAAAAGTCCATTCAGATGCTCTGTCGTCCAAATGCCAGCTCAAGTGACTTTTAGGATTAGCCAAAGCGAATGCCCGCTCGTCGAGTGTAGTCAATAGTGAAAGATCCACTGTGGATCGAAAAACAGGCACTCAAACATACCCCGTCGCGCTACCTTAGAGCTTGATCCTCATCACGACGCGACTAGGAACCATGGAATGAATCGCAAGCAGTTTCTCGAGCAACCGGACGTGCTCGGCCTCATCCAGTGGCTAATCGAAAACCTCCCCACTCTGCCAGTGCATCTGAAGGTCTCGCGCAGCAGGTTCGTGCGCAAAGCGATCGACTGCAAGGTTCAAGGTATCGAAGCGGTTCAGGCGGAATACCAGTGGGGCGGGAACTGGGAGACGGTCAAGGCGGAGCTGCGCCGGCTGCGCATTCGCTTGCGCCTTGCGGTTCGAGCCCGCGATGAGTTCGCCACGCATGGGGCCTGCGAAGCGATCCTAGCGTGGGGAAATGTCGATGGCGCCGTCGGATTCCTCAAAGAGCAAATGCACGACAAGAACTTGGTGAATTACCTAAAGCAGTGCCAGGCGCTTCTCGCGCTGGACCGCAAGCAGCAGCTCAACCACCTCACCAAGCAGAACATCCTAAGATTCGACTCGGGCATGACTAAGATCCATGCCCTGCTCGATACCACTGGCTCTCCCATCTATGACGGCCGGGTCGGTGCCGCCATCGCGCTGCTCTACCGCCTTTACCGCCAAGGCACCGGCACCACTGCGCCGCAGGCACTGGACTTCGCCTGGGGGCCAGGGATCGGCGACCAGATTCGAAACCCAAAACACTTAAAGCTTGGCTACAACGGTACACCGCAACTCTCCACCACCAGTCGCCACCTTTGGGCACGGCGCCAGCTCCAATTAGGTTGGATCATCCGCGCGGTACTAGAAGGGTCCGAACTATTCGCCAAGCAGCCTCAGCTGGTAGACCGCTGCCACGCCTTTGAAGCTGGATTATTCATGATGGGCTATGACCTACGCAGTCTAGTCCCCGACGGCTATACGATCCCAGTGCCGCCCAAGCCTAACTACCGGGTACGTAGGATGACCCGAGCGACCTGAGATATACAAGCTGATGGTTGACCTGTATGTAGTTCTCAATACGCAGGAAAATAGTCTTAAACACTCAAAAACGTCAGGACCTGAAGAAAAAGACCAATCAACATTGGTAAAGAGACCACGCGTGAGCGCCAAAGCCTGCGTCCGCCCACGCGGAAGCCGTGAGGATTCCACCCAGAGCCAGTGGTTTTGTAGGGGTAAAAACGAAGAGAAATAAAAAAGGGTCGCGAGATAAAATCTCGCAACCCTTTGAAAAATATGGTCGGGACGGAGTGATTCGAACACTCGACCCCTAGCACCCCATGCTGGGGACTGTATCCAGCTAAGCCATTGATTCAAAAAGGATACAACCCCTTTATTGCTCGGCAAAACATAAGCTTTTTTGTGCTTATGCAAATGGAAACACGCGGTCTCTGGATGAGGTTTTGCGCACGACACGCCACTGATGCAGCAGTATGGGCTTGATCGGCTCTCGGGGCTTTTTCTACGGGGCTTTCAGCCTCACCCTGTCTAAAACCCTATCGTCATTTTGGATGCTTTAAGGCCAATGAAACCGGGTTAGCGCAAGGTAGTATTAGACAGAAAAAACCTCCCCCGGCGTCCTGCCGACGAACACCACTCCCAAATCCGCAACACCTCGATTACTGTATGCGCATACAGTATTTGAGTTTTCCCACCATGAACATAGACGAAGACACCTCGGCGTGGCTTGGCTGCCCTACGCCGCTGGAAATGTACAAGCACCAGTGCGCGCTGCTCGAGGATGAACTGACGACCAGTCAGCAGCTTTTGAGCAAGGCGCGCGCGAACATCGCCGGCCTGGTTCAGATGAACGACCTGCTAGCCACCGGCATGGCTTCGGCAGAAGCGAAACTGCGCAAGGCACAGGCCGAGGTAAGTCGCACGAACCTCGAAAACTCGGAGATCTGCAAAAAGATCATGGGCCTGATGATGATGTCGAGCCAGAGCGAACACCTGATCCGGGAGAATCAGCGGCTGCTGCAGGAACTGAGGGTGCTCAAGGAGACACCGCCTTGAAATACAGCTGGCATACCCGAGCGCCGGCCATCTTCTGTATAGGCATCATGCCAGCACCTTTTTCGCCCGACCCCACAACTGCAAGCGATCTTCCAGGCCGTTCAGTCCGCCGTTAATGCGGCGGGTGATCTTCGTGAAATCCCCCTGGTCCGCCAGTGTGTTCAGGCCTTTCGTAGACCAGAACCAGGCCGCCGACATCGCCGCGTGCTGCGGCAGCTCCAGCAGCTCAGGTTGATTGACCAGGTCCAAGCCCAGGGCCTCGCCGCACGCGGCATAGTTGGCCCGGCCGGTGATCTGAATCAGGCCTCGGCCACGGTACTTGGAGCCGTCGCCCTTTACTGTGTTGCCCAGGTCGGCGCGGCCTTCGTAGCCGGCCTGCTGCGCAGTGGGGCCCCAAATCTCGCGGACGTATCGCAACTGGCCCGACTCGTGCCCGACCTGGGCGATGAATGCGGCAACGCGTGCCGCTCCAACGATGCCGTAACGGTTCATGGCGGCATTCAGCACAGGAACAAAAACGCCGGCTTGGCGGCCGGCGTTCGGGAGTATCTGCAGCAGCTGCTGCTCGGTTATAGGCATGATCAACCTCATCGATCATAAAGAAACATGTCGAGACTGATACCGACATGCAATGTAGAATCAGTTGCCCCCCAAGGAAGAAGCTCAGGATGACCAAAGATAATCAGCGCCGCATAGTTTTTTTGGACTACATGCGCATATTTGCTTTCGCGAGCGTATTGATTGGACACAAGTTCTATCCCGCAATGGAACGCTTCGTAGCTGATCAGAACAATAGCGGTATAGCGCGCTGGATGTTAGAGCTAGTTATGCCTCTGTTTTACGGCGGAGTTGTTGGCGTAATAGTTTTTTTCTTGGTTTCAGGTTACATCATTACCCATGTACTACAAAGTGAGCGCCCGCTTGAATTTTTAGTTAAGAGGGCATTCCGCATCTACCCTCTATATGTAGTAGCCGTCATAACTCAGACCGCAATGGATTACAAATTTCATAACGTAACCATTCCTGAAATGGCAACTATGATTCCGCGACTGCTGCTGCTAGGGGATTTTTTCAGCACACCTTACTCACTTGGTGGCGTTGAGTGGACGTTAAGGGTCGAGATTTTATTTTACGCCTACATGGCAGTGCTTAGGATATTCCGCATCCTCGAAAACCCGAACCTTCTGCCTTGGATTTACGCCGCGACGGTGGCTGCCATATATTTTCTGCCAGCCTTTCCATCCGGTGAATTTCTATCCTACGGATATACAAGCATATACTTTGGAGTATTACTTGTAGGGTCTTGCGCTTATCTAATCGAATTCAGAAAAGTCACAGCAGTATTTGCCATCGCCAGTTCAATCATGATGATTGCATCTTCACTATCAATGATAGAAGCTTATCAACCTAGGTGGAGCAACATGTATTTCATTTACTATGGTCTTTCGATCTTTTTGGCGGCAATATATTTAGGGCGCCACCTGCCAGATGGCAGGCCTATAAAGCTGTTATCAAGCCTAACATTTTCGGTATATCTGTTTCATAACTGGCTCATTGAATATATTGTGGCTTTGATTTCCTATATAAAGCCAGGCCTGCCAGCGAACGCACTTACCGCTCTGCCTATCTTAATTTTGGTTTGCTACATTGCTAACCGCACAATTGAGAATCCAATCATACGAATTGGAAGGATCGCCACAGATAGAATATCTGTGGGCATTCAAACACCAAAGTAAGATTCTGGCTTCGATGGCCAAGAAGGGCTGTCTGGCCATCCAGGCAGCCCTGGGACTCTCCCCAAATCAAGATTGTAACGACGCCATAACTGAAGTTGTTCTTTGCGTAGAGGAAGTTCTTCAAGCTCCGAAGGTGAGGCATCACCTTCAGACACTGCAAAGTCCAAGGTATCAAGCCGCCCCGCCAAAACACTTACTTGCAGGTTGGCTTTCTGTGTGGCAGAGCCCAAGGCAGACAGGGACTCGTTCAATTTCAACCCTGCAAGAAAATCGAGATACAGCCCACTTTCCTCGTCGACCTCAACAACACCCGGCCAATCCTCACTGTCTTGAACGCTGGAAAATACAGCAACAACCTTACCATCAACAACTTGTGCATAAATCATATAGTGTACCCCGATACAAAAATATTTATGCTGGCGCTGCTGCCAGTCGCAGAGAACGTGTAATAAATTCTTTGAGCTGTAGCGATAATAAGATTGTAATTCGCGGAGAGGTTGGTAACTGCTGACGCGGTCGTCTGCTGAAGTCCTACTCCGCCCGTCGTAGCGTCCGAGGCAATAAGTGCGTTCAAAGCGCCGGAGTTCGAATTCAGTCCAACGGTTCCGACCACAGAAACAGCGTTCAGTGGCGCAGCTGACGAAATATTTACGCTCGTGAATGTAGAGGCGGACGCAGTTGAAGTCAGCACGCTAACTGCTACGAAGTTAATGTTTCTATCAGACTGATAGCCCACTCTCAGCTGGCCACTGGCGTTCGTACCCCATACGCTGACAAGGGCCGACGCAGTGTATCCAGCAGGCATGCTTGCGCCGCCATAAACAGAGGGCGCGGCGGCCGAGGTCGCATTCACGGCGAGCAGTGCCGATACCTGGGTGGTTGGGTTGTAGATAGCGTAGATCGCAACAAAGCCACTGACCGGAGCCGTACCGGTGTCCATGCCGCCGGCACCGACGGTTGCCAGGTTGATGGACTTGTTGAACGAGGAAAGCTTGACCTGAGCGCCGCCAAGAGAAGTGGCGACAATGATCTCATCCGCAGTCAATGTGGCGTTAGCGCTCGCGGCAGCGACAGACATTTTTAGATTGCGCGCGGAACCCACAACGCTAAGCGACAGCGACAATAACTCTTGGTATACGAAATTCGTATTGGCGAGTCTCGCGCTGTTGTTATGAAGGGGCGGTGTTGAGTTCGTTGCCGGCTCACCAGTAAATACCGGGCTATTTAAATCAGCTTTATCGAGCAACCGAGTTGCAAGCTTTTTCGGTGTTACTGCCACGGAGTCATTGGTACCCGTGGTTACCTGCGCCTGGGTTGCAATCTTGAGCCATCCAAATGCGGTCTCAGTGGCCTGCGTTACCACCTTGGCGATCGCCTGGAATACTCGAAGCGGGCTCATCGCCTTGGTGATTGATGTCCCGTCCTCGGCTTCGGGCTGGCTCGCAAACGAAACCGAAGAGCCGGCGATCTTCTGATCGATAGCCGCATTCAACTGCGTGTTGTCGTCTTCGTCCGGATCGAGCCCGGCCTCCTGAATTACATTCAGGATTTCCTGGGTTACGGCATTACCCCAGGCGGATGGAATCAGCGAGCCGGGCGTGCCGGCGACTGCGTCCTCATCAATAAATTTGCCATCTACCAACCCAACGCTGGGCACACTTTTCGGAAAATCCACGGTTTTACCCCTCAGTCGTAATTGATATGCACAACGGTGTGTGCCGGCGCTGGCCGCCTGATCAGGCATTCCAGTGCGTTGCCCGGGTTGGTGCCGAAACGCTCGCCCCAATAGCTGACACCGAAGCGGCGGCCCTGCCGCTGCCGGCCGCCGGTGTTGAGCGTCCACATGAATTGGGCGTTCCAGGTGCCGAAATGAGCAGCCCCAAAACGAGAACGCCCCATACGGGGCGCTCTGTGCTCGGTGATATTTGCGTTTGGGTATCCCTGGCTTACCGCGATCTCTATGAAGTAGCCGCGGCTCTGCCCGCCCACCTCCACCAATCTCCGGCGAACGGCCAGGCGTCGATCCTCAAACGCAGGGTTCGGGCCGAGGCAGGTGTCCGGCAGGCCCATGATCGATTCCCAATCTGGAACGAGCTCGCTAACCCCTGCTGGATCCATTTCGTTCAGCAGCGCCACGGCCCGCGCATCCACGCGGGAGAACTCCAGAGCCACGCCGGATAGCACCAGCGCGACTTCTGGCACAAGCTCAGGATCCCAGGCAGGGCCAGGCGGGAGCAGCCCCTGAAGCTGCACCCGATATTCTTCCGCCGTTCTAATCACAGCCATGTGATACCCCCGAAGGTCAGAAGCTGGTTGGCAGCGGGTACAACGTTCGCCGACGGCGCGATGAGCTGGTGATCAGTTTCGCCGGCAGACCCACTGATAGCCTCGGCTATATGGGTGAGCAGAAGCGTTTCGCCGAGCCCCGCCTCACGCTCGTGAAGGTCCACAAGCTGAGCCTGGATGGCGGCGCGTACTGCTGACGTGTCGGGTACGGCGTGGATCTGGTAGACCACCGGCACCTCAACCGGGGCCAGCACATACAGCTCAGCAGTAACTGGCCGTAATTGCTCGATATAGGCCTTCACCTCAGCCAGTTGGGTGGGATTCGGCACTGGCTCAGCGTCGCCATCACGCATCACGAACAAACCAACAGTGCCTGGCCCAAGGTAATTGCCACGGCACCATGCCCGCGTGATGCCGGGCACCTCAAGTGCCCAGGTTTCGTAGTCATCTTTTGAGCCGCCATGCGGGATCACGCGGTAGGACCGAACAACGCGCGCCCGCAGCGATTCAACGCTCTCTTGAGCAATTCCGCCGGTGAGCCCTGGAGCGAGTACGGTGAAGGTGTTCACCACACCCTCCACTGGCTGGATCAACTTCAACGTCAGGCCTGCGTCGGCATTACCGAGAACGCCCGCATCAACGGCAGCAATCGTGGTGGTGTTTACCCCGGCCGTAGTCGTTAATCCGGCAGTGATCTTGTAGGTTCGGCCGTCATCGGCCTGGAGCACCACGTCGACATCGAGCACCGCCAGCGCGGCAGCAGTGAATCCGACCGAGCCTTCGGCGGGCTGCGCCGGATTGCGAGGCTGGCTCAATCGAAGGATCGCTATGCGCTCGAGTGTTTCCTCGTCAGCGCGGTCTGGCAGGATCTGGTCAACGATCCAGTCGAGGTATCCGTACAGCCCGTACGCGGTGCCGCTCAGGGTCCTGGCCAGCACCTGGGCGTCAGACCGTCGTAACACATCACTGGCAAGGTCGCTTTGGGTACGGCTGATGAGTACCGGCAGGGACGGAGTTTCAAACGGCATAGATCACCTGCCATGAAGAAGAGGGTTTGATTTCGAGCCGAGCGCCGCCAAGAATCGTCAGGATCACAACCAGGTTCAGGCGGTTGATTCCGACTTTCTCACTGTCGATTTCGATACCCACCACGCGCTCATCGGTGAGCAACCAGCGCAGCGCCTCATCGGCGTAAAACTCGGCATCGCGCTGAGTGGCCTCGGTGAGCTTTACCCGGCGCAGCAGCCACAGGCGGGAGCCGATCTTGTCGTCGGCGGTCGCTGGATAGCTGTCACCCCACCAGCCATAGCGCTCCTCGTCATCGACCGGGTCATCCGTCGCCGCGCGTCGCCAGGTGAAAAGGCTGATCATCACCGCGCGCGTGAGACCGGCCTCCACTGTGTTTGAAATAATCATTCAGCCTCCGGCACGGGCGGGCCACTCTGGCTGTTCCCGAACATCACGGAGCCATGGACATGCTCTATCTGGCTGACACCGCCTGCCACCTGGTCACCCGCGGAAACGATCCGTCCGGTCTGGGTTATCAACGGGGTGTCAAAATTCACTGACGTTCCGGCCTTGATGTTCAGCGTTTGGGTTTCTATGTCGATGACCTGGCCACGCTTGAAGTGGATCTTGTCCCCCTCGTCCGTGAAGATGACCACCTCGCCCGGGGCAACTTCGCTGATGCGGTAGCGGCGGTCAGAAGCGACCACAACAACCGCGTGGGAGCGATCACCACCCAGGAACGCCGTCAGCACCTCGGCGCCCGGCAGCGGATTGCTGGTGAAGCCGTAGGGTTCGAAATGCTCGACACCATCTTTCAGCTCACCCGCCGTCAGGCGGATTTGCAGCGATTGCATCTTCTTCCCGGCGTTTGCGAGCACGACGGTGCCGCGGGCCAACATGCTTTTCAGGCTCATTGTTTTGGCTCGTAGTCTGCTGGGATGAGGTATTCGAAGTTGTCGCCCTTCCCGCCCTTTTTAAGCTTGCGGTTTTTCAGCGAATCGTTCGGCTCCGGCTCGTAACTGTCGGGCGGGCCGACTTCCATTTTTGTGATCATGCCGCCCTCGCCCAGGATGTATGTCACCCGAGCTATGAGCATCCAACGGTCGTATCCGATGATCGGGTCGATGACCCGGACCAGCATGTTGTGTTTCCAGAGCTGGCCGTTGGTCTGCCTCCACCCCTGAACCTCATACGTGGTGGTCAGCGCCTTGCCCATGCGCGTGACGCTTTCCCAGTGCGCCCTTGCCTGGGCCAGCTCAGTCGTAAGCTGGCCGGACTGCTGGATCACCATCACCCGCCGACGGGCAACCCGGGGATCAGTGACCGTTGCCGAAACCTCGGCTGCCGCGGCGCCGAACTCGTCATCGGTGCCGCTCTTCTGCCCGAGCACTCGGTACTCGGAAAACACCGCAGAGAAGTCGAGCCCGGCACTGCCGGTCTTGATGTTCTTGCCCACCTCAAGCGCGTCGAACGCGCGCCCCTCACTTCCCGGCCTGGCCAGCACCACCATCCCGGTGGCGTCGTCAGTCGAGAACACCCTGAACAGAGTGAGCAGTCGGTCGATGGACTCGAAAACCGTTTCGCCTGGCTCGATGGTGTGATCCGAAAGCTTTGCGCTTTCGGGGATCTCGCTGCGCACCTTCAACCCGTAGGGCGCTGCAAGCGCAGAGACGATTGACAAGACGCTCTGATTGTTCCACTGACCCGGTTCATTGATTGCCGCGCAATCGACCAGGTCGGCGGTCAGCGACCTACCGCTGATGGACATGGTGATTTGTTTGTCGTCGTAATCAATCGGCGAGGCGAACACCCACCCAGTAAGAACCAAGTCATCCCCGATTCGAATTTGGCACTTGTCCCCCTCTTTGATCGGTCGCCCTATGGTCTGCCCTGGCCACTTCCATGTGACGCTCAAATTGAACGACCGGGCCTGATCCTCGAGGCCTGGGGCAATTTCAACCGATTTCCAGCCAGAGTAATCCGAACCGTTGACGCTGAGCGTCACGGTGTTTTCATCTTCGTCCACGGGTTACCTCTGGGCTATTTTGATCGGCCGTGCGGGCACAAACCCTGGGTGGTGAATGCGGTTTCGCTCCACGACCTCGGACTCACGCGTAGCGTCCCCGAAGCGCCGGTACGCCAGGACCAGAGCAGAAAGGGTTTCCGGCGGGGTAATTTCCACCAGGCGAACGCCGGAAGCAGCGACCGCCGTCAGGTGCTTGACGATTGTCTGTCGCAGGGCATTGAGCACCAGGTAATGAGCCGAGTCGGCTTTAAGTGATGCCTCAAGCATCGCCTCGTTCAATCCGTCGCGCAGCTCGAGCACATCATCTGCCACCGGCACCTCAGGCCTTTCGAAGGGCTGCACGGCCTGTTGATCAGCAGATGGCGTTGTGTCTGTGGACACAGGCTGCGAGGCGATCGGCATTTCGCTGACGATCAGGGCAATCTGAACAAACAGTGCGTCCTGCACCAGATCGGCCGTGGCCTTCGATGCAGCGGCCGAGTCGACACCGCCGATCGTGCTGACGGTATTAATGCTGCTCACCGCTTCGGCCTGCTGGCTTGCTGTGGCTACGGTGTTGCGATAGCTGGAGTCGTTGCTCAGGTAATCCTGAACTGAGAAATCGCTGAAATAGCTGGAGAACAGTGCCGACAGCGAGCCGGGCGCATTCATGATCGACTGCGCCAGCCCGGTCAGGTTTGTGAAGACGGCCACGAACGGTGCGAACTGGCGCTGGATTACCGTGTACACCGCAGACAGGTTGTTGCGCAGGCGGGCCAGACCCAGGCGTGCCTGGTCAACCTTGGCCATCGCGGCCTTGTATCGCGCCAGCGCCGATTCCCACATGCTCTCCGAAGCCTTCACCACCTGCTGCTGGGTATTGACCCTGGCCACGGGGAACTTGAGCGGCGTGTCCGGATAGAACGTGACCAGCATGCTGACCATGCCGCCCTGTTGGTAGTCGTGGGTCAACTCTGCTTCGCCGGCCTTGACCTGCATTCTTCCCAGCCAAGGGTGAACCAGCTCGCCAGCTCCCGGCGTTTGAATGGCTTCAAGGAACTTATCGCGCCGCTCGAAACAATCGTCGCCGATGATCCAAATCGTGAGCCGGTGCACCTGGGACTGCTTGCCCAGTTGCTCGAAGTAAGGCTCATCTCGCTGAGGAAACTCGTGCAACTGCCCTTTCATGCCCACCGGCACCGAGGCCTGGGGAATCAAGAAACTGATCCCCCGGAACGAGGCCGGCAGCAGTTCGTCACGCCACGTTCTTTCTGCCATTTACTGCGACCTCATCACGCCAACGGTTCGCGTACCGACGTTGGGCTTTATTTTCAGACCGGTCTGGCTGGCCTGCGGCTGATCGACGGTCGTGCCAAGCGGCGCGCCTTTGATGTTTACGTTTATCTCGCCGTTGACCTTCTGCGTCTGGGTAGCAGCGGTTTGCTGCAGCAGGCTGCCAGAAGGCGGCAATTGCCCAGGCCGGCTCAGCAGTCGGTTGTTATCGATGCCAAAGGCTTCGTTGTTGGCCGCCCGCCGCGACTGAGCAGCCAACGCCGCATCGGACTGGAGAAACTCACCAGTGCCGCCGCCGGCGCCGGCATTTCGTTTCTGCTGGGCCTCCGTGAAAGCGTTCACCTTGTTGGTCGCGGTCTGGATGATCCCGTCGCCCCCGTCCCCACCACCGAACCATTTCATGATCGGCTCAATGATCGGCTTGAGCTTTGCCCACAAAGATTGGAACCAGGCGGTGATGGGGCCCCAATGCTTGACGATCAAGCCCAGGGGGCTCCAGTCGAATATCAACTTGAAGAAGTCCATGGCAGGAACCGACAGAGCCACAAGCAGATCCCACAAAGCCCCGAAGAACTTCGTCAGCGGCTCCCAGTTCGCCGTGATCAGCGCGAGCGGCGTGTACTCGGCAAACTTCTTGAACCACTCCCAGGCTTGCATCACCGGGCCTTCGATCTTGGCCCAGACCTTCTCGAAGAACGGCGCAACCGTTGCCCAGTTTGCAATGAGCAGGCCGGCCGCCAGCGCGATACCCCGGATAACCAGGCCGACAATCGACTTCTTGGTCACGGCGTTGAACAGAGTCATCGCCATGGTGGTGGCCACCACCGCTACGCGGAGCACGCCGTAGGCCAATGCCGCGGCGACGATGCCTTTGATCAAGCCAGGATGCTGAGCGGCCAGTGTGGAAAGCTTGGAAACCAGGGGGCCGATGATGGTCAGGAAGTCGTTAAACGGTGGCAGCAGTGCACTACCCACCTCAACGCCCAGCCGGGTCACTTTGTTCTGCAGCAACTGCATCGCATTGGCTGTGGTGGCCGAACGCGCGGCATATTCCTTCTGCATAGATCCGGCATAGCCTGAACCCTCGGCGACATCCCGGAAGCTCTTCTTCAGGAGATCGAGGTTTGTCAGCAATGGAGCGATCGCGGTGACGGACTCCGAACCAAACAGCTGAGTCAAGAGGCCGGCCTGCTTCTCCGGGGCGACCATCGCGATGCGAGCGAGCACATCCTCGATAGTGCCCTGCGCATCCTTCTGCATGCTCTTGGCGACCTTCGTCACGTCGAGGCGCAGAGACTTAAAGGCCTGGGCCTGTTGTTTAGTGGCGGCACTCCCTTTCGTCAGGGCCAGCATGAAGTTCTTCATGCCGGTTGCCGCAACCTCGCTCGGTACACCTACGCCCGCCAGAGTGGCACCCATGGCGGCGATCTGCCCTGAAGCCAGGCCAGCGATTGCGCCAAGCGGGCCGATGCGCGTCACGATGTCGGAGATCTGCGCGGCCGAAGACGGACCGACGTTGCTCAGGTAGTTGATCTGGTCGGCCAGCTTAACCACTTCGGGCTGGGTCAGTTTGAACGACGTGCGCCACTTGGCCATCATGTCGCCCGACTGCTCGGCGGTCTGATCAAAGGCAACGCCCATCTTCACGGCGTCTTCGGCAAACTGTTTCAGCTCACCGCGAGCAAAGCCGGCCTGGCCGCCGGCGGCGACAATCGCAGCAATGCCGCTTGCCGCCATCGGCATGTTTTCCGACAGGTCGAGTACATCCTGCCCCATCTGCTTGAACTGCTGCGGGGTGTCGAAGTCAACCACCTTCTTCACGTCCGCCATAGCGGTCTCAAACTCGATGGCCGCCCGGGCGCCAGCAATAAACGGTGCCGCCAGGGCGCCGCCCTGCAAAGCCTCCTTGAACCCGATTTTGCCCAGACCCGAGTTGTTCATCTGCTTGGTGAAACCCGCAACGTTCTTACGGATCCCTGCCAGCGTCGGCGACAGCTTGTCGACGCCGGTGATCAACGCCTTGAGCTGGAACTTGTCCGCCATCACTACACCTGCTGGGATTGGTTAATGCGCTGGGCGTGCTCCAGCGATTCAAGAAGCACGTCCAGTGGCCGGGCCATCAATAGCTCCGGATCAACTTTCCAGAACCACGCCAGGTCATACGCGACCTCGATCAGCTGCTCGGTTGTGCTGATGCCGCGCTCATGAAAAAACCGGCCACCTGCCAGCTCAGTGTGTTGAGGTCCGCCAGATCGAGCTGGTTGACCGACGACGGAGGGATGCCTGCGCAAACCGCGATGTATTTCGCGGCGACGTCCATGTCGAGGCTGACCTCTTCGTTTTTGTCGATCTTGTAGGGCAAGGCCTTGATGGCCCGAACTTCCTGCACGGTCGGCCGGCGCAGGTTCAGTTCGGTCAGGGGCTCGCCGTGCGCTTCAATAGGAACCTGCAGCTTTACGGAATCACTCATTGCCAGATCCCTTTGATGCCATCGAATTGCAGCTCTACCGTGCCGTCGTCAGCCTTGAACGATGGCTCATCGACCAGGTAGGCGCCGGAAAGAACGTAGACGCGGCCGTTGTTGAATTCGCAGGTGACCGTCATGTCGCGGCCATTCGCCAGCGTCTTGATCGGAAAGCCCACCTCAACGATGGCTGTCATCTTCAAGTACGCCGCCAGTTCTTCTTCCTTGTAGAAGCCTGGATAAACCGTCTCCCGCTTCACTTCCATCAACGGCGCTTCCGCGCCTCCGGTGATAGTGAGCTGCGTGCCGTCCACTTTTACGTATGCGGTACCCGCTACTTTTTGACCCATGGTCTTTTCCTCTGGAATGAAAAAGCCCGCTCAAGGCGGGCCGGGTGATCAGGGTCAGCGTTACGCCGCGGCGTCGTACTGAAGACGGAATTGGTTGAGCATCGCGAAGATGCGCAGACCGTTGATGTAGTCCGGCGGGAACAACATGTTGACCCGGCTCGGATCCTGAGTGTCACGCTCCACCACCAGGTGCTCAGCGAACAGATCCGCGTTCTCGACGTGACCTTCCAGTTCGAGCTTGCCGTATTGAGCAATCAGCTCCCCACGGATGGTGCTCGGCGTGACAATTGGCTGACCGGCACCAAAGCGCGTACCGTCATTCGCCAGCTTGTGGCGGCCGTACTTACTGGTGATGACGCTTTGCATGCGACGAATGATGTACGCCGACTGGTGCATTGTCTCGCTGTCCAGGTAGGAGTTATCCGCCTGACCGTAGGCGTTCTTCTGATAGGTGGTGATCGAGCGCTGAATGCGCACGTAACCGCCCTCGTAATACGCCGTGGCCAGGCCGTAGTTCAGCAGCGACTGACGCTCGGTCAGTGTGAAACGGTCGCTCGCAGGGGCCGGATCAAGGCCTGGCATGCTGCCACTTTGGGTTGGACGGCTGGCATCGGCGGAGATGAAGACGGCGGTACGCGCGGCCAAAGCTGCAGCCTGCACCCACACTGGCTGAGGTACACCAACTTCCACTGCCTGGATGGTCATGTGCTGATCGTTACGCACCTGGCCGGCAGCAACCAAAGTGCCGATCGTTCCGCGCTTCGCGCTGTAGACGTGCCCGAACAGCTGCTTGGCCCAGCTCCAGCGACCGACGTTGTCGTCCATCGCTTCCTTCCAGGCATTCAGCGACGTCGTGTCGGTCCAGGGCTGGCACAGGAACTCGAAAGGTTCATCACCCAGTGCGGCGATTGCGTCAACCTGGTCGGGCGTGCCGACGCCGGCGGTCATTTGCGTAACTGCAACGGTCATACCGGCCGGCGTCATTTCGCCATTGGACTTGCCCAGGCGATTAAGCGCGATGCTGATGTCGTTACCGCTTTCGCCGGTCCACTTGCAGGTCAAAGTAACCACGCCCGCCGCTGCGACTGCTGTCACTGGAAGATCTGGTGAGGCATTGATCTTGACAGCCAGGGCGGCGGCCGCAGCCGTCGGTGTTGCGGCAGACGGCACCACAGATTGCACTCGCACACCGCCGACATACAGATTCAGCAAGCCAGCTTCGGTGGAAGTTCCGGTGAGGGTGATAGTCGCAGAGGCCACCTCGCCGGTTTCGTTTTGCAGCGGCAGGCACCAGATCTCGCCGATCGGGTCAGTCTTGCGCCAGGCTTCGTACATTGCGGCGAGCATGGAGCCCTGCCCGCCAATTTCCTTGGCCAGGGCCAGGCTGGTGACCAGCACCAGCTTGCCGATGCTTTCGCCCACGGCGTTGTCGTTTACCTGGCCGACGATCAGACGGCGCATGGCCGACGAGGCGCTGTTCGCAGCCGAGTTATCCATCTCCGCATAGAACAGCGGCACACGGATATCGGCCGGGATGTTGCTGAATCCGATAGGCATTATTTGGCCACCTCGGTTTTCGCCGCGACTGCAGCTTTGGTGGTAGTGGGTTCAACGTCTTTCAACTTGACGTCGCCGTCAGCTTGGCGGCGGCGCCACCAGACGTTGTCGGGTACGTCCCGGCCTTCAACAGGCAACAGGTCGCCAGCCTCCGGATCGGGCACAGAGCGGCCTTTGGCCGGCACCACAGTGATGCGCTTGGTCATGGTGTTACGTCTCCTGAGAAATGCGCTTCGATACGCCCATCCGGGCCGGGTGATTGCAGGTTTGGATCTGCCGGGTCGATGCAGTCCATTTGGAAGTCGACACCGGTAAACCCGGTGAGCCCGTCGAGCTCAAGCTCTTGCCAAGTCTCGGCCGGCTGGTCAGGACGATTACGCCCAACCTGGAATTCGGAAAAGAAGGTGAACTGGTAAACCACCCGGGCCCGACTGATGTGCAGCAAGGCGCCCTTGCCATACTCGATAGGCGTGTATTCCGGCGATGGGATATACCCCAGCAAGGCGCGCCACAACTCGGCCCGGATGTCGTGCAGCAGGTCGTTGGCGGCCTGGCCACGCTCGTCCGTCGTATCCAGCACGATCACCACGTTGAACTGATCAGTGATGTCCTGAATGATCATGTTTTGGGCTTTTGTCGGGGTCGCAGCGTCAGCGGTTGCAATCACGTACGCAGCCGGCAAAGCCAACTGCGCGCTCTCGACGACAGCGTCCCAGTCGATGCCGCCAGCCACCCGACCAGCAAAGGACGGGCAAGCCAGCCGCAAGTGCGCGACAAGCGGGTTCAGCTTCATGTGTTTGTCCGGTGTTGTTGCGATCAGCCCAGGGCAGCGGCGAAGGCAGCGGAAAGAATGGATTTGACTTGCGATGCCGAGTCCTGCAGGGCGTCGGCCATGTAGTTGTCACGCGGCTTGATGCGCCATTCACCCGCGGCACGCTCAGCAACAGCAGCGGCCCGCACGCCAGCGGCTCGGCGATTCGACCTCCCTTTACCGGCGCCTGGGGCCAACTTCCCGAGCTTGCGGCCCTTCTTGACGCCGTAGTGCAGGTAGGCCGGATAGAACTCTTCCATTGCTGATGTCTTGGTGGGAGAGATACGCACCAAAAAACCAGCGCGGGAAACCTTGAACTTCACGGACTCGACGGTTGCACCAGTGCGGTTCACCGGGTACCCGTCCTGGCCCTTGCCCAGCACCAGGTTCATCTGGGCGCGCTGAGCGATCAGCAGCCCGACCTTGCGCATCCCCGCGCGGATCTTTCGCTTGTCGAAGGCATCACGCTCGAAGTTATCGAAGCCCTCGACGTGCAGGTAACCCTCAACCGAGGCCGAGTTAGACATAGATACCCCCGCCAGGCTTCAACAGGCCGAGTTCCTCCACCTCGAGCACGACGAACCGCCCGCGGCCGTTCATGTCGAAACCGCGTTTCACGCGATACAAGGTGTCTTTGTGAACCACCTCGTAAGCGGTCGTGATTCCTGTTCGAAAGCGCAGGAATATGCGGTGCGTGATTTTGTTTTCCGTCTGAGCGCTGTCGGTGTAAACCGCCGAACCGACTGGTTCGATCTTCGCCCAGCGCGGGTTGGCCTCAGAGAACAGGGAGTCCAGCCCCATGTCTTCGGCCGGAACGTCGTCGCGACGCCGGAGCGTCACGTGCTTGTTTAGCTCGCCCGCCCCAATCTCTCTGTACGCCATCTAGACCCCCATGGAAATCCTGTCTGGCTGCAAAAGTGAGCGCGAACCATTGGGCAACTCAATGACAGAGGAGGTGTTGATACCCGTCACTGCATCCTCTCGGTTTGCCCAAAGGTGGCCCAGCGTTAGCAAACATGCCGCGGTGATCGACTTGTTAATGACCATGCCACGCGCAATTGCAGTGCACGCAATCAACGCTTCCGAGAAAACAAACTGGGCGTCAGCGACAGCAGCACATCGGTCATCCCAGTTTTCCACCGTTTCGGCCGCCGCGAGCGCGGCCTCATAAGTCGTCCTGGAAGCGAGTCGGGCAGCTGGCACGCCTGCAATAGCCGCTGACAACGCGGCGGCATCCACATAGAACCGGCGCTGCAAGAATTTTTGAGCTGCACTCTCCGCACCATCAAGCTTCGACTGGACATCAACCAAGTCCTCAAACTCAGCCCGAAGGTGCTTCATGGCCAGCTCGATGTCGATCACGCTCATGGTCAGTCGGCCTTTTTCTTGGAAGCGGGTTTCGGCGCCGCTTTATTCAATGGTGTGGGGGCCTGTTTGTTTTCCGGGGTCGCAGAATTCTTCACGTCGTATTCCTCGATCAGGCCATTACGGCGTAAATCTCGGGCCACTGATTCATCCACGGTAAATTCAGCACCACGCTTCACATACTTTTCGCCTGAATCCAGGCCATCGGCATTGAAACCCTTGATCGCTTTTACAGTGATGTCTGGCATCGGTGTTCGCACCCGGTTTCCCGGGTGCGCTCCTGTGAGGTGTCGAAGCCTTACGGCGCGTCGAATTCACCGTGGACAAAGGATTCTTCACGGTACACAGCCATAGCCAGGCGCTCTTCCGCGCGAATCGTGACCATGTTGGTACGGAAGTTGTCGCCGTCTTCAGTCGAAACTTCAACGGCCGCCTCTTCGCGGTCGAAAATCTGAGCCGCGATGTTCATGGCGCCCACCAGGAATTCACCCTCTGGAACAGCGTTGCTGTCCACAACAGGCAGCTTCCACAGGCGTTGTGCGCCGCCTTCCTGGACGTTGACCCAGATGTAGGAGCCAGTGCTGTCCTTGGTCAGCTCGATATCAGCCCAGTCGACGGGGTTGAGGGCGATCGCCGAGGCGCGGTATTCGGCGATCCGCACCTGCAGGATGGCGCGACGCAGCGTATCGATCTTGGTATCGCCAGCTTTGCGAAGGGCGTTGTTGAAAGCGGACGCCTGAGGGATCAGGCCGAGCATGTTCCCGCCCACGCCGTTACCGGCGAGGATCTGCTCCTCTTCCTTGTACTTCAGGCCGTAGATCGCGCGACCGTTGATGTAGCTCTGCAACAGCGGGATATCGGACAGAACCTGCTTGGAGGCGCGGAACCAGTGCGCGATGGTGACGACGTTGGTCGTTTTCAGCGCAAACGAGATGTCAGACTGAGCTTTCGCTGCGCCTTCAGTGGCCTGGATCGCCGCCATGTTCTGGAAGCCGCTTTCTTGCACGAACTCGACAGCGTTAGAGCCGGTCCGGCCGGGCATGATCAAATCACGGATGACGAATTGACGCTCCGGATCTGCAACGATGCCAGGTACTCGCGTAGGCTGGATGCCGACGCCCACGCCGCCAGTACCGGTGGTTGCGCTGGTAATGTTGGTGACGGCCTTGCGACCAATACGGGCAATACCACGGCCGCGAGTTTGCAGGGCCTTGAAGTCATCCGAGTCGGACAGTTCTTCACCTACCGACTTGGCGTCAGTTGGGTCGTTGGCCGCAAAGCGACGAGCCAGCTTTTGCTCGATGTCCTGAAGGCGATCCTGCAATCCCAGACCATCCTTTACCAGGCCGTCGAGAACGGTCTTGGTATCGGCCAGAATGGTGCCGTGTTCTTTGATTTCTTTGTTCGCCTTCTCGGCAAAGGCTTTGATTTCCTGGTCACGCTGATCCAGCAGGTCGTTTACCGCTTTCAGTTGGACCTTGTCGTCGGAGTGCTCCTTGCGTTGCAACTGACGGTTTTCGGCGCGAGCCTGGTTGCTCATGGCGTTATGCATGGTGAATCCTCAAAACGAAGGGAGGGACAGCGCGGGACGCAACTTAAGCGCCTCGACGACTTCAATTGCTGCCAGGTCGCCCGCGGACTCGCTCCGGAGCAGATGCTGCAGTCCACGGTTGGCAATCACCGCAGACTGAGTTTTCGAGAAGCCTGCCTCGCGCAGGAGCAGCTCAAATTCGGGAAGTGAAGGCAGGCCGCCGTGGGCCAGCTTCGACTTGATGGTGTCGGTTCTAGCCTCGTCGTTGGCCGGCACAGTCACGATGGAAATCTCGACCAGGTCGAGTTTCGTCAGGGTGCGGATCCGGGTCTTCTCGTCGAAGCTGGATTCACGTACGTAGTAGCCGATCGACAGGCCTGTGATCGATCTGGACTTCATACCCCGCATGGCGATGCGCGCATACGGAGCGTCAGCCAGCCAGAGCTCGCCATCCCCGAACAGTCCTTTGGTGTCCTCTTTTAAGGTATCCATCGACCACGATCCGATGGGCTCGGCGGTACGGTGCTGCCACAGAACCGGCAGCGACCGGGACTTTGCTTTCAGATCGGCGATGGACTCCAGAAAAGCACCCGGCGCGACAACTTCGTTATAGCTGTCGATCACGCCGAACACGGAACCGTAGCCAGAAAAAAGGCCATCATCGCTGACAGCCTTTACGTCGTAGTCAAATGAGCGGTACTTCACCGCCAGGGACTGGTCCTTATGCTTCATTCCTGGTTCCCCTTTGGTTTATCGTTGAGCCAATCCAAGAGCGCCGAGCGCGCTTGCTGCGCATCACCGGCATCACCGCCGAGCTTGTCGATCGGCAACATGTTTGACTGAACTGTGAGCTGAGCGGCGTTTCCGCCTTTGGGTGCGAGGTTCTCTTTTACCCGGCACTCGTCTCGGGTGTAGATGCCGTTCTGGGTCATCGAGCTATAGAAGGCTGCACGGGCCGCGCTATCCGCACGAAGCAAGCCTTCTGGGTTGAACTTGGCGTAGAACCGCCGGCGCTCTTCGGGCCGTAACAGGCGACGATTAATGCTCTGCTCGATACGTTTCATCCAGGGCAGCAACGTGAAGCTCAGGAAGCCGAGCATCTGCTGCTCCATGCCGGTCCCCCAGCTGGTACTGTTCGACGTGTGGCCGACCATCCAAGGCGGAACACGAAACCACCGGCAGATCTCTTCGACGTTGAAGGCCCTGGTTTGCAGCATCTGGGCATCCTCAGGGCTCATCGACACCTGCTGATATTTCATCCCCGCTTCCAGAACCATCGTCTTACCAGTGTTCACGGCGCCGGCGAACTTGGCCGCCATGTCCTCGCGGATGTCTTCCCGCTGTGCTTTGTTGAGAATCTGGTCGGTCGATAGAACGCCGCCGAGCTTCATCCCATTGGCGAACATCTTGCTGGCCGATTCATCGGCAGCCATCGCGGCGCCGAAAACATTGCGGCCCATAGCAACCGGGCTCAACCCGAACATAGGATCCGTACCGAACCCCCGCGTGTGCATCATTTGCTCATCAAGCAGCGTGTGAGGCTTGCCCTCGCTGTCGATGAACCGGTATTCGATTGCGCCGCTGCTAGTGCGCCGAGGCGGAGAAACCGACTGCGGAAGAATGAACTCCAGCGAAGATAGATCGCGGCCTACCAAATGAGGCTCATTGAAACTGTTGCCGCTGAGCAGCAAGCTGGCCACCACGCACTCCCAGAATTCCACAGGTGTTTGGTCGGCGTTCGGCTGCTGGCTGATTACACGGTGCACAGGGTGAGAAGTGGCCACCTCTGGCACGCCGTTTTTATCTTCGTAAAGCGCGATCGGGAGAGTGGCCAACGTTTCCGCAATAAGGCGAACGCAGGCCCACACCGTAGACAGCTGAAGCGCTGTCTGCTGGCTCACCGTTTTGCCTGATGCCGAATCAGTGCCGTAGTAGCCGTTCCAAAAGGCAGCATCACCGAGACCGATACGCCGGCCAACCCAACCTGCCAAAGAAGATTTGACCAGCCCAGGCTCTGCCGACTTAAACAGCGCCTGACGCAATACTGACTTGAGAGGTTTATTCACCGGTCAGCCCCTTGCGAATGAAACCAGCGGCGACCAAGAACGATGCAGCGGCAGCAATAAACGCCCAACCGAGACCGGCCAGGAGAAATACGCCGGCGACAAACAGGCACAGAGCGGCCACGGCCGCCACGATGAAGAGGATCAGGCCTGTATCCATGGGTGAGTTATCCAACAATGATTGGTTTTGAAAAGAAGTCGCTGATGTTGCCGCTGTTGTCGTTGACCAAAATCAAGGCTCTACCGATGGCCATGATCAGCGCCACGGCACCGTCTATCTTGTTGTCATCGCCCTGCTTGATGGGGCGAACGATGTCATCGTTTCCCGGCATGTTTTTGCCGATCACGTTGGCCACGCACCAGGTCATGATCGGATTGCCATCATGGTGGAAGCGGCCAGCAGTAATGGCGGCCTCCAGTTCCTTCATGGGGTCCGACATGTTGGTGTAGTTCTGTGTGATCGTTATCGGGTTGAAGCCTTCATCATCAAGGTCGTGGCTAAGGCCGGTCGCGCCGTGAGGGTCGATAGGACACTCTCGAACTGGGGCCTGGTGATTGGCTTCCTTGGTATCTTCGAGTATCTCGCGATAGTCGATCTCGGCGCCGTCGGTTATCTCCAAATGCTTTGAGTTGATCCAGGCCTGAAAGCGTTCCGACATACGCTTGTTGTCGCTGTCGTAGGCGGTGTCATATGGCACCCAAAACTTAGGCGCCACACTGTAGTAGTGGGTCTTTCCATCAATAACCCGCCAGAACAGACGCGCCCGCGAGTTCATGTCCAGTTTGCGTGCCAGGTCGAACCCTGCGATCCACTCTTGCCCCTCGAACTGTTCCAGGGTGAGCGTGGCGTCTTCGCAGGATTTCCAGTCCTCCATGTTGAAGAACCCCGACTTTGCGCTCACCCATAGGTTGAGGTGCTTCGTTTTGAACGTGTTTGCAAAGCGCGCAGATCGGATGGCCCTGGCCTGCTGACTTTCTAGGTACTCCTGAAACACCGAGACGCCGTGGTTCGGGTTGGCCTTGGCCAGCATCTTCGGATCGGTCCAGTCGTCGCCCTCGTCGAGCGTCCAGATCCAGCCGAACAACTCTTCGTCTGGAACCGTGCCGGCCAGCATCTCAACGACCTGGCGGCGCTTGTCGTAGCACGGGCCTTCGATGTCTGCGCCGGCAGTGGTGATGATGAACATGAGCGGCTGCCGCCTGGCGCCCATACCTGTGAGCATGGTGTCGTACTGGGCCGACGTTGGGTGTTCGTGGTATTCGTCGACGATCGCGCAGCTTGGGGAAGCGCCGTCGCCAGGATTACCGATCAATGGCTCAAAACGGCTGAAGTCGGACGGGATATTCATGTTCGAGGCGTTCACCTCGATTCCGGCGGCCTGAATCAGCATCGGCGACTTGCTGACCATCAGCTTGGCAGGACGGAAAACTTCCCACGCTTGCTTCTCTGTGGTCGCGCCGGCGTAGACCTCGGCACCAAATTCGCCATCGGCAACGAACATGCTGATGCCCACACCGCCGGCGACAACAGACTTGCCGTTTTTCCTGGGCACTTCCCAGTAGCTTTCACGGAAGCGGCGGTGACCGCCCTTCTTCTTGACCCAGCCAAATGTCACAGCCAGACCGAACAACTGCCAGGGCTCCAGCGTGATCAGCTGACGCTTGAATGCCCACTCGCCCTTGGTGTGCGGGAGCAGCTGCATCAGCTTGAGTTTTTTCTCGGCCTTTGCCGCATCGAACTTGAAACGGAAGCCGCGCTTGCGGCTGGCCGCCAGGTCGTCGAAGTGGCGCTGTACCGCCTGGTGTATGTAACGGCACGCCGGGACCTTACCGCGCAGCACTGACCGACCCCATGCCGTCGCCTTGTCGACATTGGGGTGGGCAGATTTGGTCATCAGGTTCTCAGCAAGTTGGCAAATTCGTTGGTTTCTTTCTCCTTGTTGCCGCCGATCAGTCGTGTGCGGCTGGCGGGGTCCAGGCCCAGCATTGACCCGAAGGTCACCATCTGGCGCATCGTTTCGTTCGCGGCGGTAAGCGCGGGGTTCTTCATTGGTCCACCCATGGCGCCGGTAACAACGATCCCGTGTTCCTGGATCGATTCCTGCGCAAGCCGCCAGTTGTCGTAGGCGCTACAGAAGGCCTCGACGTTGTGCAGATCCGTGATCGCCACAACGTTCTCGCGTAGCAGCTCCGGGACAATCATGTTCCACATGGTCGCCGCCCGCGGGCTGAACCACTCTGGCGGGTCGATTTGGGTGATCTTGGAAAACTGCGGCTCGGCTGTATTCAGCGCGCGCTTGCCAGGGTTTCCGGCGAGTGCTTTCTTGGCCGTTGGCTTGGGTTTGCGACCACGGCCGGCGACCGTGGCGGTGCCTCCCATCGCGCAACTCCTGAATTTTTAATTTCGCGGGTGTAAGAAAACGATTGGGCGGACGGTCTAGAAGGCAAAAGCTCTGGACTTTTGACCCTCCCCCACCCCTTTAGTGAGAATTCGTCTCATTTGAGACTTTTTCACTGCGTTTTGCCCGATTTTCTGCTTGGGTTGCCCCAACCACCGTCTTCAGACGCTGTTTTGGTGCTGTGGCAGCTGTGGCACAGGGACTGCCAGTTGGTTCGATCCCAGAAAATCACCATGTCGCCTTTGTGCGGGGTGATGTGGTCAACCTCGGTGGCCGCTACCACCTCACCGCGCCGATCATGCTCAGCGCACAACGGATGGCGTGCCAAGAACCCCTTGCTTGCCTGCTGCCACTTGTAGCCATAGCCTCGCTGGCTACTGCTCTCGCGCTTCTTGTCAGCCAGTTTGGCAGCCGCTGCCTTCGCGAGTTCGGCATGCTCGTCGCAATAGCGAGGGTTGCGGGTCAGCGCCCTGCACCCCTGAGCACTGCAAGGCTTCTGTGGTCTTAATGGCATCAGTGATCACTTGCTCTGGCTGCGTTTGATCTGGGCGTCTACCTGGTCGGCACATGTGTCGAGCAGGTTGATTGCCCTGTCCTTCAACTCCCACACATCGCCATTCAGGCTAAGGTCGGCGGCATCCTCATCAACCCGTTCGCACGGGATCAGTTCAGGGGCTTCCAGCCTTACGGCCTGGGTCTTTGTTACTACCACCGGCTTTCCCGCGCAGGCCGTCAGGCAGAGGCTGAGCAGCCCAGTCACGAACAGGCTTGCTGTTGCGCTTGAGGTCTTCAAAGTTCTTCTCCGCCTTTTTTGCTTTGTCCTGGCTGGACTTGAGGCGCTTTGCCAGATCGGCCTGGTACTCGGCATTGCGCCTTGCTTCAGCACGCAGCGTGGTGATGGTGGCCTGGCTCTCGGTATTGGCCTTGATGGCGTCATCCTTGGCCTGGGTCTCGACGCGCTTCTCTTCGCGAAGGTCTTCAACCCGTAACTGTTGAATGCCGACCAGCAGAAGACCCACCAGAGCGATGATGATTGCTGCCGCGATCGCCTTCATGCCGAGTCCACCTTCTTGCCCAGGAATCGGATGATCATGTCCCTGATCGCCGTTACGCCAATGAAGCCAATGGCACCACCAGCAGCAACGGACAAACTTGGGGGCCAGGTCATCCATTCAATGATGCTGCTGGCCGACAGGCTGAGCGCGCCACAAATGAGCGCCTCCAAGATGATCCGCCACTTGTTTGGCTCTTTGGCTTCGTACAGCACGCGAAGAAGAGTGATCGTGACGGCCATGATTGCGCCCTGCCATAGCGGGTTCGAGAGGGCCAGCCAGATT